>CAWAKY010000053.1:0-36945 GCA_963782695.1 uncultured Actinomycetota bacterium | reverse complement strand
GCAGGGCCTCGGCCAGGCAGACCTTCTCGAACTCGCCGAGGTGCAGCGACTCGTTGGCGCCGTGCGCCCGCGCGTCGGGGTCCTCGACGCCGGTGACGAGGATCGCGGCATCCGGGAACTGCTCGGCGAAGGCGGCGACGAACGGGATCGACCCGCCCACCCCGATGTCGACCGGCTCGCACGCCCCAGGCGTCGTGGAAGGCCGCCCGGGCCTGGTCGTAGACCGGGCCCTCGCGCGTCGGCGGACGAACCCGAGCCCGCGGTCGTCGAGGGTGCACCTCGACCTTCGCGCCCCACGGCGTGTGCTCGACGAGGTGGTCGCGCAGCAGCGCGAACGCGTCGCATGTCGTGCTCGTCGGGCGCCAGCCGCATCGAGACCTTGGCCGCGGCCCTGGGCACCAGGGTGTTCGACGACGTCGCGACCGAGGGTGCGTCGATGCCGATCGTGGTGATCGACGGCTTGGTCCAGATCCGCGACAGCAGCGAGCCCGGTGCCGATCGTCGACACCCCGTCGAGCAGCCCGGACTCCGCGCGCAGCCGCGCCTCGTCGTAGTCGAGGTCGGCGGCCACGCCCGACTTCAGGCCCGCCACGGCGACCTCGCCGTCGTCGTCGTGCAGGCTGGCGAGCACCTCGAACGAGGGCGGTGAGCGCGTCGGGCACGGCGCCACCGAACATGCCGGAGTGGATGCCGTGGTCGAGCGTGCGTCACCGTGACGACCACGCGGATCATTCCCGCGCAGGGTGGTCGTGAGGGCCGGCTCCCCCACGGCCCAGTTGGTCGAGTCGGCCAGCACGATGGCGTCGGCCCGCAGCTTCTCGCCGTGCCGCTCGAGGATCGTCGCCAGGCTGTCGGAGCCGATCTCCTCCTCGCCCTCGACGAAGACCGTGACGCCGACCGGCAGCTCGAGCCGCCGTGGGCGCGCAGGGCCGCGACGTGGGCCATCACCCCGGCCTTGTCGTCGGCGATGCCACGGGCGTAGACCCGGCCGTCCCGCTCGGTCGGCTCGAACGACCGGGCTGTCCCAGCCGAGCGGCGTCGCCGGGCGGCTGGACGTCGTGGTGGGCGTAGAGCAGCACCGTCGGCGAACCCTCCCGGGCCCGTCGACGTGCCCGATGACGGCGGGGCGGCCGCCCTCGCGGACGATCTCGACGGCGAGGCCCTCGGCGCGCAGCAGCTCGGCCACGGCCGAAGCGCTGGCCTCGACATGGGCCTGGTCGAACGCGTCGAGGCAGACACGCTCGGGATGCGGGTCAGCGTCTCGAGGTCGGCCCGGATGTCGGGCAGCAGGGCCCGCCACCCGGTCATGCATGGCGGGAGTCCGGTCAGCGGGGAGGACGTCGGTCACCCGGCCGAGCGTACCCACGGCAGCGCGGCGGCGGCGGCCCGCGCGTGCACGGCATCCAGACCGAGCACCTACAGTGGGGGCGTGTTCGGACGCAGCAAGACCACCAACGACCAGCTCGACGACGAGCTCCACCCGCAGCGAAACGGGGCCAAGAACCGGCCCACGCCCAAGCGCAAGGACCAGGAGGCGGCCCGCAAGCAGCCGCGCCGTGGTCGTCGCCGACCGCAAGCAGGCCAAGCAGATCGACAAGGCCAAGCGCAACGAGCAGCTGGCCAAGACCCGTCAGCGATGCTGACCGGCGACGACTCCGGGCTGCCGGCCCGCGACAAGGGCCCGGTGCGCCGCTACATGCGCGACTCATCGACGCCCGGTGGAACCTCGCCGAGTTCATGCTGCCGGTCATGCTGATCGTGCTCGCGCTGAGCTTCATGCGCACCAGCACGATCCTGTTCTTCGTCACGATCCTCACCTACACCGTGCTGCTCGTCGCGGTCGCCGACACCTTCTTCATGTACCGCAGCCTGAAGAAGAAGATCGCGGCGAAGTTCGGCGACGAGGCCGCCGCGGCGAAGGGCAACGGCATGTACGCCGCGATGCGCGCCTTCCGCTGCGCCGGTCGCGGATGCCGCGGGCGCTCGTCAAGCGGGGCGAGTACCCCGCCTGACCCTTCCGGGGTCCCGACGGTCACGGCCGAGGGCCGCCTGAGCGGTCAGGCGGGCCCTCGAGGCTCATCGGCCCGTAGACCTTCTGCCCGTCGCGCTGCAGGGTGACCGCCGCCACCCCGGCGGCGGCCAGGTCGTGCCACACCTCACCGAACCACGACTCGGCGTCGGACTGGGTCGGGAACGCCGTCTCGCCCAGGCCCTGCGCCGCCATCGGGGCGCCGTCCGGGCCCTCGTAGGCCCAGGTCCACTGCTCGCTCACTTCTCGCGCACCCCGACCTCGACGAACGGCGGCTTGACACCGTCGCGGCCACGTCGCGGCCGCGCACGTCGACGACGACGTCGTCGCCGAGGGTCACCGACCGGTCGAGCAGCGCCAGCGCGATGCCCTGCTTCAGCGTCGGCGAGAACGTCCCGGAGGTGACCTCGCCGACCACCGCACCGGTGGCGTCCTTGACCGCGCAGTGCGAGCGCGGGATGCCGCGGCCGGTCACCACGAGCCCGCGCATCAGCCGCGACTGCTTGGCGGCGCGCTCGGCGGCCAGCGCCTCGCGGCCCCAGAACTGCGGCTTGTCCCAGCCGACGGCCCACCCGGCGCCGGCCTGGACCGGGGTGATGTCGAGGCAGAGGTCGTTGCCGTGCAGCGGGTAGCCCATCTCGGTGCGCAGCGTGTCGCGCGCGCCGAGGCCGGCGGGCAGCCCGCCCTCGGCGGCGACCGCCGCGGCGAGCGCGTCCCACAGAGCCGGCGACGTCCCAGCGCGGCACGATCTCGTAGCCGCGCTCGCCGGTGTAGCCGGTGCGGCAGACGATGACCGGCAGGCCCTCCCAGTCGGTCTCGACGAACCTCATGTAGTCGTGGTCGACCGGCAGGCCGAGCGCCGCGCAGCACCTCGTCGCGAGCGCGGGCCCTGCACGGCGATGACGCCGTACTGGTCGTGCAGGTTCTTGACCTTGATGCCCTCGGGCGCGGCGGCCGCGAGCAGCTCGACCACCTTGGCCGTGTTGGCGGCGTTGGGGATGAGGAAGACGTCGTCGTCGGAGCGCAGGTACTGGATGAGGTCGTCGACCACGCCGCCGGTCTCGGTGCAGCACATCGTGTACTGCGCCTGGCCGGGGCCGATCCGGCGCAGGTCGTTGGTCAGGCAGGAGTTGACGAAGTCCGCCGCGCCCGGGCCGGAGACCCGCGCCTTGCCCAGGTGCGAGACGTCGAAGATGCCGACCTTCTCGCGCACCGCGGTGTGCTCGGCGACGACCCCGCCGCCGGGGTACTCGATGGGCATCGACCAGCCCCCGAAGTCGGCCATCTTGGCGCCGAGGGCGACGTGGCGGTCGTGGAGGGGTGAGTGCAGCAGCTCGGTCATGGTCGGCACGTTACCGCCTGCGGCCGGGCTGCCCCCGTGGTCGCTAGTCTGCGCGCATGACCTCTGTGGCCCTCACGACCCGACCCCCTGCCGAGCTCGCCGTCGACACCCTCGTCGTCGGCTCGGTGCGAACCCCCGACGGCGCCGACCTCGCGACCGGTCACCACCTGCCCCGCAAGGCCGTCGTCCACCTGCAGGCGGTGCTCTCCGACGTCGAGGCCACCGGCAAGGCCGACGAGGTGGTGCGGGTCGCCGCCGTGCCCGGCGTCAAGGCCACCTCCGTGGTCGTCACCGGGCTCGGCGACGGCACCACGCGCCGCTCCACGCTACCCGCACGCCGCCCTGCGCGCCGCCGCCGGCGCCGCCCTGCGCA
Source organism: uncultured Actinomycetota bacterium (assembly GCA_963782695.1). Lineage (GTDB taxonomy): Bacteria > Actinomycetota > Actinomycetes > Actinomycetales > Dermatophilaceae > Fodinibacter. The sequence goes on along the minus strand of CAWAKY010000053.1, from coordinate 33,201 downwards.
GCGTGCGCGGCAAGCGCACCGTCGCCGTCGCGCTGCCCACCCCCGACCTCGAGAGCCTGTCGGCCGTCGCCGACGGCGCCTACGCCGGGTGCTACGCCTACGACAAGTCCGCCCCGCTGGGGGCCCGCCGCGGCACCGGCCTGCGCGCCTCGAAGACGGCCGCCAACGGCGCCGGCCCGCGCGTCATGGTCGTCTCGGGCGCCGGCCAGGGCAAGGCCGCCAAGGATGCCGTCGCCCGCGCCGCGGTGCTCGGCGCGGCCCGCGACTGGGCCCGCGACCTGGTCAACACCCCGCCGAACGTGCTCTTCCCGCAGTCCTTCGCCGACAACGTCAAGAAGCGGGTCACCGCCTCCCCCGCGAAGGTCACCGTGTCGGTGCTCGACGACAAGGCGCTCGTCAAGGGCGGCTTCGGCGGCATCGTCGGCGTCGGCCAGGGCTCGGTCAACCCGCCGCGGATCGTCACCATGTCGTACGCCCCCGCCGCCCCGAAGGCCTCGGTGGCGCTCGTCGGCAAGGGCATCACCTTCGACTCCGGCGGCCTGAACATCAAGCCGGCCACCGGCATGGTGACGATGAAGTGCGACATGGCCGGTGCGGCCGCCGTCGCCGCGACGGTGCTCGCCGCCGCCGAGCTCGGCCTGCCCGTCGCCGTCACCGGCTACCTCTGCCTGGCCGAGAACATGCCGAGCGGCACGGCCCAGCGCCCCGAGCGACGTCGTGGCCATGCGCAACGGCACGAGCGTCGAGATCCTCGACACCGACGCCGAGGGCCGCATGGTCCTGGGCGACGGGCTGTGCCTGGCCAGCGAGAAGCACCCCGACTGGGTCGTCGACATCGCCACCCTCACCGGCGCCCAGGTGGTGGCGCTCGGCACCGACATCGCCGGCGTCATGGCCAACGACGACGCCTTCCGCTCCCGCGTGGTCGACGCCGCCGGCGCGGCCGGCGAGGGCGCCTGGCCGATGCCGCTGCCCGTCGAGCTGCGCGCCAAGCTCGACACCCCCACCGCCGACATCGCGCACAAGGGCGACCGCGACGGCGGCATGCTCACCGCGGGGCTGTTCCTCAAGGAGTTCGTCGGCGAGGGCATCCCGTGGGCGCACGTCGACATCGCCGGCCCGGCCTTCAACGACAAGGGCCCCAAGGGTCACCACCCCAAGGGCGGCACCGGCTTCGGCGTCGGCACCCTGCTCACCCTGGTCGAGTCCTCCGCCGGCTGAGCCCGCGCTCCGACCGAGTCCACCCGACGGCCTCAGGCCTGGTCGGGTGGGTATTTCGCATGCCGGAGTGCCCGGACGACGGATGCCGCGCCTCCCCGCAAGGGGTGGCGCGGCATCCGGGCGTGGTCGGGCGGGTCAGCCGCCGCTCTTGCGGCGGAACATCTGCTGCGTCGCGCTGGCCTCGGGGCCGTGGGCGTGGTCGACCTTGGTGTGCTCGGTGTGGTCGGACACGTCGGCGCCCCCGTGCGACTTCTTCGCGTCCAGCGCCGCGCGGAACTTCGCCTTCACCTCGTCGTCGACCGCGGGTCGCGGCTTCTTCGGGGCTGACATGGTGGGTCCTTCCGTCGGCTGGCAGGTCCCCTCCAGCCTCGCAGACGCAGCGCGCCCGCTCCAACCGATGGCCCGGGTGGCACCGCTCACGCAGCGGGTGCGAGCGGCTCAGCGGCCCTTGGGCTTGCGCTGCCGGGAGGTCCACTGGCGCATCCGCGCCGGGTAGCCGGTGAGGTTGACGTCGTAGACCGGGATGTCGAACGAGCGCGCCACCTCGAAGGCGACCGGACGCGAGGGCAGCGCCCGCCGGGTCCACTCGCCGTCGTGCGCGATGAGCACCACCGTGGTGGCCGTGATGTTCGTGGCCGGCTCGACGTAGGCCTCGACACCGCGCCGGGTCGCGATGAAGTCGGCGAAGTGGGCCTTCGCGCTCGCCAGGTCTCCCCCACCGTGCGGGGCCTGCTTCGCGTGCCCGCGTCTCCACCACGCCATGCGGACACGATAGGGCGTGGACCTCGGCGTTCACGACGACCCCCACGCGTCTCGGTGTGGGCGCGGGTGTGTGAGCAGCGTCTCGGGAGTGACAAGATGCTGGGCAGCGTCCGGACGGCCACCCCGTCGGCGGCGCCCACGACCCGCCACAGCAAGGGAGCGCTTCGGATGCCGGCCACCGCCGAGACCACCCACGACGTCGTCGTCCTCGGGGGAGGCAGCGGCGGCTACGCCTGTGCGCTGCGGGCCGCCGAGCTCGGGCTGCGCGTCGCGCTCGTCGAGAAGGACCTCCTCGGCGGCACCTGCCTGCACCGCGGCTGCATCCCCACCAAGGCGCTGCTGCACGCCGCCGAGGTCGCCGACTCCGCCCGCGAGGCCTCCCGGTTCGGCGTGCGCGCCACCCTCGAGGGCATCGACCTGCCGGCCGTCACGACCTACCGCGAGGGCGTCGTCGGCCGGCTGTACAAGGGCCTCCAGGGCCTCGTGAAGGCCCAGGCGGTCGACTACGTCGAGGGCACCGGTCGCCTCGAGGGCGACCGCACCGTCGTCGTCGGCGACCGGCGCCTCGTCGGCCGGCACGTCGTGCTCGCCACCGGCTCCTACGCCCGCACGCTGCCCGGCCTCGAGCTCGGCGGCCCGGTCGTCACCAGCGACGGTGCGCTCGCGCTGGATGCCGTGCCCGGGCGGGTCGTCGTGCTCGGCGGCGGTGTCATCGGCGTCGAGTTCGCCTCCGTGATGCGCTCGTTCGGCGCCGAGGTCACCATCGTCGAGGCGCTCCCCCGGCTCGTCGCCGCGGAGGACCCCGCCGTGAGCAAGGCGCTGGAGCGCGCGTTCCGCAAGCGCGGCATCGCCTTCCGCACCGGCGTGCGGTTCGAGTCGGCGACCGTCGACGGCGGCGCCGTGACGGTGCGGCTCGAGGGCGGCGACGAGATCGCCGCCGACCTGCTGCTCGTCGCCGTGGGCCGCGGCCCGGTCACCGACGGCCTCGGCTACGAGGAGGCCGGCGTCACGCTCGACCGCGGCTTCGTCGTCACCGACGAGCGCTGCCGCACCTCGGTCGACGGCGTCTACGCCGTCGGCGACATCGTGCCCGGCCTGCAGCTCGCGCACCGCGGCTTCGCGCAGGGCATCTTCGTCGCCGAGGACATCGCCGGGCTGAACCCGCTGCCGATCGTCGAGTCGGGCATCCCGCGGGTCACCTACTGCGAGCCCGAGATCGCGTCGGTCGGGCTCACCGAGGAGCAGGCCCGGGCGGAGCACGGCGAGGTCGAGACCTACGAGTACAACCTCGGCGGCAACGGCAAGTCGCAGATCCTGCGCACCGCAGGGCTTCGTCAAGCTGGTGCGCGCCAAGGACGGCCCCGTCGTCGGCATCCACATGGTCGGCTCGCGGATGGGCGAGCAGATCGGCGAGGCCCAGCTCATCGTCGGCTGGGAGGCCCACGCCGAGGACGTCGCGGCCCTCGTGCACGCCCACCCGACCCAGAACGAGGCCCTCGGCGAAGCCCACCTGGCGCTCGCCGGGAAACCCCTCCACGCACACAACTAGAGTGATGACCGCCACCGCCCACGAAGGAGAGCTGTCCCGATGTCAGAACGCGTGAAGATGCCTGCGCTCGGCGAGTCCGTCACCGAAGGGACCGTGACGCGCTGGCTCAAGGGTGTCGGCGACAGCGTCGAGGTCGACGAGCCGCTGCTCGAGGTCTCGACCGACAAGGTCGACACCGAGATCCCCTCGCCGGTGGCCGGCACGCTGCAGGAGATCCTCGTCCAGGAGGACGACACGGTTCCGGTCGGCGCCGACCTCGCGGTCATCGGCGACGGCGCGGCCCCGGCCGGTGGCGACTCCGGTGGCGAGCAGTCCGACCAGGGCTCCGGCCCGAGCGACGAGGTCTCCGACCAGTCCGACGGCGACGCCGTCGCGCAGGCCGGCGACGAGGGCGGCCAGCAGCCGGCCGAGCCGCAGGCCGCAGGCCGAGCCGGCCCCGCAGGCCGAGCCCGAGCAGCAGGAGCAGCCGGCCGCCGAGCCGGCCCCCACGGCATCCGGCGACGGCGGTGGCTCCGGCGACGGCACGACCGTGAAGATGCCGGCCCTGGGCGAGTCCGTGACCGAGGGCACCGTCACCCGCTGGCTGAAGCAGGAGGGCGACGAGGTGGCCCTCGACGAGCCCCTCCTCGAGGTCTCGACCGACAAGGTCGACACCGAGATCCCCTCCCCCGTGGCCGGCACGCTCACCAAGATCCTCGTCCAGGAGGACGACACCGTGCCGGTGGGCGCCGACCTCGCGATCGTCGGTGGGTCCGGCGGTGGCGGCCAGTCCGCCGCCCGCGCCGGCCGCCGAGCCCGAGCCGGCCGCTGCCGAGCCCGAGCCCGCCCCGCAGGCCGCCGAGCCCGCCCCGCAGCAGGAGGACTCCGCCCCGGAGTCGGCTCCCGAGCCGGCCCCGCCAGCAGCCCGCCGCCGAGGCACCGGCCGCAGCAGGTGCCCGACGACGCCGCCGCCGCGGCCGACCAGGCGCCGTCCGCTCCCGCCGAGGCCCCGGCCGCCGCGTCCTCCGACGACCGCGACGCCGCGGCCTACGTCACCCCGCTGGTGCGCAAGCTCGCGGCCGACCACGGCATCGACCTGGCGACGGTGACCGGCACCGGCATCGGTGGCCGCATCCGCAAGCAGGACGTGCTCGCCGCGGCCGAGGCCGCCAAGGCCCCCGAGCCCGAGCCGGAGCCCGCCGCCCCGGCCGCCCAGGCTCCGGCAGCAGCCGCCCCGGCCGCCGCACTCGGCGGAGGCCTCGAAGCGCGGCACGACCGAGAAGATGTCGCGCCTGCGCAAGACCATCGCCCGCCGGATGGTCGAGTCGCTGCAGGTCTCGGCCCAGCTCACGACGGTCGTCGAGGTCGACGTCACCCGCATCGCGCGGCTGCGCGACCGGGCCAAGAACGACTTCGCCCAGCGCGAGGGCACCAAGCTCAGCTTCCTGCCGTTCTTCGCGCTCGCCGCCGTCGAGGCCCTCAAGGCCCACCCGACGGTCAACGCGAGCATCGACGACGACGAGGTGACCTACTACGGCGCCGAGCACCTCGGCATCGCGGTCGACACCGAGAAGGGCCTGCTCGTGCCGGTGCTGAAGAACGCCGGCGACCTCAACATCGCGGGCCTGGCCCGCGGCATCGCCGACGTCGCCGACCGCACGCGGAACAACAAGATCATGCCCGACGACCTCGCCGGCGGCACCTTCACGATCACCAACACCGGTTCTCGCGGAGCGCTGTTCGACACCCCGATCATCAACCAGCCGCAGGTCGCGATCCTGGGCACCGGGGCGGTCGTCAAGCGGCCGATCGTCGTCACCGCGGAGGACGGCGAGACGATCGCCATCCGCTCGATGGTCTACCTCGCGCTGTCCTACGACCACCGCATCGTCGACGGTGCGGACGCCGCGCGCTTCCTCACCACGATGAAGCAGCGACTCGAGGAAGGCGCCTTCGAGGCCGACCTCGGTCTCTGACCGGTCGACTCGAACACCTCATGAGCCGCATCGTCGTCACCGGGTCCTCGGGCCTGATCGGCACGCCCCTCGTCGCCGCGCTCAAGGCGCGCGGCGACGAGGTCGTGCGCCTGGTCCGCCGCACCCCGCGCACGGCCGACGAGGTGCAGTGGGACCCCACCACGCCGCACCCTCGACCCGCGCGCCCTCGACGGCGTCGACGGCGTCGTCCACCTGGCCGGTGTCGGGGTCGGCGACAAGCGCTGGACCCCCGCCTACAAGCACGAGATCCTCGCCTCGCGGGTCGACGGCACGCACGCGGTGGCCGAGGCGGTCGCGGCAGCCGACCACCCGGTGCGGTTCGTGTCGGCCTCGGCCGTCGGCTTCTACGGCGACCGCGGCGACGAGGAGCTCACCGAGGCCAGCACGCCCGGCACCGACTTCCTCAGCGACGTCGTGCAGGCCTGGGAGGCCGCCGCCCAGCCCGCGGTGGATGCCGGCGCGTCGGTCGTGTTCCTGCGCACCGGCATCGTGATGGCCCCCGAGGGCGGCGCGATGAAGCCGATGCTGCGGCTGGTGAAGTACGGGGTCGGGGGCCCGCTGGGCTCGGGCCGGCAGTTCATGCCCTGGATCACCCTCCCCGACGAGGTCGGCGCGATCCTGCACCTCCTCGACCGCCCCGACGTCACCGGGCCGGTCAACCTCGACGGCCGGGCAGCCCGCCCGCCAGAAGGAGATCGCCAAGGCGCTGGGCCGGGAGCTGCACCGCCCGGCCGTGCTGCCCGCGCCGTCGTTCGCCCTGCGCGCGGCGATCGGCGGGTTCGCGTCGGAGGTCCTGGGCGGCCAGCGCATCACCGGTGACCGGCTTGCGCGACAGCGGCTACCAGCTCGTCCACGGCGACCTCGACACCGCCATCCGCTGGCTCGTCGCCTGACCCCGTCCACGCCCATGGCCGACCTGTCGATGCACGAGGGGATGCCGTTCGACGAGGAGTCGACGCCCCCGCCGATCTCCACCGGCGAGCTCCCCCGGCTGGAGGAGGTCCGCGACGCTCGTCACCGAGGCGTACGAGCGCTACCGCACCAACGGCGACGGCACGGTGGCCGACTACATCCCGGTGCTCGCCCAGGCGTCGCCGGACTGGTTCGGCATCTCCGTGGTCGGCGCCCGGGGCCGGTCGTTCGAGATCGGCGACGTCGACACGGCGTTCTCGATCCAGAGCGTCTCCAAGCCGTTCGTGTTCGCGCTGGTGTGCGAGGCGATCGGGTACGCCGAGGCCCGGCGCCACCTCGGCGTCAACAGCACCGGGTTCCCGTTCGACTCGCTGATGGCCGTCGAGCTGAACGCCGACCGCACGATGAACCCGCTGGTCAACGCCGGGGCGATGGCCACCACCAGCCTGGTGCCGGGAGACACGGCCGACGAGAAGTGGGAGCGGGTGCGGCAGGGGCTGTCCCGCTTCGCCGGCCGCGAGCTCACCGTGAACGAGGAGGTCTACGCCTCCGAGTCGGCCACCAACCTGCGCAACCAGGGCATCGCCCACCTGCTCGAGAGCTACGGCCGGCTGTACTTCGACCCCGACGAGGCCACCGACGTCTACACCCGGCAGTGCTCGCTGGAGGTGACCGTGCACGACCTCGCCGTCATGGCGGCGACCCTGTCCAACGGCGGGGTGAACCCGGTGACCGGTGACGTCGTCGTCGCTCCCGGCGTGTGCCGCCGGGTGCTGGCGGTGATGGCCACCGCGGGCCTCTACGAGCTGTCGGGCGACTGGCTCTACGAGATCGGGATGCCGGGCAAGAGCGGCGTCAGCGGCGGCATCGTCACGGTGTCACCGGGCAAGGGCGGCCTGGCCACCTTCTCGCCGCCCCTGGATGCCGCGGGCAACAGCGTGCGAGGCCAGCTGGTCACCAAGTTCCTCGCCGAACGGCTCGGGCTCAACCTGTTCGCCTCCGAGGCCGTGGCCCGGGGCTGACCGGCCGAGGGGGTGCCCGGCCGCCCAGCGCGCCGCCGCACCCGCCGCACCCGCACCGCGGTCCCGACCACGGGCGTCATGGCGCCGGGCGCAGGTCGGACATCCGCCAGCCGACGTCGGTGCGCACCAGGTCGACGAGCACCGGGGTGCCCGGCCGCGGCCGGGCGCGACGTCGAGCCGGTGGCGGCGGTGACGGTGTACGCCGCCGGAGTCGATGCGGGCGCGCAGCACGGCCCGGTCGGGAGTCGCCGAGACGGTCGCGACCTCGGCGACGGTGTAGCGCAGCCCGGTGTAGCGCACCCCGGCCCGGGCGACCTCGGCCACCGCCGCGGAGTCGCGGGCCGCCACGGCCGACCGCGGGGCGTCGGCCTCGCCGAGCAGGGACGGGGTCGCCTCACGCCAGGCCGCGGCCCGCGCGTCGGCGAGCACGCCGAGCAGCTCGGTGGGCCGGGTGCGCGGCGCCGCGACGTCGGTGCGCGGGTCGGTGCGGGCGGTGCTCGCCGCGGTCGCCGCCGGCCGGCGCTCGCGCATCGCCGCGGCCGCCGCGGCTCCGACCGCCGGCCGGGCCCGGGCGGTGCCGCCGTCACGGGCCGAGCACGGCGACGGTGACCACGAGCAGCGCCACGAGCACGACGGCCAGCAGGGCCGACGCCACGGCTTCTCGCGGCACCCGCGGCGCCCGCCGCACGACGTCACCGGCGTGCCGCCGCCGCGTCACCGCCCGAGTGCGGAGCGGTTGCCGGGCGACCCTCCGCCCTCGAGGCGCAGGGGAGCCGGCCGGCAGCGCCACGGCATCCGGGGTGCCGACCGCCACCGTCGTGACGCGGCCGCCGACGGCGGCCGGCCCGCCGCCGCCCGCAGCCGGTAGGTCACCGCGCTGACCTCGTCGTCACCGGCCACCAGCCGCAGCGGCTCGGGCTCGGCGGCGCCGAACAGCAGCCAGGCCAGCTCGTGGGCTCCCGGCCGGTCGGCCGGCTCGGCCGACACGGCAGCGGCCAGTGCGGCGACGACCGGCTCCGACCCCTCCCCGGCCAGAGCACACCTGCGCGAGCTCCGGCCGCAGCCCGGGCGGCCCGGGCACGGTGCCCGACAGGCACAGCCAGCCCACGGCGCCCGAGGGCGTAGACGTCGGATGCCGGGGTCGGGTCGGCACCGAGCAGCACCTCGGGCGCGACGTAGCCGTCGGTGCCCCAGACCCCGGGCGAGACGTCGCCCACGACGTGGCCGAGCCCGAGGTCACCGAGCACCGGGCGCCCGTCGAGGTCGAGCAGCACGTTGCCGGGCGAGACGTCGCCGTGCACCACCCCGAGGTCGTGCAGCCGCCCCAGCGCGGAGGCCACCGGCGCCAGCACGGTGACCACCTCGCCCGGCGACAGGTGGCCGCGGTGCCGCACGAGGGCGTCGACCGCGCCGCCGAGCAGGTGCGGCATCACGACGGCGACCCGCCCGTCGGGCAGCGGCACGCAGGCCTCGACCGCCGACCACGTGCGCGCTCGCCACCCGAGCGGACACCGCGGCCTCCCGAGACGCGGCCTCGACCGACCCGAGGTCGGCGTGCACGACCTTGACCGCCACCCGGCGACCGCCGTCGAGCGCCACCCCCGCCCAGACCTCGCTCGTGCCGCCGCGCGCCAGCAGTGCCCCGAGCTCGTACCCGGGCACCTCGGGCGCGTCGCCGCTCCCACCGCCGTCACCGCCGTCCCACGGCATCCCCCTCGTCCACCATCACCCCACCCTGCCCGCACGCGCGTCGGGGGCCGCCGGGTTATCCACAGGCCCCTAGGGTGGCGGCATGCCTTCGGACGCCCCCACGATCCTGGCCACCTCCGGTGGCTACCGCTACGGCCGCCGCACCCAGCTCGAGTTCGACAGCCTCGTGCACCACGCCGTCGAGCTGTCCGGCGCCCACGGCCGGCGACCGCGCGCTGACCTTCGTCGGCACGGCATCCGGCGACCCGCGGTACATGAACTACTGGGCGCACGAGGCCGGCCGCGTCGCCGGCTTCGACGTCACCTGCCTCGACCTGTTCCCGATGCCCAACCTCGACGACGTGCCCGGCCACCTGCTCGAGGCCGACGTCGTCTGGGTCAACGGCGGCTCGGTCGCCAACCTGCTCGCCGTCTGGGACGTGCACGACCTGCGCCCGGCGATGCGTGACGCGTGGGAGGCCGGGGTCGTGCTCGGCGGGGTCTCGGCCGGCTCGATCTGCTGGTACCTCGGCGGCTGCACCGACTCCTTCGGCCCCGAGCTGCGCGCGGTGACCAACGGCCTGGGCCTGCTCCCCTACGGCAGCGGCGTGCACTACGACTCCGAGGAGACCCGCCGCCCCACCGTGCACCGGCTGGTCGGCGACGGCACGCTGCCCGAGACGCACTGCACCGACGACGGCGTCGGCCTGGTCTACCGCGGCACCGAGCTCGTCGAGGCGGTCAGCGAGGTCGACGGCAAGGCGGCCTACCTCGTCACCCGCGACGCCGCGAGCGAGGGCGGCGTGCGCGAGGAGCGCCTCGAGCCCCGCCGCCTCGCCGCCCCCTGACCCGACTCATTGCGAAACACCCACCCGCGGGAGGCCCTTCGGGGCCTCTGGAGGTGGGTAGATCGCAATGAAGTCGGGTGGGTGTCAGCGGCGGGGGGTCTGCACGGTGACGACCTGGTCGCGCGCCGCCGAGACGCGGGCGGCGTCGATCACCGCGAGGGTGTGCACGGCATCCCACGGGTCCACCGGCATCGCGGCCTGCGGGTCGTCCGACGCCAGCGCCGCGGCCACCGCGCGGTAGAGGTCGGCCTGGCCGCTGCCGGACCGCTCGACCGGCTCGCGCGAGTCACCGCGGTAGAGCCAGCCGCTGTGCGCCGGCGTCGGCGTCGGCCTGCCCGCTCCACACGTGCACCTCACCGGTGAAGTCGGCCATGACGTAGGCCGCGTCCGTGCCGAGCAGCCGCACCCGCGGGCCGGGGGCGCCCGACAGCGAGGTCGCGCCGAGGTGCGACACCACGCCGCCCACGTGCCGGCAGACGAGGAACGCGTCGTCCTCGGCCGGGGTGGTGCGTGCGTCGACCGTCGCGAAAACCGTTGCCACCGGGCCGAACAGCTGCACCGCGGCATCGACGAGGTGGCTGTGCAGGTCGAGCAGGATGCCGCCGCCCTCGGTCGCGCTGGCCTGCTCGCGCCAGCGCTCCTTGGGCACCGGCCGCCACCGCTCCCAGCGCATCTCGTACCGGAACGGCGTGCCCACGAGGCCGTCGGCCACCACCCGCGCGACCGTGGCCTGCTCGGCGTCGTAGCGCCGGTTCTGGAAGACGGTGAGGGGCACGCCGGATGCCGCGGCGTACCGCACGACGTCGGCCGCCGACTCCGCGTCGACCGCCAACGGCTTGTCGACCACGCACGGCAGCCCGGCATCCACGACCGAGCGCACCTGCGCGGCGTGCCCGCCGCTCGGGGTCGCGAGCACCACGAGGTCGAGCCCGGGAACGGCGAGCAGCTCGTCGAGGCCCGGCACGACCTGCACCCCCGGGATGTCGTCCCGGGCGGCGGCCGCGCGCTCGGGGCTGCGGGTCGACACCGCCACCACCTGGCAGCCCGCCTCCGCGAGGAGGGGGGCGTGGATGTCCCGCCCGGCGAACCCGTACCCGGCCAGTGCGACGCGTGTCATGCGCGACAGCCTAGGTCTGCCGGCCACCCCGTGTCGGGTGCCCTCAGCGGACGGTGACGGTGAGGCGGTAGTCGGGGTCCGACCCGGTGAGCGTGGTCGTGCCGGGCGCCACCGCCCGCAGCTCCCACTCGCGCACCCCGCTGTCGGTCACGTTGACCACCGGCACGACGAGCACCGAGGCACCGTCGACGGCCGGGTCGCCCGCGGTGGGGTCCTGCACCCGCAGGGTCGTGGTCGTCCCGTTCGGCATGGTGAACGTGCGGCCGTCGTCGGCGGGGGTGAGGGTGCGCGGTACCGGTACCGCCGGTCACCGTTCCCGATGCCGTGGGGGTCGACGGCACGCCACCGGATGCCGTGCCACCGGTACCGCCGGGCGTGCCCGGACCCGACGGCTCCCCGCCGCCGCACCCACCCACGAGGAGGAGTGCGGCGACGAGGAGCCGGACGGGAACCGTCATCGGACCAGTGTCGACCCGGTCAGCTGCCGCTGACCGTGGCGATCCGCTCCACGACGTCCTTCTGCGCCTTGACCTGCGCGCTCGTCGACGCCGGGTTCACCCGCACCGTCTCGGCGTGCAGCATCGCCGCCCCGAAGGTGCTGTCGAGCGACCCGTTGCCGTCGGTGTCGACCGGGGTGCCGAGCTTCACCGAGCCGTTGGCGAAGTTGAGCCAGGCCCCCAGCGCCTGCTGGTCGAAGATGACGTCGGCCGGCGCCTTGGCGGGGTTGTTGAGCACCAGGGTTGCCTTGGCCCGGGTCGACGCGTCCTTGTGCTCGTCGAACACCAGGCTGAGGGCGCCCACGATGTCGAGGTAGCACTGCAGCCGCGCCGGCGTGAAGTCGTTCGAGCTCTTCACGCGGTACTGGTTGAGCCACCACCCGTGCCCCCTCGACGTCGTGCCGTTGCCGGTGATGAGCACGAGGGCGCTGTCCGCCGCCGACCCGAGGTCGTCGTCGGTCACCGTCGCGTCGAGCGTGTAGGCACACGCGTCCGCGTAGGTGTGCGTGGCGGACCGGGTCACGTCGCGCGGCTGCACGCTCGGGCTCTTGGCCGGGTCGGTGGCCGGCGCGTTCACCAGCGAGGTCTGCTGGTCGTTCGTGCCGTCACCCCAGCCCCAGCGGAACCGCAGGTCGTCACTGCCCGGGTCCTGCGACCCGACCGGCACGGTGAGCGGCTCGCCCGCCTCGACGACGAACGCCGAGACGCCGTCGTAGGCCTGCTGGCCGCCGGTGTCGATGACCGCGGTCGGGTCGACGTTCGCCACGGTCGCCACGGCACTGCCGCAGCTGCCGCTGGTGTCGTCGTCGGCCGCGCACACCTGCACGGTGAACGCCCCGTCGTCGCCGTACTGGTGGTTCACCGAGAAGGTGAACGTCGCGTCGGGCCGGCCGTTCTCGAGGGTTCCCGAGAGCGCGACCGGGGCCGCACCGTCGTCGTAGCTGATCGTCGCGGTCAGCGGGTCGAGCCAGCCCGGGTCGGTCACCGTGCCGGTCACCGTCACGGTGCCGTGCTCGTCGACCGGCGTGATGCCGTCGACGCTCACGGTGGGTGCCACGTTCGTCACCGTCACCTGCGAGGTGCTGGTCGAGGTCTGGCCGAAGGCGTCGGTCACCTGCAGCCCGACCGGGAAGACCCCGTCCTGGCCCACCGTGGTGAAGCTCGGTGTCGCTCCCGTGGCGTCGTCGTACTGACCGTCCCCGTCGAGGTCCCACGCGTAGGCGGCGATCGCCCCGGCGGACGGGTCGGTGCCACCGGTCGAGCCGGTGCCGTCGAGCGTCACGTCGGCGCCCTCCGGCGTGGTGTACGGGCCGCCCGCGTCGGCGCCGGGCAGGCACCCGGCCGGCACGGCGTCACTCGCGGTGGGCACGTCGTCGAGACCACCCGTGGAGCCGGTCCCGAGCCCGCGCCCGGCGAAGGCGCTCCAGATCAGGCAGGTGTTCGCGCCGGCATCCGCCGTCAGCAGACCGTCGCGGGCGTCGATGAACGTCGGGTTGGCGACCGTGGCCTTCATCCCGTCGAGCACCAGGTCGGCCATCGCCTCGACGCCACCCGGGTACAGCTTGCGGATGTCGTAGAGCGCCGACGCCCAGATCTGGCCGTTGCCGTGGCCGCTGCCGGAGTTGGTGTCGTAGTCCTGGAAGTCGAGGTTGCTGTTGTCGTACGCGACCGAGCGGATGCCGGTGGTCGCGTTCCCCGTGACGTACTCGCCGATGACGGCGTCTCCCCACTTGAGGTACGAGATCACGTCGCTCCAGCCCTCGCCGAGGGCGCCGCGCTGGTCGCCGCCGTTGTAGCCGAGGGTGCCACCGCCGACCAGCCGGCTCGACACGCCGTGGCCGTACTCGTGGGCGATGACGTCGCCGTCGACGTCACCGTCGCGGTAGGGCCGGCTCGGCGCCCACATGTACATCTGCATCCGCGGGCTCGAGCCGTCGGCCGGGGTGCCGAAGTTGGCGTTGTTGAGGCAGCGGATGGCGACGTCGTCGCCCGGGCTCGGCGTGCCCTGGTCGTCGACGCAGCCGAGGTCCCAGCCGTCCTGCGCCTCGGCGAGCACCGGGTCGCTCCCGCTGCCGCCCCGGCCGAAGTTGTCGACCTGGAAGTTGCCGCTCGCCTCGTCGAAGCCGTGGCCGTAGAGCCAGTCGTGCATGACGTTGGTGTAGTAGAAGAGCTGGGTGATGCGCGGCGTCGCGGTCGGCATCCAGCGCGGTCAGCGAGTTGACGTCGGCGGTGGTGCGCCAGGCGTCGGTGAAGGCGTAGTTGAAGTGCTGGTCGGCCGCCGTCGGCTGGTACTCGTTGTTCGCGTCGTCGTCGTTGCGGTCGAGGTAGGCGTTGGCGTTGTTGCCGCTCGTCGTCGTGCCCGAGACCCAGGAGCCGTCCAGGCCCGTGAACGGGGTCACCTGGCGGGTCGCGCCGGTCGCCTCGGGATGCTGCTCACGCGTCACCGTGCCCTCGGGGCCCGCGTGCGCGTAGCGGCTGGTGCGGTCGAGCACCGCACCGCTGCCGGCGTCGACGACCGTCTCCCACCAGTCCTGGCCCGAGCTCTCGATGTCGGTGACCCAGGCCAGCCTCAGCGCCCGACCGTGGTCGGACGCGTTCCACACCAGCTCGGTCGAGACCGGGCGGCTGCTCGACGTGCCCTCGCCGTAGACGTTCGGGAAGGTGCGCTTGCCGGTGCTGCGCACCTCCGCCTCCCGCAACGGCCGGTGCGCCCGGGCCCCCTGCTTCCCGGCGGCGGTGTCGAGGGCCTGCCGGGCGTTGAGGCGGGCCGTCGCCGGCCCGTTGCCCACGCCGCTCGACAGCGTGCCGGCGGCCGACAGCACCCGGCCGTCGGCGGCCACGACGACCGCCAGGCCGGTGCCCCGGACCCGCAGCCCGTCGACCCGCTGGCCGAGGTGCACCGCGGTGGCCCCGTTGGTCAGGCGCAGCTGTGTGGTGACCACGAGGGTCCTGTCGTGCCCGGCGGCCAGCCCGAAGGAGGCCGCGGCACCGCGTGCGTACGCCAGGGCCAGCTCACCCGGAGACCCGGTCGCGGCCGGGTCAGCCCGCTGCGGCCGCCGCTGATCGAGCGACCAGCCCGGTCACCGGGTCGTGCCGCACGACGGGTGCTCACCGGTGCGTGGCCCCACCGCACGGTGCCCACCCCCGGCATCCGGTGGTGCGGCCGCGGCCACCGGCCCGGCCACGGCGAGCAACAACAGTCCTCCGAGTGCGGAGGACAACGAACGGCGACACTGCATGACAACCTCCCCGATGATCGTCACCCGGCAGGTCCCGGCGACGTCGGCCCGATGGGCCGTGCCACGGCAGCGCGCGGCTGCGTGCCGTGCCACCTGCAAGGAGCCGGTCGGGGTGCCGCTGATACCTCCCGGCCGGCGCCGCCGTCAGGAGGTGGGGGCCTGCACCGGCTCGCGGTCGGGCGAGCCCGGTCCGGGCGAGTCCGGTCCGGGCGAGTCCGGCCCGGCCGGCTCCCGGTCGGCGCGCAGGTGCCGCGGCCACCACACCGGCGGGCCGATGTCGTAGGCCGCCGCGGGCACGAGCAGCGAGCGCACGACGAAGGTGTCGAGCAGCACGCCGAAGGCGACGATGAACGCGATCTGCACGAGGAACACCAGCGGCAGCACGGCCAGGGCCGAGAACGTCGCCGCGAGAACGATGCCCGCGCTGGTGATCACCCCGCCGGTCACGGCGAGGCCGATCGAGGATGCCGGGTCTGGTCCCGCGCACCTTGGACTCCTCGCGCACGCGCGTCATCAGGAAGATCGAGTAGTCGATGCCCAGCGCCACGAGGAAGACGAACCCGTAGAGCACGATCGAGGGGTCGCTGCTGTGGAAGCCGAAGACGTGCTGGAAGACCAGGGCCGAGATGCCGATGGTCGCCGCGAACGACACCACGTTGGCGGCGACGAGCAGCAGCGGGGCCACGATCGAGCGGAGCAGCAGCGCGAGCACGACGAAGATGACGAGCAGGATCGTCGGCACGATGACCCGCAGGTCGCGCGAGCTCGCCTCGTGCACGTCGAGGTTGGTCGCGGCGTTGCCGCCGACGAGCGCGTCGGTGCTCACGGCGTCGAGGTCGGAGCGCAGCCGCTGCACGGTGTCCTCGGCCTCCGGGCTGTCCGAGGCCGCCTTGGTCGTGGCCTGGATCAGCACCGTGCCGTCGACGACCTTCGGCGGCACCGCCGGCTGGCCCGGCTGCGGCGGGACGAGGCCGATGTAGGCGCTGTCGACCCCGGGGTCCTTGGTCACGACCGCGAGCGCGGCCTCGGCGTCGGCCTCGGGCACGACGATCTGGACCGGCGTCGCCGACCCGGCCGGGAAGTGCTCGCCGATCACCTGCTGGGCGGTGATCGAGTCGGTGTCGTCGAGGAAGGTCTCGTCGATGGTCGAGCCGCTCGCCTTGAAGGTCGGGGCGAACGCCGCGGCGGCGAGCAGGACGACGAGCGTGACGACCCAGGTGCGCCGCGGGTGGCGGCCGACGAGGTCGGCGACCCGGCCCCACAGGCCCTTGGTGCCGACGACGTCCTCGGCGTGCACGTGGTCGAGCTTGGGGGCGAACGGCCAGAAGACCTGGCGGCCGAAGAGCAGCAGGACCGCCGGCAGGAAGGTCAGCGAGGCGAGCAGCGCCCCGGCGATGCCGAGCGCGCCCACCGGGCCGAGGCCGGAGGTGCTGCGCAGCTCGGCGAGCAGCAGGCAGAGCAGGCCGAGGATGACGGTCGCGGCCGACGCGACGATCGGCTCGACCGAGCCCCGCCAGGCCTGCTTCAGCGCCACCCACGAGCTCGGCTGGTCGTGCAGCTGCCTCCTTGAACCGGCTGACGAGCAGCAGGGCGTAGTCGGTCGAGGCGCCGACGACGAGGATGAACAGGATGCCCTGCGACTGCCCCGACAGCGTGATCACGTCGTTCAGGGCCAGCTGGTAGACGACGAGCGAGGCGGCGCTCAGCCCGAACACGGCGCTGAGCAGCACGGCGAACGGCAGGATCGGGCTGCGGTAGACGATGAGCAGGATGACGAGCACGACGAGCAGGGCGACGCCGAGCAGGATGCCGTCGATGCCGGCGAACGCCGCCGCGAAGTCGGCGATCAGCCCGCCCGGGCCGCCGACGTAGCCGTCGAGGCCGGCCGGCACCAGGGTGCTCTCGATCTCGGCGCGCATCGCCTCGGCGCCCTCGACCAGGGCCGAGGTGTCGCCGCTGGCCTCGGTGCCCTTCGTCGGCGTCGAGCGGCACCGAGACCAGCACGGCCTTGCCGTCCTGGGACGGGATCGGGACGATCGGCGTGCCCGCGACGAGGTAGTCGCCGAGCGTCGCGCCCTCACCGATCGCGGGCAGGGCGAGGCCGGGCACGCCCTGCGCGAACGTCGGCGACGGCCTGGAGGTCCTGCGGGCGTCAGCGCCCGTCGTCGGCGCGCTCGACGACGACGAGGTAGGGCAGCGTGTCGCTGTCGTTGAAGGTCGCGACCGCGTTGCTGACCAGCGTCGACTCGGCGCTCTTGGGCAGGAAGGTCGAGTTGTCGTTGGACTGGACGCCCGACAGCTTGCCCTGGGCGGCGCCGCCGAGCGCCGCCGACGACCAGCCAGGCGATGACGACCAGGACCGCGCCCCAGATGGCGATCCGGGGGCGGCGGGCGCTGGCACGGACCTCGTCAGGCTCCTCGCTCATGCGGCCAGAGCCTAGGGTTCGCCCGCTCGGCGTGCGCAGCCCGGGTGTCGAACGCCGGGCCAAGTACCGTGGGCCCATGCGTTTCGTGCACCTCGGCTTCGCGCCCGACCTCGTCGACTACGAGCAGGGCTGGCAGACCCAGCGCGAGGTCCACGCCCAGGTCGTCGACGGCACCCTGCCCGACACCACGCTGCTGCTCGAGCACGCCGCCGGTCTACACCGCCGGCAAGCGCACCGAGCCGCACGAGCGGCCCACCGACGGCACCCCCGTCATCGACGTCGACCGCGGCGGCAAGATCACCTGGCACGGCCCCGGCCAGCTCGTCGGCTACCCGATCGTGCGGCTGACCCAGGTGCCGATCGACGTCGTCGCGCACGTGCGCCGGCTCGAGGACGTCATGATCCGCGTCTGCCGCGACTTCGGCGTCGAGACGGTGCGGGTCGAGGGCCGCAGCGGGGTGTGGGTGCTCGCCGACGACCGCGGCCCGGACCGCAAGCTCGGCGCCATCGGCGTGCGGGTCAGCCGCCGGGTCACCATGCACGGCTTCGCGCTCAACTGCGACGCCGACCTGTCGTGGGCCGACGCGATCATCCCGTGCGGCATCGCCGGATGCCGGCGTGTCGTCGCTGACCCTCGAGGCCGGCCGTCGATCACGGTCCAGGACGTGCTGCCGTACGCCGAGAAGCACCTCACCGACGTCCTGGCTGACCTGACGCGATTCGGCGCACGACACGCCCGGCGTAGGCTGGAGCGCGTGACTGTCGCACCTGAGGGACGCCGCATGCTGCGGGTCGAGGCGCGCAACGCCCAGACCCCGATCGAGCGCAAGCCGGAGTGGATCCGCACGACCGCCAAGATGGGGCCGGAGTTCACCCAGATCCACGCCATGGTCAAGGGCGAGGGCCTGCACACGGTCTGCCAGGAGGCCGGCTGCCCCAACATCTTCGAGTGCTGGGAGGACCGCGAGGCCACCTTCCTCATCGGCGGCGACACGTGCACCCGGCGCTGCGACTTCTGCGACATCGCCACCGGCCGGCCGCAGCCGCTCGACCTCGACGAGCCGCGCCGGGTCGCCGAGTCGGTGCGCTCGATGGGCCTGCGCTACTCCACCGTCACCGGCGTCGCCCGCGACGACCAGCCCGACGGCGCCGCCGGCCTGTACGCCGAGACGATCCGCCAGATCCACGCGCTCAACCCGAACACCGGCGTCGAGATCCTCCCGCCCGACTTCGGCGCCGTGCCCGAGCTCGTCGGCCAGGTCTTCGACGCCCGGCCCGAGGTGTTCGCGCACAACCTCGAGACCGTGCCGCGCATCTTCAAGCGGATCCGCCCCGCGTTCACCTACGACAAGTCGCTGCGGGTGCTCACCATGGCGCGCGAGGCCGAGCTCGTCACCAAGTCCAACCTCATCCTCGGCATGGGCGAGGAGGACCACGAGATCGAGGCGGCGATCCGCGACCTGCACGACGCCGGCTGCGACATCCTCACCATCACCCAGTACCTGCGCCCCTCCCCCAAGCACCACCCGATCGACCGGTGGGTCAAGCCGGAGGAGTTCGTGCACTGGTCCGAGGTCGCTCAGGACGTCGGCTTCAAGGGCGTCATGGCCGGCCCGCTGGTGCGCAGCTCCTACCGCGCCGGCCGGCTCTGGGCCACCGCGATGAACCGCTGGGGCCGCCCGATCCCCGAGCACCTCGTCGCACCTCGCGGCGGCCACGGCCGACCCCGCCCGCCAGGAGGCCGCGTCGTTGGTGGCCCGCGCGGCGCGCACCGTATCCTGATCCCCTCAGCCCGCGGCATCCCCCGGGCCCTGCCCCACTGATCCAGGAGCTCGACCTCCCGTGTCCGACCAGCCCGAAGCCAAGACCGGCCGCATCGCCCAGATCCGCCAGGCGTACACCGCGATCCACCAGCTCGACCCCAAGATCGGGTGGTGGATGGGGGGCGCCGGGGTCGCCACGGCCGCCGCCGTCGATCGCCATCGGCTTCGCCCTCGGCGGGTTCTGGCGCTTCTACGGCGTGCTGATGGGCCTCACCGCCGGCCTGCTCGTGGCCGTCATCATCATGAACCGCCGCGGCAACACCGCGATGTACCGCGCGCTCGAGGGCCAGCCCGGCGCCGCCGGTGCCGCCCTGACCGGGATGGGCAAGCGCGGCTGGTACGCCGCCCAGGAGCCGGTCGCCATCGAGGGCGCCCGCGGCACCCGCGCCAGCGACATGGTCGACGCCGCGATGGTCTTCCGCGCGCTGGGCCGCCCCGGCGTCGTGCTCATCGGCGAGGGCCCGCCCGCTCGGGTGACCAAGCTGCTCAAGCAGGAGGAGAAGAAGGTCAGCCGGGTCGCCCCCGGTGTGCCGGTGCACCTCTGGGTGGTCGGTGACGGCGAGGGCCAGGTGCCGATCAAGAAGGTCTCCGAGCAAGCTCACCCGGATGCGCCCGGTGCTGACCAAGGAGGAGACCTCGGTCGTCAACAAGCGGCTGAAGTCGCTCGGCGGCATGAAGCCCCCGATCCCCAAGGGCATCGACCCCACCCGCGCCCGCGTCGACCGCAAGGCGATGCGCGGCAAGTGACCCGCACGTGACAGGACCCCGGCGCCTCGGCGCCGGGGTCCTTCGTCGTCCTGCGTGTGGGGGTTGGTGCCTGCGCTCAGGGCCGGACGATGCGGGTGCCGGCCGCGACGTCGTGGAAGCCGCGCCCGTCGCGCGAGGTCAGCACCGCCGGCACCACGAGGCAGAGCAGCAGGGTGCGGATGAGCACCTGCAGCGGCCACGCCCCCGGCCGCACCTTCCACACCTGCAGGCCGAACAGCCGGTGGCCCAGGGTGGCTCCCCCGGTGAGCGAGACGAGCAGCACGGTGTAGAGCGCGAACACCCCGAGCGGCGCGAGCGCCGGCCGCACCCCCGGCCGTGGTGTCGATGCGCAGCAGCAGCACCACGATGACCTGCGCGATCACCCAGTCGACGAGCAGCGCGCCGAAGCGGCGCAGGAAGGTGGGGGTCTCCGGGCCACCCTCGGGGCCGGCGGCTCCACGGGTGGAGGCGGACGGCATCCCGGGGTCGGTGGGTGCGGGGTCGGCGGGCGCTGGCACCACGACACTGTATGCCGCGCGCTCGCCGCCCCGGTCGGCGGCCGGTGCGGTCCTGTGACCGACGAGACAGCGGATGCCGTCTCACCTGGCGTCCGCCTGTCGGGCGACGCGTCTCACCTACCGATACGGTGGGCTGCGTTACACCGGCGAAACACACGGGTCACGGTCGGGAAACGGCCCCTCCCTAGAGTCTCGTCAAAGCCCCAGGGCTGGCTTCCATAGCCCCTTGTCCCGAACCAGGAGGTTCATAGTGTTCAGCTCCGCTGAAGAGGTCCTCGACTTCATCAAGGCAGAGGACGTCAAGTTCGTCGACATCCGGTTCTGCGACCTGCCCGGCGTCATGCAGCACTTCAACGTGCCCGCGCAGACGGTCGACATCGACTTCTTCACGAACGGCCAGATGTTCGACGGCTCGTCGATCCGTGGCTTCCAGGCCATCCACGAGTCCGACATGAAGCTCGTGCCCGACCCCAGCAGCGCCTACCTCGACCCGTTCCGGGTCGAGAAGACGCTCATCATGAACTTCTCGATCGTCGACCCGTTCACGGGCGAGCCCTACAGCCGCGACCCGCGCAACATCGCGGCCAAGGCCGAGGCCTACCTGAAGTCCACCGGCATCGCCGACACCGCGTACTTCGGCGCCGAGGCCGAGTTCTACGTCTTCGACGACGTGCGCTTCGAGACCAAGCAGAACGCCAGCTACTACTTCATCGACTCCGTCGAGGCGGCCTGGAACACCGGGCGCGTCGAGGAGGGCGGCAACCGCGGCTACAAGACCCGCTACAAGGGCGGCTACTTCCCCGTGCCGCCGGTCGACCACTTCGCCGACACCCGCGACAAGATCTGCCTCAACCTCGCCGACGTCGGCCTGCACGTCGAGCGCAGCCACCACGAGGTCGGCACCGCGGGCCAGCAGGAGATCAACTACCGCTTCAACACGCTGCTGCAGTCCGGCGACGACATGATGAAGTTCAAGTACGTCGTCAAGAACACCGTGTGGGAGCAGGGCAAGACCGCCACCTTCATGCCGAAGCCGATCTTCGGCGACAACGGCTCGGGCATGCACACCCACCAGTCGCTGTGGAAGAACGGCGAGCCGCTCTTCTACGACGAGCGCGGCTACGGCGGCCTGTCCGACCTGGCCCGCTGGTACATCGGCGGCCTGCTCAAGCACGCCCCGGCGCTGCTCGCCTTCACCAACCCGACGGTGAACTCCTACCACCGCCTGGTCCCCGGCTACGAGGCCCCGGTCAACCTGGTCTACTCGGCCCGCAACCGCTCCGCCTGCGTGCGCATCCCGATCGCCGGCGACAGCCCCAAGGCCAAGCGCATCGAGTTCCGCATCCCCGACCCGTCGCTCGAACCCCTACCTGTGCTTCGCCGCGCAGCTGATGGCGGGCCTCGACGGCATCAAGAACCGCATCGAGCCGCCGGAGCCGGTCGACAAGGACCTCTACGAGCTGCCCCCGGAGGAGCACGAGGCCATCGCGCAGGTCCCGGGCTCGCTGCCCGAGGTGCTGCTCGCCCTCGAGGCCGACCACGAGTTCCTGCTCGAGGGCGACGTGTTCACCCAGGACCTCATCGAGACCTGGATCGAGTGGAAGCGCAAGAACGAGGTCGACCCGATCCGCTTCCGCCCGCACCCGCACGAGTTCGAGATGTACTTCGACATCTGAGCTCTCACGGCCGCTGACCTGCGGAAACGTCAGCCGGCGCACGGTCCGCATGTCCTCGGATTCAGTCCGCACGGGCTGCCAGCGCCACGTGCAACGGCAGCGCGGGCGGACTCGTCGCTGTCGGGCCACAGGTGCCCGTAGGTGTTGAGGGTCGTCGTCGCGCTCGCGTGCCGCAGCCGGGCCTGGACGACCTTCACGTCGAGCCCCGCGGCGATGAGCAGGCTGGCGAAGTAGTGCCGCAGGTCGTGGAAGCGGAAGCCCTCGGCGAAGCCCTCGACACTCGCGCTTCGCACGTCACGCATCGCCCGCTCGATCGCCCACGGCGACGGCCGCGCGCCGATCTCGTTCGTGACCAGCGTCGTCCCGCCGCCGAGTGCCGCAGCGGCCGACAGCTGGAGCGCGAGCTCGTTCGGGATCGGCATCGGCGTCCGCTGATCTCCGACTTGAGCGGCTCGGCCGGGTACTGGATCGCCGGCGAGACGACCCCGCGCATGAAGTCGACGTCGGCGACCCGCAGCGCGGCAGCCTCAGCCAGCCGCAGCCCGACGAAGGCGCCGAGGAGCAGCGCGGCCAGCAAGTGCTCGGGGAACAGCGTCGTGGAGGGCCCAGACCTGCGCGGTCGTGGCCACGTAGGGCCGCTGCGTCGCCCGTCCTGGCGCGGTCTTCCTCGAGCACGGCGATCGCGGGATGACCGCCGGGCCGTATCACGATCAACACAGGCCCGGACAAGGTTCAGAGCCTGTCGATCACTCGGTTGGCTGGCTCACCCGCCCGCCGTCCCCACCCGACCGAGGCATGTTTTCGAATCCCGTGTTCGGCGACTTTCCTTGCGCCATTCCGGGCAGGTCGTCTGCCTTGCTGGCTCCCGTCGAGCCTCGACGACGGTCGATCAGCCAAATGGCGACAATGACGCCCGCAACCACGACAAGTAACCACCACATCAAGCCCCCCTCCTTCGGTGGCCCGCATGACCACCAGGCGTGCTAACAGTGTCCTCGCGCCGCGCTCTTCCCGTCCATAGTCACAAGGGACCTGACCGCCTGAGCCGGCAGCACGATCAACACCCGGCCCGGACGGCGTTCAGAGGCGGTCCACCACCCTCACTAGGTGGGACCATGGCTGGCGGTTGGGTGGGATGTGGCGGCGCGCCCCACCCGGACCCCGGCACCACCGCCGCCCTATCGTCAGGCCCCGCACCTCGGTGTAGGCGGCTTGCACACACAGAGTCTGAGGGGGTCTGGGGTGGCGGTTGCGGGTCACGGTCTAGCGTCCGTCGTCATGGACGGTTGGCAGCACACGACGCGCGACTATGACCCGACCGCGGATGGCACGGAGAGGGTTGGGCGCACGCTGTGGCCCTCGAGGTGGCGCACCTGGGCGCGCCCCGGGGTGGGTGCAGGCCAACCCCGGGACGCTTCGGCCACGCAACGGGAGCACTTGCCCTGACACGGATCTTGGCCCCATGACCTTTGGGGAACCTTCGCGCCGGGTCCATTGCGTGCCAGCGAGGGCGGTTGGCCGCCGAACCCTCGCCCCTCCTGCACGACGCGAGGGCTCAGCAGCCCAACCCGGCCCTGTCGCGGCCAGTACGGCCAGGCCTTGGTCGCCGCCCGTAGTACGCCCCATACCACGCACGGCGGACCGGTAACTCCCATCCATTGGAACCCAAAGGAGGAACCCGTGTGACCTGTTTCACAAAACACGTCCGACCCAACGTTGGAGTTGCCCCGCGGTGGCGGACATGGGCGGCCGGCGCGCGGCCATGGATCACCCAGGAGGACCGCCGGTTGGGGCGTTCAGACGTCCGCCGGGCCAGCTTGCGGTCTTGCCATCAGTCCGAAGGCCGCGGCGGCCGAGCCAAGGACTCCAGATAGGTGGCTGCTGCGTCCGCAACGTTGCTCGCGGGTCCGGTGATCGCCTCTGGTCCGTCGATGTGCAACGCCCCGCAACGGTCGCAAACGTCGCACACGTACAGGCCTGGCAGGGCGAAGCTCACGTTGCGAAGCTTCCAGTTGTGCGCGCAAGTCCTCGGGGCTGCGTCGAGCTTGACGTCGGCCGGTTGCCGGAGCCGCATGTGGATCTCCCGTCTCGCGAGATCGGGTACCGACGCGCCGCAAGCGGACCACCGTGGCGCTCTTGGTCTTGAGTATGCGCCTGACGATGAAGCATCAGGAAGGCCGCCAGAACGGCGGATGTGGCGAGATGGCACCGCACGCCGACCTCAGGCGACGCCGGCGGCTCAGTCGGAGGGCGGTGGGGGCGAGGCGTGACGCTGCGTCTCCCGCCGCGCCAAGGACTGAGGTGTGCGGCGGCCCCATCCGCAACGTTGCTCGGCGGCCCGCTGATCGACTCTGGCCCGTCAATGTGCAACGCGCCGCAACGATCGCAGACCTCGCACACGTAGGGACCCGGTAAGGCCACACTGACGTCCCGAAGGCGCCAGGTGTGTTCGCAATCGTCGGGGTCGGGCCCGTCGTCGCGCTTCTTCCTTCGCCAGAAAGGCACGGTGAACCTCCCCTGAGTGCTCCATACCTTCTTTCGCGAGTATGCGCCTCAGGGCGAGCGTGGGGAGGGGTGCGTGCATTGGACTTACGGGCAGTGTCAGGCACCACACGAACGGCGACCGACGTGTGCTGCCAAGTCGCGACGGTGCGGCAGGTCGTCTAGCGTCTAGTCACGAGGGCGGCACCCTGCATTGCTTGCCTTCGGTCCGCCCCTCCGGCGCCTCTGTGTCGGGTGGGGCGGCGCCGTTGGGCCTTAGGCACTGCACTGGGCCAACCGGTGGCGGATACATCCCAATACCGGCCCGAACTACCGCCTCCGCCGCACGGACACCAGGGGCTCCCTCGCTCACGGGTGACGAGCCCAGCCGACACATTGGGGGGGTCATGCGTGCAGGTTCAGTCGGTTGCCGTCGTTGAACGTCCCGCTGCCGGGGTCGTCGCACCCGATTCGTCTACCTGTTTGCCGGTGATCGGGTCGACGTACGAGATTTCGGTGCATCCGTCCCCTCCTCCCGACGAGGATGCTTCGTCCACCGAGACAGCTCTTGAACATGGTGAACGCGATGACGGCGACGATGATCCAGACCACAATCGTCGTCAGTGATGGCGACCGCTTTGCGCCCACTGCCGCCGGGGTACCGCCACCCAGCGGTCCGGCAGCGGGTGCGAACTGGTCTGTCCAGCTCGGTGAATCAAACCAACGGCGGCGGCCATCGGTCAGGTACCAACCCGCAGTCATGCTTCGCCGGTGATTCGTCATCGAGTTCGCCAATGTGCCCTCTTCGCACCTGACGCTACGTGGGTCCGCTCGCGCCCACAGCCCATCAAGGTCGCAGGTGTTCAGATTCACAAGGTTTCCCTGCGAACCGCGTGGCGTACGGGGCGTCTGTGTGGGACGCCCCGTGCGGGAGCGACCCAAACGGGGTATGGCGCGCACTTGTGGTCGCGGTCGTCGTGCTCGTTCCTCCGAGGTGACCTGTCGCTCACTGCCCACAAGGAGCACGGCTTCGTTGCCTTGCCTGTCCTTGGGTTGTCCTCACGAGGTTCAGTCAAGGGCAATCAGAACCAACAACCGCCGATGGCATTTCCGCAGGTCAACAGCCATATCCAACGGCAGCCATCGCATGCCAACTAGGCGGGACGAGTTCGAGATGTACTTCGATATCTATCGAACCAGCTCGTCGACGACGCCCCGCCCGGGTTCCGGGCGGGGCGTCGTGCCGCCCGGACCGGCGCGGCGACTCGGACGGTTCCACGTCTCCTACGGACCCACGTGACCCACGGACCCACGCGATGCCGGACGGTCGCCGCCCTGCTGGTGCGACGACCGTCGGGTCGGTGTGCCGGGGGTCAGCCGGCGACCACCGGCCCGAGCGTGTAGCTGCCGTCCGCACGGTGGGTGTAGTTCGAAAGGTCATGTTCGGGGAGTAGTGCAGCTGGTCCACGACGGCGATGGTCGCCGTGTAGGTCCCCTTGGGCAGCGTCGTCGGGACGACCATCCTCGATGTCGTCACCTTCGACCCCGGGGAGGATCTTGCGCAGGTCGACCCACAAGGCCTTGGCATAGACCTTCTTGCCCGCGGAGTTCAGCAGCCACAGCTGCACCGACCAGCGGTCATAGGTGGGGGCCGTCCCGAGGTTCGAGATCGTCGTCGTCACCGAGGTGGTCTTGCCGCGGACGATCGGCCCGATCGTCACCTTGTTCACGACGTAGCGGTAGCCGGCGGCCGGATGGCTGCGGTGTAGGCGGCCTGCTGGGTGGGCGTCATCGCGGCGTACTTCAGGCGCATGTTCTCGCTCGAGGTGGTCGACACGTGCCACTTGGTGACCTGCGCCTTGCCCGCCACGGGGTCGCCCGTCGTGCCCCACTCGCTGTAGAACGGCCGGGTCTTCCAGACCTCGCTGAGCCGGGTGTCGACGGGGTCGGTCACCATCGAGTACATGTTCGGGCAGCCGAGCGAGTCGGTGCGGATGCCGAGGTTCGGGTTCGCGGTGATCGCCGCCATCGTGAACTTGACCGGGCTCATCGTGTTGATGAGCACGTGCTTGTTCGGGAAGGCGCTGGCGACGGCCTTGATCATCCGCAGGCCGTTGGCGTCGGTGATGTGCAGTGCGGCTCCGTCGACCCACCACTCGCCGTACTTGCCGTAGCCGCCGACGTCGACGTAGCCCAGGCGCGGGTCGTTGGCGTAGCGCCTGCCGAGCTCGGCCCACAGCGCCTCCCACCGGGACAGGAAGGCCTCGTTGTTCCAGTCGGGGGCGGTGGAGATGAGCCGGTCGTGGTACAGTCCGCGTTCCGGTGCCGGGCTGCACCGGCAGGTAGGTGGGCGTGACCGGCGGGAAGGCCGCCTGGTCGTCGCGCAGCTCCATCCAGCACCCGGGGCAGTAGGCGACGACCCGGAAGCCGAACTTGCCCTTGGCGTCACCGGCCTTCTTCAGGCCGGCCTCGATGTACGAGAAGTCGTAGGCGCCCTTGGTGCGCTCGAGCTTGCCCCAGTACACCTGGTCGCGGTAGTACACGTCGGCCGGCGGCCGCCACGGGTCGGCCAGCTGGCTCGGGTACCCCATCCACTGGTACTGGCCGCGCAGCGGGTTGGCGAGGTCGGTGCTCGGGCGTCACGACGGACTTCGTGAAGGTCTTGGTCGCGGGCGCGGCGGTGGCCGCGGTGGCCGTGTCAGCGACCGCGAACGAGGTCAGTGCGACGGCGGCGGTCGTCGCGAGGGCGATCATGGCGGCGGCGAGGCGCCGTCGGGCGGAGGCGTTCAACGTCCATCCCCTTCGTGAATGTCCTGTTCCAGGACATCCAGCCGGGGAGAGGCGTTGCAGGCCTTCGGCAGGACCTCCAGGAGAGGACCGAACGGTGTGCGCCCCCTGACGCTCTTACTGGTCCCGGTCGCCCGGTTCCACTGGTGAGTCTACGGATCGTGGACGGGCCGGGCGTGGGTATCAGCGGACTCTCAGCCGAACGGATGAGGCCGCGGGCCGGAGCACGCAGCGGCGACGCGCGGGGGGATGCCGGCTACGCCGGGCCCGCGTCGGCGTCGAGCAGGCGGCGCACCCGTTCGGCGAGCTCGTCGATGTCGAAGGGCTTCTGCAGGAAGTCGGTGTGCCCACCCGGCACGTGGAGGTCGAGGTCGCGCTCCGGCGTCCCCCGAGACGAACAGCACCCGCAGCCCGGGCGCTCGGCGGCGACGTCCCGGACGATCTCCGCCCCGTTCCCGCCGGGGATGTGCACGTCGGTGACGATCAGGTCGAAGTCCTCGGCGGCGCAGGCGGCCCGCACGGCGTGCGCCGTCGCGGCCGGTGTCACCCGGTAGCCCTCGGCGCTGAGCACCCGCACGAGCAGCACGCTCATCGGCTCGAAGTCCTCCACGACCAGCAGGCTGGCGCCCTCGGCGCGCGCGGGCCCGTCCACCGGCTGCTCAGTCATCGCGAACCTCCTCGTCGGTCCGGGCCCCGGACCCGACCCGCCCTCCGGCCACGTCGTCGAGCAGGGCGAGCACCACGTCGAAGTCGAGCGGCTTGGTGAGGAAGCTGCTCGGCACCCGCGTCGACCAGCCGGGCGCGCCAGGCCGGGTGACGCGTCGGCACTGAGGATCACGACCGGGATGTCCTTGGTGTCGTCGCGTCGCTTCAGCGCCCGGAGCACCTCACGCCCGGCCAGGTCGGGCAGGTGCAGGTCGAGCAGCACCAGGTCGGGGTGGTGGGCGCGGGCGAACTCGACCCCCAGCCCGCCCAGCGCCGCGTGGATCAGCCGCCCACCCGGCCGCAGCCGCAGCAGGTGCTCGACGACGTGCACGTTGGGCTCGTTGTCCTCGATGTAGAGCAGCGTCGCGGGCCGCCCGGCGTGGCCAGCTGCGGCCGCGGCGACCGGCCGGCGACGGCGATGCCGCGCAGCGGGTCCTCCCGTCGGCGCCGCTGCCACGCGGGCAGCGTCGACCGTGAAGGTGGCCCCCGCTCGCCGGGGTCGACACGCACGCTCACGCTCCGCCCATCAGCTCCGCCAGCGACTGGGTCAGGGCCAGGCCGATGCCCGCGCCCTCGACCTCGGTGCTCTCGGCGCCCAGCCGGTCGAACGGCTGGAACAGGCGCCCCTGCAGCTCGAGGCGATGCCCGGTCCCTCGTCGCGCACGCTCAGCCGCACGCACGTCGTCGTCGAGCTCCCACTCGACCCAGACCCGGCCGCCGTCCTTGTTGTACTTGATGGCGTTGGACAGCAGGTTGAGCAGGATCTGCCTGACCCGCTGCCGGTCGGCGAGCAGCTGCGACGCGCCGGGTCGCGCGATGCGCGGCACCGGGTCGCAGCCGCGCCGCGGCCAGCGGCCGCATCAGCTCAGGCGTCTCGTCGACCAGCTCGCCGAGCGCGCACGGTCTCCAGGCTGAGCGCAGCTGGCCCGACTCGATGCGCGAGATGTCGAGCACGTCGTTGATCAGCTCGAGCAGGTGCCGGCCGCCCTTGAGGATCGTGCGACTCGACGCTGCGCGCCGGTCGCTCGTCGAGCCGTCGAGCTCGAGCAGCTGCGCGAAGCCGAGCACCGCGTTCAGCGGCGTGCGCAGCTCGTGGGCTCATCCGCGACAGGAACTCGCTCTTCGAGTTGTTGGCCGCGCGAGCCGCAGCCTCGGCGGTACGCAGCGCCTCGGCGGACAGCACCCGGTCGGTGACGTCCTCCAGGGTGATCACCGTGCGCTCGGTCGGCCCGTCCGGCACGAGAACCGGCGTCGCCACCGCGTTCACCCAGCGCACGTCGCCGTCCTCGGTGATCATGCGGTGCTCGGACACGGCGGCGAGCCCCGCACCCGCGGCCTCGACGAAGCCGCGTTCCACCTCCGCGAGGTCGTCCGGGTGCACCTGCATCGCGTGGCGCAGGTCGGCGTCGGTCGGTGACCCGGAGTCGATGCCGATCAGCCGTCGCGCGTTCGGGCTGACGTACAGGTACGCCGGAGGGTCGAGCTGGAGGAGGAGGAACACCATGTCGACGCTCTCGGCGATCTGGCGAAGTCGCGCCTCGCTCTCCCGCGGATGCCGCCTCGAGGGCGCGCTGCCCGGACACGTCCCGGATCGCCGCGATCACCCAGCCCTGCTCGCCCGCCAGCCACGGCACGAGGCTCCACCTCGACCGGGATCTCGGTCCCGTCTCGGCGACGGGCCACCCCAGCAGGCCGGACCCCATCGACCGCACCTGCGGGTGTCGGTGGAAGGCGGCACGGTGCTCGACGTGCCGGTGGCGCACGGCCTCCGGCAGGAGCAGCTCGACCTCGGCTCCGAGCAGTCGGCGCGGTCGTAGCCGAACAGCTCGCAGACCCGCTGGTTCAGCTGCGCGATGCGGCCGGCTGGGCTCGACGCACACCAGCGCGTCAGGGGCGGCCTCGAGGATGCCGCCAACGGCTCGTCGAACTCGATCCCCACGCGGTCGGGCGCGCTCGGATCAGCGTCCGGCAGTGCCATGTCACCTCCCCGTGAGGCCGGGCCGTGGCTTGCTGGGCGCCCGCCCGCAGCCTGCGCCCAACCGTACGCCCCTGTTATCGGCTCACGCCGGAGTCGGGAACGGCCGCTCGGTTGGCCGGCTCACGGCCTCCCAGCCGTCCGGTCGGCTAGCGGCTCGAGCGCCTCGCGTGGGGTCGCGGCCTGCGCGATGCCGTCCGCCGGCCGTCACGTGACCGCCGGGCCCCGAGCGCCGAAGACGGCGACCCCGCCTGTGCCATAGTGAAGTACCGGCCCGTGCGCGGGCGGACACGGACTGGCTCGGTCGACGGCAGGTGCTTGGTGGAGCGGAGGAACGACGGCCCGCGAGAGCCCTCTCGCGCGGTACCCGACGATCATCGAGGTCGACGCCACCGGCCGCATCGAGGTCGTCGACGGGCGGGCCGAGGAGTTCTTCGGGTGGCCTGCGGAGGACCTCGTCGGCTGCCAGATCGACGTCCTGGTCGCCGACCGGGTCGCCGACCCGGGTGCTCGCCCGGCAGGGATCCACCTGCTGATCTCCGCGCGTCGACGCAACGGCGAGCCGTTCCCGGCCGAGGTGCGCCTCGACGCCGGCGGCAGCACCGAGTCCGGCCACCGGGTCGCCCTGGCCATCCGCGACCGCACACCCGTCCCCGATCCCTTTGCGGGAGCGCGGGACCCGGCACACGAGGGTCACCAGCCCGCTCCCGCGGTACAGCCGGCAGCGAGCATCTCCACGATCGCGCACGACCTCAACAACGTCATCAGCGTCATGCTGATCTCGGTGAGCTGATCGAGCGGGCGGTCCAGGGCCGGAACATGGACGAGTACCTGGGCGAGATCCGCGCCGCCGCGAACCACGGCGCCGAGCTGACCGGCCAGCTGAGGGCACTGGCCCGGCAGTCCACGCCCGACCCGGCGGGTGCGGCCGCCGCAGCACGCCCTCGGCTCGACGAGGACCTGCTGCTCGACGCCATCCGGCGTCGCGCCGCCCGCGACGCCGCCAGTGAGGCGATCAGCGTGGTGGTCGTCGACGACCACCGGATGTTCGCCGAGGGCCTGTCCCGCCTCCTCGCCTTCGAGCACGACATCGAGGTGCTGGGCGTCGGCGGCACCGGGCGGGAGGCCGTGACCCTGGTCGACCAGCTCCGGCCGCGGGTGCTCCTGCTCGACTTCGACATGCCCGAGGGCAACGGCGTGCTGGCCGCGACCGAGATCAAGGCCCGCTGGCCCCAGACGATGATCGTGATGATCTCCGGCTCGACCGACGACGGGCTGATCCTGCGCGCCATCGACGCCGGGTGCTCGGGATACCTCCGAGGACCGGGCGGCGTCGGAGGTGGCCAGCGCCGTGCGCACCGTGGCTGCGGGCGAAGCCCTGATGTCGCCCACCCAGATGGCCCGGCTGCTGCCCCGGCTGCCCCGGTCCAACCGCGGGGTGGGCTCGGACCTCACCGAGCACGAGCGGAGGGTGCTCGCGCTGCTCGCGCGCGGCGCCACGAACACGATGATCGCCGTCGAGCTCTCGTCGAGCGTCGACGTCGCCCGCGACGACGTCCACGGCGTGCTCACCAAGCTGGGGGCGCACTCCGCGCTCGAAGCGGTGGCGACCGCGATCCGCGAAGGGGTCATCGAGTACAACTCGCCGTCTGACCACGAGCGGGAGCGCGAGCAGGGATCGCCCGGCGTCGCCTAGCCTCACTCATGGGTTCAGACCCCAGCCGCCTGGACGGGCTGCGCGCCGACGAGCAGGTCGGCAGCCACCTCTCCATCAGAGCGTGCCACCGGGGCAACCGCCAGGGCGCACGAACAACCCGGCGCCGCCCGGGCGCCTACGACGTGCGCCTCACCTACCCCGGTGGTCGCACCGCCGCCCTCGAGGTCACCACCCACGCCGGGCGTTTTCGCGCGACAATTTTTTCTTCCCGGCCGCGACCGGCTGGCCCGGCCGAGCCCGCCCAGGCGGCCCCGGCCGTCGTCGCCTCCCAGCGAGTCGGCGCCGGGCGTCGACCCCGCGCTGACGGCCCTGCCAGGATGCCGTGAGCGGCCTCCTGGTGGAACCGCACGTCGCGCGCCGGGCCGCCAAGGTGGCCGGTGCCGGCCGGGTCGACGAGCGCCACCTGTTCGTCGGCATGACCAAGGCCAGGCTGCCCCAGGCGCTCTACCAGCGGTTGAGCGCCCCGCTGGGACCGCTGCCCGACAATCCGCCGGAGGTGCCCTGACGCGCTCACCCACCTGTGGCTCACCACCCAGTGGCCGGGCTCCCCCCTCATCGGGTGGCGCCGCGACCTGGGGTGGCACGCCTGCCCAGGCTTGACCGGGACGGCTCCGCTCAGAAGCCTCCGAAGAACAGCGCCCCCGCCGAAGTCGCCGCCACCCAGGTCACCGCCACCGCCGCCCCAGTCGCCGCTGCCACCCCAGTCACCGCCGCTGTCGAGGAACCGGTAGGTGTTCGACCGCGTTCCGCGTCGCCGCCGGCATCCCCCGACCCCGCGTCACCGGAGTCCCCCCCCCCCCCCCGGCTTAGGAGCCGGTGTCACCCGAGGTGTCTCCGGCGTACCTGCGCCTCGGGGCTCTGGTCGTAGCCGCCGAGGAGCACCATGGCGATTCGGCAGAGCCGATCAGGGACAAGCCGGCGATCGTGCCCATCATCGAGCCGGCGAACATCCCGCCCATCCCCATGCCGACCCCCGCGGAGCCGCGCGAGAAGGATTTGTCTGTGCCAGGGTGCCCGGCTGGCGCATCTCGGCGCGGGTGGCGGCCCGCGCCAGGTCGGCGGGCTCCGCCGAGGTGCCGGCCTCCGCCGGCAATGCCGTCGCGAGCTCGCGCAGCAGCGCCTGTCGCTGGTAGAGGGGTCAGACTTCGCGAACGCCTCCGCGTGCAGGGCCTCGAACTGCTCACGGCGGCGCGGTGCGCAGCGGGTCAGCGGTAGCGAGCCGGCGGCCTGCTCCTCGTCGCTCACCCGCCGGCGCCGGCGGCACGCGGCGGAGCGCGGGTTCCGCCCGCTGAGTCAGGTGGCACCCTGCTGATGCTGCTGCTGGGTCGGCGTGCGGCCCAGGAGCCGGTAGAGAAAGCCTATGCGTGGTGTCCCCTCGGACTGCGGCCCGACGTGGGAGGGCCGTCGCTTCCCCAACGGTGACACCCCACGGTGTCGTTCCGGTGGTTGCGTCGCCGCGACTTTCCTGCACCGCCCGCCGGGCGACCCGTTGCAGCGACCGGTCCGGGCACGAG
>CAWAKY010000052.1:0-4554 GCA_963782695.1 uncultured Actinomycetota bacterium | reverse complement strand
AAGGCACTGAACCCCGGTGACGTCGCGTCCGTGCGCGGCTCGATTCTCGACTACGCCTCGCAGTTCCTCACGCCGGAGGTCATCCAGGACACCCTGCTGCCCACGATCGACGACGTCGCCGCGGGCCCGCGCTTCAACCTGCTGTCGCTGGGCTTCGTCCTCTCGCTGTGGTCGGGGTCGCGCGCCCTGAACGTCTTCGTCGACACCATCTCGATCATGTACGGCCAGTCCGGCGAGCGCGGCATCGTCCGCACCCGGGC
The DNA here is from genome assembly GCA_963782695.1 of uncultured Actinomycetota bacterium. Classification (GTDB taxonomy): domain Bacteria; phylum Actinomycetota; class Actinomycetes; order Actinomycetales; family Dermatophilaceae; genus Fodinibacter. The sequence continues at coordinate 4,294 of CAWAKY010000052.1, read as the reverse complement.
GCTGTCCTTCTCCCTGTACCTCCTGGCCCTCGCGCTGGGCATCGTCACCATCCCGCTCGTGCTCCTGGGGCCGAGCCTGCTCGGTGAGATCCTGCCCAAGGGCTGGGCGGCTGATCACGCTGTACTGGCCGCTGGTCACGCTGCTGACGGTCGGCGGCCTCACCAGCCTCTACCACATCTCGACACCGCGCCGGTCGCCCTGGCTGCGCGACGCCCCCGGTGCGGTCGTGACCATGGTGCTGTGGATCGTGGCCTCCTTCGTGGTCCGCGGCACGATCGCCGCCTCCCTCGACGGGGCCACCTCGATCTACGGCCCGCTGTCCCCGCTCCGATCGTGCTGCTGATCTGGCTCTACACGCTGGCCATCGCGGTGCTCATCGGGGCCGCTGCACAACGCCGCCATCCGCGAGCTGTAACCCGCACGAGGAGCAGCGCGCCCTGCACGAGCGGTTCGGCGCCTGGTTCGGCGAGCTGCGCCGCCGCCGCACCGAGCGGCACGAGCGCCCGGCCGGCTGGGACGACCCGTTCGACGGCTACGCCCCCGGCCGACGCGACGGTGACGACCTCGGCCTGTCCGGCCTGCGCGAGGCCGCGCGCGGCCCGCTCACCCCGCTGTCCCGTGCCGGTCGTCGACCCCGCCGGATGCCGCGCCCGCCACGGGTGAGCCCGCGTACGATGCCGATGCCGGGCCGACGCGGCGAGCGCTGAGTCGCCGCGCCGCGCGTCTCGGCCCCCGCGGAGGGACCGGTTTGGAGATCGTCACGGCGATCGGATAATGTCTGCGAGCACGCCAAAGGGGTTCGACGAGAGCCACGGCGCGCGCGGATGTAGCTCAGTTGGTAGAGCGCAACCTTGCCAAGGTTGAGGTCGCCGGTTCGAACCCGGTCATCCGCTCGGAGGGTGTAGCCGCCCCCACGGTGGAGTGGCCGATAGGCGAGGCAGCGGCCTGCAAAGCCGCGTACACGGGTTCAAATCCCGTCTCCACCTCGAGTATTACCCGCACGAGCAGTCGTTCAGCACAGCACGGCCCCACGGACGCGTAGCGCAGTCTGGTTAGCGCACCACCTTGACACGGTGGGGGTCGGAGGTTCGAGTCCTCTCGCGTCCACCCGGATCACGGAAGCCCACCACGACAGTGGTGGGCTTCCGTCGTTCCCGGGGCGCGGTCACATCCGGCCGGCTCCGGCAGTGGCGAACCACGGGTGGTGCAGGTCGAGGTAGCGCATGTCGTGCACCTGCTCCATCTCGCGGTTGAACTGCTGCGCCATCTCGTCCGGCATCTCCATCTGCTCGCCCTGCCGGGCCTCGGCCTCGCTGCGGAAGGCCATCGTCTCGGTGAACCAGCCGTCGGCGTCGATGGCGATGGTGCCGCCGATGAGCTCCGGGCGGGCCTGGTGCAGCATGTCCATCGGCTGCGACATGAACTCGCGGAACCGGCTCGGGTCGTCGAGCCGGCCCTGGATGACCTGCACGAACCCGGCGTCGTCCGAGCCGCCGTCGAGCATCATGATCGCGTCGTCGCAGTCGTGGAAGCTGACCTCGCCGTCGAAGCACCGGCTGGCCGCCGCCCACCACTCGCCCTGCTCCGGGCGCAGCGAGTTGCGGGCGGCCGCCTCGCGCGACTCGAACCGCACGACCGCGACGAACTGGCCGTCGTCGGTCATGCCGTAGGTGCCCCCGAGCCAGCCCTGCGCGCCGGGGGAGAGGTCCTCCCTCCACCGGTCCATCTGCTGGCGCAGCATCGCCTCGTCCGTGCACATCCCCTGGATGACCTGGATGAACATCTCAACCCTCCGATCAGTCGGGGGCCGCTCCCGTCGTGGAGTGGTCCACCGGCCGACGCTACGCCGCTGCGCGGGCCGTGTCAGTAGCCCGGAATGACCTCTCGGAGCCGGGCCGGGCGCGTTCGCGGGGCCCGCGCCCGGCGTGACGATAGGTTGTCCCCGCCGCGCCGCCGTCGTGGTGGCGCCACCCACGAGGAGCCGCAGGTGAGCAGCGACCACCCCGAGCCGACGAGCCCGGTGGAGCCCCCTCCGCACTCCGGCCCGCCCCCGCGGCTGCGTTCCGTCTTCCCCTGGGTCGACCGCATCTGGCGCTCGACTGGCGAGCCGACCCGGTCGACCGGTTCGGGGTGGTGCTCTTCTTCGTCATCGCGACGATCGTGGTGTCGTCGCTGATCGACGTCGGCACGTCCTACGGTGACTCGCTGCTCGCCCACTCGATGAGCGGGGCCGCGCTGATCGCGGCGGCCCGGGCGACCGGCATGCGCCGACGACCCCGACGGGTGGTCACCGTCGTCGTCCTGGTCGCCGTCGGCCTGCTCGCCCTCCTGTCCCTCGCCGAGCTGTTCCTCGGCGACGGCCAGATGGCCCCGGTGTCCCCGAAGCAGGCCGACCCGTTGTGGCTGGTCCTCGTCATCTTGGTGCCGATCATCGTCATCCGCCGGATCTCCCAGCACACCGTCGTGGGCGGCCGCACCGTGCTCGGGGCGATCACCGCCTACCTGCAGATCGGCGTCGCGTACGCCGCGCTCTTCCAGGCCCTGTCGGTGTGGAGCTCGGTACCGCCGTTCGGCACAGCCGCAGCCCTCCAGCGCGTTCACCTACCTCAGCCTCACGACGATGTCGACGCTCGGCATCGGCGACATCGTGCCGACCACCCAGGTGGCCCGGCTGCTGGTGTCGTCCGAGGCGGTGCTCGGCCAGGTGTTCCTCGTGACGATCGTGGCGATCGTCGTGTCGCAGTTCGCCGGCGCCCGCCAGAAGTGACCGCACGCCGGGCACCGAGCTGCGGCGCCCTGTGCCGACGGCCGAGAGGGTCGCCGCGGGGCCCTAGGCTGGAGTCCAGGGCCCCGGCCCCCTGGGCAGGGCGGGCCTTCGGAAGGACGACGATGACGCGCGCACTGGTCGTGTACGAGTCGATGTGGGGGAACTCCGAGCTCGTCGCCCATGCCGTCGCCGAGGGCGTCGCCGAGGTGATGCCGGTCGACGTCACCGACGTCGCGGCCGCGCCCGTCGACCTCGACGACGTGACCCTGGTGCTGGTGGGCGGCCCGACCCACGGCCACGCGATGAGCCGGCAGAAGACCCGCCGCGACGCCCGGGAGCACGGCGCGCTGCACGGCTCGATCGGCACCGGGCTGCGCGAGTGGCTCGAGGAGCTGCCCGACGAGAGCGAGCGCTGGCTGGCCGCCTTCGACACCCGGGTGGGGTCGTCCCGGCTCCTGCCGGGCTCCGCGTCCGGCGGTGTCGCGCGCGAGGGCCGCAAGCACCACTTCCACAAGGCGGCCCGGCCGAAGAGCTTCTACCTGCTCGACACCGAGGGTCCGCCCGCCGAGGGCGAGCTCGCCCGGGCCCGGGACTGGGGCCGCCTCGTGGCGTCGTCGGTGCCGGCGCCGGGCCAGACGGCGAAGGGTCGGCACGGGGGCCGCGTGGTGCGGCCCAACGGGCCCGCCGTAGCCGACGTGGACGGCGCGGCGCACCTGTCCGGCCCGGTCGACGCCGCTCGCCCCGACCTCGTGCTGCCCGACCACGTCCCGGCGCGGGCGCCCCGGGCCGAGCCGGGCGCAGCCCGCCCGCCCGCTCCGGGCCCGGCACCCCCGGCGCCCGAACCGCCCACCCACGAGCCGCGCCCGCCGGCGACTACGACCCGCCGCTCTACCAGCTGGTCGACCGGGTCCGGGCGCTGCGGGCCCGGATCGGCCCCGGCCGGCCGGTGCTCATCGGGGTCGCGGGCGAGCCCGGCTCGGGCAAGTCCACGCTCACGGCATCCCTGGTCGCGGCGCTCCAGGAGGACGGCACCACCGCCGTGCTCGTGCCGATGGACGGCTTCCACCTCGCCAACGTCGCCCTGGCCGCGCTCGGCCGCGCGGAGCGCAAGGGCGCCATCGACACCTTCGACGGCGCCGGCTACACCGCGCTGCTCACCCGCCTGCGCGGCGCCGGGCCCGACACCGTGTGGGCGCCGACCTACGACCGGTCGATCGAGGAGTCGGTCGCCAACGCCATCGCCGTTCCGGCCGGCATCGACGTCGTCGTCACCGAGGGCAACTACCTGCTCGTCGACGACGGGCCGTGGTCGGCCGTGCGCTGGCTGCTCGACGAGGCGTGGGCGGTCGAGGTCGACCCCGACCTGCGGATGGAGCGGCTGGTCGCCCGCCACGTCGAGTTCGGCAAGCCCCCGGAGCAGGCCGTCGCGTGGGTCGAGGCGGTCGACGTGCCGAACTCGGACTTCGTGCGCTCCACCTTCGGCCGCGCCGACCTGGTCGTCCGCGGCACCCTGACCGATCGCCGGG
>CAWAKY010000051.1:0-11105 GCA_963782695.1 uncultured Actinomycetota bacterium | reverse complement strand
ACGCCGCGGCCGCCATCGTGGCGGCGGTCAAGCGGGCCGCGAGCTCGCTGAGCGCGCGGCTCGGCCGCCCCGCGCCCTGACCGGTCGGGCACGACGCCGGATGCCGCGGGCGGGCGCGTCCCGGGCGAGGATGAGCACCGCATACGGTGGCGGGATGAAGGCCATCACCATCCCGGAGCCGGGCGGGCCCGACGCCCTCGTCCTCGACGACGTGCCACCCCGACCCCCCGCGCCGGCGAGGTGCTCGTCGACGTCGTCGCGGCCGGCGTCAACCGCGCCGACCTCATGCAGCGCCAGGGCTTCTACCCGCCGCCGCCCGGTGCGTCGCGAGTACCCCGGGCTCGAGTGCAGCGGCGACGTCGCGGCCTCGGCGAGGGCGTCGCGGGCTGGGCGGTCGGCGACGAGGTGTGCGCCCTGCTCGCCGGCGGCGGCTACGCCGAGAAGGTGCGCCGTGCCCGCCGGGCAGCTGCTGCCCGTGCCCGCCGGCGTCGTCCTCGTGGACGCGGCGGCGCTGCCCGAGGTCGCGTGCACCGTCTGGTCCAACGTCTTCATGCTCGCCGACGCTGCCAGCCGGGCGAGACGCTGCTCGTGCACGGCGGCAGCGTCCGGCATCGGCACCATGGCGATCCAGCTCGCCAAGGCGCTCGGCGCGCGCGTCGTCGGTCACCGCCGGGTCGGCGGCGAAGCGCGACGCTGCCGCGAGCTCGGCGCCGACGTCCTCGATCAACTACCGCGAGCAGGACTTCGTCGAGCGCGTGCGCGAGGCGACCGACGGCCACGGCGCCGACGTCATCCTCGACAACATGGGCGCGAAGTACCTCGCGCGCAACGTCGCGCCCTCGCCGCCGACGGCCGCCTGGTCGTGATCGGGCTGCAGGGCGGCACGCAAGGCCGAGCTCGACCTCAGCGCGCTGCTGCGCAAGCGGCCGCCGTGCATCGCCACCTCGCTGCGGCTCGGCCGGCCGGCGAGAAGGCGCGATCGTCGCGGCGGTGCGCGAGCACGTGTGGCCGCTCATCGAGGCCGGCGGGTGCGCCCGGTCGTCGACCGCGTCCCGCTCGCCGCAGGCCGCCGACGCGCACCGCGAGCTGGAGGCCAGCGACCACATCGGCAAGATCCTGCTCACCACCGTCGCCTGAGCCCTCGGGAGGCTCTCGAGAGGGGCCGCACCGTGCCGCGTGCTGGCCCTGCGTGTTGCCTCCTCTCGACCGTGCCCGGCCCGCGAATGCTGTAGACATTGGGCATCAGCACCGATCGCGCTGGTCCTGACGGGCCTCGTCGCACTGATCCACGTCTACATCGTCATCCTCGAGATGGTCCGGTGGGCGACCCCACGCGGGCGGGCGGCCTTCGGCCCCACCCCCGAGTTCGCCGCCGAGACCAAGGTGCTCGCCGCCAACCAGGGCCTCTACAACGGCTTCCTCGCCGTCGGCGCTCTCTCGCGATGGTCGGGCCGAGGGACCTCCGCTTCGCTTCCAGAGTGTTCTTCCTCGGGTGCGTCATCGTCGCCGGCATCTACGGGGCCGCGACGGGACCGGGGATCCTGCTCGTCCAGGCGCTCCCCGCGAGCGCTCGCCCTGGGCGCCCTCTTCCTCGCCCACTGAAACCCCTGATCCGCGTTGCTGCACGAAAATTTTTTTTTTTTTTTTTTTTTTTTTTTTTTTTTTTTTTTTAAAAATTTTTTTGCATCCGGAGTCCTGACCCCCCCCCCTTTTTTTTTTTTTTTTTTTTTTTCACCGTCCTTGACGGGCACCTGAGATACTCGGTATACATCTCGTACTGACCCGGAAGATACATACCGGGTATTCCGTGCTCAGCAAGGGGGTGGACCACGATGTCGGTCAGGTCAGGGCTCATGGCGCTGCTCGCCGAGGGCGAGAAGTACGGTGCCCAGCTGCGCAGCGAGTTCGAGGGCGCACCGGCGGCACCTGGCCGCTCAACGTCGGGCAGGTCTACACGACACTCGACCGCCTCGTGCGCGACGGCCTCGTCGAGCAGGTGGGTGATCCGGATGCCGAAGGGCGCATCGCGTACCGCCTCACCCCCGGTGGGTCGCGCCGAGCTCGACGCGTGGTGGACCACGCCCGTGGACCGGACGAACACCCCGCGCGACGAGCTGACCATCAAGCTGGCACTCGCCGTGACGGCACCGGACGTCGACGTCCACCGGCCGTCGTCCAGTCCCAGCGCACCGCCACGTTGCGCCCCTTCAGCGACTGACCAGGCTGAAGCGCGAGGCACTCGGCAGCACTGAGGGGGCTGCCGAGAAACGCATCCGGAGGAGCTTTGCAAGAAAAAAAGCGCTCGCCGGGCCGCGCAGCGAGCGACACCGGCTCGCGTGGCTCCTCGTGCTCGAGAACCTGATCTTCGCCGCCGAAGGCGAGGCGCGCTGGCTCGACCACGTCGAGACGGTGCTCGCCCGGCGCCGACTGCCGCCCGAACATGCAACGGCATCCCGATGTAGGTGCCGCACGCCGTCCCGACAGCCACGCCGCCGGCCTCAGCCGCGTACGCTCCCCGGGGGGACACCATGAGCGCCGCACCACACGTCGTCACTCAACGACGTCACCCGCGTCCACGGCAGCGGCGCCACCGCGGTCACGCCCTGCGCGGCGTCAGCCTCGACTCCACACCGGCGAACTCGTCGCCGTCATGGGCCCGAGCGGCTCCGGCAAGTCGACGCTGCTCAACGTCGCGGGCGGCCTCGACCGCCCGACCGCGGCCGGTGATCGTCGAGGGCGACGACCTCACCGACCTCAACCGCGCGACTCGCCGCCGCTCCGCCGCCGCCGCATCGGCTACGTCTTCCAGGACTACAACCTCATCCCGGCCTGACCGCGGCCGAGAACGTCGCCCTGCCGCTCGAGCTCGACGGCGCCGCGCGCCGCGGCAGGCCCGCGCAGGCGCCGCGCACGCGCTCGACCGAGATGGGGCTGCGACCTCGCCGACCGCTTCCCCGACGAGATGTCCGGCGGCCAGCAGCAACGGGTCGCGATCGCCCGGGCCCTGGTCGGCGAGCCGCCGCCTGGTGCTCGCCGACGAGCCGACCGGGGCGCTCGACACCGACACGGGTGAGGAGGTGCTCGCGTGCTGCGCGAGCCGCTGCGACGCGGGCGTGGCCGGCTCCTGGTCACCCACGAGGCGCGGCACGCGGCGTGGGCGGACCGGGTCGTCTTCCTGCGCGACGGCGTCGTGGTCGACACCACGGGCCAGCGCGAGCGGCCGGAGGACCTCCTCGCCGCTGGCGAGGCTGCCCGATGACCATCCTCGTCCGTCCCGAAGGACGCACGGACGGCGGCCGGCACAGGCCCCGGACCAGCACGCCGAGCCCAGCCGGTTCGCCGCCTGGCGCCCGAGCTGGGCGGTCGCGCTGCGGATGGCCCGCGCGACGTGCGCCGTCACCGGGGCCGCAGCGCGCTCGTCGTCGTCATGGTCGCGGTGCCGACGCTGCTGCTCAGCCTCGTCGTGACCCTGTCCGATGACCTCGGACGTCCGCGGTGCCGAGGCCATCCCCATGCTCATGGGCAACGGTCAGGCACTCGTCGAGGGGCCTGACTCGATGCAGGTTCTCCAGGGCCCGGACCCGAACCACGGGGGTCGGCCACGGCCGGGAGGCCCGGCCGATCCCCGGCTGACACGCGGCCGCCTGTGTCGAGAACGCGGATGCCGTGGCGCCCTCGTCGGCGCGCCCCAGTGTCATCGGTGACGGACTTCGACGCCCCGGTTCTCCGTGGTGAGCGTCGCGTCCGGGTGAGCGGGCTCGCGCTCGACGGCCGGGTCGGCCTCGGGGGGCGGCTGGAGCTGTCTCCGGGCGCTGGCCGGACGGCACCGACGAGGCCCTCGTCACGGGGTACGGCATCGGGCGTGGGCTCCCCCTCCAGCGGGCCGGCGACGGTCACCGTCGGCGGTGCCGAGGCACCCTTCGACGTCGTCGGCGTGGCCAGGGCGGAGCAGCTACTCTAACGGGGACGTGGGGCTGGTGGTGGCCGAGCCGAACCGGTCGGCGCCGGGACGGGGCGGCGGATGGATCGTGCGCGGCGCCGACCCGGTGATGGGAGGACGTCGGTCAGCCTGAACGAGTACGGCCTGCGGGTCACGTCGGCGGCGGTCCTGCGCGACCCGCCGACGGTCGACGAGCTGCCTGCCGACATGCGCGACTCGGCGTCCGGCGACGCCAGCCAGATGCGGCTCATCGTCGGCCTGGGTGGGGCGATGCTGCTCGTCATCACGGCCCTGCTCGTCGGTCCCGCCTTCGCCGTCAGCGCCGCCCGGCAGCGACGCACCCTCGCCCTGGCCGCCAGCAACGGCGCCAGCACCCCGGTGCTGCGCCGCACGGTGCTGGCCCAGGCACTCGTGCTCGGAGCGCCTCCGCCGTGGCGGGCACGGTGCTCGGGGTTGTCCTGACGCCGTCTCGTGACCGCGGGCTGCCGGGGGGCCGGACTTCCGCATCGACGCGCCGCTCGACATGCGGTGGGGCTGCTCGCCGGCATCGCCCTGTGCGCGGTCGCGAGCACCCTCGTCGCCGCCCTCATCCGCCCGTCGACTCGGTCGGCTCGACATCGTCGGCGTGATGCGCGGCCAGGCCGTCTCGCCCCGGCCGAGCCTGGTCGTGCTCGCGGTCGGGGTGGTGCTGGCCATGCTCGGGGGACTGGTCGTGCTCGGCTCCACCGGCGTCGCCGGCCTGCCCAGCGTGCGCAGCCTGCTCGGGCTGCAGACCGGCGCCGAGTTCGCGGTCACCATCGGCGCCGTCGTGCTCATCCTCGGGCTCGCTCTTCCTGGTGCCCGTCATCCTGCCGGGCGTCGGCCGGCTCGGCGGCCACCTCCCCACCACCCTGCGGATGGCGGCCCGCGACCTCGCCCGCCACCGCTCGCGCAGCGCCCCGTCGGTCGCGGCGGTGCTCGCCGCCGTCGCCGGCCTGACCTTCGGCCTCACCGGGCTGGCCAGCGACACCGAGCAGGCCCGCCGCGAGTACCCGCCCCAGACGCTGACCGGCGAGGCCGTGGTCAGCTACTGGGGCGAGCCGCTCGCCGAGGACGCCCTGCGGGCCGCGGCCACCCGGCTGGTGGTCACCGAGAACCTCGCCGCTCGACCGTGGAGACCCGATGACCGGGGTCGGGCCGATGCCCGACCGAGCCCTACCGGGTCGGCTTCCTCAACGTCGTCCCACCCGGCTGCACCGCGGCCCGCACCGTGCAGGACAGGAGTGGCAGCCCGCCTCGGCCGCCGAGGCCGAGCCGGGTCCGCCGCTGCATGGCGCCGGCACCCAGGCGAGGGCAGCGGCCAGGTGCTGCTGCTGCCCGTCGGCGAGATCGTCCGTCGCCTCGGCCTCGACGGCGACCAGGCGGATGCCGTCCGCGCCGGCGCCGTCGTCGCCCGCGACCTGCCCGCCACCGCCGTGACCGCGGGCCGGGTCACCCTCGCCCGGGGCACCTACTGTCGACCCCCACGGCCACCGGGCCACGACCCCGCAGGTGCAGGTGAGCAGCAGGTCGAGCTGCCCGTCTCGAGCTGCCCGCAGCCGCGGACACCGAGGGCGGATGCTCGGCGCCCACCCTCGTGCTGGCCGCCGACACCCCGGTGACCCGAGGGTGGCCGGCGCGCCCCCGGGATCACCCTGCGCGACCCGTCCGGGGGCCCCGTCATCGAGCGTCGTGGCCGAGGGCTGCAGGAGGTGCTCGGCGACGAGGTCGAGGTCAGCGTCGAGCGAGGCTTCTCCCGTGACGACGCCGTCGTCGTGGCCGTCCTCCTCGGCGTCTTCGCCCTGCTCATCCTCGTCATCACGCTGACCTCGACCGCGCTCACCCTGGCCGAGCAGCAGACCGACCAGGCGACGCTGGCGGCGCTCGGGCGCCACGCGCGGCACCCGCCGGCTGATGGCGCCGCGGCGGCGTTCCTGCTCGCCGCGGTCGGGTGCGTGCTCGGGGTCGCGGTCGGGCTGGTGCCGGGCATCGCGATCGCGCGGCCGCTGACCAGCACACGGCTGGACTTCGGCGACGGCGTGCCCGCGGGAGGAGACCATCCTCGTCATCCCGTGGCTGTCGCTGCTGGTCGTGGGCGTGCTCGTCCCCCTGGTGGCGGGCGCGATCGCGTGGGCCGGCATCCGCAAGGCCCCGCAGGTCACCCGCCGCACCACCTGACCCCCGACTGATTGCGGATCCGCACCCAGCTTCGCGCGGGGAGGCCCTGGGGGGTGGACCGCAATCAGTCGGTGGGCGGAGTCGGGCGGCGGGGTCGGGCTGGATGGGGGCGCGGCGGCCGGTAGAATCGCCGGTAGCACAGGGTCCTGGTGCGTCGTTGGAGGCGGGTTCGGCGCACGCTCGCTCCGCCCTACCCGGGCGCAGACCGGAAGCCCCCGATGTCCCCACTCGCCTCCTACCGGCGGCTGTTCACCCTCGCCGGACCCCTCTACGTCGCCGTCGCCTTCGTCGGCCGGCTGCCGCTCGCCATGGCCCAGATGGGCACCCTCCTCCTCGTCGCCGGCACGACCGGCTCGTACGGCACCGGGGGTGCCGCGGCCGGCGCCCTGGCGGTCGCGAATGCCGTCGGCGCCCCCGTCGCCGGCGGCCTCGCCGACCGCGTCGGCCAGCGACCCGTGGTGCTCGTGCAGTCGGTGCTCGGCGGCGCTCGGCCTGCTGGCCCTCGTCGCGCTGGCCCACGCCCAGGTCGACCCCGCGCTGGTCGTGGCGACGGCCGCCGCTGGCCGGCGCCGCGATGCCGCAGATCGGGCCGCTCGCCCGGGTGCGCTGGCGCCCGATCACCCGCCGCGAGGAGCACCACCAGCCGCACCTGATGGAGGCCGCCTTCTCCTACGAGGGCGCCGCCGACGAGGCCTCGTTCGTGCTCGGCCCGGCCCTGCTCGGCCTCATCGTCGTCGTGGCCAGCCCCGAGCTGGCACTGGTCGTCGCGGCCAGCATCCTGCTCGTCTTCGGGTGCGCGTTCGCCCTGCACCCCACGGCCCGGCTCGCCCACACCCACCGGGCGCCGTGGTGCGCCGGGCGCGCGGCTGGTCACGGCGACCTTCGTCGTGCTGCTGGTGGCCCAGCTGCTCATCGGCGTCGTCTTCGGCTCGATCCAGACCGGCACCACGGTGCTCGCCACGGATGCCGGACAGGCCGGTATCGCGGGCCTCGTGCACGCCTGGCTCGGGGTCGGCTCGGTCATCGCCGGGCTGGCCGTCGCGGCCCTACCCGCCCGGTTCGGCTATGCCGCAAGGGTTCTGGTCGCCGCCCTCGGGCTGGCGCTGCTGTCGCTGCCCCTGCTGGTCACCGACACCGATCCCCCGGCTGTTCGTCGGTCGTCCTCGTGCTCGGCTTCGTGGTCGCGCCGTACATGATCAGCGTGTTCATGCTCGGCGAGCGCGCCGCCCCGGGCCTCGCGGGTCGGTGCGGCGGTGACGCTGCTCGCCGGCGCGACCGGCATCGGGTACGCCGCGGGGTCGGCCGCCGCCGGACGGCTCGCCGACGTCAACGGCCACACCGGCGCGTTCGCGGTCACGGTGGCGGCGGCGGCATCCGCCGCCGTCCTGGCGGCTGTCTCACAGCCCCTGCTCCGCCGGCTCGGCGGCCCCGACCTCCCAGGTGGTGCTCTCCCCGGCCACTGCCTGAAGCGCGGAGTCAGGAGCACTTCGCGGGCTCAGGAGGTTCTCGCCGAGTCAGGGCCCAGTACGGCCCTGACTCGGCGAAGTGCTCCTAGACTTCGCGAAATCGTGGGGCGGGGCGGCGGGGGGGCGGTGGTGGCGGCCAGGACGTTGCGGTGAGGACGGCCAGGGGCCCGTCTCGATCCTGCCGGTCTGGCTGGCGCAGCGGCTCAGCGGCGGGGATGCCGCCGGCTCGCCGGACGCCACCCCCTGAGCGGCGTGGTCGGGCGGTACCCCTGCAGCCGCCCGGCCACGCACCACTTTCCCGAGTCGGGTGCTCGAGGTGGTCGCCCGGGCAACCACCTGAGCACCCAACCCCCGACCGGGCCCGGGGTCGTGGGGCAGGATGGGGCCATGAGCGAGCAGCACCGGCCCGAGCCCGACCAGGACGACTCCGAGCGCCAGGGAGTGCCGGTCACCGTGACCAGCGACGGCGAGCGCGTCGTGGTCGTCACCCCCGACGGGATGGGCGTCGCCGAGCACGACGACCCGCCGGCCGACGAGGCCCGCGAGCGCCCCACGAACCCGGCCGACCTGGTCGAGCAGCCGGCCAAGGTGATGCGGATCGGCTCGATGGTCAAGCAGCTGCTCGACGAGGTGCGCAGCGCCCCGCTCGACGAGACGGGCCGGGCCCGCCTCGCCGAGATCCACCAGCGCTCGATCGCCGAGCTCGGAGGACGGCCTGGCCCCCGAGCTGCGTCGAGGAGCTCGAGCGGATCACCCTGCCGTTCACGCGACGACAGTCGCCCTCCGACGCCGAGCTGCGGATCGCCCAGGCCCAGCTCGTCGGGCTGGCTGGAAGGCCTGTTCCACGGCATCCAGACCGCGCTGGTCGCGCAGCAGATGGCCGCCCAGGCGCAGCTGCAGCAGATGCGGCAGCTGCCGCCCGGCACCTCGCACCAGGGGATGCCGTCGCAGGGCGCACCCGGGATGCCGCAGCCCCCGCGTCGCAGGGCGAGCCGGGTCACGCCGAGGGCACCGGCCAGTACCTCTGACCACCAACTTTCTCGCCCGGTGCGGGAACCTTCACCCTCGCAGCACATCGGTTCCGCGTGCTGAGGTGAAGGTTCTGGTGCGGAGCCGGCGATCACCGGTGGCCCGGCCCTACCGGATCGCCCTACCGTGGGCCCATGGACGCACCGCCGCCGACCTTCGACCCCTCGATGCTACGACGCGCCGCTGCGGCGACAGCTCGAGGTGTTCCTCGACGAGCACCGCGAGATCCTGCTCGAGTGCCTGGACGGCCTCACCGAGGAGCAGGCGCGCCGCTCGCTCGTGCCGTCGCGGACGACGCTGCTCGGTCTGGTCAAGCACGCCACCTTCGTCGAGCAGGTCTGGTTCGACGAGGCGTTCACCGGCCGGCCCGGCGAGATCGGCCTCCCGGCGACGCCGGACGAGTCCTTCAGCCTCGCCGACCACGACACCGTCGCCGCCATCCGCAGGCGCACCGGGAGGCCTGCGGCCTCGCGCCGCGCGCGCCGGCCTGGGCCTGGACGACGTGGTGCACCGGCAACCGGCGCGGCCCGCTGCCGCTGCGCTGGGTCTACCTGCACGTGCTGCGCGAGCTCGCCCAGCACTGCGGGCACGCGGACATCCTGCGCGAGCAGATGCTGGCCGCCGACGCCTGACGCCGGTCGCGGCCGACCTACCCACGGACGCGTGCCGCCGCTGCGGCAGACCTTCCGCCGGCCGGGCCACGGTGGCAGGTTCGGGCGGATGACGACCGACGAGCGACCGTCCGTGCGCGCGACCTCCGTCACCGTGATGACGCCCGAGCCGCTGCGCCTCGCCGACTTCTATGCCCGCCTGCTGGGCACCGCGGTGACCGCGACCGAGCCCCCGCCACCCGGGGCGCCCGAGGCGGCCGGCTTCGCCCAGGTGCGGGATGCCGCACCTCACCCTGAACTTCGAGTACGAGGAGCAGTGGGCTCGCCCGGTGTGGCCGGCGCAGGCCGGGCGCCAGACGGCGACCCAGCACCTCGACCTGTGGGTCGACGACCTCGACGCGGCGGCCGACTGGGCCATCCGGTGCGGCGCAACCCTGGCCGACACCCAGCCGCAGGACGACGTGCGGGTCTTCCTCGACCCGGTGGGCCACCCGTTCTGCCTGTTCCTCTGAACCCGACGTCAGGTCCGTGTGCCCAGATGTCACCGACCCGTGGACAGGGACGACCGACCCTCCAGGTAGAGTTACGACCGAGTACGTCACGCAGCAGCAGCCACGGATGACGGCGCCGACCCGCGCCGTGCTCGACGTGTTCCTCAGCGACCCCGACGCCCCGCGGTACGGCCTCGAGATCGGTTCGCACGCTGCGCTTCCCAGCGGGACGGTGCACCCGATCCTGGCTCGGCTCGAGGGTCTGGGCTGGCTCGACAGCGGCTGGGAGGACGTCGACCCGTCGGAGGTGGGCCGCCCGCGGCGGCGCTTCTACCGGCTGACCGCGACCGGCGCGGCCCAGGCCGAGGCAGCGCTCGCCGCCGCCGACGCTCGCCGCTCCACCTCAGGGTCACGGCGGGTGGGCCACCTGGTGCCTCGTTTCGGACCGGCGCCGTCATGACCACCCCTGGCCCGGGTCCTCCTGGCGGCCGCGGTGCACCTGCTGCCCGAGCCAGTGCCGGTGGCGCTACGAGGACGAGTTCGACGCCGATCTGCTCTCACTGCCCCGCCACCGCCGCCCCGGGTACGCGCTGTCGGTGCTGGCCGCCGCTCCCCGGCTCCGGTGGGAGCTGCTGGCCGTGCTCTGCGGCGGCCACGCCTCGACGCGGTGCTGGCTGGGGTAAGCACCACGACAGGCGCATCCACCCCAACCCCGACGACCGCGCGGTCATCGCCCTGGAGTGCCGACGCTGTGGCCGGGTGCGCGACCCGAAGCAGTACCTGCCGCGCAAGCAGCGCCTCGACGACGTCGCCTGGGGTGGGGTGCTGATCACCGGTCGATGACCGGGCGGCGGGGCCTGCGCCTACCCGCGCACCGCCCGCGCGACGAAGCACTGGGCGAGGGAGTTGCGCAGGTGCGCCTCCACGACCGACGGGTCGCGGAACACGTCGCAGAGAACCGCCGCCACACCCTCGCCGGCCCGCACCAGCCGGTTCGCGTCGTAGCGCATAGCCCCGGTGGAGTCGTAGGCGCGCACGACCCGTGCCTCGTCGTCGAACCACCCGGGCACCGTCCCGACGCCGCCGGCCCACCCGCCGCAGCGCTCGGCGTGCACGAAGACCGGGCCGACCTCGCGCCACGGGCGGTCCGCAGCGAGGGGTGCGTGCAGATGAGCAGAAGCCTGTCGCCGGGACTGCTGCGCTGCAGGCAACAGCGCAGCTGGCTGCCGCCCTCGGTGTCGTGGAAGGGCTCGGGCGCGTGGCCGGCGACGTCGCGCCCGGTGGAACGCACGGCATCCAGCTCGGCGGGGTCGACGGCCTGGAGGAGGAAGGTGCTCATGCGCGTGTAACGGCCGGGGACGTCGGCGTGTGA
>CAWAKY010000050.1:0-243956 GCA_963782695.1 uncultured Actinomycetota bacterium | reverse complement strand
GGTCGAGAACTCGACGCCGGGCAGCAGCGTCGCGACCGTCGTGCCGGCCGCCCCGACGAGCGCGTCGACGTCGGCCTCGGTGAGGAAGGTGCAGTGGTCGACGCTGGCGGCCCCGAGCTCGACGGCGAGCCGCACCCCCGGCCCGGCCGAGAGCTGGTTGCCGTGCACGCGCAGCCCGAGCCCGGCATCCCGCCCGGCGGTGAGCACGCGGCGGGCCTCGTCCTCGGTGAAGGCGTGCGGTGACGCCGGCTCGCAGAAGACGTCGACCCAGCGGGCGTACGGCGCACAGGCCGCGAGCATCGGCCCGCACACGAGGTCGAGGTAGGCGGCGCGGTCGTCGCGCGCCTCGGGCGGCACGACGTGGGCGCCGAGGAAGGTCGTCTCGTCGGTGACCTCTGCGGCCAGCCGCAGCGAGCGCACCTCGTCGTCGACGGTGAGCCCGTAGCCGCTCTTGACCTCGACGGTCGTGGTGCCGAGGGCGCGCATCTCGGCGACCCGGGCCCGCAGCAGGGTGCGCAGCTCGTCGTCGCTCGCCGCGCGGGTGGCCGCGACCGAGACCCCGATGCCGCCGCCGTCGTAGGGGACGCCCGCCATCCGGGCGGTGAACTCCGCCGCGCGGTCGCCCGCGTAGACGAGGTGGCTGTGGCTGTCGACGAAGCCGGGCATGACGGCGCGGCCGCCGACGTCGACGACCCGGTCGGCCGCGGGCGCGTCGGCCGCTCGCCCCGACCCAGGCGACCAGCCCGTCGACCACGACGACCGCGGCCTCGCGGACGATGCCGAGCCGGTCGGCGGCCGAGGTCGTGCAGGTCGTCGGTGGGCGTCGACCCGTCGGGCCCGGCGCAGGTCACCAGCTCGCCGATGCCGGTGACGAGGACCGCGCCGGATGCCGTGGCTTGCCGGATGGCATGGTCCCGGATGCCGCTGTGCCAGTCCGCTTTCGCCGTCACCTGCGCACCGCCGAGATCGCCTCGGTGAGCAGGCGCCCGACGTCGCCGGACCGGTGCGCTCCGTCGCGCACCACCTGCTCGCCCGCGACGACGACGTCGGTGACGTCGGCGGCGGTCGCCGCGTAGAGCACGCCACCCGCGCCGGCACCGGCCGTGCGTGGGCTGTCGAGGCGCACGGCCACCAGGTCGGCCAGGCGCCCGGCGGCGATGACCCCGCCGTCGTCCCAGCCCAGTGAGCGGTAGCCGTCGCGCGAGGCCATGCCGAGCAGGTCGGCGCCGGCGAAGCGACCCCGCTCGAGGCTCTCGAGCCGCTCGTGCATCTCGACGCCGCGCACCTCCTCGAAGGGGTCGATGACGGCGTGCTGGTCGGACCCGAGGGACAGCCGCACCCCGGCGTCGAAGAGGCGGCGCGCCGGGCCGATGCCGTCGGCGAGGTCGCGCTCGGTGGTCGGGCAGAAGCAGGCGGTCGAGCGCGCCTCCCCGAGCAGCTCGATGTCCTTGTCGGACAGGTGAGTTGCGTGCACCGCGGTCGTCCGCGGAGTCGAGCAGGCCCTCCCCCGCGAGCAGCTCGGTCGGCGAGCAGCCGTAGAAGCCCTCGCAGGCGAGGTTCTCGCCGGGCTGCTCCGAGAGGTGCACGTGCAGCGGCCGGTCGTCGCGGCTCGCGACCTCGCCCACCACGGCGAGGTCGTCGCACGGCACCGCGCGCACCGAGTGCACGGCGGCGCCGATCCGCACGGTCTCGTCGTCCGAGAGGCGGGTGACCCGCTCGGCCCAGGCCTCGACCGTGCCGTCGGAGAACCGCTCCTGCACCTCGTCGAGGGGCACGTGGCCGCTGGCGAACAGCCCACCGGCGAGGTAGCAGGTGTCGAGCAGCGTGATCCGGATGCCGACCTCGCGCGCCGCGCTGATCAGCGCCTTCCCCATGATGTTCGGGTCGTCGTAGCGACGCCCGCCGGCCGCGTGGTGCACGTAGTGGAACTCGCCCACCGCGGTGTACCCGGCGAGCAGCATCTCGGCGAAGACCGCCTTGGCGAGCGCGTGGTAGGTCTCCGGGTCGAGCCGGTGCGTCACGGCGTACATCGCGTCGCGCCAGCGTCCAGAAGTTGCCGCCGTCG
This sequence comes from uncultured Actinomycetota bacterium, assembly GCA_963782695.1. GTDB lineage: Bacteria > Actinomycetota > Actinomycetes > Actinomycetales > Dermatophilaceae > Fodinibacter. Next base: position 241,891 of record CAWAKY010000050.1, on the reverse strand, counting down.
TCGTGGGTGCGCCCGCGCAGGGCGCGGTGGAACGCGTGGCTGTGGCCGTTGGCCAGCCCGGGCAGCACGACGCCACCGAGCCGGGTGTCGCCGGCCTCGGCGGGTGAGTCGGGGCGCACGTCGAGGATCCGCCCGCGGTCGGTGACGACCCGCACCGAGCGCCGCACACCACCGGGGAGCACGGCGTGCTCGCACCAGAACGTGGTCATGCACCATCCCCGGCGAGGTCGGTGACGACGTCGGCCAGGGCCGCGATGCCGTCGAGGCAGTCGTCGGCCGAGGCCCACTCGTCAGGTGAGTGCGACACCCCGGTCGGGTTGCGCACGAAGAGCATGGCACTGCGGATGCCGTCGTTGGCGAGGATGCCGGCATCGTGGCCCGCCCCGGTGCCGATGACCGGCAGGCCGCCGAGCCGGGTGGCCATCCGCCGCACGAGCGCGGGGTCGAAGTCGGTGGTCGGCGTCCACGACTCCTGGGTGACCAGCGCGTCGAAGTCGGCGACCACCTCGCGCACCTCGTCGACGACGCGCAGCACGGCATCCGCGTCGGCGCCGCGGGCGTCGAGCCAGCCGGTGGCGCGGCTCGCGATGGCGTTCACCCCGCCGGGTACGACGTGCACCTTGCCGACGGTGGCGACGCAGCCCTGCGCCTCGGCGGCGCGCCGGGCCGCGATGATCATGGCGGCCAGGCCGAGCATGGCGTCCTCGCGCTCGGCGAGCGCGGTGGTGCCGGCGTGGTTGGCCTCGCCGGGCACGTCGACCCGCCAGCGCCCGTGCGGCCAGATGTCGCTGCCGACGCCCGACGGAGTGGCCGAGGTCGACCAGGCGGCGGCCCTGCTCGACGTGCAGCTCGACGAACGCGCCGATCCGGGCGAGGGTCTCGTCGTCGCGGCCCAGGGTGCCCGGGTCGCGGCCGGCGCGGCGCATCGCCTCGGCCATCGTCACGCCGTCGTTGTCGGTGAGGCCGCGGGCCCGGTCGGCCCCGAGGGCACCGGTGATGACGCGCGACCCCGCGCAGGCGACGCCGAACCGGGCGCCCTCCTCGTCGGCGAAGTTGACGACCCCCACCGGGCGGGCCGGGGCGAAGCCGTCGTGGCGCAGCTGGTCGACCGCCGCGAGCGCGCCGACGACCCCGAGCGGGCCGTCGAAGGCACCCCCGTCGGGCACCGAGTCGAGGTGCGAGCCGATGACGACGCCGGGGTCACCGGCGGCCACCGCGGCATCCGGGTCGCCCCACCACGCCCACTGGTTGCCCATCCGGTCGGTGGTGAGGTCGAGGCCGCGTTCGGCGCACTCGCCGGCGAACCACTCGCGCAGGTCGTGGTCCTCGCGGGTCCAGGCGAACCGGTGGTAGCCGCCGCTCTCGCCGTCGACGCCCAGGGCCTCGAGGTCGTGCCACATCCGACGGAACCCCGAGGCGGCCCCGCCGTGGAGTGGCGTCGTGGACATGGGTCCATTGGACCGTGTCCGTGGGGTCGGTGGGCTCCCACGTACCGGGTGATTGTCTCGGTGCCCAGACGTTGGACGCCCGCCCTAGGCTGGGGCGATGACCGCGAGTGGTGAGGACCGCGCCACGGGCGCGCTGACGGCATCCGGCATCGAGTTCACCGTGACCCGGCACGGGCGGGTGGGGTCGCTCGCCGAGGCGGCGGCCGCCCGCGGCGTCGAGCCGCGCGACATCGTCAAGACCCTCGTGGTGCGGCGCTCCGAGGACGACTTCCTGTTCGTGCTCGTGCCCGGCGACCGCGAGATCTCGTGGCCCAAGCTGCGCGCGCACCTGGGGCTGAACCGGGTGTCGATGCCGGATGCCGCGACCGCGCTGGAGGTCACCGGCTACGAGCGCGGCACGATCACGCCGTTCGGCTCGACCACCGCGTGGCCGGTGGTGGCCGACGCGACGATGACCGGGCGCACCGTGTCGCTGGGCGCCGGGGCGCACGGGGTGGCCGCGACCGTGGCGGCCGACGACGTGGTGCGCGCCCTCGGGGCCGACGTCGCCGACGTCACCGACCCCGCCTGACCGCGAGCCTCACCGACTCGTGCGACTCACACGGTTCACCGTCGCGGGCTGCGAGAACCGTGGGTAAGTCGCACGAAGTCGGGTTGGGTCGGTCAGCCCTCGCGCATCGGGATGCGCACGCCGCGCTCCTCGGCGACGCGATCGGCGATGTCGTAGCCGGCGTCGACGTGGCGGATGACGCCCATGCCGGGTCGTTGGTGAGCACGCGCTCGAGCTTCTCGGCGGCGAGCGGCGGTGCCGTCGGCGACGCGAGACCTGGCCGGCGTGGATGCGAGCGGCCGATGCCGACGCCGCCGCCGTGGTGGATCGACGACCCACGACGCGCCGGAGGCGGTGTTGACCAGCGCGTTGAGCAGCGGCCAGTCGGCGATGGCGTCGGAGCCGTCGAGCATCGCCTCGGTCTCGCGGTAGGGCGCGGCCACCGAGCCGCATGTCGAGGTGGTCGCGGCCGATGACGATCGGCGCCTTGACGCTCGCCGGCGGCGCACCATCTCGTTGAACGCGCAGGCCGGCCTTGTCGCGCTCGCCGTAGCCGAGCCAGCAGATCCGGGCCGGCAGCCCCTGGAACGCGATGCGCTCCTGGGCGCCGCGTGATCCAGCGGTGCAGCGGCTCGTTGTCGGGGAAGAGCTCGAGCACGGCGCGTGTCGGTGGCGGCGATGTCGGCGGGGTCGCCGGAGAGCGCCGCCCAGCGGAACGGGCCCTTGCCCTCGCAGAACAGCGGCCGGATGTAGGCCGGCACGAAGCCGGGGAACTCGAAGGCGCGCGTCGTAGCCGCCCGAGCTCGGCCTCGCCGCGGATCGAGTTGCCGTAGTCGAAGACCTCGGCGCCGGCGTCCATGAAGCCGACCATCGCCTCGACGTGCTTGGCCATCGACTCGCGGGCCCGGTCGGTGAAGCCCTCGGGGTTCGCTCTCGGCGTACTCGTGCCAGTCCTCGACGCGTGACGCCGAGCGGGCAGGTAGGACAGCGGGTCGTGGGCGCGAGGTCTGGTCGGTGACGATGTCGACGGCGACGCCGCGGCGCAGCAGCTCGGGCAGCACCTCGGCGGCGTTGCCGACGAGGCCGACCGACCAGCGCCCGGCGCTCGGCCTTGGCCGTCGAGCACGCGCTCGACGGCGTCGTCGAGGTCGTCGGTCCACTCGTCGAGGTAGCGGTGCTCGACGCGGCGCTGCGAGGCGCGGCGGCGTCGACGTCGACGATCAGGCACGACGCCGCTCGTTCATCGTGACCGCGAGCGGCTGGGCGCCGCCCATGCCGCCGCAGCCGCCGGTGAGGGTGAGCGTGCCGGCGAGCGTGCCGCCGAAGCGCTTCTCGGCGACGGCGGCGAACGTCTCGTAGGTGCCCTGCACGATGCCCTGGGTGCCGATGTAGATCCAGCGAGCCGGCGGTCATCTGGCCGTACATGGTCAGGCCGAGGTGCTCGAGGCGGCGGAACTCGGGCCAGGTCGCCCAGTCGCCGACGAGGTTGGTGTTGGCGATGAGCACGCGCGGCGCCCACTCGTGGGTCCGCATGACGCCGACCGGCTTGCCCGACTGCACGAGCATCGTCTCGTCGGCCTTGAGCGTGCGTCAGCGTGCGCACCAGCGCGTCGAACGCCTCCCAGTCGCGCGCGGCCCGGCCGGTGCCGCCGTAGACGACGAGGTCGTCGGGGTGCTCGGCGACCTCGGGGTCGAGGTTGTTCTGCAGCATGCGCAGCGCGGCCTCCTGCGGCCAGCCGAGCGCGTGAGAGCTCGGTGCCGCGCGGGGCGCGCACGGGGCGGGCGTCCGTGCGGTCATGTCGTTCGTCGGCTCCTTCGTCGAGTGCTGGTGGTCGCTCGGGCGGTCAGTCCGAGCGGTCGGCCGATCGGCGCCGGCTCGGACCGGCGGCGAGCGACCGTGCCGCTCGACGACGAGCTCGTCGGCGGCGTCGATCTCGGGCGACGAGCCAGCGGTCGGGCCCGGCCGGCTCGACGACCGCTGCGGACGGCGGCGTGCGACGGCCGCCGGTGCCGGCGGCGGGCGTCGAGCGGCGCGCGCAGGTCGAGCGCGCGGGCGGCGGTCAGCACCTCGATCGCGAGCACGCGCGAGAGCCCGTCGACGCGCGGCGCAGCTTGCGCGCCGGCGCTCCAGCCCATCGAGACGTGGTCCTCCTGCATCGCCGAGGACGGGATCGAGTCGACGCTCGCCGGCGCCGCGAGCCGCTTGATCTCGCGACACGATCCCGGCCTGCGGTGTACTGCGCGATCATGTAGCCCGAGTCGACGCCGGGGTCGTCGGCGAGGAACGGCGGCAGGCCGTGGCTGCGCGTCGCGTCGAGCATGCGGTCGGTGCGCCGCTCGCGAGATCGAGGCGAGGTCGGCGGCGACGATCGCGAGGAAGTCGAGCACGTAGGCGACCGGCGCGCCGTGGAAGTTGCCGTTGGTCTCGACGCGGCCGTCGGGCGAGCACGACCGGGTTGTCGATGGCGGAGGCGAGCTCGCGCGCCGGCGACCGTCTCGGCGTGGGCGAGCGTGTCGCGCGACGCGCGCCGGCGACCTGCGGCGCGCAGCGCAGCGAGTACGCGTCCTGCACGCGCGTGTCGCCTCGGCGCGGTGCGACGCGACGATCGCGCTGCCCGCCAGCAGCCGCGCGCATGTTGCGCGCGCCGAGCCGGCCTGCCCGGGTGCGGGCGCAGCGCCTGCAGGTCGGCCGCGAACACGCGGTCGGTGCCGAGCAGCGCCTCGACGCTCATCGCCGCCGCGATGTCGGCGACCTTGACGCAGCGTCGTCGAGGTCGGCGATGGCCAGCGCGAGCATGCCGAGCATGCCGTCGGTGCCGTTGATGAGCGCGAGGCCCTCCTTCTCGGCGAGCTCGACGGGCTCGAGGCCGGCCGCGGCCAGCGCCTCGGCGGCCGGCATCGGCTCGCCGTCGGCGTCGCGCACCGTCGCCCTCGCCCATGAGCGCGAGCGCGCAGTGCGACGAGCGGCGCGAGGTCGCCCGAGCAGCCGAGCGACCCGTACTCGGGGACGCAGGGCGTGATGCCGGCGTTGAGCAGCGCGACGTAGGCCTGCGCGGTCGACCGGGCGCACGCCGGTGCGGCCGGTCGCGAGCGTGGACAGGCGCAGCAGCATCAGCGCGCGCACGACCTCGCGTCTCGACGCACGGGCCGGTGCCGGCGGCGTGCGAGCGGATCAGCGAGCGCTGCAGCTGGCGCGCGCATGCGCGGGTCGATGTACCGTGGTGGCGAGCGCGCCGAAGCCGGTGCGAGACGCCGTAGTGCGGCTCGGTGTCGTTCGCGAGGCCGCGGATGACCTCGCGGGTGCGGCGCGACCTCGACCAGCGGACTCCTCGGCCAGCACGACCGGGGCGCCGTGGCGGGCGACCGCACGACCTCGTCGATGGTCAGCGGGCCGGTGCCGAGGGTGACCGGCTCGAGCCCGGGTCGCGCGTCGGCCGGTGGGCTGGCCGGACCTGCGTCCGAGTAGGCCGGGGGAGGCCGGGGCGGGGGGTCGAGCCGGGGGTGGTGGCTTCGGTCATGTCGTCCATTGGAGCGCCCGCGACCCCGCCCTGCACAGGTGCGACCCGGCATACCGTCTCACTGCGAGACGATGGCCCCGGCTCGCCCCCAACGAGTGCGGACCCGGCCACCCGCTCGGGGGCACGCACCCGGACCGGCGCCGGCCGACGGGCGAGCCTGGCCCGCCCTGAGGTCCACCCGCAGACGGAGGATGCCCGGTGGCTCTCCCCCGGTTCGGCCCACCCCGACCGCTGGCCATTCCTCGCCGGCAGCCGGCCGGGATGCCTGGTGGCCCTACCCCAGAGGCCCGAACCGACCACTGGGCATCCCTCACCGCCGATGCCTGGTGGCGCTTCACAGAGTCCAGAACCGACCACTGGCCATCCCTCGCCGGCAGCCGGCCCCGCCGGGGATGCCTTGGTGGGCTCTTCCCAGAGTCCAGAACCGACCACTGGCCATCCCTCGCCGGCAGCCGGGCGGGGCGAGATCGACCGACTGGTCGACGTTGCCCGGGCCCCGCGCGGGTCGAGGCGAGGGTCAGGCGGCGCGGGCCGGCTCGGTGGCCGCGACCAGGGCCGCGTACCGGCCACCGCGCGGCCACGAGCTCGTCGTGCGTGCCCGACTCCACGAGCCGGCCGCCGTCGAGCACGGCGATCCGGTCGGCGTCGCGCACCGTCGACAGCCGGTGGGCGATGGTGATGGTCGTGCGGCCCGCGGGCCAGCTCGTCGAGCGCCCGCTGCAGCGCCCGCTCGGTGGTCGGTGTCGAGCGCCGACGGTCGCCTCGTCGAGCACGAGCACCGGCGGGTCGCGCAGGATGGTGCGGGCCACGGCCAGCCGCTGCTGCTCGCCACCGGAGAACCGGTGCCCGCGCGCGCCCACGACCGTCTCGAGCCCGTCGGGCAGCGACGCCACGAGGTCGGCGACCTGGGCCGCGGCCAGCGCCGCCCACAGCTCGCCCTCGGTGGCGCCGGGCCGCGCCAGCAGCAGGTTGTCGCGCACCGAGGCGTGCACGAGGTAGCTCTCCTGCGACACCACGCCGACGACCGACGGCGAGCACGTCGGGGTCGAGGTCGCGCACGTCGATGCCGTCGACGGTCACCCGGCCGGTGTCGGGGTCGTGCAGCCGGGCGAGCAGCCCCGCCACGCGTCGACTTGCCCGAGCCGGTCGGCCCGACCAGGGCCAGCGTCGAGCCGGCCGGCACCGACAGCGTGAGGTCGGCGACGGCATCCCGGTCGGCGCCGGGGTAGCGCAGCGTGACGCCCTCGACGCGCACGTCACCGCGCACGGATGCCGGGTCGAGCGCCACCGGGTGCGCCGGGTCGCGGGGACGTCGGGCACGAGGTCGAGGTACTCGAAGACCCGCGAGAACAGCGCCATCGAGGCCACCCACTGGGCGCCGACGTTGAGCAGGCCCATGAGCGGGCGGAAGATGCCGGCCTGCAGCGCGGTGAACGCCACGAGCGTGCCGATGGTCATGCCGCCGGCGGTCGCCGGGCAGCCCGGCCGCGAGGTAGACCAGCGCGGGGATCACGGCGAAGACGATCTGCATCGTCGCCATCCGCCAGCGCCCGGCCAGCTGCGAGCGCAGCTCGAGGTCGACGAGCTCGTGCGAGGTCTCGCCGAACCGCTCGGCCGTGCGCGCCGAGGTGCCGAGCGTCTTGGCGAGCCGCACGCCGCTGACCGACAGGCCCTCCTCGATCTGGTGGTTGAGGTCGGCCAGGTGCCGCTGCTGGGCGGCGGTCACCGCGCGGCGGAGCAGCGCGACCTTGCGGGTCAGCCACAGGGCCGGCGGGATGACGAGCAGCGAGAGCAGCGACAGCCGCCACGACAGCGCGACCATCGCGACGGTGGTGGCGACGGCGGTCGTCAGGTTCGAGGCGATCGACGTGGCGGTCGAGGTGACGACGCCCTGCATCCCGTTGACGTCGTTGGTGAGGCGCGACTGCACCTCGCCGCCGCGGGTGCGGGTGAAGAAGCCGAGCGACTGGCGCTGCAGGTGGCGCGAACACCGAGGTGCGCAGCTCGTGCATCACCCGCTGCCCGACCTGCGTCGACAGCCAGGTCTGCACGACGCCGAGCAGCTGGGTCACGACGGCGACGGCGACCATCGCGCCGACGGCCAGCAGCAGCAGCCGCGAGTCCTGCTGCGGCAGGGCGACGTCGACCACCTCGCGCACGAGGAAGGGCTGGGCCAGCGCGACGATGCTGGTCACGACGATGATCGCGACGACGACGGCCACCCGCAGGCGGTGCGGGCGGAAGAGCGCGAGCACCCGCGACAGGGGCACGGGGGTCTCGGCGAGCTGGGCGCGGTCACGCGGGTCGACGCGCATCGCGCCACCGCGGCCGCCGCCACGGCCACCGCCGTGGGATGCCGTGGGGTCGGGTGCGCCGGCGGCGCCGGGGAGGGCGGTGGTCACGGCGAGGGCGTGCGCCGGTCGTGGTCGGTGGGACGGGGGGAACGGGTCTGGGTGAGGGTGGCTGTCATGCGCACCCCTCCTCTCGGTCGGGAGCTGGTGGTCCGAAGTCTTATCGTGAGGTTACCTCACAATGAGCCAAACGCAGCACATGGCGCTAGCATTCCCGGGTGACCACCTCCCGGCCCGACCGACCGACCGAGGCCGACCTCGGTGACCTCGTCATGCGGGTGGCCCGGGGCCTGCGGCAGCGCGGTGCCGCCGTCACGGCGCCCTGGGACCTCGCACCGCACCAGGCCAGGGCCCTGCGGGTGGTCGCGCGGCACGAGCAGATCCGCCCCGGCGAGCTCGCCGGCCACCTGCGCGTCGCACCCCGCTCGGTCACCGACGTGGTCGACGCCCTCGAGGAGCGCGGGCTGGTGCAGCGCACCCCCGACCCCACCGACCGGCGGGCCACGGTGGTGACGCTCACGGCATCCGGGCGCGGCCTGGTCGACGAGATCGACGCCGCCCGCCGGGCCGACGCGACGCCTACTTCTCCCAGCTGTCCGACCGCGACCAGGCCGCCCTGCGCCGCATCCTGACCCGCCTCGACGACCGGCTGACCCGGCCGACGCACCGGAACCTTCACCTCAGCACCGGAAAGGATGGGTGCTGAGGCGAAGGTTCCGGGATCGGGCCGGGTGAGCGCGGTCAGGGGCGGGTGGCGACGACCCCGTCCTCGTCGGCCCAGAGCGTCTGCCCCGGCACGAACTCGACCCCGCCGAACGCCACCGGTACGTCCCGCTCGCCGACGCCGTCCTTGGCGCTCTTGCGCGGGTTCGACCCCAGCGCCAGAGCGCCCGAGCGGCAGGTCGCGCAGGGCGGCCACGTCGCGCACCGCACCGTGGATGACCACACCCGACCAGCCCGTTCGCGACGGCCGACGCCGCGATGAGGTCGCCCATGAGCGCCGACTCCAGCGAGCCCGTGGCCGTCGACGACGAGCACCCGCCCCTCCCCGGGCTCGGCGAGGGCGGCCTTGACCAGGGCGTTGTCGCGATGGCACCGCACGGTGCTGATGACGCCCGAGAACGCGGTGCGACCGCCGTAGTGCCGCAGCTGCACCGAGCAGGACTGCAGCGTCGTCGCCGCGCTCGTCCCAGAGGTCGGCGGTCGAGACGCTCACGCCGTGTCCTCCTTGACGGCGAGCACCGGGCACCGGGCGTCGAGCAGGATCCGCTGCGCGGCCGAGCCCATGATCAGCTTCCCGACCGGGCTGCGGTGGCGCAGGCCGATGACGATCACCGAGGCGTCGCGCTCCTCGGCCACCCGCACGAGGGCGTCGGCCGGGTCGCTGCCCTGCTCGATGCGCACGACCTCGACGTCGACGCCGAGCTCGGTGACGTCGCGCTCGACGCGGTCGAGGTCGTCGGTGGCCGCCCGGTGGGCGTCGACGAGCACGTCGTCGCGCGACATGTTGACGACCAGCAGGCGGCTCGGAGCGGCGCCTGGACTCCTCCACGCCGGCGCGCAGCGTGGCCTCCCCGAGCGGGGTGGGGACGTAGCCGACGAGGACGGTCATGATTCCGGTTCCTTCCTGGTGGGGCGGGGTGCAGCTCGACGCCGAGCGGAGTCGCGCCGGGCTGTCGTCCGACTCGGCGTCGGCGTCGCCGGCGCACGGCGGCACCGGTCGTTGCGCGCCGCCCGGGCCGTCCGGCGCTGCCGTCGCCGCCGCGACGCACCGTCGCCGCCGTGCCGCGGTCGACGACCCGGCGCAGCCGGGCGATCGAGCGGCCAGAGCAGCACGACGATGACGACGCCGTAGCAGACCCAGGCGACCGGCCCGCCGATCAGGCCGGACGCCTCACCGCCGGTCGTCTGCAGCGACCGGCGCAGGTGCCGCTCGAACAGCGGGCCGAGGATGGCCCCGACGATCAGCGGCAGCACCGGCAGGCCGAAGCGCCGCATCGCGAACCCGAGCAGGCCGAGCGCCAGCAGCAGGAACAGGTCGAACGGCTGCCCCTGCACGGCGTACGCACCCATCGAGGCGAAGAAGAGGATCCCCGCGTAGAGGTAGGGGCGCGGGATGCGCAGCAGCTTGGCCCAGGTCGGCGCCAGCGGCAGGTTGAGCACGAGCAGGAAGAAGTTGCCGATGAACAGGCTGGCGATGAGCATCCAGACCAGGTCCGGCTCCTTGGTGAGCAGCAGCGGGCCCGGCTCGATGCCGTAGCTCATCAGCGCCGCGAGGATGATCGCCGCGGTGGCGTTGGTCGGCAGGCCGAGCGCCAGCAGCGGCACCATCGTGCCCGCGGCCGAGGCGTTGTTGGCGGCCTCCGGTCCGGCCACGCCCTCGATCGCGCCCTTGCCGAACTCCTCGGGGTGCTTGGAGAGCTTGCGCTCGGTCGAGGTAGGACAGGAAGGTCGGGATCTCCGCACCACCGGCCGGGATGCGCGCCGAACGGGAAGCCGAGCGCCGTGCCGCGCAGCCACGGCTTCCACGACCGGCCCCAGTCCGCGCGGGACAGCCACGGCCGACCCACCGGGATGACGGTCGCGGCCTTGCGCCGCAGGTGCGCCGCCACCCAGAGCGCCTCGCCGACGGCGAAGATGCCGACCGCGATGACGACGACGTCGATGTTGTCGGCGAGGAACGGGCTGCCGAAGGTGAGCCGCTGCTGGCCGGTGACGAAGTCGGTGCCGACGAGGCCCGAGCGTGATGCCCGAGCAGCAGGGCGGCGAAGCCGCGCACCCGGGAGGAGCCGAGGATCGCGGCCGTGCCGACGAAGGCGACCAGGATGATCGCGAGGAACTCGGGCGACCCGAGGCTAGATCGCGAAGTTCACGACCTGCGGCATGACCAGGACGATGAGCATCGTGCCGATCGTGCCGGCGATGAACGAGCCGATCGCCGACGTCGCCAGCGCCTGCGCGGCCCGGCCGGTCTTGGCCATCTTGTTGCCCTCGAGGGCGGTGACGACCGACGGCGGACTCGCCGGGGGTGTTGAGCAGGATCGACGTCGTCGACCCGCCGTACATGCCGCCGTAGAAGATGCCGCCGAACAGGATGAGCGACTGCTCGACGCGGCAGCCCGTAGGTGATCGGCAGCAGCAGCGCGACGGTCATCGCCGGCCCGATGCCGGGCAGCACCCCGACGGCCGTGCCGACGATGACCCCGAGCAGCGCGAAGAGGAGGTTCATCGGCGTGATGCACGTCGGCGAAGCCGCCGAGCAGGTGCGGAGACGTTGTCCATCAGAGGATTCCCTGCAGGATGCCGGCCGGCAGGTTGACGCCGAGGCCGATCGCGAAGCGCGTAGAACGTGATCAGGCTCAGCGCGATGCCGATCGCGAGCCCGCGCACGTGGTGGCGGTTGCCGAGGGCGAACGCCGAGCCATCGCGAACAGCAGCGCACCGCTGATCACCCAGCCGAGCGGCTCGATCAGCGACGGCGTTGAGCAGGAACGCGCCGGCGAGCAGGCCGACCGTCCTCCAGTCGGCCGGGTGGCCGAGCTCGACGTCCTCGCCGGCCTCCTGCTCACCGACGCCGCCGCGGGAGACGTCGAGGGCGTACAGGGCCGACACCACGAGGAGCGCGGCGCCGATGACGAAGGGCAGCGCCTTCGGGCCGACCGGGTCGTTGCTGCTCGTCGCGGCACCGATCCGGGTGGCGTCCCAGATGACGACCAGCCCGACCAGGGCCAGGGCCGCGCACAGGCCGTACTGCGCGCGGTCCCTGACCCGGCTCGGACGCCGTGGTGGCCTCGGTGGTCATGCCAGGCCGAGGGTCTGCAGGAGCTGCGGCCACCTGGGTGTCCTGCTCCTTGAGGAACGTGCCGAACTCGTCGCCGGTGACGAAGGCGTCGATCCAGCCGCGCTTCTCGAGCTCGGCCTTCCACGCCGCGGAGTCGTGCATCTTCGTGAAGCGCGTCGATCCAGACCTGCCTTGTCCTCCGTCGGAGATCGCCGGGGGGCGCGACGACGCCACGCCAGTTGGTGAACTCCAGGTCGATGCCCTGTCTCCTTCAGCGTCGGCACGTCCTTGAGCGCCTCGACCGCGCTCGCGCGCTCGTCACCGCGAGCACCCGCACGTCGACCGGCCTCGACCTGGTCGAGGAACTCGCCGAATCCGCTGGCCCCGAAGGCGATCTTGTTGCCGAGCAGCGCGGGGAGGAGCTCACCGCCGCCGTCGTACGAGACGAAGCTGACCGTCTTGGGGTCGATGCCGACGGCCTGGGCGAGCTGCATCGGCAGCAGGTGGTCCGGGCCGCCGGGCGAGGAGCCGCCGCCGACCGCGAGCCCCTTCGGGTCCTCCTTCCACGCCGTCGACCAGCTGGTTGATGTCGGTGTAGGGCGAGTCCTTGGGCACGACGATCGCGCCGGCCTCCTCGATCAGCTTGGCGATGCGGGGTGGTGTCGTTCAGCGAGGCCTTCGACTTCTGCGTGTAGGCGGCGCCGACGACGCCGAGGCCCATCTGCATGGCGAGCTTGCCGTTGCCCTTCTCGTTGACGACGCGCTGCAGGCCGACGGTGCCGCCGGCGCCGGGGAGGTTGAAGACCTGCACGCGTGCCGGTGATGCCCTCCTTCTCCATGACCTGCGCCGCGGCGCGGGCGGTCGTGTCGTAGCCGCCGCCGGGGGCGTTGGGGACCATGTACTGCAGGCCGGTGGCCGGCGCTGCGGCGCCGCCGGCGGCGGCCGAGGAGTCGCCGGTCGTCCTGTCCTTCGTGGCCCCGCAGCCGGTGATGGCGAGCGTGGCCGCGAGGACGGCGCCGAGGGCGATGCGGTGAAGTCTCATCGTTGAGATCACTTTCGTGTGGAGGAGTGCGAACGCGAGATCGTGGTGCGGGAGTGGGCTACTGTCGCGCTTCTGTCAGCAGAGAAGGTTGAGTTCATAGTGGTCACGCGCAGGCGACGTCGCCCGACGCTGGCGGGGCAGCTGTTCGCCCTCCAGCTCGCGATCATCGTCGTCGTCCTGGTCGCCGTCGCGGGGGTCTCGCTCGCCCAGTCCGCAGCCACCTTCGAGCGCGTCGAGGGCCGCCGGGTGGCCGGCCTCGGCCGAGCAGATCGCCGTGCAGCCCGCTCGTGCGCGCCAGCCTCGCCGAGCCCGAGACCCGCACCGGGCTCGCCACCCTGGCCCAGAGCCTCGTGACCCAGACCGGCGTCTCGTCGGTGAGCTTCGCCGAGACCGACCTCGACGTGCGCGTCTCCACCGACCCGTCGATCGAGGGCAGCCCGATGGCGCTCGGCAGCCCCCGGGTCGAGAGCGGCGCGAGCTGGTCCGGGACCCTCGAGGTCGACGGCGTCGACCACCTGGTCTCGCAGGTGCCGGTGCTCGGCGAGTCGGACGGACGCCGTCGGCGCCCACCTCGGCACGGTGATGGTCGCCGAGCGCGTGCCGTCGACCTGGGAGCGGCTGCAGGGCACGTCGTCCGTACCTGCTCACCTACCTCGGCATCGCGCTCGCCGTCGGGCTGGGTCGGGTCGTGGCTGCTCTCCCGCCGGATCAAGCGCCAGACCCGCGGGCTGGAGCCGCGCGAGATCGCCGGGCTCGCCGAGCACCGCGAGGCGATGCTGCGCGGCATCGCCGAGGGCGTCGATCGCCCTCGACCCGCAGCACCGCATCACCCTGGTCAACGAGGTCGCCCGCCACCTGCTCGACCTGCCCGAGCACGCGATCGGGCACCTCGATCGACGACCTGCGGATCGAGGGCCGGCTGCGCGAGGTGCTGGTCGGCGAGAACCCCGGCCCGACGCACCGACGGCGCGAGCCCGACGACCACGTCACCGCCGCGCGCGACGAGGTGGTCATCCGGCGCGGCCGGGTGCTCGTCATGAGCACGATGCGGGTCGTGAGCGGCGACCGGGTGCTCGGCACGGTCACGACGCATGCGCGACCGCACCGCGCTCGCCGACCTCGAGCAGGAGATCGGGTCGTTCCGCTCGACGGCCCACGTGCTGCGCGCCCAGGCCCACGAGTTCGCCAACCAGCTGCACACGATCAGCGGCCTGATCCAGATCGGCGAGCTCGACGAGGTCGTGCGCTACGTCGACGCCCTCAGCGAGCGCCGCGACGCCCTCGACCTCACCGTCAACACGCCTCGTGCGCGACCCCACGATCGCCGCCCTGCTCATGGCCAAGGTCGCGACGGCCAACGAGCGCCGCGTCGAGCTGACGATCAGCGACGAGACCGACGCTCGAACGCCTCGAGCCGGGGGATGCCGCCGACGTCGCCACCGTGCTCGGCAACCTCGTCGACAACGCGCTCGAGCACGCGCCGCGCGGCACGGCATCCGCGCCGTGGGTCGGGTGCGGATCCGGCAGGACGCGAGCACGCGTCGAGATCGTCGTGTCCGACTCGGGCCCCGGCATCCCCGACGAGCTCGTGCCCACGGTCTTCGAGCACGGCGTCACGACCAAGCGCGTCGACCCGATGGAGCACGGCGTCGGGCTGGCCCTGACCCGGCTCGTCTGCCGCCGGCGTGGCGGCGAGATCCACGTCGAGCGCGAGGACGGCGTGACCTCGTTCGTCGCCCGGCTCGGTGTCGCGAACCTCACCGAACCCGTTGCGGCGGAGTCGTTCTCGTGATCCGCGTGCTCGTCGTCGACGACGACTTCATGGTGGCCCGCATCCACGTGGGCTTCGTCGAGCGCGTCGACGGGCTTCGAGGTCGTCGGCGTCGCGCACTCGGGTGCCGAGGCGGCGGAGGCCGTCGCCGACGCTGCGCCCCGACCTCCTCCTGCTCGACCTCTACCTGCCCGACCGGTTCGGGCTCGACCTGCTCGCCGACCTGCGCACCGCTGCCGCACCCGTGCGACGCCATCGTCATCACCGCGGCCAAGGAGGGCGACGCGGTGCGGGCGGCCGTGCGGCTCGGGGTCGCCGACTACCTGCTCAAGCCGTTCGGCTTCCCCGACCTCGAGGAGCGCCTGCAGCGGTACGCCGCCCAGCGCCGGCTGCTCGACCGCACCCAGGTGCACGGGCAGGACGACGTCGACCGGGTGTTCGTCCGGGCGGCGGGCGGCTCCGGCGGCGCCGTCGCCCTGCCCAAGGGGATGAGCGCCGAGACGGCCCTGCTGGCCGCAGGACGCGCTGCGCTCGGCCGACGGCACCCTGTCGGCCACCGAGGTCGCCGAGGTCGTCGGCCTCTCCCGGGTCAGCGCCCGCCGCTACCTCGAGCACTTCGTGACCACGGGTCAGGCCGACGTGCGGCTGCGCTACGGCTCGACCGGTCGCCCCGAGCGTCGCTACCGCTGGGTGGGCTGACGTGGCCAACGCCCCCGCCGCCGGCCAGGCCCTCGACGTGCTCGCCCTCATCGCCCGCCGCGGGGAGCCGGTGCCGGCCGCCGCCATCGCCCGCGACCTCGGGCTGCCCCGCTCGAGCGTCTACCACCTGCTCGCCGTGCTGGTCGACCGCGGCTACGTGCGGCACCTGCCCGAGGAGCGCCGCTACGGGCTGGGGCTGGCGGCCTACGAGCTCGGGTCGGCCTACCAGCGGCAGGCGCCGCTGGAGCGGATGGCCCGCGGCGCGATGGACCGGCTCGTCGACGCGACCGGCCACAACGCGCACCTCGCGGTGCTGCACGGGCGCGACGTGCTCTACGTCATCGAGCAGCGCGCGCCGGGCCGCCCGCTGCTGGTCACGGACGTCGGGGTGCGGCTGCCGGCGGTGCTCACGGCATCCGGGCTGGCGATGCTGGCCGCCCTGCCGGCCGCGCAGGTGCGCGCGCTCTACCCCGACCGGGCGGCGCTCGTGCAGCGCGACGGGCGCGGGCCGACCTCCACCACCCAGCTGCGCTCGCAGCTGCAGGCCGTGCGGCAGCGCGGCCACGCCGTCGAGGACGGCCTCGTGACGCCCGGGCTCGGCTCGGTCGCCGTGGCCGTGCTCGACCACAACGACTACCCGGTGGCCGGGGTGGCGGTCACCTACCCGCAGGCCGACGTCGACGACGCCGCCGCGGCCGCCATCGTGGCGGCGGTCAAGCGGGCCGGCGAGCTCGCTGAGCGCGCGGCTCGGCCGCCCCGCGCCCTGACCGGTCGGGCACGACGCCGGATGCCGCGGGCGGGCGCGTCCCGGGCGAGGGTGAGCACCGCATACGGTGGCGGGATGAAGGCCATCACCCTCCCCGAGTTCGGCGGACCGGACGCTCTCGTGCTCGCCGATGTCGACACCCCCACCCCCCGCGCCGGCGAGGTGCTCGTGCGGGTCGCCGCCGCGGGCGTCAACCGGGCCGACCTGCTGCAGCGCCAGGGCCACTACGCCCCGCCGCCCGGCGAGTCGGACGTCCCCGGGCTCGAGGTCAGCGGGGTCGTCGAGGCCCTGGGCGATGGGGTCGAGGGCTGGGCGGTCGGCGACGAGGTGTGCGCCCTGCTCGCCGGCGGCGGCTACGCCGAACAGGTGCGGGTGCCCGCCGGGCAGCTGCTGCCCGTGCCGGAGGGGGTGTCGCTGGTGGACGCCGCGGCGCTCCCGGAGGTCGTCTGCACGGTCTGGTCCAACGTCTTCCTCATCGCCAACCTCCAGCCCGGCGAGACGCTGCTGGTGCACGGCGGATCGTCCGGCATCGGCACGATGGCGATCCAGCTGGCCCGCCAGGTGGGGGCGCACGTCATCGTCACTGCCGGGTCCGCGGCCAAGCTCGAGGCCTGCCGGGAACTCGGTGCCGAGGTGCTCATCAACTACCGCGAGGAGGACTTCGTCGAGCGCGTCGCGGAGGCCACCGAGGGTCACGGCGCAGACGTCATCCTCGACATCGTCGGAGCGAAGTACTTGTCCCGCAACGTTTCTGCCTTGGCGACGAGCGGTCGGCTGGTGATCATCGGCATGCAGGGCGGCACCCGTGGCGAGCTCGACATCGCCACGCTGCTGGGCAAGCGCGGAGCCGTCATCGCGACCACGCTGCGGGCGCGGCCGGCGGGCGAAAAGGCGACGATCGTGGCGGCGGTGCGCGAGCACGTCTGGCCGCTCATCGCGTCCGGCGGGTGCAGCCGATCGTGCACGCGCGCCATCCTCTTGGGGAGGCCGCGGCGGCCCACCGGGAGCTGGAGGCCGGCGAACACGTCGGCAAGATCCTGCTGACCACCGGCTGAGCGCGGGCCCGGGGCACCGTGCGCCCCCTGAGCCTGCGGGCGGTGGTGCGGTAGACATCGGGCATGACAGCGATCGCCATGGTCCTCACCGCCCTCGTGGCGCTCATCCACGTCTACATCGTCGTGCTCGAGATGGCCCTGTGGGAGACCCCGCGCGGCCGGGCGGCGTTCGGCACCACGCCGGAGTTCGCCGCCGAGACCAAGACCCTGGCCGCCAACCAGGGGCTCTACAACGGGTTCCTGGTCGCGGCGCTGGTGCTCGGTCTGGTCGGGCCGGCCGACCACCGCTTCGCGTTCGCCGTCTTCGGCCTCTCCTGCGTGGTCGTGGCCGGGCTCTACGGCGCGGCGACCGTGAGCCGCCGGATCCTGTTGGTGCAGGCCGTCCCCGCAGCCCTCGCCCTCATCGCCGTGCTCGTGGCCGGCTGACGGCGCCGGTCAGCGCAGCAGCAGGTTCAGCCCCACCGTCAGCAGCACCGACAGGACGACGGACACGAGCAGCATGACGAGGCAGCCGGCGGCGCCTCCGACGGGCCTGACCTGAAGTGGACTCACCGGGTCCCCCTGCCCCGTCCGCCGCCGACCATGCTTGACGGTCCCGCACATACTCGGTATACATAGCCCAACACGCACGGCATACCCGGTATGCCTCCACGAGAGGGGGACCGCGATGTCGGTCAGGTCGGGCCTGATGGCCCTGCTCGCCGAGGGCGAGAAGTACGGCGCCCAGCTGCGCAGCGAGTTCGAGACGCGGACCGGAGGCACCTGGCCGCTCAACGTCGGGCAGGTCTACACGACCCTCGACCGGCTGGTGCGCGACGGCCTGGTCGAGTCGCCGGTGAGCCGGATGCCGAGGGCCGCATCGCCTACCGGCTCACCTCCGCGGGTCACGCCGAGCTCGGCGCGTGGTGGAGCACCCCCGTCGACCGCACCAGCACCCCGCGCGACGAGCTGACCATCAAGCTGGCCCTGGCCGTCACCGCCCCGGACGTCGACGTGCAGCGGGTGGTGCAGACCCAGCGCACCGCCACCCTGCGGCACCTCCACGACCTCACCCGGCTCAAGCGCGAGTCCCTCGGCCGCTCGGAGGGGGCGGACGAGGGCCGAGGGCGGGGGGATGCCGCCGCACGGCTCGGTGGGCTCGCCGAGCCGCGCGGCGCCGGCGACACCGGACTGGCCTGGCTGCTCGTCCTGGAGAACCTCGTCTTCGCGGCCGAGGCCGAGGTCCGCTGGCTCGACCACGTCGAGACGATGCTCGCCCGCCGACCGGCGCCGTCCGGCATCCGGCGAACCCACGACGGCGACGCACCGACCCGGCACCCGCCGGCCGTCGTCAGCACGAGCCCCCGGGGGGACCACTCATGAGCACCGCACCGCACGTCGTCATCTCCGACGTCACCCGCGTCCACGGCAGCGGCGAGACCACCGTCACCGCGCTGGCCGGCGTCAGCCTCGAGATCCACCCGGGCGAGCTGGTCGCCGTGATGGGCCCGAGCGGGTCCGGCAAGTCGACCCTGCTCAACGTCGCCGGCGGCCTCGACCGCCCGACCTCGGGCACCGTCTCGATCGGCGGCGACACCCTGACCGACCTCGGCCGCGCGACCTGGCCAAGCTCCGCCGTCGCCGGTCGGCTTCGTCTTCCAGGACTACAACCTGATCCCGGCCTCACCGCCGCCGAGAACGTCGCCCTGCCGCTCGAGCTGGACGGTGCCCGGGCGCGGCAAGCCCGCCGGCAGGCGCGGCACACGCTCGACCTGTGGGTCTGATGGACCTCGCCGACCGCTTCCCCGACCAGATGTCGGGCGGCCAGCAGCAGCGGGTCGCGATCGCCCGGGCGCTGGTCGGCAGCCGCCGCCTCGTGCTCGCCGACGAGCCGACGGGAGCCCTCGACAGCCACACCGGCGAAGAGGTCATGCGCGTGCTGCGCGACCGCTGCGACGAGGGCGTCGCGGGGCTGCTCGTCACCCACGAGGCGCGCCACGCCGCGTGGGCCGACCGGGTCGTCTTCCTGCGCGACGGCGTCGTCGTCGACACCACGGGGCACCGCGAGAGCCCGGAGGACCTGCTCGCCGCGGGTGAGGCCGCGCGATGACCACCCTGGTCCGCCCCGACGCCGCCACCGACGGCGGTGGGGGCGAGTCGCCGCCGCGCACTCACGAGCCCAGCCGGTTCGCCGCCTGGCGCTCGAGCTGGGCGGTCGCCCTGCGGATGGCCCGCCGTGACGTGCGCAGGCACCAGGGCCGCAGCGCGCTCATCGTCGTCATGGTCGCAGTGCCGACGATGCTGCTGAGTCTGGTCGTCACCCTGGCAGCGACGAGCGACATCAGCGGGGCCGAGAAGATCCCCTCGGACGATGGGCAGCGGGCAGGCGCTGGTCGAGGGGCCCGATGTCAACCAGGTGCTCCAGGGCGCCGACCCCAACGCGGGGGCCTCGGGCACGGCCGGCCAGGCCAGGCCCATCCCCGGCTACTCCGGTGACGCGTCGGGTGTCGAGAACGCGGATGCCGTGTCCCGGCTCGTGGGCGCCCCGGTGTCGCCGCTGAGCACGTTCGTCGTCCACACGACTCTGGGAGAGCGCCGGGTCAACGTCACCGGGCTCGCCCTCGACGGTTCCGTCGGGCTCGGAGGCCGCCTGCGCCTGGTGTCCGGCCGCTGGCCCCAGGGCAGCGCACAGGCACTGGTCACGGGGTACGGCATCTCGCGGGGGCTCCCCGGTCGACGGCCGGCTCACCGTGACCGTCGACGGGGAGGTTCACACCTTCGACATCGTCGGAGTGGCCGAGACGCAGAGCTACTACAGCGGGGACGAGGCCCTCGTCGTGCCCACGCCCCCCGCCGGCGCCTCGATCGGCGGCAACTCATGGATCGTGCGCGGCAACGACCAGGTGACCTGGCCGGACGTCCGGTCGCTCAACCAGTACGGACTGCGCGTGACGTCGGCTGCGGTCCTGCGCAACCCACCGACGCTCGACCAGCTGCCTGCCGACATCCGCGACATGTCGTCGGGTGAAGCCAGCCAGATGCAGCTCCTCGTCGGCCTGGGAGCGGCGATGCTGCTGGTCATCACCGCCCTGCTCGTCGGTCCGGCCTTCGCCGTCAGCGCCACCCGTCAGCGACGCACCCTCGCCCTGGCCGCCAGCAACGGCGCGAGCACCCCGGTGCTGCGGCGCACGGTGCTGGCCCAGGCCCTCGTCCTCGGGAGCGCCTCGGCCGTCGCCGGCACCATCTCGGGCGTGGTCGCAACGCCCGTCATGGTCGACGTGGTCGGCTGGGGAGCCGGCAGCTCCCCCACGTACCCCCTCGACCTGCGGTGGGGTCTGCTCGTCGGCATCGCCCTCTGCGCCGTGGCGAGCACCCTCGTCGCGGCCCTGGCACCCGCCCGTCGCCTTGGCCGGCTCGACATCGTGGGGGTCATGCGTGGCCAGAGCATCTCGCCCCGGCCGAGCCTGATCGTGCTGGCGGGTCGGCGTGGTGCTCACCGTGCTCGGCGCCCTGGTCGTGCTGGGTTCCACCGGCGCCGCCGGACTGCCCAGCGTGACGACCCTGATGGGCATCGAGACCGGCGGGGAGTTCGCCGTGACCATCGGCGCCGTCGTGCTCATCCTGGGCTCCCTCTTCCTGGTGCCCGTCATCCTCGCGGGCGTCGGCCGGCTCGGTGGCCACCTCCCCACCACCTTGCGGATGGCCGCCCGCGACCTCGCCCGCCACCGCTCGCGCAGCGCCCCATCGGTCGCGGCGGTGCTCGCCGCCGTGGCCGGACTGACCTTCGGCCTCACCGGTCTGGCCAGCGACACCGAGCAGGCCCGCCGCGAGTACGTGCCGCAGACGCTCGCCGGTGAGGCCCTGGTCAGCTACTGGGGCGACCGCTGCCGATGGACACCCTGCGCGCCGCGGCCCCCGGGCTGGAGGTGGTCGAGAACCTCGCGTTCGACCGCGGCGACCCGATGACGGGCAGCGGGCCGCCCCCGACCGAGCCGTACGACGTGGGCTTCGTCAACGTCGTCCCGCCGCGGCTGCACCCCCGAGCGCACCGTGCAGGACAGGCAGTGGCAGCCCACCTCGGACGCCGAGGCCGACCAGGTCCGCCCTGCATGGTCGCAGGCACCCAGGCGAGCGGCAACGGCCAGGTGATGGTGCTGCCCGCGGCCGAGGTCGTGCGCCGACTGGGCCTCGACCGGGACCAGGCTGTCGCAGTCCGCGAGGGCGCCGCCGTGGTCCGCGGGCTGCCCCCCACCGCCGTGACCGCGGGCCGGGTCACCCTCGCTCGGGGCACCTACGTCATCGACCCGCGGGCGACCGAAGCCACCGACCCCGGGGTGAAGGTGACCCAGCAGGTCGAGGTGCCCGTCATCGCCCTACCCGCCGCCGCGGACACCGATGCGCGGATGCTCGGGTCGACCCTCGTCCTGGCCGCCGACACCCCGGTGACCCGAGGGTGGCCGGTGCGCGCGCAGTCGATCACGGTGCGCGACCCGTCCGGTGGCGCGGTGTCGAACGTCGTGGCCGAGCGGCTGCAGGAGGTGTTCGGCGACGAGGTCGACGTCACCGTCGAACGAGGCTTCACCCGCGACGACGCCATCATCGTGGCCGTCCTGCTCGGGGTCTTCGCCCTGTTGATCCTCGTCATCACGCTGACCTCCACCGCGTTGACCCTGGCCGAGCAGCAGACCGACCAGGCGACCCTGGCCGCCCTCGGGGCGACCCGCGGCACCCGCCGGCTGATGGCGGCCTCGGCCGCTTCCTCCTCGCGGCGGTCGGCTGCGTGCTCGGCGTCGCGGTCGGGCTCGTGCCCGGCATCGCGATCGCGCGGCCGCTCACGAGCACCGGCTGGACCGCCCCGACGGCGTCCCCGCCGGGAGGACACGATCCTCGTCATCCCGTGGCTCTCGCTGCTGGTCGTGGGCGGTGCTCGTCCCGCTGGTCGCCGGCGCGATCGCCTGGGCCGGCATCCGCAAGGCGCCACAGATCACCCGCCGCACCACCTGACTCCCAACTTTTCGCCGATTCCTGAACCTTCACCTTCGCACCTGAACGGTTGGGTGCGTAGGTGGTGCCCGCATCGGGCGAGAAAGTTGATGGACGGGCGGCGGGGCGGCCCGGTAGAATCGTCGAGTGCAACAGGGTCCCTGGTGCGTCGTTGGAGGCGGGTTCGACGCAGCTCGCTCCGCCCTACCCGGGCGCAGACCCTGGAAGCCCTCGATGTCCCCCCTTGCCTCCTACCGCCGGTTGTTCACCCTCGCCGGCCCCCTCTACGTCGCCGTCGCCTTCGTCGGCCGCCTCCCGCTGGCCATGGCCCCGATGGGCACCCTCCTGCCGTGGCCGGCACCACCGGCCGCACGGCACCGGCGGCGCCGCGGCGGGTGCGCTCGCCGTGGCGAACGCCGTGGGGGCGCCCGTCGCCGGCAGCCTCGCCGACCGCGTCGGCCAGCGACCCGTGGTGCTGGTGCAGTCGGTGCTCGGCGGCCTCGGGCTGCTCGCGCTCGTCGCGCTGGCCCAGGCCGAGGTCGACCCCGCGCTGGTCGTGGCGATGGCCGCCGTGGCCGGTGCCGCGATGCCGCAGATCGGTCCGCTGGCCCCAGTGCGCTGGCGCCCGATCACCCGCAAGGAGGAGCACCACCAGCCGCACCTGATGGAGGCCGCGTTCTCCTATGAGGGCGCCGCCGACGAGGCGTCGTTCGTGCCTGGCCCGGCCCTGCTCGGCCTGATCGTCGTCGTCGCCAGCCCCGAGCTGGCGATCGTCGTGGCCGCCAGCATCCTGCTCGTGTTCGGGTGCGCGTTCGCGCTGCACCCGACGGCCCGGCTCGCGCACGCGCATCGTGCTGCGGTGGTGACGGGCGCGCGCCTGGTCACGCCACCTTCATGGTGCTGCTCGCGGCGCAGCTGCTCATCGGCATCGTGTTCGGGTCCATCCAGACCGGCACGACGGTGCTCGCGACGGATGCCGGGCAGGCCGGGATCGCCGGCCTGGTGCACGCCTCGCTCGGGGTGGGTTCGGTGATCGCAGGGCTCGCGGTTGCTGCACTGCCGGCCCGTTCGGTTACGCATCGAGGGTTCTCGTCGCCGCGCTCGGGCTGGCCCTGTTGTCGCTGCCGCTCCTGGTCACCGACACGATCCCCCGCCTGTTCGTCGTGGTGCTCGTGCTCGGGTTCGTCGTCGCGCCGTACATGATCAGCGTCTTCATGCTCGGCGAGCGCGCTGCCCCCGCCTCCCGGGTGGGCGCCGCGATGACCCTGCTCGCCGGCGCGACCGGCATCGGGTACGCGGTCGGGTCGGCCGTCGCCGGTCGCCTCGCCGACGTGCACGGCCACACCGGCGCGTTCGCGGTCACGGTGACGGCAGCGGCATCCGCCGCAGCGCTGGCGGCGGCCGCGCAACCGCTGCTCCGCCGGATCGGCAACCCTGACTCCCAGGTGGTGCTCTCCCCGGCCACTGCCTGAAGCGCGGAGTCAGGAGCACTTCGCGGGCTCAGGAGGTTCTCACCGAGTCAGGGCCCAGTACGGCCCTGACTCGGCGAAGTGCTCCTGACTTCGCGAAATCGTGGGGCGGGGCGGCGGGGGGGCGGTGGTGGCGGCCAGGACGTTGCGGTGAGGACGGCCAGGGGCCCGTGTCGATCCTGCCGGTCTGGCTGGCGCAGCGGCTCAGCGGCGGGGATGCCGCCGGCTCGCCGGACGCCACCCCCTGACGGCGTGGTCGGGCGGTACCCCTGCAGCCGCCCGGCCACGCATCACCTCCGAGTGGGTGCTCAGCTGGCCGCCGGGGCAACCACCCGAGCACCCAACCCCCGACCGGGCCCGGGGTCGTGGGGCAGGATGGGGCCATGAGCGAGCAGCACCGGCCCGAGCCCGACCAGGACGACTCCGAGCGCCAGGGAGTGCCGGTCACCGTGACCAGCGACGGCGAGCGCGTCGTGGTCGTCACCCCCGACGGGATGGGCGTCGCCGAGCACGACGACCCGCCGGCCGACGAGGCCCGCGAGCGCCCCACGAACCCGGCCGACCTGGTCGAGCAGCCCGCCAAGGTGATGCGGATCGGCTCGATGGTCAAGCAGCTGCTCGACGAGGTGCGCAGCGCCCCGCTCGACGAGAAGGGCCGGGCCCGCCTCGCCGAGATCCACCAGCGCTCGATCGCCGAGCTGGAGGACGGCCTGGCCCCCGAGCTGGTCGAGGAGCTCGAGCGGATCACCCTGCCCTTCTCGGACGAGTCGCCCTCCGACGCCGAGCTGCGGATCGCCCAGGCCCAGCTCGTCGGGTGGCTGGAAGGCCTGTTCCACGGCATCCAGACCGCGCTGGTCGCGCAGCAGATGGCCGCCCAGGCGCAGCTGCAGCAGATGCGCCAGCTGCCCCCCGGCACCTCGCACCAGGGGATGCCGTCGCAGGGCGCACCCGGGATGCCGCAGCCCCCGCGTCGCGGGCGAGCCGGGTCACGCCGAGGGCACCGGCCAGTACCTCTGACCACCAACTTTCCCGCCCGGTGCGGGAACCTTCACCCTCGCAGCACTTCGGTTCCGCGTGCTGAGGTGAAGGTTCCGGCGCGGAGCCGGCGATCACCGGTGGCCCGGCCCTACCGGACCGCCCTACCGTGGGCCCATGGACGCACCGCCGCCGACCTTCGACCCCTCGATGTACGACGCGCCGCTGCGGCGACAGTTCGACGCGTTCCTCGACGACCACCGCCAGATCCTGCTCGACTGCCTCGACGGGCTGACCGAGGAGCAGGCCCGCCGCCGGCTGGTGCCCTCGCGGACCACGCTGCTGAGCCTGCTCAAGCACGCGACGTTCGTCGAGCGGGTCTGGTTCGACGAGGCGGTCACCTGCCGGCCGAGGGCCGAGATCGGCATCCCGGAGTCCCAGGACGAGTCCTTCGACCTCGACGACGACGACACCGTCGCCTCGGTGACGGCGGCCTTCCGGGCGGCGTGCGACGACTCGCGGCGGGCGATCGCCGGGCTCGGCCTCGACGACGTGCTGACCGGCAACCGGCGCGGCCCGCTGCCCCTGCGCTGGGTCATGCTGCACATGCTGCGCGAGCTGGCCCAGCACTGCGGCCACGCCGAGATCCTGCGCGAGCAGGTGCTCGCCGCCGACGCCTGACGCGGTCGCGGCCGACCTACCCACGGACGCGTGCCGCCGCTGCGGCAGACCTTCCGCCGGCCGGGCCACGGTGGCAGATTGGACGGATGACGACCGACGAGCGACCGTCCGTGCGCGCGACCTCCGTCACCGTGATGACGCCCGAGCCGCTGCGCCTCGCCGACTTCTACGCCCGCCTGCTGGGCACCGCGGTGACCGCGACCGAGCCCCCGCCACCCGGGGCGCCCGAGGCGGCCGGCTTCGCCCAGGTGCGGATGCCGCACCTCACCCTGAACTTCGAGTACGAGGAGCAGTGGGCTCGCCCGGTGTGGCCGGCGCAGCCGGGCGCCAGACGGCGACCCAGCACCTCGACCTGTGGGTCGACGACCTCGACGCGGCGGCCGACTGGGCCATCCGGTGCGGCGCGACCCTGGCCGACATCCAGCCGCAGGACGACGTGCGGGTCTTCCTCGACCCGGTCGGCCACCCGTTCTGCCTGTTCCTCTGACGACGTCTGGCCATGCCCGCAAATGTCGCGAACCCGTGGACAGGCGACCTATACCTAGGTAGAGTTAGACCATGCGCCACGCAGCAGCCGCCACGGATGACGGCGCCGACCCGCGCCGTGCTCGACGTCTTCCTCAGCGACCCCGACGCCCCGCGGTACGGCCTCGAGATCGGTTCGCACGCCGTGCTTCCCAGTGGCACCGTGCACCCGATCCTGGCTCGGCTCGAAGGGCTGGGGTGGCTCGACAGCGGCTGGGAGGACGTCGACCCGTCGGAGGTGGGCCGGCCGCGACGGCGCTTCTACCGGCTGACCGCGACCGGCGCGGCCCAGGCCGAGGCGGCGCTCGCAGCCGCCGACGCGCGCCGCTCCCACCTCCGCTCACGTCGGGTGGCACCCCTGGTGCCTCGCTACGGACCGGCGCAGTCATGACCGCGCTGGCCCGGGCCGTCCTGGCGGCCGCGGTTCACCTGCTCCCGAGCCAGTGCCGGTGGCGCTACGAGGACGAGTTCGACGGCGAACTGCTCTCACTGCCCCGCCGGCGCCGCCTCGGGTACGCGCTGTCGGTCCTGGCCGCCGCTCCCCGGCTCCGGTGGGCGCTGCTGGCCGTGCTCTGCGGCGGGCACGCCTCCCTGCGGTGCTGGTCGGGCAAACACCACGACAAGCGCACCCACCCCAACCCCGACGACCACGCGGTCATCGCCCTGGAGTGCCGACGCTGTGGCCGGGTGCGCGACCCGAAGCAGTACCTGCCGCGCAAGCAGCGCCTCGACGACGTCGCCTGGGGTGGGGTGCTGCTCACCGGTCGATGACCGGGCGTCGGGCCTGCGCCTACCCGCGCACCGCCCGCGCGACGAAGCACTGGGCGAGGGAGTTGCGCACGTGCGCCTCCACGACCGTCGGGTCGCGGAACACGTCGTCGAGCACCGCCGCCACACCCTCGCCGGCCCGCACCAGCCGGTTCGCGTCGTAGCGCATCGCCCCGGTGGAGTCGTAGGCGCGCACGACCCGCGCCTCGTCGTCGAACCACGCGGGCACCGTGCCGACGCCGCCGGCCCACCCGTCGCACCGCTCGGCGTGCACGAAGACCGGGCCGACCTCGCGCCACGGGCGGTCCGCGGCGAGGGGTGCGTGCGAGATGAGGAGCAGCCGGTCGCCCGGGCTGCTGCGCCGCAGGCAACAGCGCAGCTGGCTGCCGCCCTCGGTGTCGTGGAACGGCTCGGGCACGTGGCCGGCGACGTCGCGCCCGGTGGAGCGCACGGCATCCAGCTCGGTGGGGTCGACGGCCTGGAGGAGGAAGGTGCTCATGCGCGTGTAACGGCCGGAGACACCGGCGTGTGAGCACCGGGCGCTGCGCCTCACGGCGCGACCACCGCGGGGCCGTGGGCGTCGATGGTGCGCAGCGGCGAGAGCCACCCGAAGACCGTGGCGACCAGCCCGACCGCCACCACCGCCACGAGGGCCGGCCGCAGCCCGATCAGCCCGGCGAGCGCGCTGGCCCCGAGCGCCCCGCACGTCCAGCCGACGCCGAACGACAGCATCCGCCCGGCCGTGTTGACCCGGCCGAGCAGCGGCTCGGGGGTGACCTGCTGGCGGTAGGTCATCGAGTTCAGGACCACGCCCTGGTAGGCCACGCCCCACACGACCATCACGGCCACGGCCACCTGCCAGGTCGAGGCGGTGGCGACCACGACGCCCGCCGCACCCCGGCGAACGGGAGCCAGATCAGCGCCAGCCGGTTCGGGCGAGACGAACCGCAGCAGCCGGGGCGTGAAGACCGCGACGAGGATGCCGCCGACGCCCCAGGCCGCGAACACCAGGCCGAACCGCCAGCCGCTGGTGCCGACGCCGAGGAGCCGGTCGGCGTACGGCACCGACAACGACATGAACCCGGCGCCCGACAGCGACAGCAGGAACCCGACCACCGTCTGCGAGCGCACCCCCGCGTGGCCCCAGAGGAACCGCAGCCCGACGGCCACCTCGGCGAGCAGCACCCGGGGCCGCAGCGGCGGCACCCCCGACCGCTCCGGCGACAGCCGGGTGCGGATCGTCGCGACGCAGGCCGCCGACAGCAGGAAGCTCAGGGCGTCGAGGCCGAGCAGGGTGGCGGGGTGGACCACGGCCAGCAGCACGCCGGCCAGCATCGGGATGCCGAGGTCGAGCAGCGAGCCGAAGCCCCACAAGCGCGGAGTTGGCCGAGCCGATCCGGTCACGGCCGACGATCGCCGGCAGCGCACCGAACGCGGCGCCGTCGAAGAACACGAACGCGGTCTGGGCGAGGAACCCGGCGACCAGCGCGTGCACCGCGGTCAGCGACCCGAGCCAGAACGCGATGGGCACCGACGCGATGGTCAGCCCGGCCACCACGTCGGCCACGACCATCACCCGCTGCCGGTCGAGCCGGTCGGACAGCGCGCCGGAGAACAACCCGAAGAGCAGGTACGGCACGCCCTCGACCACGGTGATCAGGGCGGTCAGCGACGGGCTGCCGCTGAGCCGGTAGACCAGCACCGGCAGCGCGACGGCGGTGACGAGGGTGCCGGCGATCGACACCTGGCGGGCCAGCCAGTAGCGGCGGAAGTCGCGGTGGTGCCGCAGCGGCACGACGCCGGATGCCGTGGCGCGTCACCCGGCGCGCTGCGCCCGGCGCGCTGCGCTCGCCGCGCGCCCGCGACGGCCGGCCCCGAGGAGCCCGGCGCCCGCGCTCACAGCGCGGACGCGGCGGCCCTGCCCGCGGTCCTCCCGGAGAAGAGGCAGCCCCCGACGAACGTTCCCTCCAGCGCGCGGTAGCCGTGCACCCCACCGCCGCCGAACCCGGCGACCTCGCCCGCGGCGTACAGCCCGGGCACCGGCTCGCCCGACGGCCCGAGCACCCGGCCGGACAGGTCGGTGTGCAGGCCGCCGAGCGTCTTGCGGGACAGCACCCGCAGCCGCACCGCGACGAGCGGCCCGTACTTCGGGTCGAGGATGCGGTGCAGCGGGTAGGCCCGCTTGGTGATCTTGTCGCCGCGGTAGCGCCGGGCCACCCGGAT
Organism: uncultured Actinomycetota bacterium; assembly: GCA_963782695.1. GTDB lineage: Bacteria > Actinomycetota > Actinomycetes > Actinomycetales > Dermatophilaceae > Fodinibacter. The sequence goes on along the minus strand of CAWAKY010000050.1, from coordinate 213,306 downwards.
GGCCGCGACCTGGGCGTCCTTGGTGTACGGGTTCTCGACCTGCCGGTCGCGCTCGACGACCTGCCGCTCGATGTACGCCGGGTCGAGCGGCGGCGCCTCGGGCGTCAGGGCGTTCATCTTCCCCACGAGCTCGCCGATGGTGGCGGCGGTGAGCCAGTCCTCGCCGTGGTCGAGGAAGGCCTGCACCGACGGGGTGACCTTGGTGACCGGCCGGCGGAGCACCTCGCGGTAGCGCTTCTCGGTGAGGTCGAGGTTCTGCTCCGACCCCGAGAGCGCGAACTCCTTGCCGGCGAGCGAGCGGTTGAGGATGAACCAGGAGTGGTCGAAACCGGTGTGCCGCAGGTGGTCGAGCGTGCCCAGGGTGTCGAAGCCGGGGAGGTACGGGGCGGGCAGCCGGTTGCCCCGCGCGTCGAACCACATCGAGCTCGGGCCGGGCAGGATGCGGATGGCGTGCCCCGGCCAGATCGGGTTCCAGTTGCGCACGCCCTCGACGTAGTGCCACATCCGGTCGCGGTTGACGATCGAGCCGCCGGCCGCCTCGGTGATGGCGAGCATCCGGCCGTCGACGTAGGCCGGCACCCCGGTCAGCAGGTCGGCGGGCGGGGTGCCGAGCCGCTCGGGCCAGTTGGCCCGCACCAGGTCGTGGTTGCCGCCGATGCCGCCCGAGGTGACGACGACCGCCTGGCCGCCGTACTCGAACTCGCCGACGACCTCGCGGTTGCTCTGCACGCCCCGGGGGGACCCGTCGGGCGCGAGCACCACGCCGCGCACCCCGGTGACCGCACCGTTGGTGCGCACGAGCTGGTCGACCCGGTGGCGCGGCCGGTAGAACACCCGCCCGGCCGCGATGTGCTCGCGCACCTTGCGCTCGAACGGCGCGACGACGCCGGTGCCGGTGCCCCACGGGATGTGGAAGCGCGGCACCGAGTTGCCGTGCCCGCCGCTGGTGCCGTCGCCGCGCTCGGCCCACCCGACGACGGGGAAGAACGAGATGCCGAGCTGCTTGAGCCAGGCCCGCTTCTCGCCGGCCGCCCACTCGACGTAGGCCCGGCCCCACTGGCGCCCCCAGTGGTCGGGGCCCGGGCTGCCGTCGGGCGCGGTGAGGCGGTCCCAGCCGGCGGTGCCCTCCCAGTCCTGCCAGGCGAGCTCGAAGGAGTCGGAGATGCCCATCCGGCGCTGCTCGGGGCTGTCGACGAGGAACAGGCCGCCGAAGCTCCACCACGCCTGGCCGCCGAGGTTCGCCTCGCTCTCCTGGTCGAGCAGCACCACCGACCGGCCGGCGTCGGCGAGCTCGCACGTGGCGACGAGACCGGCGAGGCCGGCACCCACGACCACGACGTCGGCATCCATGGACCGACCCTATGCCCCGGCCACCGACAGCCGCACCACCCTCGACCGAGCGTCGTCAGGTGCGACAGGTCCGGCACGCACGAGGTCGGCCAGCGGCGTCGAGCTCCTCGCGCGGCGTGGTGCCCAGCACCGCGACCAGGGCACGGCACCCGGCGGCGCGCGCCGCGCGCAGCCCGGCGACGGCATCCTCGACGACGACGCAGTCGGCCGGGTCGACCCCGAGCCGGCGGGCGCCCTCGCAGCCACGGGTCGGGCCACGGCTTGCCGCGCTCGACGTCGGATGCCGTGACGACCACCGGGGGGTGCGTCAGCCCGGTGGCGGCGATGCGGGCCTCGGCGAGGTCGCGCGTGCCGGAGGTGACGATGGCCGTCGGCACCCCGCCCGTCGGCGAGCGCGGCGAGCAGGTCGGCGGCACCGGGCAGCACGACGATGTCGTCGACGTCGGCCACCTCGATGTCGCGGATCCGCTCGAACGCCGCGGCCCGCTGGCCCTCGGGGCAGCAGCGTCTGCGATGACGCCCGCGGCCGGCATCCCGTGGAAGCCCAGCAGCCGCACCGGGTCGACCCCGTACTCGCCGCACCACCGGATCCAGGACCGCTCGACGGCGGCGATGGAGTCGATGAGCGTGCCGTCGAGGTCGAGCAGCACCCCCGCGAACGGCGCGTCGAACGGCGCCTGGCGCGGCGGACGTCGGGATGGGGGTGACCGGCATACCGCTCAGCCTAGGTTCCTGCGCCCGCCCAGCCGGCACCGGTCACCGCCCGAGGAGGTCGCGCAGCCGCATCGCGTTGGCCACGGCGTACCCGAACTGGTCGTTGTTGAAGTAGCCGTACACCCGGTGGCCGGCCGCCTCCCACTCGCGCAGCCGGTCGGCCCACCAGCGCAGGTCGTCGTCGGAGTAGGAGCCCGCGTAGAGGTGCTCGCCGCTCGGCCCGTGCCAGCGCACGTAGACCACCTCGCTCGTGGCCCGCAGGACGCACGGCAGGTTGGCGCCGCTCATCACGACGTAGGCGGAGCAGTGCCGCTCGAGGATGCCGAAGACCGCGTTCGTCGAGCCAGGACGGGTGCCGGAACTCCACGGCCGTTCGCATGCCGGCCGGCAGGCTGCCGAGGGCGACGTCGAGCCGGGCGTCGTCACGCTCCATGGTCGGCGGCAGCTGGAGCAGGAACGGCCCGGCCCGGTCCCCGAGCAGCCGCATCCCCCGCTCGATGATCTCCGATCCAGCGCTCCGGTGCGTACGAGCCGCTTGGCGTGGGTCAGGGCACGCGGCGCCTTGACCGCCATCTCGAACCCGGCCGGCAGCCGGTCGTGCCACCCGGTGAACGCCGTGTCCTTCGGCCACCGGTAGTGGCTCGCGTTGAGCTCGACCGTCGGAGCCGCTCGGCGTAGAACTCCAGCCAGCGCCGCCGGGCCACCCCCTTGGGTAGAACGGCCCGGCCCAGCTGTCGTAGGTCCACCCTGACGTGCCCACGAGGATCGTCACCCCGGCATCCTGCCGCCGTGAGGCCTCAGCGCGCTGAGGAGGAGGTACGTCCCGGACGGCAGGACCCGAGCAGGCACAGTCGGCAGTGGCCGGACGAGGGAGCTGGGCCGTCCGTGACTCCACGCCGCACGGGTGCGCTGCGCGGCGCACTCCGGCGGCCGGCGGTGCGTCTCAGGGTCGACCCTGAGCGCCGGGCCCGGATCTGGGGGTCGATCCCGGTGCGACCCCTGATGTGGTCCGTGGCCGGACCGCGCCACGGTGGGTGGATGAGGACCCGCACCGGCGCCGTGGCCAGGTTCGCCCTGGCCGGTGGCGCCGCGCTCGCCCTCGTCGCCCTGGTCCTCCCCCGCGCCAGCGGCGCCCGGTGGCACGACATCGCCGCGGCCCTGTCCCGCCCGTCGGCCCCGCAGCTGGCGCTCCTCGGGCTGCTGTGGTTCGCGGGCCTGTGCGTCCACACGCCCTCGCTGACGGCCGCCCTGCCGGGCCTGTCCGCACCGGCGGGCGCTGCTGCTCAACCTCAGCGGCTCGTTCGTGTCGAACCTGCTGCCCCTCGGCGGGGCGGCGGGCACCGTCGTCAACTGGCGGATGGCCCGCACGTGGGGGTTCGGCTCCGGTGCGTTCGGCCGGTGGGCGGTGGTCACGAACCTCGCCGACACCGTCGTCAAGCTCGCGCTGCCGGGAGTCGTCCTCTGCTGGTTCGCCGTCGGCTCGACCGCACCGCCACAGACCGTCGGGACCGCCGCAGCGGTCGGGGCCGCGCTGCTCGTGGTCACCCTGCTCGGGGTCGCCCTCGTGGCCCGCGACGACCGGGTGCTGCGCCGCGCGGGACGCTGGGCCGACCGGGCCGCGGCGCGGGTCCGCAGGATCCCCGAGGCACCGGAGGGCTACGGCGAGCGGGCCGCGCGGTTCCGCGCCGACTCGGCCCGGCTCGTCCGGGACGGCTGGGGTCGGATGCTCGGCGGCAAGCTGGGGTACGCCGCACTGCAGGCGGTGCTGCTCTGGGCCTGCCTGCGGGTGGTCGGCGGCCCGGTCGCCCCCCTCGTCGTCGCGTCGGCCTTCGTCGTCGAGCGCGTGCTCTCCATGGTCGTCGTGACCCCCGGGGCGACGGGCGTCGTCGAGGTGGGGATGGCGGCCGCGCTCGGTGCCCTCGGCGCCGAGCCCGCCGCAGCCGCCGCCGGGGTGCTGCTCTACCGCGGGCTCGTGGTCGGCATGGAGGTACCCGTCGGTGGTCTGGCGCTGCTCGGGTGGTGGGTGGGCAGCCGTCGGGGCGCCTCGGGCGCCGGCGCACGACCCCACGTCACGCAGGCCCACCCCGCCCGATCGCAGCCGTTGCTCGTCCCCGTGCCCGTCGTGACCCTGAACCGCAGGGCCACGACCCTCTCGTCCGGGCGATGATCCGGATGCCGTGTGCGGCACCTTCCGCGAAGGGAGGGTGGGCGCCGGCGCGGTGACCGCCATCCGGCCGCCACCGGGGCCGGTGGTGCAGGCACCCGACCTAGGGTGGTGCGCATGCCCGAGCCCACGAGCGAGCCGTCGACGACGTCGCCGGCACCCACCGTGGGTCCGCGGGCAGCCGGCGCGGAGCCGGTCGGGCGGCCGCGCACGGCGGTCATGAGCGCGACCGTCGCGGTGCTCGCCCTGGTCGGCGGCTGGACCTGGGCCGCGGCTGTCCAGTCCGGTGGCTTCGACGCCCGCGCCGAGTCGATCAGCGCCCTCGCGGCGTCGGGGACACCGCACCGGTGGATCATGACGACCGGCGCTCGTGCTGACCGGGCTCGCCCACCTGGTGACCGCGTGGGCCCTGGTGCCGGCCAGGCGACCCGGGCGGCTGCTGCTCGCCGCGGGCGGCGTGGCCACCCTCGCCGTCGCGGCCTTCCCCCTGCCCTCGCGCACCGGCTCCTCGGCGGCGCACACGGCCGTCGCGACGCTGTCGTTCGCGCTGCTCGCCGTGTGGCCGTGGTTCGCCGCGCGTCCCCGGCGGGCCGCTGGCCCTGGAGCGGCGGGTGGCCCGGCCGGCGGCCGGGGTGCTCGCGGTGGCGGTCGCCTCGCTCGGGATCGGCCTCGGCGGCACCGGGTTCGGCGTGCACGAGCGGGTGGTCGCCTTCCTCACCGTGGCGTGGCCCCTCGTCACCGCGGTCAGCACCTGGTGGTGGGCCGGGCACCGGGTCGGCTCGCAGCGCGTGCGCCACGTGCTGGGCGCCGTCGGGCTGGTCGCTCGCCTGCGGGGTCGCCGGCACCTCGGCGACGGCCATCGCCCCCGCCACCGCGCAGACCCGCCACTACCAGGCGAGCGTGGCGCTCGACCCGAACCCGCTGCGCACCGGCGAGCTCGTCGCGACCACGGCCTTCGGCGACCTGCGCCTGGAGTTCCAGGGCGTCGCCCCCGGCATCCGGGCGGTGCCGCAGGTCAAGGCCAACATCGCCGAGGTGCTCTCGCGCCCCGGGGTGAGCCTCGCCAGCCTGCGCCCCGGCCCCGAGGAGCTGAGCGCGGCGATCCGCGACGTCGCCGTCAGGCCGTGATGCTGCGCTTCGCCGCTCGGTGCGGGCGCGGTCGTCGCCGCGGTGCTCGGCGGGTACGCCGTGCTCCGCCGACGCCGGCCGCCCGCCGCGCTGGTGGTGGCCGGGCTCGTCGGGTGGCTCGCGTCGACGGCCCTCACCGGCCTCGCGCTCTACACGACCTACCAGCCCGGCCGGCAGGAGACGTTCACCTCGACCGGGGTGCTCGGCACCCTGCAGCGCAACCAGGGCATCCTCAGCGACGTCGAGACGCGAGCCACCCAGGTGGCGCCCTACCTGCGCAACCTCATCGCCCTGTCGACGGCCCTGCAGCAGAAGTACGACGGCGGCCCCGCTGCAGAGCGAGACCTCGCTGCGGGTGCTGCTCGTCAGCGACATCCACGCCGGCAACCAGTACGACCTGATGCGCACGATCGTGCAGGAGGAGGGGGTCGACGTGGTCGTCGACGCCGGCGACCTCGTCAACTTCGGCACGGTCGAGGAGGCCGAGGCCACCGGCCTGTTCACCGGCATCGCCTCGGTCGGGGTGCCCTACCTCTTCGTGCGGGGCAACCACGACGCCAACAGCGCCGACCGACACCGCCCTGCTCGACCGCCTCGCCCGGATCCCGAACGTCATGCTGCTCGAGGACGGAGCCGGCGACTACACCGAGGTCACCGTGCACGGCGTGCGGATCGCCGGCTTCAACGACCCGCGCTGGTTCGGCGACTCCGGCACCGGGTCGCCCGCCAAGCAGGCGCCGGCCCGCGGAGGCGTTCACCGCGGCGTACGCCGACCGGCCCGCGGCCGACCTCGTCGTCGGCCACGAGCCGTGGGCCGTGGAGGGCCTCGCCGGCGGGGTGCTCGTCAACGGGCACATGCACTCGGTCGACCTCGAGGGCAACCGGGTGCAGGCCGGCACGTTCACCGGCGGCGGCCCGTTCACCCACTTCCTCGCCGACAGCGGTGGTGAGGAGCTCGATCGGGCAGCCGTCCGCCTTCGACGTGCTCACCTTCGGCACCGACTGCCGGCTCGCCTCGCTCACCCGCTACCGGTTCCGCGACGTCATCGAGGGCCGGCCGGCCTACGACGACGTGTCGCTCGTCAACGGGCGCCGGGTCGACGGGCGCGAGGCCGACCCGGCCCGCACCTGCTCGGTCGACGACCCCGCTGACGACCACGGCGGTCCCGGCGGCCACGACGGGAGCGAGCGCACCGGCATCCCCGCTGACGTCCTCGCGGAACGCGCTCAGGCCTTGAGGTCGGGGAACATGTCGTCGCGCCACTCGGTGCCCTCGGGCGGCGCCGTCCCCGGCCGGCGAGGTCCTCCTCGCGGGCCCGCAGCTCGACCCGGCGGATCTTGCCGGAGATCGTCTTCGGCAGCTCGGAGAACTCCAGGCGGCGCACCCGCTGCCACGGCGCGAGGTTCTCGCGGGCGTACTTCGAGGATCGAGCGCGCGGTCTCCTCCGTCGGCTCGTGACCGGGCGCGAGCACGACGTACGCCTTGGGCACCGCCAGGCGCACGGCATCCGGGGCGGGCACCACCGCGGCCTCGGCCACGGCGGGGTGCTCGATGAGCACCGACTCGAGCTCGAACGGGCTGATCTTGTAGTCGCTGGCCTTGAACACGTCGTCGGTGCGGCCGACGTAGGTGATGTAGCCGTCGCTCGTCGCGGGTGGCGACGTCACCGGTGTGGTACCAGCCGCCGGCCATCGCCTCGGCGTTGCGCTCGCTGTCGCCCTGGTAGCCGGTCATCAGCGGCAGCGGGTGGGCGGCGAGGTCGAGGCAGATCTCGCCCTCCCCCGGCGCCGTCGACGCGCTCGCCGCGTCAGCGGGTCGACGAGCACGACCGGCACGCCCGGGCAGCGGCCGGCCCATCGAGCCCGGGCTTGAGCGGTGACCCGGGGGTGTTGCCGACCGCGGCCGTCATCTCGGTCTGGCCGTAGCCGTCGCGCAGGTCGCAGGCCCCACGCGCGCCGGACCTGCTCGATGACCTCGGGGTTGAGCGGCTCGCCGGCGCCGATCACCTCGCGCAGCGAGCCCGGGCCGCCGGACAGGTCGGCGTTGATCAGCATCCGCCACACCGTCGGCGGGGCGCAGAAGCTGGTCACCTCGGTGCGTCGCGCAGCACGCCGAGCAGCGGCGCCGGCGTCGAACCGGGCGTAGTTGTAGACGAAGATCGTCGCCTCGGCGATCCACGGGGCGAAGAAGCACGACCACGCGTGCTTGGCCCAGCCGGGCTGGAGATGTTGAGGTGCACGTCGCCGGGCCGCAGGCCGAGCCAGTAGACCGTCGACAGGTGGCCCGACGGGGTAGGACACCTGGGTGTGCTCGACGAGCTTGGGCCGGGCGGTGGTGCCGGAGGTGAAGTAGAGCAGCAGCGGGTCGCCCGGGCGCGGTGCCCGGGTGCGGCAGCGGCTCGACGTCGACGGCGTACGCGTCGTGCAGGTCGGCCCAGCCGTCGGCCGGCGCCGACGCTGACCCGCACGAGGTCGGCACCGGGCACCTCGTCGAACTTCGCGGTCTCGGTCGGGGGTGGTGACGACGGCCCGGGCCCCGCCGCGGGCCACCCGGTCGGCGAGGTCGGCGGGCCCGGCCGCCGTGGTCGTCGGCATGATCACCGCGCCGAGCTTCATGACCGCGAGCATGACGTCCCACAGCTCGACCTGGTTGCCGAGCATGAGCGATGCACCGGGTCGCCCCGGCCGACGCCCAGGCCGGCAGCCAGCGCGCCGACCCGGTCCGAGCGCGCGGCCATCGCGTCGAAGCTGACGCCTCGCTCGACGCCGTCCTCCTCGACGATCGACGAGCGCGGGCTCGTCGTTGCCGCGGGCGATCGCGTCGAACCAGTCGACGCCCAGTTGAACCGCTCGCCGACGTCGGGCCACGCGAACTGCTCGAGCGCCTCCTCGTGGCGGCCCCGCAGGGAGATCAGCAGGTCACGTGCCTCGCGGTACCGCTCCGTCGCGCTCATCCCCCATGCTGCCACCGCGCGGGCCCGCCGCGGAACCTACGGGCGCACGGTGGCCCGCTGGGCGACGTGCGCCTTGGGCCGGTCGCCGCAGCTGAGCGCGGCATCGGGCAGCGCCTCGGTGACCACGTCGACGACGAGCCGCTCGGGCAGCGACCCCGCGGCCGAGCACCTCGACCGTGGTGCGGTCACCGTCGACGTCGACCACGCCCGGCACCGCGTCGTCGGCGGATGCCGGGCCGCTCACCTCGAGCGCCGCGACGAGCGCGGCCTGCACGGCCGGCTCCCACCGGGTGGTCCCCCGCAGGTGCGCGGGGTCGGTACGCCCCTGCAGGTGCGCGCGCACGACCTCGACCGCGCTGTCGCGGGTCGAGCCGGCCGAAGCAGGCGCCGTCGGGCAGGGACAGCAGCGTGCCGGCGAACCGGTGCCCGCCGAGGTGGGTGCACTCCCAGACCTGGTCGGGCAGCGCCCGGGCCAGGGTGGCGACGATCGGCCGGCCGCGCACCGCGCAGCAGGCGTCGCGCATGCCGTGGGTGCACACGAGCACCATCGGCTCGGCATCCTCCTGGCTGGCCGACAGGGCGGTGCCCGAGGGCGCGGGCCGCGTCGAGCAGGTCGGCCGGGGTGCGCCAGGTGCCCCGCACCCAGGTGCGGCGCACCGTGTCGACGGCGAACCAGTGGCGCGTCCTCCGCACCGGGCGCGCGACGGCCGGGGCGGCGCACGAGCAGCACCTTGCCCCCGAACGACGCGGCGCGGGCCTCGACCTCGGCACCGACCGGGCCGGCCAGCGGCTCGGTGTCCATCGGCTTCTTGGCCCACGGCCCCTGGTGCTCGATGAGCAGCCAGCGGGACGCGACGGGGGCGGTGCCGGCCTGCGGGTCACCACGGAGCAGCGACGCGACGGAGCAGCGCGAGAGATCGGTCGGGGCCACCCCGCGATGCTATGCGGTGCTGGAGACGACGCGGACGTCCCACGGCCCGAGCGGCAGGCTCTCGCCGCGGCGCGTAGCGCTCGCCGGTGAGCAGGTCGGTGACGTCGGTGGCCGGCGTCGCGGCGGCCGGTGCCCAGCCCCAGTTGTGCACCACGTGGAGGCGACCCGCCGCGGTGCTGCTGCTGGCCACCGTCACCGAGGCGTCGGTCGTCCAGCCGCCGACCGGCGACGGCGCCAGCCAGCGCACGAGGGCGGCGGCGAGCTCCTGGTCCGGGACGGTCCCGACGACCGTGATCCGCCCGGCGCCGACCGGTCGGGTGGTGACGGCGGCCCACCGACCCAGGTGCGGGTGCTCGTAGGTCGCCAGTGCCTCGGCGCCGTCGAGCACGAGCCCCTCCGCGACAGGTCGTGCCGGCGCCGGAGAGCCGTCCCGTGACCGGGACGGGCACCTCCAGCGACGAGGTCTCCTCGAACCAGGCGCCGGCGGCCTCGGCGAGGCGGGCCGGTGCCCGTTCGGGGCGCGACCAGCCCCTCGGCGTCGCCGTAGCCGGTGCGTGGCCCGAGCACGAGGTGGCCACCGGCCCGCGCGTAGTCGGCGAGGCGGTCGAGGTCGTCGTCGGTCGCCGTGAAGAGGGCGGGCGACGACGAGCACGGGGTACGCGGCCGTCGGGGCGCCACCGCGTCGCAGCAGCTGCTCACGGCGGACCAGCCGCTGCTGGCGCTTGGCGTCGAAGACGCCCCGGGAGAAGGCGGCCAGGACGTGCCGGTAGGAGTCCGGGTCGATGTTGAACTGCCCCATCCCCTCGCCGGTCACCGGCCCCTGGGTCGAGAGGGCGAACTTGCTGTCGGAGTCGTAGAGCACCGCGACGTCGTAGTCGGGTGTCGGCGTCGGCGAAGGCGTCGCCGACCGTGCCGCAGCTCGGCGCCGATCCGGGCGATCTCGCGGTACGCCCGGCCGGGGATCGCCGCTGTGCGGCAGCACGCCGCCCCAGTACGTCTCGGCGCCGAAGGGGAGCGTGTGCCAGTGCCAGTACTCGATCATCCGCGCGCCGCGCGCGACGAGCAGCCAGGCCACCTGGCGCCACTGCCCGTCGTACGGCGACTGGTTCGTCGCGGAGAACCCGATCGAGCCGGCGTTGGTCTCGGTCACCAGGAACGGCGCCTGCTTCGAGGAGTACATGAGGTCCGCGAGGTTGGCCACGGCCCAGGGCCCACGGACGACCCAGCCCATCGGGCCGGTGGACCGGGGCAGGTCGCTCGGGTGGCGCAGCGAGTCCTGCATCTCGTAGTAGGCGTTGCCGCGGCGACGTCGAGGCCGCGCGCTGAGCTTCGTCGTCGTCGACCCCGGGCTGCTCGTAGGAGATGCAGGTGGTGACGAAGCCGCGCCCGCCGGTGATCTCGCGGACGATGTCGGCCTGCCAGCCGATGAACTCGGTGACCAGCTCGGCCTGGAAGCGACGCCAGGCGAGGTCGTACTGCGGCTGGAGGTTGCCGTCCGGCCGCCACAGGTCGGCCCACCGCGAGAGCCGGTGCGACCAGTAGACCAGCCCCCACTCCTCGTTCAGCGGCTCGACCGTCCCGTACCGGCGGCGCAGCCAGTCGACGAAGCGCTGGAACACGTCGTGGTTGTGGAGCAGCCGCAGGCCGGGCTCGTTGTCGACCTGGAACCCGATGACCGCCGGGTGGTCCCGCGTAGCGCGCCGACGACCTGCGCGGATGACCCGCTCGGCGTGGAAGCGGAACGCCGGCGTGGGTGAAGTCGATCTCCTGCCGGCCGCCCCAGCCGACCCGGTGCCGGCCGGCGCGTCTCCCCGGCGATCTCCGGGTAGCGGCGGGCCAGCCACATCGGCACGGCGTACGTCGGGGTGCCGAGGATGACGCCGATGCCGCGCGCGGTGGGCGCCGTCGAGCACCGGCTCGAGCCAGTCGAGGTCGAAGCGCCCGTCCTCCGGCTCCCACGTCGACCACACCGACTCGCCGACCCGGATGACCGATGAAGCCGGCCTCGGCCATCAGGTCGAGGTCGGCCTCGACGTCGGCGTCGGCTGGTACTCGGCGTAGTAGGCGGCGCCGAAGCGAATCGTCACCGGTCGCGTGGCTCGCGTGGTTCGCGCGGATCGCCCGGGCTGCCGTGCTCGACTCAGCCGACGAGGTGCTCGATGGCGAGCTGCTGCAGGCGCACGAACCCGAAGTCGCGCTCGCCGGCCTTGTCGGGGTCGAACCCGTCGTCGGTGGCGAGGAAGTCGGCGACGGACTCCCCGGCATCCAGCGTCGGCGTGGCGAGGTCGAGCACACCGGCGTACTCCATCGCCTCCTGCACGCGCGGGTCGGCCCGGAACGCCTGTGGCCTTCTCGGCGAGCTGATGTAGGTCGACATGCAGGCCTTGGCCGACTCCCACACGCCCTCCATGTGCTCGGTGCGCGAGGGCTTGTAGTCGAAGTGCCGCGGGCCGGTGTAGCGCGGGCCGTCGGGGTAGCCGGGGAAGCCGTTCTCGACCAGGTCGACGGTGAAGAAGGCGGAGATGAGGTCGCCGTGGCCGAAGACGAGGTCCTGGTCGTACTTCAGGCCGCGCTGGCCGTTGAGGTCGATGTGGAACAGCTTGCCGCTCCACAGCGCCTGGCCCAGGGCGTGGGTGTAGTTGAGGTTGGCCATCTGCTCGTGGCCGGTCTCGGGGTTCAGCCCGACGATGTCGCCGTGCTCGAGCTCGGCGATCAGGGCCAGGGCGTGCCCGGCGGTCGGCAGGAAGATGTCGCCGCGCGGCTCGTTCGGCTTGGGCTCCAGCGCGATCTTGAGGTCGTAGCCCTGCGCCTTGATGTAGCCGGCGACGGTGTCGAGGCCCTCCTTGTAGCGCTCCATGACGCGCGTAGACGTCCTTGGAGCCGTCGTACTCGCTGCCCTCGCGCCCGCCCCACATGACGAACGTCGACGCACCGAGGTCGGCGGCCAGGTCGACGGCGCGCAGCACCTTGCGCAGCCCGAACCGGCGCACCCCGCGGTCGTTGGAGGTCAGCCCGCCGTCCTTGAACACCGGGTGGCTGAAGGTGTTGGTGGTGACCATCTCGATGACCAGGCCGGCGCTGTCGGTGGCGCCCCGGAAGCGCTTGACGATCCGGTCCTTGGTCGCCTCGTCGGCGTCGAACGGGAAGACGTCGTTGTCGTGGAAGGTGACGCCCCAGGCGCCGATCTCGGCGAGCTTGTCGACGTACGCCCACGGGCTCCAGCGCCGGGCGGCTCGGCGCCGCCGAACGGGTCGGTGCCGGTCCAGCCGACGGTCCACAGACCGAACGAGAACCTGTCCTCGGGGGTGGGCTGGCGGACCATGGCGACTCCTTCGTCGAATTTGTTGTTTGATGAAACATATCACCGCGGATGGGGTTATCGTCAAGGGGTGACCTCGACCGAGCCGCCGAGCTACGCGCGGACCGCGCGCCGTGACGCAGCGCCCGCGAACGGCGTGCGGCAGTCGTCCCTGCGGGAGAGCAACCTCGAGCCTCGTGGCGCGCACGGTGTGCGGCTCACACCGACCCGCTCTCGCGCGCCGGCCTGGCCGCCGCGCACCTCGATGACCCGCTCGACGGTCTCCCGGCTCGTCGACGAGCTGGTGGCCGCCGGGGTGCTCGACGAGCTGCGAGCCCACGACGGTCACGGGCCGGGGCCGCCCGGCGACGCCGCTGGTCGCGGGGGCGGGGCTGGCCGCGCTGGGCCTGCAGGTCGACGCGGGTTTCATCGCCGCCCGGGTGGTCGACCTGCGGGGACGCGTCGTCGCCGAGCCGCGTCGTCGCGGGACTCCTTCGTCGGCTCCGACCCGCGGCCGACCCTGGCCGGGCTCGCCGTGCTGGCGCAGCGAGGTGCTCGCCGAGGTGCCGGCGCGCACCCGGCTGGTCGGCGCCGGGCTGGCGCTGCCGGGCGTGGTGTCGGCCAAGGCCGCCCACCTGCTGCTGGCCCCGAACCTCGGCTGGTCGGACCTCTACCCCGCCGCCGGCCCTGGACCCGGGGGCGATGGCCGGCCTGGTTCCCCGCATCGGCAACGAGGCCGACCTGGCGGCCCGCACGGTCGCGGAGTCCGTGCCGGGCCGGCCGAGCGACCTCAGCGACTTCATCTACCTCTCGGGGAGATCGGCATCGGCGGGGCGGTCGTCGTCGACGGCAGGGGCATGGCCGGGCGCCACGGCTGGGCGGGCGAGATCGGCCACGTCAGCGTCGACCCCGACGGACCGGCCTGCCCGTGCGGCTCCACGGGGTGCCTCGAGCGGTACGCCGGCAAGGAGGCGATCCTGACCTCGGCCGGGCTGGCGGCGATCGTCCGCTCCGGCGGACCTCGTGCAGGCGGCCCGCTCGGGCGACGCCCGCGCGCAGGATGCCGTCGGCCGAGCCGCGTGGGCGCTGGGCGTCGCGCTCGCCGGCGTCATCAACGTGCTGGACATCCCCGCCGTGGTGCTCGGTGGCCACCTGGGCCAGATCGCCGACCTCCTGCGCCCGGACCTCGAGCGGCACCTGCGGGGCCGGACGCTGTCTGCGCGCTGGGTGACTCCCACCATCGTTGCGGCACAGGCCGACTCGGCGCCGGGCGCCACCGGAGCAGCCATGCTCGAGCTCTCCACCGTGCTGGCCCACCCGGCGCCGTGGGTTCGGACGCAGCCGGCCTGAGCGTCACGTCGAGAAGCGGTCGGCGAGACCGGGACATGAGGCCGTCGACCCGGGCGTCCACCCTTCTGCGGCCGGGTCGGCATCGTGCCAGGCCACGATCTCGCGGGCGCCCTCCTCGAAGCGGATGGGCGTGACCCGGTCGGGACGAGGCTGCGGATCTTGCTGTTGTCGAAGACCGTGGAGTGCGCCTTGTCGCCGAGAAGCGCTGCGCCCCAGTCGGCGTCGACCGCCGCGATGGCATCCGACGGGACGTGCACGAGGTGCGGGTCCGCTCCCGCCGCGGCGCCGAGCGCTCGGGCGATCTGGTCCCAGGTGAGCACGTCGTCGGAGGTGATGTGGAAGGCCTCGCCCAGGGTCCGCGGGTTGCCGAGCAGGTGGACGAAGTCGCGCGCGAAGTCCGTGTGGTGGGTCAGGGTCCACAACGAGGTGCCGTCGCCGTGGACGACGACCGGCTCCCCTCGCCGCATCCGGTCCACCGCCGTCCACCCGCCCTCGAGGGGGACGTGGGTCTCGTCGTAGGTGTGCGAGGGGCGCACGACGGTCATCGGGTACCCCTCCTCGCGGTACAGCGCCGTGAGCAGGTCCTCGCAGGCGATCTTGCCGCGCGAGTACGCCCAGTACGGGTTCCGCAGCGGGGTCGACTCGGTGATCGGCAGGCGAGCGGCAGGGGTCTGGTACGCCGAGGCCGAGCTGATGAAGACGTACTGGCCCACGCGCCCGCGGAAGAGGTCCGTGCGAGCCCGCACCTGGTCCGGGGTGAAGGCGAGCCAGTCGACGACCACGTCGAAGTCCTGGTCGCCGATCGCGTCGCTGAGCGATGACGGGTCGTCCACGTCGGCCGTGAGGCAGCGCGCCTCGGGCGGAAGGCTGCGGCTGGACGTCTCCCCCGGTTCAGCACGGTCAGGTCGAGGCCGTGCTCGACCGCCCGCCCGGAGCACGCGGAGCTGATGATGCCCGTGCCGCCCAGGAAGAGGACGCGCAGCGGTGTCATCGGGCCCCTCCCGTCGTGGCGTCGAGTCCGTCGGCGGGCGGCCCGAACTGGGTCAGCGCGATGGTGCTGGTCGCCCGGACTCGTGGCTGCGACGAGGCAGACCTCGTCCCCCGGCCGACCGCCGTGAGGAGGATGGGGCCCAGCGTGGCGATGAGGGTGGACAGCGCGTGCGGCCCGGTGTCCCAGAGCACCGCCTCGTGCCGCCACGGTGAGGCGCCGAAGGGGTTGTCCGGCTCCTGCAGGGCGCTGAACCACCGCACCCACCCGCCGTGCCAGCCCTGGTACGGCGGACGTCGTCGATCCAGGCCGGGTCTCGTCGACGAACCGGTCGGTGAAGAAGACCACCGAGGCCACGCCGGCCTCCGTGGCGGCGGCGAGCAGGCCCGGGCCGCGCGGGATCGGCGCCACGGGCTTGTCCAGGAGGAGGTGCGGCCGGCCACCGCCGCCTCCAGGCACCGCCTGCACCGCCGGGGGAACCGCGAACGCCACCGCCTCGACGTCGCCAGCAGGCCGCGTCGTCGTAGGCCGGGACGCCGTAGGTCGGCGAGGGGCTGGGCGCGTGCAGTGACCGGCCCCAGATGCCCACGAGCTCGACCCTCGGCGGCGGCCAGGCCGGGGCGTGGGCGAGCTCCGCCCAGGGGCCCGTCCCTACGAGACCGAAACGCATCTGCTCATCCCTTCGTCGTGGGTCGGCGGGCCTGTGGCGTCAGGGCGCGATGCTCGCGGGGTCGGCCAGCAGGCCCGTGAAGGCCAGCTCGGCAGCACCGATGAGCGGTGCGTCGAGCCCGAACCTGGAGGCGACGAGCTCGACGTGGTCGCTCGGCTCGACGAGGGGAAGCTGGCCCAGCAGGGCGCTGATCTGCGCCGAACGGGCCTGCCAGATCAGCGCGAGCGAGTCCCCGAAGACGACCATCTGCGGGTTGAAGATGTTGATGACCGCGCGCAGTCCGACCGCGATCCAGCCGGCGATGTCGTCGAGCGCCTGCGACGCCTGCGCCTCACCGCCTGCGGCCGACCCGATCACCTCCTGGACGGCCTCCGGTCCCCCACCGGGCAGCCGACCCGCAAGGGTGAGCAGCCGGTTCTCGCTGATCTTGGTCTCCCAGCACCCCGTGCTCCCGCAGCGGCAGGGCGGCCCGTCGGCGGACACCGACAGGTGGCCGATCTCGCCGGCGAAGCCGCGCGACCCGGTCAGTGGCTGGCCACCGACGATGAAGCCGCCGCCGACGCCGACGCTGCCGGACAGGAAGGCGACGTCGTCGCGCCCCACGGCCACCCCGCGCAGGTGCTCAGCCCGGGCCCCGAGGTTGGCGTCGTTGTCGCACACCACGGGTAGGCCCAGCTGGGAGGACAGCGCCTCGGAGAACGGCTCGTCCACCCACCCGAGGTTGGGTGCGAACGTGACGCTGCCGTCGCGCAGGGCCACCGCCCCCGGCACGGCCACTCCGATGCCCACGCAGCGCCGGCCACCCTCCTCCCGCAGCGCGTCCTGGATCATCTGGGCGAGGGACTCGACGACGCGCAGCATGTCGTGCTCGCCGCGGTGGTGCGGGCGCTCGCGGCGGGACAGCACGTCACCACCGAGGCCGATGCTGGCCACCGTGTTGCGGTCGACGCCGAGGTTGACCGCGATGACGGTGACGTCGTCGCGCGGCTGCACGAGGTAGCTGGGGCGGCCGTTGCCGCGAGCGCTGACCGTGCCGGACTCGCTGACCAGGCCGAGGTCGACCAGCGAGGTGGTCAGGTCGCCGATCGTGCTGCGGTTCAGCCCCAGGTCGCGGGTGAGCGTGGCGCGCGACGTCGGGCCCCGCAGGTGCACCCGCGTCAGCAGGCGCCCCATGTTGTTGCGCTTGAGCTCTTCCGGGCGCAGGGTGCCCCGAGGAGGGACGTTGCTCCTGGTCCGTCCGAGTGCGCTGCTGGTCACGTCGTCTCTCCACCATGCCGTTTCGGCGACTCTGCCGATTGCGAGCCGAGTGTATGTTGCGGCAGACAACTTTGGGAACCGCGGCGCAGGGCAATCCTGCGCGGCCGGCGGTCAGGCCTGGTCGAGGTCCAGACGCAGGGTCGCCGCTCCGGATGCCGCTCGGGCCGTGGGTCCGGTGCGGTTGCCGTAGGGCCCGGTCGCCCAGGTGAGGCTCCAGCCGTCGGACAGGTGGTCGAGCCCGGCCACGACCTCCGCCACGACCCGGTTCCCGTTGCGCGACACCTGAACCGACACCCGCTCGCGCCCCTGGTCGTCGTACAGGTGCGTGGTCGACGACGTGCCGTCGGCGAGGTCGAAGACCTCGAAGCTCGGCGCGACGGTGTCGTCGTAGTCGGGCCGGTCCGAGCGGTTGCCCACGCGCGATCACCGCACCGGGACGCACGAGCAGCGGCAGGGAGTGGACGTCGTGCCGCTGACGGACCCACCCGGGGCCCTCGACGACCTGGCCGTCGAGCAGCCCCACCCAGCGGCCACGCGGGACGTAGAACTCCACGTCACCGTCGTCGTCGAAGACGGGGGCGACGAGCAGGTTCGGCCCGAGCATGTACTGCCGGTCGAGCTGGCTGCAGGTGCGGTCGTCGGGGAACTCCAGCAGCATCGCGCGCATGACCGGGATGCCGACCCGGTGCGCCTCCACGGCGCAGCCCCACAGGTACGGCATCAGCCGGTTCTTCAGCTCGGCGAACTCCCGGGTGACGTCGACCGCCTCGTCGTCGAACGCCCAGGGCACCCGGTAGGACTCCGACCCGTGCAGCCTGGAGTGGGAGGACAGCAGGCCGAAGGCGGTCCACCGCTTGAACAGGGCCGCGGACGGCGTGCCCTCGAACCCGCCGATGTCGTGGCTCCAGAAGCCGAAGCCGGCCAGGCCCAGCGAGAGCCCACCGCGCAGGGACTCGGCCATCGACTGGTAGCTCGACTCGCAGTCGCCGCCCCAGTGCACCGGGTACTGCTGGCCGCCGACCGTGGCCGACCGGGCGAACAGCACGGCCTCGCCGTCCCCGCGTGCCCGGCGGACCTCGTCGAACACCGTCTGGTTGTACAGGAGCGTGTAGTAGTTGTGCATCAGGGCCGGGTCGGAGCCGTCGTGCCACACGACGTCGACGGGCACCCGCTCGCCGAAGTCGGTCTTGATGGCGTCGACCCCGGAGTCGAGCAGGGCGCGCACCTTGCCCGCGAACCAGTCGCGCGCAGCCGGGTTGGTGAAGTCGACCATGCCCATGCCGGCGACCCACTGGTCGGTCTGCCAGACCGAGCCGTCCGGCCGGCGCAGCAGGTAGCCGGCCCGGGCCGCCTCCACGAACAGCGGCGACCGTTGGCCGAGGTAGGGGTTGATCCACACGCTGCGGCGCAGGCCCTTGTCGCCCATCCGCTGCAGCATCCCCTCGGGGTCGGGGAAGGCGTCGCGGTCCCACTCGAAGTCACACCACTGGAGCGGCTTCATCCAGTAGCAGTCGTAGTGGATGACGCTCAGCGGGATGTGGCGCTCCTGCATGCCGTCGACGAAGTGCGTGACCGTCGCCTCGTCGTAGTCGGTGAGGAACGAGGTCGACAGCCACAGGCCGAACGACCAGCGCGGTGGGAGCGCCGGGCGCCCGGTGAGCGCCGTGTACCGCTCCACGATCTCCCGCGGCGAGGGGCCGTGGATGACGAGGTACTCGAGCTCGTCGCCCGGCACCGAGAACTGCAGCGGCCGAGACGACCTCCGAGCACACCTCGAAGGAGACCCGGCCCGGGCTGTTCACGAAGATGCCGAAGCCCGCGTCGGTCACGAGGAACGGCAGCGACTTGTAGGCCTGCTCGCTGGCCGTCCCGCCGTCCTGGTTCCAGCTGTCGACCGACTGCCCGTTCTTCACGAAGGGGCCGAAGCGCTCGCCCAGGCCGTAGACGTTGGTGCCCACCGGCAGCGTGAGGCGCTGCATCATGTGGGCCGTCCCCGGGGCGCTCGGGTCGTCGACCACCTGCATCGAACCCAGGGCCGTGGGGCCCGCGGTCGCGAGCGTCCGGCCGCCCGCGTCGGAACTCGAGGCCGAAGGGGCCGTCGACGGTCAGCCGCGCCGTCAGGTCGCCGGCACTGAGCGAGACCCGACCGTCGGCGGACTCCACCGCGACCTCGGAGCTCGTGGTGTGCAGCTGGAAGTCGGGCTCCGGCGGGGTCGTGCGCACCCGTCGCGAGGCGCGGACCGTGACGACGTCCTGCGCCGGGGACGACAGGTCGACGGTGACCGTCGGGGTGTTGAGGTGCGAGCCGCGGTGTTCCACGGGCCGGCTCAGGGCGGCGACCGACACGGTGGAGTCGGAGGTCTCGACCGCGAAGGCTTCCTTGGCGTAGGTCGCGGTGACCCCCTGCCGGAGCAGCCAGTACCCGTCGTTGAACTTCATGGTCGCTCCTCATGTCGGGTTACGCGTCAGTAACTCAGGCACCTCGCCACATCCGTTCAGGCACCTCGCACCTAGCATTCAGGCTGCTCGACCCCTATGTGGACGTTGACAACAATATGGTCACAACCGCTTGACAGTGCAACGTCGCCCGCTTGTAGCCTTCGGGCATCGACAGGCGGGTGACCCTCCCGGGCCGCCTTGCCGCCACTCTTTCAGAGGGAGTTTTGGACAATGACGTTCAAGAGAACGGCCACGGTTGCGTTCGTCGCGGCAGCGGGCATCATCACGCTCGCGGGCTGCGGTAGCGACGACTCGACCAGCGGTAGCTCAGGATCTTCTTCAGCGGCAGCCGCCAAGCGCGCCTGCGTCATGCTGCCCGACGCGGACTCCTCGAGCCGCTGGGAGAACGGCGACCGGCCGGCCCTCGAGAAGTCGTTCAAGGAGATCGGCTTCGAGACCGACATCCAGAACGCCCTGAACGACACCGGCAAGTACGCCACGCTCGCCGACCAGCAGCTCACCAAGGGCTGCTCGGTCATGCTCCTCGTCGACCTCAACGGCGCCGGCGCGCAGGTGATGGACAAGGCCCACGCCCAGGGCGTCCCGGTCATCGCCTACGACCGCCCGATCAAGGGTGCCGACTACTATGTTTCCTTCGACAACTTCCACGTCGGTGAGCTCGAGGGCCAGATGATCGTCGACGGCCTCAAGGCCGAGGGCAAGGACGCCAAGACGGCCAAGGTCATCTACATGGGCGGAGACCCGACCGACGGCAACGCCAAGCAGTTCCACGACGGCGCGGACAGCATCATGAGCGCGGCCGGGATCAAGCCGGCCGCCGAGCCGCCGGGCGTCTGGGACGGCGCCAAGACCGGCGTGAACTTCGAGCAGGCCCTCACCTCCACCGGCGGCAAGGTCGACGCCGTCTGGGTCGCCAACGACGTCAACGCCGGCGCGGTCATCCAGGTGCTCGACAAGAACGGCCTCAAGGTGCCGGTCAGCGGCCAGGACGCCTCGCCCGTCGGCCTGCAGAACGTCCTGCTGGGCAAGCAGTTCGCCACCGTCTACAAGCCGTTCCAGCTCGAGGCGACCGCCTCGGTCGACCTGGCCCAGAAGCTGGCCAACGGTGAGAAGCCGACCGCCGACAAGAAGACCGACGACGGTGTGCCGTTCCTCGCCATGACCCCGGTCGTGGTCACCAAGGAGAACATGCAGACCGTGTTCGACGACGGCAACGCGAAGGTCGCCGAGGTGTGCACCGGCGAGGTCGCCGCAGCCTGCACCGCGGCTGGCATCAAGTAGCCGACAGGGTTCAGCTCACCGATGTGACAAGTCGACCGTGGGTGGCCGGGACGGGATTCCCATCCGGCCACCCCACGGTCGACACTTGTCTACCTGAAGACCTCAGACACGTCACCGGCGACGGTCGTGGTGTCCTCGGCACCGGATGCGCCACCGGACGTGTGGCCAGCACCGACCTAGAGCCGCAGGAGTGGCGATGAGTGCACTGATCGAACTCGAGGACATCCGCAAGAGCTTCGGACCCGTCGACGTCCTCAAGGGCGTCAACATGACCCTCGAGCCCGGCAAGGTGTCCGCCCTCGTCGGCGACAACGGCGCAGGGAAGTCGACCCTGATCAAGGGCCTGTCCGGGGCCCAGCCGTACGACGAGGGAGAGATCCGGTTCGAGGGGAACCCGGTCACCCTCCACACCCCGCAGGACGCCTCCGGGCTCGGCATCGAGGTCGTCTACCAGGACCTCGCGCTCTGCGAGAACCTCGACATCGTCAACAACATGTTCCTCGGCCGCGAGCGCACCGCCAACGGCATGCTCGACCAGCCGGACATGGAGGGCGCGGCCGCCCGCACCCTGCAGTCGCTGTCGGTGCGCACCCTGAAGTCGGTGCGCCAGAAGGTCTCCTCGCTGTCCGGTGGCCAGCGCCAGACCGTGGCGATCGCTCGCGCGGTGCTGCAGGAGGCGAAGATCGTCATCCTCGACGAGCCCACCGCCGCCCTCGGCGTCGCCCAGACGGCCCAGGTGCTGGCCCTGGTCCGCAGGCTCGCGGAGTCGGGCACGGCCGTGCTCATCATCAGCCACAACCTGGCCGACGTCTTCGAGGTGGCCGACTACATCAACGTGCTCTACCTCGGCGCGATGGTGGCGCAGCTCGACGCGAAGACCACCAGCTACGACGAGGTCGTCGGCTGGATCACCGGAAGCAAGATCAAGGACGTTGCCGTCGTGGAAGGCGCCTGAGATGAGTGACATCGACACCGAGACCACTGACGAGGCCGCTGCCGGCGCAGCCGCCGTCGAGGCCATCGCCACCGGCCACGAGGGCGAGCGTCACCGAGCAGTTCCAGAACTACTTCCGGCGGGTGCGTTCCGGCGAGATGGGCATGCTGCCGGCGCTCGCGGGCGTGCTCGTCCTGGGCGTGCTGTTCTCCTTCCTCAGCGAGTTCTTCCTGACGAACAAGAACATCGCGAACCTGCTGACCCAGACCGCCGCGCTGATGATGCTCGCGATCGCGCTGACCTTCCTGCTGATCATGGCCGAGATCGACCTGTCCGCCGGCATCACCGGCGGCGTCGGGATGGCCGTCTTCATCCGGCTGCTCAACGACCAGCACTGGAACTGGGTCGTCGCGCTGGTCGTCGCCCTGTTGGCCGGAGTCGTGATCGGGTCGACCATCGGCTACTTCGTCGCGAAGATCGGGGTCCCCTCGTTCGTCGTGACGCTGGCCCTGTTCCTGGCCTTCCAGGGCCTGATGCTCGTCATGCTCGGCGACGCGGGCTCGTACCGCATCGAGGAACCCGCCGTCGTGGCCATCATGAACAAGAGCATGCCCCTCTGGGCCGGCTGGGTGATGTTCGCCGTCGTCTGCCTCGTCTCGCTGGGCACGTCGTTCTACGACCGCAGGCGCCGGCAGAAGTACCAGATGCCGGTGCGACCGCTCAGCATGCTGTGGCTGCAGTTCGCGGCCTGTGGTCATCGGCGTCGGCTTCATGGTGGTCCTGCTGAACCAGAACCGCTCCACCGGGGTGTTCGTCATCGAGGGCGTGCCGATCGTCGTGCCGCTCGCGCTGGCCATCCTGTGGATCGGCCAGCTGGTGCTCGACCGCACCCGGTTCGGCCTGCACATCTACGCCGTGGGCGGCAACCCCGAGGGCGCCCGCCGCGCCGGCATCAACGTCACCCGGGTGCGCATCTCCGCCTTCATCATCTGTTCGGTGCTCGCGGTCGTCGCCGGGCTGTTCACCGTCAGCCAGGTGGGCGTCGTGCAGTCCTCGACCGGCCGCGACGTCGTGCTGTCCGGCGTGGGTGCTGCCGTGATCGGCGGTGTCAGCCTCTTCGGTGGCCGGGGCCGCCTGATGCAGGCCACCGTCGGTGCGTTCCTCATCTCGATGATCACCAACGGCCTGGGCCTGCTCGGCTACTCCGCCGGCATCACGTTCATCGTCACCGGCGGCGTGCTCATGCTCGCGGCCACCATCGACGCCCTGACTCGCAAGCGGGCCGGCTCGACGTCGCTGGCGCGCACGTGACGGAAGTGCACCGAGGGTCGACGGCGAGCCGTCGTCCGTGATCCACAACCCGGTCATCCCCGGTTTCCACCCCGACCCGTCGGTGGTGCGAACCGGGGATGACTACTTCCTGGCCACGTCGACCTTCGTGTGGGAGCCCGGCATCCGGCTCTTCCACTCGCGCGACCTGCAGCGGTGGGACCTCGTCGGGCACGCCCTGCCGCCGGCACCCACGACTTCCGGGGGCTGGCGGCCCACGAGGGCGTCTGGGCGCCCGACCTCAGCCACGACGCCGCGACGGGCACGTTCTACCTGACCTACTCGGTCATGCACAGCACGGCGGCGCGCTACTTCGACGTCGACAACTACGTGGTGAGCGCCTCGACCATCGAGGGGCCCTGGAGCCCTCCCGTGTACCTCAACAGCGTGGGCTTCGACCCGTCGCTCTTCCACGACGACGACGGCAGGCACTGGCTGGTGGCGCTGGAGTGGGACCCGCGCACCGGGTACGAGCACCCGGGTGCCATCGTGCTCGACGAGTACGACCCGCACCTGGGCCGCCTGGTCGGGGAGTCCCGCCGGATCTACCGGGGTGGCTCGAACCGGGGCTGCCTGGAGGCCCCCCACCTGTACCGGCACGACGGGCAGTACTACCTGATGGCCGCCGAGGGTGGCACCGGGTACGCGCACGGCGTCACCCTGGCCCGGTCGCCGGTCATCGAGGGGCCGTACGAACCCGATCCCCTCAATCCCTTCCTGACCAGCAACCCGGCCGACATCCCCGGTCGCAACGACCCGGACCACCTCAAGCCCCAGTGGTTCAACCCGGAGGCCGGGCTGCAGAAGGCCGGTCACGGCTGCCTGGTGAGCACCCCGCACGGCGAGTGGTACGTGGCGCACCTGTGCGCGCGCCCGATCGGCCCGGAGCACCGGTGCACCCTCGGCCGGGAGACCGCGCTCCAGCAGGTGTACTGGTCCGACGACGGATGGCTGCGCCTCAGCACCGGCGGGACCCTGGCCCGGCTCGAGACGCCGTCGCCGACGGGGGTCACACCGGATGCCGTCGCCTCGGACACCCTGCGGCGCACGGTGTTCCGTGGCCCCGAGCCTCGACCGCTGGTTCTCGACCTTCCGGAGGCCGGCCACCGCGAGCTGGCTGGAGGTGGGGCGCGACGGGCCGGGCCTTCGGCTGCGTGGCGGCGAGGCCGTCACGTCGCGCCACGAGAGCTCGGTGGTCGCCACCCCGTTGCAGGGCTTCGTGGCCTCGGTCGAGACCGGTGTGGACGTCGCACCGGAGCACTTCTCGCAGTCCGCGGGGCTGCTGGTCATCTACGACGACCGCAACCTCCTGTACGCCCGGGTGTACGCGAGCGAGAGCCTGGGTGCTCGGGTCGCCGCCCTCGTCATGGTGCGGTCGGGTGTGAAGACCGAGCTGCTCGACACCCGGCAGCCGTTGCCGCCCGGGCCGATCGTGCTCGGCGCCGAGCTCGACGTCGGGGTCGTGCGCTTCTGGTGGGCGCCCGCCGACGACCCCTCGGCCCGGTCCCCGCTGGGGGGCGAGCTCGACACCACGTTCATGTCCGACGAAGCGGTCGACGGGTTCACCGGCACCCTGGTCGGTCTGGCCTGCACCGACGGGTTCCGCCGCGAGCTGGTGGCCACCTTCGACCACTTCGA
Organism: uncultured Actinomycetota bacterium; assembly: GCA_963782695.1. Lineage (GTDB taxonomy): Bacteria > Actinomycetota > Actinomycetes > Actinomycetales > Dermatophilaceae > Fodinibacter. Next base: position 188,860 of record CAWAKY010000050.1, on the reverse strand, counting down.
GCTGCGTCACGCCGAGCCGACGCGGTGATGGCGTCGTCGCCGGCCCACGCCCTGCCCTGGCGCGAGGTGGAGATCGAGCTCGTCGCCGGGTCGGCTCACGAGGCCCCCTATCCCTCGGTGGAGGTCTGGGCCGACTTCGCCTGTGGCAGCGAGGTGCTGCGCCGCCCGGCCTTCTGGGACGGTGGGGACGTCTGGCGCCTGCGCTTCGCGCCGCCGCACGCGGGCGACTGGCACTGGGTGTCGGGAGCGAACGTCGACGACCCCGGGCTGCACGGTCGCACGGGCACGGTCGTCTGCGTGGACGGGGACGGCGACAGCGCGACGGGGGTGCGCGCGTACGAGCACGGCTTCTGGAGGATGTCGCCCTCGGGGCGGCAGCTGCAGCACGCCGACGGCACGCCGGCCCTGATGGTGGCCGACACCGCCTGGGCGCTGCCGTGGCGGGCGACACCGGAGCAGGTCGAGGTGTACGCCCGCGACCGGCAGGCCAAGGGGTTCAACGCCGTCCTGCTGATGACGGTGCAGCCCGACATGCACGCCGTCGGCCCGCGCGACCGCACCCTCGACGAGGGTTTCGACGTGGCCTTCGAGGACCTGCCGGCCGGCCGGCTGCGCGAGCTGGACGCCGACTACTTCAAGCGGTTCGACGCGCTGGTCGACATCCTGGTGTCCCACGACCTCGTGCCGGTGCTGCAGCCGGTCTTCCAGGGGTTCGGGTGGAAGGGTCTCGACGTGGCCGGCACCGTCGTCCCCACCGACGAGTACGCGCGGTACTGCCGTTACCTGGTGGCCCGGTACGGCGCCCGGCCCGCGGTCTACCTCGTGGGCGGCGACGGGTCGGGCGACGAGCCGCAGGTGGCTGCCGGTGGTGAGGAGGTCCACGCGTGGGACGCCTACGGTCAGCCGACCGGCATCCACTACCGGCCGCACGCCACCAACCGCGCGCACCAGGGGGCCGACTGGCTGGACTTCCAGAGCTGCCAGACCGGGCACGAGGCCGAGCACCTGCCCGAGCGGGTCGCCGACATGTGGCGCAACACCCCGGCCAAGGGGGTGCTCAACCTGGAGCCGACCTACGAGAACACCCGCGACCGGGGCCGCGCGGTGGGGCGGTGGCAGGGCCACGAGGCCTGGAGCAACCTGTGCGCCGGCGGCACCATGGGCGTCGGCTACGGCGCAGCGAGCCTGTGGCAGTGGCGACTTCACGCCGATGAGCCCGGGCCACCCCGACGGCTTCCTGTGCCCCGACGCCGGGTGGCGGGATGCACTGGACTTCGAGGGCTCGACCCACGTCGGCCTGGTGGGCCGCATCCTGCGCCATCTCCCGTTCGGCGAGATGAGCCCCGACTGGACGAGCGCACTCGGCGGCCGAGGCCTCAGCGTGCCCGGCACCCTGCTGCTGCTCTACCGCGACGGCGCCCGCGAGGTGAAGCTGATGGAGCGCGACCTGCCGCGCCACCTCTCCGTGCTCGACCCCCGCAGCGGCGAGGTCGTCGAGCAGACCGTGCTGGACCCGCTGCCCGAGGCCCTGGTCAACCCCCTCGGCGACCCACGCGTCTACGTCTTCACCAACCATCGCGTCACCTGGGACGTCTGACCCCTCTCGCCGAGCGGCCGACGTCGTGCGCCCCTACTGTGAGCCGGACCACATCCGACCTGTTCAGGAGGACCCATGGCCCGACGTCGTGCCCTGGTCACCGCAGCGTTCGCCGCGGTGACGGCACTCGTGATCTCGGCGGCTCCGGCCGGCGCCGCAGCACCCTCGTACGTCGCCCTCGGCGACAGCTACTCGTCCGGCACCGGAACCCGCAGCTACCTCGCCGACGGCACGAGCTGCCTGCGCTCGGTCTACGCCTACCCCTCGCTGATCGCCTCCGCGAAGGGGTACGCCCTGAACTTCCGGGCCTGCTCCGGGCGCCAAGATCGCCGACGTCACCGGCACCCAGCTCTCCGCCCTGACGGCGAGCACGAACTACGTCACCATCTCGATCGGCGGGAACGACGCCGGGTTCGCCGACGTGCTCACCACCTGCGCCCAGCCGGCCTGGCTGAGCAACTGCAACGGCGCCGTCGACGGCGCGCAGAGCTACATCCGCAACACCCTGCCGGCCGCGCTCACCTCCCTCTACGCGAGCATCCGGTCCCGCGCGCCGCAGGCGAAGGTCACCGTCGTCGGCTACCCGCGCATCTTCAACGGCGAGGACTGCAACCTGCTCACCTGGTTCTCGCCCACCGAGGAGAGCCGGCTCAACGCGACCGCCGACCTGATCAACTCCACGACCGCGGCCCGCGCCTCGGCCGCCGGCTTCGCCTTCGCCAACCCGACGTCGCGCTTCGTCGGGCACGCCGTGTGCGACAGCCCGGAGTGGCTCAACGGCCTGTCGAACCCGATCACCGAGTCGTACCACCCCAACAAGACCGGGCACGCCAGCGGCTACACCCCGACGGTCAGCCCCTTCGTCACCGGCGCCACGGTCACCGCGACGCCCGCGCTGATGAGCACGGCCCGGGCCTCCTCGGACCGCCTCGCCCGGCAGCAGCGGGCCTACGCGGCCGCCGACCGGCAGATCGCCCCCGAGGTCGTGCTCACCCCCGACCTCACGACGGCACGCGCCCGCGCCGCCGCCGAACGGGCCGGCGTCGACCTCGGCTCACGGGCCAGCATCGACGCGGCCGACCGGGTCTGGGCGGCCCGCCAGGCGGCCGAGTTCGCCCGCCGCTGATCCGGCGGCCGGTGGAACCGGCCGACCGGACGGCACCCCCACCGTCGCCCCGACCCCGAAAGTGGTCGGGGCGACGGCCGTTCGATGCAATCCCGCTCGGCACCGATCCTTTTCCCTCCCCCGATGGACCAGCCGTTGGCGCGGTGCGCCGTTGTTGGTTCGATGGCCGGTGAGAGTCCGTGACCGCCTCGAGCGAAAGGACCTGCCCCGATGACTGCTCTCTCGTCCGCAACCCTGTCCACCCTGTCGGCCTCCACACCGACGTACGACCGGGAGGCGGCATCCGTCGGGATCGTCCACTTCGGGTTCGGCAACTTCCACCGCTCGCACGTCGCGATGTACCTCGACCGGCTGATGGAGACCGGCGCGGGGCTGGACTGGGGCATCTGCGGCGTCGGTGTGCTCGAGCAGGACGCCACGATGCGCGACGTCATGCGCGCGCAGGACTGCCTGTTCACCCTCGTGGTGCGCCACCCCGACGGCTCGCTGGAACCCCGCGTCGTCGGCTCGGTGCTCGAGTACCTCTACGGCCCCGACGACGCCGCGGCCGTGCACCAGCGTCTCGACGACCCCGCCGTGCGGATCGTCAGCCTCACCGTCACCGAGGGCGGCTACCTGAAGAACCCCGCCACCGGCGACTTCGACGCCGAGAACCCCGCGGTCGTGCACGACCTCGCCCACCCCGAGGACCCGCGCACCGCGTTCGCGCTACATCGTCGAGGGGCTGCGCCGGCGCCGCGACGCCGGCGCCGCCCCGTTCACCGTGCTGTCCTGCGACAACCTCCAGGGCAACGGCGACTACGCCCGGCAGGCGGTCGTCGGCTTCGCCCGGCTGACCGACCCCGAGCTCGCGACCTGGATCGACACCTCGGTCACCTTCCCCAACTGCATGGTCGACCGGATCACCCCCTCGACCACGGATGCCGACCGCGAGGCCGTGCAGCGCGAGTTCGGCATCGACGACGAGTGGCCGGTGCCGGCCGAGCCCTTCACCCAGTGGATCGTCGAGGACGAGTTCCCCACCGGCAGACCACCGCTGGAGTCGGTCGGGGTGCAGTTCGTCGACGACGTGCGGCCCTACGAGCTGATGAAGCTGCGCCTGCTCAACGCGAGCCACCAGGCCATCGCCTACTTCGGGGCGCCCCTGGGCTACGTGCTCGTCGACGAGGCCCTCGGCGACGACCGCATCCGCACCTACCTCGAGCGCTACATGGCCGACGAGGCCGCCCCGACGCTCGGTGAGCTGCCCGGCATCGACCTCGAGGGCTACATGGCCACCCTCATCGAGCGGTTCAGCAACCCGCGGATGCGCGACACCCTGGTGCGGCTGGCCACCGACGGCTCGAACCGGATGCCGACCTTCACCCTCCCCGCGATCCGCGCGAACCTCGAGGCCGGGCGCCCGATCCGGCTCGGCGCGGCGATGGTCGCCGCCTGGGCGGAGTACTGGGCGCTGATCGGCCGCGGCGAGATCGTGCCCCCGGAGGTGCCGGATGACGTGCACGCGGCGGAGATGACCGCGGCGGCCTGCGACCCGCGCCCGGAGGCGTTCGTCGAGATCGGGGTGCTGTTCGGTGACCTCGCCGGCGACGACACGTTCCTGCAGGAGTACCTCGCCGCGCGGCGCTCGCTCGTCGAGCGGGGCGTGCACCCGACGCTCGACGACCTGCTCGGCTGAGCCCTACTCGGTCCGCGGACGCCCGCTCGGCGGCGCGGGCCGCCTTCAGCCCCAGGCTCAGCACCTCGTTGGGCGGCTTCAGCGACGACTCCATGCGCCGGTAGGCCGACGGCGTGCAGCCCACCTCGGCCAGGAACTGCCGGTTGAAGTTGGCCATGTTGTGGTAGCCGCTGAGCGTGGCCACCCGGGTGATCGGGTGGTCGGTCGAGTCGAGCAGCCGCCGGGCGTGGGCGACCCGCAGCTTCTTGACCATGTTGCTGAAGGTCAGGCCGGTGGCGCGCTTGAAGTACTTGGAGAAGCTCGGCTCGGACATGTACGCCAGGTGCGCGGCCGTGGTCAGCCGGATGTCGCCGGTGAGGTTGGAGAAGATGTAGTTCAGGCCCGCCTCGCCGGCGCTGCGGGCGCCCTCGTCGTCGGGTCGGCCCATCCACTCGCTGGCCACCGTCTCCCACTCGCCGTCGGGCGCGCTCGCCATCAGCCCGAGCAGCTTGAACAGGTGGCCGACCCGCTCGGGGCCGCGGGTGGAGACGACCGACATGATCTCCTCCGCCGCACGCCACGCGGTGGCGCCGGAGAAGACCAGGCCCCGCGTCGAGTGCTTGAGCACGCCGTCGATGCCCTGCAGCTCGGGGAGCAGCTGCATGCACTGCCGGATCCACCCGTCGGTGAACTGGATGACGGCGTCGCGGTCGACGGCGACCTGCCCCGGCTCGAGGTCGCTGACCCAGTCGTGCGGCAGGTTCGGGCCCATGATGCTGACGTGCCCCGGGCCGAAGGTGCCGATGTGGTCGCCGGCGATGAAGCTGCCGTGGGTCTTGGTGATCAGGTGGATCTCGTACTCGGGGTGGGCGTTCCAGCCGCAGATCTCGCTGGGGAAGTCGTGGGTGATGACGCGCACCGAGTGCTGGGGGTTCTGCGGGATCACCTCACGCCGCGGGATGACCTCGGCGTACGGGCTGGCGGGTCCTCCGGCTCGGGGCGGTCGTCGCGCGCCGAACGGGCGCTGAGCCCTGGCTGATACAAATCCGTCATCGCGGTGCCTCCGCTTCCTCGCCCGGCCGCAACATCACGGTCTGGTAACGGCGTGCGTACGCCGGGGAAGCCCGGACCGCACCGTCCGCCGCTCGGAATAATAGTACCGACAGCGGCTCGGTAGCGTGCTTGTCGCCCCTTTCTCGGCAGTCCTACATTTGCGCTAGTTCCACGCAGCGAAGTGCAACCACTCCCCACAAAACACCTGTCGGTTCGCTCTATTTCGTCATGCCTTCAGCCGCGCCGGACGAACACGAAGTACCCCTACCAAAGGAGTTAGGATGCTTTCCAACAAGCGCACATTGACCGTTGGGGTCTTCGCGCTCTCCTCCGCCCTCGCCCTGGGCGCCTGTTCCGGTGCCGGCGGCGGTTCGTCCGACAACGGCAGCGCCGCATCCGGTGGCAACGTCACCCTCAACCTGGCCACCGTGAACAACGGCCAGATGAAGGACATGGAGCAGCTCAAGACCGAGTACGAGACGGCCAACCCCGGCACCAAGGTCAACTTCCAGGTCATGGAGGAGGGTGACCTGCGCAGCGCGGTCACCGCCGACGTGGCCAGCGGAGCCGGCCAGTACGACATCGTCACCATCGGTGCGTACGAGACCCCGCAGTGGGGCGCCAACGGCTGGCTGGTCGACCTCACCGAGAACCTCAAGGCCGACACGGCGTACGACGTCAACGACCTCCTCCCGCCCGTGCGCATCGCCCTCACCAACGACGGCAAGCAGTACGCGGTGCCGTTCTACGGCGAGTCCTCGATCCTCATGTACAACAAGGAGGTCCTGGACAAGGCCGGCGTGACGATGCCGATGAACCCGACCTGGCAGCAGGTCGCCGACGCGGCCAAGAAGGTCAAGACCGCCGACATGTCCGGCATCTGCATGCGCGGCAAGCCCGGCTGGGGCGACCTGTTCGCACCGCTGACGACGGTCGTGCAGACCTTCGGCGGCAACTGGTACGACATGAAGTGGAACGCCACGGTCAACACCCCGGAGTGGAAGAACGCCGTCACGTTCTACAAGACGATGCTCGACGAATCCGGTGAGGCAGACCCGGTCTCGTACAGCTTCAACGAGTGCCTGACCGCCCTCAAGGAGGGCAAGTCGGCGATGTGGGCCGACGCCTCCGTCGCCGCCTCGATGCTCGAGGCCGCCGACTCCCCGGTGAAGGGCAAGATGGGCTACGCCCACATGCCGATCAACAAGACCCAGGAGTCCGGCTGGCTGTGGAGCTGGAACCTCGCGGTCCCGAAGTCCACGAAGAACCAGGACGCCGCGATCAAGTTCGTCAAGTGGGCCACGAGCAAGGAGTACATCAAGCTCGTCGGCCAGAAGATCGGCTGGAGCAACGTGCCCCCGGGCTCGCGCACCTCGACCTACGACATCCCCGAGTACAAGGAAGCCGCCGCGGCCTACGCGCCCATCACCCTCGACGTGATGAGCCGGCGTCAACCCGAAGCAGCCCGGCGTCAACCCGCAGCCGTGGGTCGGCATCCAGTACGTCTCGATCCCGGAGTTCCAGGACGTCGGCAACCAGTGCGCCCAGCTGATCGCGGACTACATCGCCAACCGCGTCCTCGGTCGACGACGCCCTCACCAAGTGCCAGGGCATCGCGCCAGACCGCGCGGCGAGGCACACAAGTAGCTGATCTGACAGCACCACCGGTGTTGGGGCCGGCCGCCTGCGGCCGGCCCCAACCCCTACCCCCTCCGATATCTCGCAACGACGCGAAAGAACGAGGAAAGCGCATGACCACCACTGCCACCAAAGCACCTGCGCCGCCCCAGTCGACCCGGCCAAGAAGAAGATCCAGAAAAAGCACGCCTGGACCGCCCGCGGGCTGCTTGCTGCCCGCATTCATCTTCCTCATCGTCCTGACCCAGATCCCATTCCTGCGTCACCATCGGTTTCTCGATGATGAAGTGGAACCTGCTCTACCCGGCCGACCGCGGGTTCACCGGGACTCGACAACTACAAGACCGCGCTGACCTCGGGTGCACCTGTGGCCCTCGATCGTCGCCACCGTGCTGATCACCGCGTTCTCGGTGGTGCTCTCGCTGCTGCTCGGCCTGCTGTTCGCCGTCCTGCTCGACCGCAACCTGCCCGGGTCGGGCCATCGCCCGCACCCTGATGATCACCCCCTTCCTGATCATGCCGGCGGCCGCGTCGCTGATCTGGAAGTACTCGATGTTCGACACCAACATCGGGATGCTGAACTGGGCCTTCGCCCAGGTCGGCCTGCCCAAGGTGTCGCTGGAGCACCGAGCACCCGATGGCCACCGTGGTCATCGTGCTGACCTGGATCTTCACCCCGTTCATGATGCTGATCCTGCTGGCCGGCCTGCAGGGCCAGTCCAAGGAGACCCTCGAGGCCGCCCAGGTCGACGGCGCCGGCGCCTGGCGCACCTTCACCTGGATCACGCTGCCGCACCTGCGGATGTACATCGAGATCGGCACCCTGCTCGGCTCGGTCATCATCCTGCAGGTGTTCGACCCGATCGCGATCCTCACCAAGGGCACCGGCGGCACCAAGACGCTGGCCTACCTGCTCTACGAACGAGCCTTCATCGGGCTCAACGTCGGTGAGGCCGCGGCGTACGGCGTCGTCACCGTGCTGCTCACGATCATCGTCGCCACGATCGCACTCAAGACGACCTTCAAGGTCTTCATGGCTGGAGGAAGCCGATGAGCAGTCTCCGTCAAGAACTCGGTCATCAACATCGCTCACCTGGGTGCTGGTGCTGCTCTTCTTCTTCCCGGTCTTCTGGATGTTCCTCAACGGCTTCAAGCCCGAGTCGGTGGCCTCCTCGATCAACCCCGTGCTGTTCTTCACCCCGACCCTGGACGGCTACCAGCTGGCCATGGACCGCGGGATGGCGGCCTACATGCAGAACTCGTTCATGGCCTCGATCGCCGCCACCGTGGGCTGCGTCCTGCTCGCCATCCCCGCCGCCTACGCGCTCAGCCTGCGCAAGGTGAAGTCGGTCGAGAGCACGCTGTCGTTCTTCATCTCCACCCGGTTCATGCCGGTGGCCGCCGTCGTGCTGCCGCTCTACATGATCCTGAAGAACCTCGGCGGCCTGGACAACATCTGGGTGCTGGCCATCGTCTACATGTCGATCAACCTGGCCATCACGGTCTGGATGATGCGCTCGTTCTTCCTCGAGGTGCCCTTCGAGATCGTCGAGGCGGCGCGGGTCGACGGTGCCGGGCCTGTTCCGCGAGATCGTGCGGGTCGTGCTGCCGATCGTGCTCCCCGGAGTCGCGGCGGCCGCGCTGATCTGCTTCATCTTCAGCTGGAACGAGTACTTCCTCGCGACCCTGCTGACCAGCAACGTCGCCCGCACGACGCCGCCGTTCCTCGGCAGCTTCGTCGACGGCCGCGGCCAGTTCCTCGCGGTGCTGTCGGCGGCGGCCACGCTCGCCGTGCTCCCGGTCATCGCGGCCGGCTGGATCGCCCAGAAGCAGCTCGTCCGCGGCCTGTCCATGGGTGCGGTCAAGTGACCGCACCCGAACCACCCGCGCCACCCGCGTCACCCCCACCACGGAGCCCACCGATGAGCGCGCCCTCGCGCAGCCTGCAGGACACCGTCGTCGTCGTCACCGGTGCCGGTGGCGGCATCGGCGGGGCCACCGCCCGCCTCGCCCTCGAGGCCGGGGCCAAGGTGGTGGTCGGCGACATCCGCGAGGATGCCGTGCGCCCGCTGCTCGACGAGTTCGGCGCGGACCGCGTCGCGCTGTCGATCGGCGACGTGCGCCAGGAGGCGACCGGCGACGCGCTGGTCGCCGCCGGCGTCGCCGCCTTCGGCCGGGTCGACTCGGTCGTGGCCAACGCGGGCGTCGGCTTCTACGGCGGCCTGCTCGACGTCGACGCCGACCAGATCGGGCTGATGATCGACGTCAACCTCAAGGGCACGATCTGGCTGGCCCGGGCCGCGGTGCGGCAGTTCCGGGTCCAGGGCGACGGCGGCGACATCGTCGTCATCGGCTCGGTGGCCGGGCTGCTCATCGGCGGCGGCAAGGAGGCGGTCTACGCCGCCACCAAGGGCGCCCAGATCAACCTCGGCACGGCCATGGACCGCGAGCTGCGCGGCGAGGGCATCCGCACGACCGTCCTCGCGCCGGCCGGGGTCAACACCCCGTTCGCGGCGGCCGACGGCCGCTTCGGTGACGGCGACCCCGCCCAGGGGCCGTTCATGGAGCCCTCCGACATCGCCGGTGCGGTGCTCTACACGCTGTCCCAGCCGCGGCGCATGCGCACCGAGCTGTGGACCATGTGGAGCCTGGCCGAGACGCACTGACCGGGGCGCGACCGACTGCACGGTCCGCGATCCCGGGTCCCACCGGCCCGGCCCTTCCCCTGCGGGGTCGGGCCGGCGGGCGGCGCCCAGCGCTGAATGGGCCCAGCGCTGGGCGTCTCACCGCCTGTACGACCCGAGAGCACTGCTGAGAGAGTGAGCACCATGCCTGATCGTCCGCTCGTCGCCGGGGTCGACACGTCGACCCAGTCCTGCAAGGTCGTCGTCTGCGACGCCGAGACCGGGGCGGTCGTCCGCACCGGTCGCGCGTCACACCCCGACGGCACCGAGGTCGACCCACGCCACTGGTGGTCGGCCTGGCAGGAGGCGAGCGGTGACGGCATCCTCGACGGCGTCTCCGCGGTCGCCGTCGGCGGCCAGCAGCACGGCATGGTGCTGCTCGACGAGCACGGCGAGGTCGTGCGAGACGCGTTGCTGTGGAACGACACCCGCTCCGCGCAGGCCGCCGACGACCTCGTCGCCGAGCTCGGCGCGCAGGCCTGGGCCGACGCCACCGGCCTGGTGCCCGTCGCCGCGACCACGGTCAGCAAGCTGCGCTGGGTGGCCACCCACGAGCCGGACAGCCTGGCCCGGGCCCGCACCTGCGTGCTCCCCCACGACTGGCTCACCGGTCGGATCCGCGCCGACGGTGCGACCGCTCCCGACGAGTGGACCACCGACGGCGGCGACGCGTCCGGAACCGGCTACTGGTCCGCGGGCACCCGCGAGTACCGCCCCGACCTGCTCCGGCTCGCGACCGGCACCGACCTGGCCGTGCCGCGCGTCGCGGCGCCGGCCGAGGTCGTCGGCCACACGGCATCCGGGCTGGCGGTGGCCGCGGGCACCGGCGACAACATGGGCGCCGCCCTGGGTCTGGGCCTGCGGCCCGGCGACGTCGTCGTCTCGCTCGGCACCAGCGGCACGGCGTTCGCCCGCAACTCGCGGGCGTCGGCCGACCCCACCGGCTGCGTGCAGTCGTTCGCGGACGCCGAGGGCGGCTTCCTCCCCCTCGTCTGCACCCTCAACGCAGCCCGGGTGACCACGGCCGGGGCCGCCATGCTCGGCACCGACCACGTCGGCCTCGACCGCCTCGCGCTGGCCGCCGCACCCGGGGCCGGTGGCCTCACCCTGCTGCCCTACCTCGACCACGAGCGCACCCCGAACCTGCCGACGGCCACCGGCTCGCTGCACGGGCTGACCCGGTCGAACGCGACGCCGGAGAACCTGGCCCGCGCGGTGATCGAGGGGATGCTGCTCAACCTCGCCGCCGCCGTGGATGCCGTGCGCGCCGTCGGCTGCCCGGTCGAGCGGGTGCTGCTCATCGGAGGCGCCGCGGCGTCGACCGCGGTGCAGGAGATCGCGCCCGACCTGTTCGGGGTTCCCGTCGCGGTGCCGAGCCCGGGCGAGTACGTCGCCGTCGGCGCGGCCCGGCAGGCGGCCTGGGCGCTGGCCGGTGGCGACCAGCCGCCGCGCTGGGACGTCGACGTCGACGTGACGGTCGACCCGGGTGACACCGCCACGGGCGCCGAGATCCGGGCCCGGTACGACGCGACGGTGGCGGCCGCGTACCCGACGACCGGCGGCTGACCACGGTGGCGGCCGGGCAGCCGGTGCCGCGATGAGGGCCGTCGTCTACGACGCCCCCCGGGAGTTCAGCGTCCGCGAGGTGCCGACCCCCGAGCCCCGGCCGGGTGAGGTGCGCGTGCGCGTCATCCAGACCGGCGTCTGCGGCACCGACCTGCACCTGCACGACGGGCAGTTCATGGCGGTCTACCCGATGGTGCCCGGCCACGAGGTGGTCGGGGTGGTCGACGCCCTCGGTGACGACGTGGCCGGCACTGGCGCTCGGGGAGCGGGTGGCGGTCAACCCCAACGCGAGCTGCGGGCGCTGCGCCTACTGCCGCGAGGGCCGGCCGCTGCTGTGCGACGACCTCACCGGGGTCGGGTCGAGCCTGCCGGGCGGGTTCGCCGAGTACCTGGTGGCGCCGGCCGTGCAGGTCTTCTCGGTCGAGGGGCTCGACGACGACACGGCGGTGTTCACCGAGCCGACGTCGTGCGCGGCGCACGCCGTCGACGTCATCGCCCCACGGCACGGCTCGACCGCGCTGGTCATCGGGGCCGGGCCCACCGGCATCCTGCTCGCGCAGCTGCTTGCGGGCCGCGGGCGCGGCGTCGGTCACCGTGGCGGCGCCGACCGCGTTCAAGCTCGAGCTGGCGGCGTCGCTCGGCGCCGACCGCACCGTGCTGATGGACCGTGCTGACCTCGCGGGGTCGGTGCGGGCCCTGACCGAGCTGACCGGTGGCGCGGGCTACGACCTCACCGTCGACGCCACGGGGGCGGCGGCCGTCGCCGAGGTGCTGCTGCCGCTGACCCGCAACGGGGGCACGGCGGTGTTCTACGGGGTGACCGACGAGGCCGACCGGGTGTCGATCTCGCCGTACGACGTGTTCCGGCGCGAGCTGACGATCAAGGGGTCGTTCGCCGAGATCAGCTCGTTCCCCGCCGCGATCGCGGCGCTGCGCGCCGGCCGGGCCCGCACCGACGGGCTGATCACCCACCGCTTCGCGCTCGACGACTACGGGCTCGCGCTCGAGGCGCTGCGCTCGGACCGCACCGCCCACAAGGTCGTCGTCGTCCGGGCAGGCGCCGGTTCCGGGCTCCAGGCGCGCCCCGGCGGCGATCGTGGCGCCGCGCCCGATCACCGAGTCTGCGCGCGACGCCCGCGATGTGGTCGTCGTGGGCGCGGGTGGCGCGGGTCGGCTCCCCGACGCGGGCCCCGGCGCCCACCCGCACGTTCTCGTCGAGCAGGGCGGTGACGACATGGGCGTCCCGGCCCACCGTGCACGCCCGAGAACAGCACCGAGTCCTCGACCACGGCACCGCGCTCGACGACCACTCCGGGCCGGAGCACGCTGCGCCGCACCGTGCCACGCACCCGACAGCCCGCGCTGACGACGACGTCCTCCAGCACGGCCCCGGCGTCGACGCGCGCGGCCGGCAGCTCGGGCCAGCGGGTGAGCACCGGCCAGTCCGCGCGGCCCACGGCATCCACCCGCCCCGCCAGCAGGTCACGGTGCGCGGCGAGGAACGACGACGGGGTGCCCAGGTCGGCCCAGTAACCGTCGAGGGGCCAGGCGTGCACCGTGCCGTCCCGGACCAGCCGCGGAAGCAGGTGCTCGCCGAAGTCGCCGAGGCCGGTGCTGCCGTCGCCGTCGTGGCTGAGCTCGCGGCGCAGGTCGTCGAGCGCGAGCAGGAGCGCGTCGGGCCGGTAGACGAACACCTCGGCGGCGATCGTCGTGCCGCGACGGTCGTCGGGCTTGTGCTCGACCCCGGGACCCGCGAGCCTCGCCCCACCGTGACGACGTCCTTCTCGGCCGCCTGCGTGCGCGACACCTCGCGTCGTCACGATCGTGCAGTCCGACCCCGCTCGAGGTGGGCCGCGACCACCTGGCAGCACCCACACTCGGGTCTTCCGGGGCGCGAACTAGGGTGGGCGGTGATGAGCGCTGACGCACGTGAGTTCGACATCGTCCTGTTCGGCGCGACGGGGTTCGTCGGGCGGCTGACCGCCCGGCACCTCGCCGCCGAGGCCGACCCCGGGCTGCGCATCGCGCTGGCCGGTCGCTCGCTGACCCGGCTGGGCGAGGTCTCCCGCTCGCTCGGCGCCGAGGCCGCGGACTGGCCGCTGCTCGTGGTCGACGCCACCGACGAGGCGGCGGTCACCGACCTCGCCCGCCGCGCCCGGGTCGTCGTCACGACGGTCGGGCCCTACGTGAAGTACGGCGTGCCGCTGGCCGCCGCGTGCGCCGAGGCCGGGACGCACTACTGCGACCTCACCGGCGAGGTGCTCTTCGTGCACCGCAGCATCGCCGCCAACCACGAGACCGCCAAGCGCACCGGGGCGCGCATCATCCACGCCTGCGGCTTCGACTCGATCCCCAGCGACCTCGGGGTGTGGCTGACCGCCGAGGCGGCCCGCGCCGACGGCGCCGAGCTCGGCCGCACCCACCTGGCCGTGCGCACCCTCAAGGGCGGGTTCAGCGGTGGCACCGTCGACTCCGCCCGCACCCAGGTCGCAGGAGCTGCGAGACCGACAAGGCCGCCCGCCGCGTCGTCGGCGACCCGTGGGCGCTCGCCGAGGGCGGGCGACCGCCGCGCCCCGCCGGTGGCACGGCATCCGGCTCGGCGCGCAAGCGCAGCGGCCTGGGCGGTCTCGTCGACACGGTGACCAAGGCGTCCCCGGTCAAGCGGGACGCCGACAACGGCCACTTCACCGGGCCGTTCGTCATGGCGGCCTTCAACACCCGCATCGTCGCGCGGTCGGCGTCGCTGCTCGGCTACGGCGAGGGGTTCCGCTACGTCGAGTACACCGACTTCGGAGCCGGGCCGGCGTGGTGCCGTGACCGCCGGGTGGCACTCGGCGGCCCTCGGTCGCCGGGCTGGCCGGGCTCGCGTTCGGCCCGACGCGGGCGCTCCTCGACCGGGTCCTGCCGAAGCCCGGCGAGGGCCCGAGCCAGGAGGCCCAGGAGAAGGGCCGCCTGAGGGTGGAGGTCATCGCGGAGGCGACCAACGGCGCTCGCTACCGCACCACCGTGCCGCGCCCTACGACCCGGGCTACCGGGCACCGCGTACATGCTGGGCCAGGCCGCGCTCAGCCTCGTCGAGGACGGCGACGCGCTCCCGGATGCCGCGGGCGTGCTCACGCCCGCGACCGCGCTGGGTGCCCCGCTCGTCGACCGGCTGCGGGCGCACCGCTTCACGCTGGAGACCGAGCGCCTTCCCGGCTGATCGCCGCGGCGATCTTCTCGGCGTCGATCCGCAGCTCACGCAGCATCCCGGAGATCGGGTTCGTGTAGCCGGTGAACCACAGGCCGGGGGCGCCGTCGGGCTCGTGCGCGCCGTGCACCAGCGGCAGGCCGCGGCCGTCGAGCACGTCGAGGTGGCCGACGATCGGCTCGAGGCCGGCGCGGTAGCCGGTCGCCACGACGACGACCGACGGCCGCACGCGAGAGCCGTCGGCGAGCACCACGTCGGGGCCCTCGACCGCCTGCACGGCGGCCACCGGCTCGACCCGCTTGGCCGCGGATGGCGTCGACGATGCCGACGTCCTGCACGGGAACCCGCCCGACGAGCACCCGGGAGTAGAGGTCGGTGCTCGGGCCTGGGCAGGCCGTAGGCGGTGAGGTCGGGCTCCTGGACCACGGCCAGCACCGCGGCGACCCGGTCGACCAGGCGCGGCGGCAGGCGGCGCACGAGGATGCCGGTCCCCTGCGCCGGCCAGCCCATCCGGGAGCGCGGCAGGATGTGCGGCGGGGTGCGCACCGCGAGCCAGACCCGGGTCGCCCCGTGGTCGGCGAGGTCGGTGGCGATCTCCATGCCGGTGTTGCCCGAGCCGACGACGAGCACGTCGCGCCCGGCGTACGGGCGGCCGTTGCGGTACTGCTTGGCGAGCACGACCTCGCCGGGGAAGCCGTCCAGGCCGGGCCAGTCCGGTTCGACCGGGCGTGTGGTTGTAGCCCGTCGCGACGACGACGTGGTCGGCCGTGACGGTGCTGCCGTCGTCGAGCCGCACGGCCCAGCGGGCGCCGTCGGGGCTCGGGTCGACGCGGTCGATGCCGGTGACGCCCGACCCGAGGCGCAGCTCGAGCCGGTGGTGCGCGGCGTACGCCTCGAGGTAGCGCACCACGTCGTCGCGGGCCACCCAGCGGCCGAAGCTGCGCGGGATCGGGTAGCCGGGGAGCCCGGACCAGCGACGCGGGGTGTGCAGGTGCAGCCGGTCGTAGTGGCCGCGCCAGGAGCTGCCGACCCGGTCGGCCCGGTCGACGACGAGCGGGTTGAGGCCCTGCCCCTTCAGGGCTGCGGCGACCGCGAGGCCCCCGGGTCCGGCTCCGATGACGACCACCTCGACGCGAGTCACGCCGCGAAGGCTACCCACCGTGGCCGGAGTCTGGGGAGGGATCGCGGGTCGCGGCGCGTGAGAACGATCATTGCGATGTGCCCCGTGGCCCGCGCGCCAGTAGATTCGTGGCAGGTAACCCCCTCAGGAGGCCGCATGTCCGAGCACTCGCCCGTCACCGCCATCCCCGAGGACACCTGCTGGCAGATGCTCCACGACGAGGAGTTCGGCAGGCTCGCGTTCCACCTCGCCGACGAGGTGCACCTCGTGCCGATCAACTACGCCGTCGACGAGCGGCGCCGCATCGTCTTCCGCACGGCGGAGGGCAGCAAGCTGCTCGGCCTGACGATGAACGCCGACGTCGCCTTCGAGATCGACGACTTCGGCGAGGAGGAGGCGACCAGCGTCGTGGTGCGCGGTCGCGCCCGCCAGCTCGAGGGCCACGAGGAGGACGAGATCGAGCAGCTGCCGCTGCGCCCGTGGGTCAACACCGCGAAGTTCAACACGATCGCGATCGAGGTCGACGAGGTCACCGGGCGGCACTTCGAGCTGACCCGCCCGTGGCTGCACATGCGCCCGCAGCCGGAGGCCTGACGCCGACGTGCTGATCCGGCCCCTCTCGGAGGCGGACTGGCCGGCGTTCTACCCGGTCTTCCGCGACGTGGTCGCCGCCGGTGAGACGTACGCCTACCCCGAGGGGCTGAGCTCGGCGGAGGCGCACGACCTGTGGGTCGAGTCGCCGCCGGGCATCACCGTCGTGGCCGTCTCGGACGACGGCGCGGTGCTCGGGTCGGCGAAGGCCGGCCCCAACCGGCCGGCGCGCGGCAGCCACGTGGCGACGGCATCCTTCATGGTCGCGGACGCCGCCCGCGGGCGCGGGGTCGGGCGGGCGCTGGGTGAGTGGGTCCTGGCATGGGCCCGCGAACAGGGTTATGCCGCAATGCAGTTCAACGCGGTTGTCGAGACGAACCTGGCGGCGGTGCACCTGTGGCGTGACCTCGGTTTCGAGGTGGTCGGCACCGTTCCGGAGGCCTTCTCGTCGAGGTCGCACGGGCGCGTCGGGCTGCACGTGATGCACCGGCACCTCTGATCGGTCGTGCTCATGGGTGAGGCAGCGCCGTTCCGGGTCGTGGTCGCGAGCGACTCGTTCAAGGGTTCGCTCGGGTCGCTGGAGGTGGCGGATGCCGTGCGCCTCGGGCTGCTCGACGTCGCACCCACCGCTTCGGTCGTCGTCGTGCCGGTGGCGGACGGCGGCGAGGGGACGGTGGCGGCGGCCCTGTTCGCGGGGTGGACCGGCGTCGCGGTGGAGGTGCCCGGCCCGACCGGCGAGCCGGTGTCGGCGACGCTGGCCGTGCAGCGCCGGACCGGGCAGGTGACGGTGCTGGTGGAGATGGCCGACGCCTGCGGGCTCGGCCGGCTGCCGGGCGGCGTCCCGGCCCCGCTCACCGCCTCGAGCCGGGGGCTCGGTGAGGCGCTGCGGGCCGCGCTCGACCTCGGGGCCGACGAGGTCGTCGTCGGGGTGGGCGGGTCGGCCAGCACCGACGGCGGAGCGGGGATGCTCGCCGCCCTCGGCGCACGGCTGCTCGACGCCGACGGCCACGAGCTGCCGGACGGCGGTGCGGCGCTGGCGAACCTCGCCCGGCTCGACCTGTCCGGGCTCGACCCGCGACTGGCGACCACGCACCTGGTGCTCGCCGCCGACGTCGACAGCCCGCTGCTCGGCCCGACCGGGGCCGCGACGGTGTTCGCCCCGCAGAAGGGCGCCACCCCCGACGAGGTCGCCACCCTCGAGGCCGCCCTGACCCACTGGGCCGGCGTCGTGGGCGCTCCGACGGGTCTCCCCGGAAGCGGAGCCGCCGGTGGGGTGGGGTTCGCGCTGCTCGCGGTGCTCGGCGCCGAGCGGCGCTCCGGGGTCGACGTCGTGCTCGACCTCGTCGGCCTCGACGAGGCCCTGACCGGTGCCGACCTCGTCGTCACCGGCGAGGGCGCCCTCGACGAGCAGACCCTCGCGGGCAAGGCGGTCGCCGGGGTGGCGCGGCGGGCGGCCGCGCACGGCATCCCGGTCGTGGCCGTGTGCGGCCGGCTCGACCTCGACGCGACCGGGTTGGCCGACCTCGGGGTGCGCGCGGCCTACCCGCTCACCGACCTCGAACCCGACCCGGACCGGTCACGCACCGACGCACGAGAGCTGTTGCGCCGCACGCGGCCGCCGCATCGCGCAGGAGTGGCTCAGCCCCGGACCGGAGTGACCGGGTCGGCTCCGCCGAGCACCGCGAGCACGTTCGCCACGGCGAGGTCGGCCATCGCGGTGCGCGTCTCGACCGTCGCCGAGCCGACGTGCGGCAGGAGCACGACGTCGTCGCGGTCGCAGCAGGCCCGGGTGCACCCGCGGCTCGTCCTCGAAGACGTCGAGGCCCGCGCCCGCGATCTCGCCCGCCTCGAGCGCGCGCCACCAGGGCCGCCTCGTCGACGACCGGGCCGCGGGCGGTGTTGACCAGGTGGGCGGTCGGCTTCATCGCCCGCAGCTCGGCGGCGCCGACCAGGTGGTGCGTGGCCGGGGTGAGCGGGCAGTGCAGGGAGACGACGTCGGATGCCGTGAGCAGCTCACCGAGGTCGACGACCCGAGCGCCCAGCCCGTCCACCACCCCGGGGTCGGGCGCCGAGCGGCCGCTGAGCAGGATCTCCATGCCGAAGGCCGCGGCCCGCCGGGCGGTCGCCAGGCCGATCGCCCCCGGGCCGACGATGCCGAGCGTCTTCCCCCGCAGGCCGGTGCCGAGGTCGGCGGTGAAGTTCCACTGCCACGGCTCCCCCGTGCGCACCCGGCGCTCGGCGGCACCCAGGCCGCGCGTGGTCATCAGCACCAGCGCCATCGCGATGTCGGCCGTCGCGTCGGTGAGCACCCCGGGGGTGTTCGTCACGACGACACCGCGCTCGGTGCAGGCGGGCACGTCGATGTTGTCGTAGCCCACCACGACGTCGGCGACGACCCGCAGACCCGGCCCGGCGGCATCCAGCAGCTCGGCGTCGACCCGGTCGACCATCATCGCGACCAGCGCGTCGACCCCGGCGACGGCCGCGAGCAGCTCGTCGCGCGGCATCCCCGACGCGGCGTCACGGTAGGTGACCTCGTGCCCGGCCGCGGCCAGGCGAGCGGGCCCGTCACCGGGCAGGTGCGCGGTCACCAGCACGCGGGCCACGGTCACATGATCTTCCGGACGAGGGGCAGCGGCAGGTGGCGCATCGCCGCGCCGAGCGGGACCCACGGCCACGCCGGGACGAGCGCGTTGGCCTTCTCCTTCTCGATCGCCTCGACCATGGCGCGCACCCCGGTCTGCGTGTCGACGATGAACGGGGTCTTCTTCACCCGCTCGTTCATCTCCGAGCGGATGTAGCCCGGGTAGATCGTCGAGACCCGGATGTCGAGGTCGGGCTCGCCGAGCATCTCGTTGCGCAGGCCCTCGGCGAGGGTCGCGACCCCGGCCTTGGTCGCGGCGTAGGTCGTCACGGTCTTGCGCATGCCGCGCATCGCCGACACCGACGAGATCATCACCAGGTGGCCGCGCTTCTGGGCGCGGAAGATCTCCATCGCGGCCTCGGTCTGGGCCAGCGCCGCGACGAAGTTGGTCATCGCGGTCTGCCGGTTGGCGTCGTAGCGGCCGGTGCCGATCGGGGCGCCCTTGCCGAGCCCGGCGTTGACGATGACCCGGTCGATCGTGCCGAAGTCGTCACGGAAGGCGCCGAAGACCTCGAAGACCTGGGCGTCGTCGGTGACGTCGAGGGCACGCAGCTCGACCCGCCGGCTCGGGGTGCGCCGCGAGGATCTCGTCGCGCAGCCCCTCGAGCCGCTCGGTGCGCCGGGCGGCCAGGGCGAGGTCCCAGCCGCGGTCGGCGAGCTGGCGGGCCATCTCGGCGCCCAGGCCCGAGCTGGCGCCGGTGATCAGGGTGGTCGGCATGGGGGTGGTGTCCTTTGCGTCGTCGTCGGGGTCAGTTGTCGCCGATGAGGGCGGTGCAGTGCTGGTCGAGGAAGCGCACGACCTCGCGGAACTCACCGTAGGCCGGGTTGCTCGTCTGGCCCTCGTGGAAGCGGTAGTAGATCTGCTGGGCGATGACGGCCAGGCGGAAGGCGCCGAACACGTCGTAGAAGCGCCACTGCTCGGGCGTCACCTCGAGGCCACGGGCCGCGGAGTAGCGCTCGACGACCTCGGCCCGGGTCAGCATCCCCGGCGTGTGCGTCGGCTGCCGGCGCACGGCGAGGAAGGCCGGGTGGTCGTCGGCCTGCACCCAGTAGGCCAGCGCCGCACCGAGATCCATCAGGGGGTCGCCGACCGTGGCCATCTCCCAGTCGAGCACGCCGACGATGCGGGTCGGGTCGTGGGGGTCGAGCACGAGGTTGTCGAACCGGAAGTCGTTGTGGATCAGCACGTGCGGCCGGTCGGCCGGCTCGTGGGCCGCGATCCAGGCCATCGTCGCCTCGAAGTCGCCGACGTCGTCGGTGCGCGCGCGGCGGAACCGGCCGCACCAGCCCTCGACCTGGCGCCGCACGTAGCCGTCGCCGCGGTCGAGGTCGGCGAGCCCGGCCGCCTCGACGTCGACGTCGTGCAGGGCCACCAGGGTGTCGATCGCGGTGTGGCACAGCGCCGTCACGCCCTCGCGGTCGAGGCCGAGCTCGGGCGGCACGTCGCGGCGCAGGATGGTGCCCTCGATGCGCTCCATGACGTAGAACTGCGACCCGATGACGTCGTCGTCACCGCAGAACGCGACCATCCGCGGCACGGCCGGGAAGACCGGGGCGAGCGCGGCCTGGATGTCGTGCTCCCGGCGCATGTCGTGCGCGCCCCTGGCCTTGGTGCCGGTCGGCGGCCGCCGCAGGATGAGGTCACGCCCACCGGCATCCGGCCCGCCGGCGTACCGCAGCAGGTAGGTGAGGTTGGACGCCCCACCGACGAACTGCTGCACCTGCGGGATGCCGTCGATGCCCGCCTCGCCAGAGGCGTTCTCGCGCAGCCAGGTCGCGACCCGCTCGACGTCGAAGGCGTCCTCGTCGCGCACCGGTGCGGCGCCGGCGACCGCCGTCACGGCACGAGGCCCTCGGGGTCGATGCCGGCCCGGCGGGCGAGCCGACGCGGCCTGCGCGGTCAGCATCCGGTCGTAGAGCGGGCGGGCGAAGCGCTTGGACAGGTAGGCCTGGTGGCCGAGCCGGTCGGTGAGGATGATCCGCTTGCGCTTGTCGATGCCCTTGAGCGCGATCGCGGCGATGTGCTTGGCGTCGACCTTGGCCTGGGTGATCAGCCGCATCCCGGCCTCCTGCATCGCGGCATCCTTGCCGGCGAACGACCGGTGCAGGTTGGTGCGGAAGAACGCCGGGCAGATCGACCGAGACGTCGATGTCCCAGGGCCCCAGCTCGAACGACAGCGTCTCGCTCAGCGCCACGACCCCGGCCTTGGTCGCGTTGTAGCTGGCCATGCCCGGGCCGTGCACGAGGCCGGCGAGCGAGGCGACGTTGACGATGTGGCCGCTGCGCTGCTCCTTGAACAGGGGCGTGAAGGTGTGGCAGCCGCGCGCGACGCCGAGCAGGTTGATGTCGACGACCCGCTCCCAGTCGGCGATCGCCTCGACGTCGATCCGGCCACCGGTGGCGATGCCGGCGTTGTTGACCAGGATGTCGAGGCCGCCCCAGGTCTCGCGGACCCACGCCAGCGCGGCATCCCAGTCCTGCTGCGAGCGCACGTCGAGCCGGCGGTAGGCCGCGCCCTCGGGCACGGTGTCGGGCCGCTCCTCGGCGAGGTCGACGACGAGCACGGTGTCGCCGCGGGCGACCATCAGCTCGGTGAGGGCCAGGCCGAGGCCCGACGCGCCTCCGGTGACCAGGACGCGCCGGCTCATCGGGCGGTCTCCATCGTGGCGGGGGCGGGGGTGGCGGCGGCGGGCCTGCCAGCGGCCGCGCGGGCGGCATACGGCCGCAGCAGGTGGCGGGCGACGACGCCGAGGTGCACCTCGTCGGGGCCGTCGGCCAGCCGCAGGCTGCGGGCGCCGGCGTAGGCGGCGGCGAGCGGGAAGTCCTCGCTCATCCCACCACCACCGTGCAGCTGGATGGCGAGGTCGATGACGTCGCAGGCCATCTGCGGCACGGCCGCCTTGATCTCGGAGACCTCCGACTGGGCGCCCTCGATGCCGACCGTGTCGAGCTTCCAGGCGGCGTGCAGCACGAGCAGGCGGGCCTGGTTGATGGCGATCCGGGCCCGGGCGAGGCGCTCGCGGTTGCCGCCGAGGTTGGCGATCGGCTTGCCGAAGGCCACCCGGCTGGTCGAGCGCTCGCAGGCCAGCTCGAGCGCCTTCTCGGCCAGGCCGATGAGGCGCATGCAGTGGTGCACCCGGCCCGGGCCGAGGCGGCCCTGGGCGATCTCGAAGGCCCGGCCCGGGCCGGCGAGGATGCGCGCTGGCTCGGCAGGCGCACCCCGCTCAGGGTCACCTCGCCGTGGCCGAGCGGCTCGTCGTACTGGCCGAGCGCGGTGAGCATCCGCTCGACGGTGACGCCGGGGGCCTCGAGCGGCACGACGACCATCGAGTGCTGGCGGTGCCGGTGGGCACCGGGGTCGGTGAGGCCCATGAAGATGCCGACCTTGCAGTCGGGGTGGCCGGCGCCGGTCGACCACCACTTGCGGCCGTCGAGCACGACGTCGTCGCCGTCGAGGGTGGCGGTGGCCTCCATGTTGGTGGCGTCGGAGCTGGCGACGCCGGGCTCGGTCATCAGGAACGCGCTGCGCACCCGCCCGTCGAGCAGCGGCTCGAGCCACTCCTGCTGCTGCTCGGGCGAGCCGTAGCGCAGCAGCACCTCCATGTTGCCGGTGTCGGGGGCGTTGCAGTTGAAGACCAGGGGGGCCAGCGGCGAGCGCCCGGTCTCCTCGGCGATCGTCGCGTAGTCGGTGTTGGTGAGCCCGGTGCCGCCGTCGGTGCCGAAGCGGGCGGCGTACGCGTCGCCGTGCCCGGCCGGCAGGAACAGGTTCCACAGGCCCTGGCTGCGGGCCTTCGCCTGCAGCTCGGCGACCACGGCGGGCGGCGGCCAGGAGTCCTCACCGCGGGCGCGGCGGGCGGCCACGTCACGCAGGATGCCGGGCTCGACCGGCTCGATCTCGGTGTCGACGAAGGCCCGGACCCGGGCGGCGAGGTCGGCGGCGCGGGCCGAGGGGGCGAAGTCCATGTCCTTGACCCTAGACCGTTGTTGAGCAATGCTCAATAGCATGGGAGCCACGTCACGGGTGCGGATGACGCCGGAGGACCGGCGCCGCCAGCTCGTCGGCATCGGCCTGCGCAAGTTCGTCGAGCGCCCCGTGCAGGAGCTCTCGCTCGACGAGGTGGCGGCCGAGGCGGGGGTCTCGCGCGGCCTGCTCTTCCACTACTTCCCGACCAAGACCGACTACCACCGGGCGGTCGTCGAGGCGGCCCGGCGGCGGGTCGGCCGCAACGTCTCACCGGATGCCGGGGTGGTCGGCGAGGCCGCCGTGCGCCAGGTCGTCGAGCGGTTCCTCGACCAGGTCGCGCGGCGGCGGGCGTCGTACGTCGCGCTCGTGCTGGGCCAGGCGCCGATCGCGCGGGCCGCCGGTGACGACCCGGTCGAGACGGTGCGCGAGCACGTGGCCGGGGTGGTGGCGCACGCCGTCGGGCTGCCGGAGGCCGCGCTGCCCGCCGTGCACGGCTGGGTCGCCTACCTCGAGGACCGCGCGCTGCAGTGGGCCGCGCTCCCGGCACCCGAGCGGGATGCCGGCCGGCTGGCGCTCGCCGACCACTGCACCCGAGCGCTCACCCTCCTCACCACCCCCGCCTGAGCAGGACGTGGCCGTCCCGGAGTTGGGTGCTCAGGTGGTCGCCGGGGCAACCACCTGAGCACCCAACTCGCAGCACTCGCCGGGGACGTGGCGTTGCAGACACCTTCGCTCCCGTGCGCGCGGGCCGTCGGACACTGGAGGGTGGAGAGGAGGTCTCGACATGACCGACAACCTTCAGGACCACCCGGTGTACCGCGGGACCGACGAGAGCGAGCTGCGGGCGCGCGCCATCAAGCGCATCGAGGCCAGGCGGGGCCTGGGAGCCGACCTGCTGGCCTACGTGCTGGTCAACACCATGCTGGTCGTCATCTGGTACGTGACCGGCGCCGACTTCTTCTGGCCGATCTTCCCGATCCTGGGCTGGGGCATCGGCGTGGTGTTCCACGTCTGGGACGTGCTGTCGCCCGGCGTCGACGAGGGCCAGATCCAGGCCGAGATGGACCGCCTGCGCGGCACCACCCGCTGAGCCCGCACTGACGGCCCGAGTCGGGTGCTGGGACGGCCACCTGAGCACCCGGCCGGGAGACCGGCGACGCGGGTGGCGCAGCAGCCACTTCCGCACTCGAGGCGGGAGACAGCTTGGCGTGCGGGGGCGTACTCGTCGAGCAGCTCGCGCATCCGGGTCTCCGGCTCGACGCCGCGGGCCAGCACCTCCGAGTGCAGTCGCTGCACGGGGAACGTGCGCATCCGGTAGACCTTGACCTTCCAGGGCCGCCCGCCGGCGGCGGCCTGCAGCACGCCCTCGAGCACGACCGCGACCACGAGCTCGATGACGAACCCGATGACGATGCCGACCGGGTTGAGGTC
Source organism: uncultured Actinomycetota bacterium (assembly GCA_963782695.1). GTDB lineage: Bacteria > Actinomycetota > Actinomycetes > Actinomycetales > Dermatophilaceae > Fodinibacter. The sequence continues at coordinate 164,598 of CAWAKY010000050.1, read as the reverse complement.
ACCGGAGCCGCCGGCGCCGGCGACCGTGCCGGCCCGCATCGTGACGCCACGCCGGGCCGCCAGCACCTCGACCATCGTGCCGTCGGGCCCCGGCCTGGCGATCCTGCGGTGCACGTCGTCGGGCACCTCGATCTCCGGCCCCGCCACGTCGTCGGCAGGCCCCTCCGCTCCCTCGGTCGCCGACGGTCACCGGGCCAGCGCCCGGGCGTGCGCCTCGTCGAGCAGCTCGGTGACCACCACGGCATCCGCGTCGGCCAGCACCACCTCGACGGTCGACAGGGTTGTCCCCCACCACCCCTCGCGGCACCACGGCCACTGCGCGACCGCCTCCCGGATCGACTCCGGCTCGAGCATCAGCCGCAGGATCTCGTCGGTCGGCAGGGTGGCGAAGATCCTCCGGCGCGCGCCCGGCACGGAACGACGGGAACCCGTGGTGGTCGAGCTCGACGACGTCAGGGAGGTCGAGCGCGAGGCGGCGCACGTCATCCGGCGTCATCGGCCACCGCCACGAGCGGCTCGACCGTGACGGGCACCCCGTTGAGCACGGCGTTGCCCGACAGCCCCTCGACCACCGAGGCGTCGGTGAGGTCGTTCATCGTCACGCCGGGCAGCGTCTCGGCGTGCCGCAGCCGCACCCCCGGGCGCCGGTGGCCGTAGCCGTGCGGCAGCGACACCACCCCGGGCATGACGTCGTCGGTCGCCGCCACCTCGACTCGCACCTCCCCCACCGCGGAGCGCACGACGCACCGTGTCGCCGTCGCGGATGCCGCGCGCGGCCAGGTCGTCGGGGTGGGCGAGCAGGGCGTGCCGGGGCCGGCCGCGGGTGAGCCGGGCCGAGTTGTGCAGCCACGAGTTGTTGTCGCGCTGGTGACGACGGCCGATGAGCAGCAGCTCGCCGTCACCGAGCCCCGGCGCGGCCGACAGCTCGGCGAGCAGCCCGGGCAGCGACTCCAGCACCAGCGGGGTCGCGAGGTCGATCCGCTGGTCGGCGGTCGCCAGCCGCTCCGGCAGGCGGGGCTTCAACGCACCACGGTCGGCACCGGCCGTCATCCCCTCGAGCTTGGCCACCGACAGCCGCGCCCCGGACGACCGCAGCAGCGCGTCGAGCTGGCGGCGTGGGCTGAGCCGCAGCCGGGCCTCGGTCTGCAGGGTGGCCCGCGACCACCGGTCGCGCAGCCCGTCGGACCGCTCGCGGAGCAGGGCGGCGCCGAGGTCGCGCGCGATCTCCCAGTCGGCCCGCGCGCCCGGCTCCGGCGCGAACAGCGCCGGGGACCACCGGGCGGTGTCGCGCACCGCGAGCAGGTGGAAGACGATGTCGTAGTGGTCGCGCTCGAGCGGCCCGGTCGGCGGCAGGATGACGTCGGCGTGCCGGGTGGTCTCGTTGACGTAGAAGTCGATCGACACCATCGCGTCGAGGCCGGCCAGCGCCTCGTCGAGCCGGTGCCCGGACGGCGTCGACGACACCGGGTTGCCCGCGATGGTCAGCAGCGCGCGCACCTGGCCCTCGCCCGGGGTGGTGATCTCCTCCTCCAGCACCGACACCGGCAGCTCGCCCCCGAACGACGGCAGCCCGCGCACCCGCGACCGGCGCTTCCCGAAGCCACCCGGCCCCAGCACGCCGCGGCCGATGAGGTCGACCGCGGGCGTCGTGAGCATGGTGCCGCCGGGCCGGTCGAGGTTGCCGGTGAGGATGTTGATCGTCTGCACCGCCCACTGGCAGACCACGCCGTGGGCCTGGGTCGAGACGCCCATCCGCCCGTGCACGGCCGCCGACGGCGCGGCGGCGAGGTCGCGCGCGAGGCCGCGCACGGCATCCGCGGACATCCCGCTGACCTGCTCGGCGAGCTCCGGCGTGAAGCCCTCGACGGCCTCGCGCACCGCGTCGACGCCGTCGACGTAGGCCGCGGGGGTGGCGGCGTCACCGGCGAGCAGCTCGCGCACCACCGCCAGCAGCACCGCCGCGTCGGACCCCGGCCGCACGAAGTGGTGCTCGTCCGCGACCTTGGCCGTCTCGGTGCGCCGCGGGTCGATGACCACCAACCGCCCTCCGCGAGAGGCGAGCTCGCGCCGCCGCTGGGGGAAGTCGGGCACCGTCCAGAGCGAGCCGTTCGACGCCATGGGGTTGTGGCCGACCAGCACGAGCAGGTCGGTGCGGTCGATGTCGGGCACGGGCAGGAGGAACTGGTGGCCGTAGAGCGCCCACGCCACGACGTGGTGCGGCAGCTGGTCGACCGAGGTGGCCGAGAACCGGTTCCGGGTGCGCAGCAGCCGCACCAGGGTCGGGTTGTGGGTCAGCGCGCCGAGGCTGTGGACGTTCGGGTTGCCCTGGTAGACCGCCACCGCGTCGTCACCGTGCTCGCGCTGCACGGCCACGAGCCGGGATGCCGCGTACCCGATCGCCTCGTCCCACGACACCTCGCGCCACCCGCCGTCGGCGGTGCGGCGCACCGGGCGGCGCAGGCGGTCGGGGTCCTCGTGGATGTCCTGCAGGGCGAAGGCCTTGGGGCAGATGTGCCCCCGCGAGAGGGGGTCGGCCTCGTGGCCGCGCATCGACGCGATCGCGCCGTCACCGTCGAGCCGCACCTCGAGCGAGCACATCGCCTCGCACAGCGTGCACGTGACGTGCCGGACGTCGTCGACTTCTTGCGATTCACCCACCTCGACAGCCTCCCACGGGGCCCGCGCAGGTGGGTGGTCGCACGAAGTCGCGGCGGAGCCGGGGGTCAGCGGCGGCGGGGCTCGAAGACCGGCGCGAGCCGCTGCATCGCGGCCTCCCGGGCGATCGTCGTGTTCTTCGTCGCCAGCAGCCGGGCCTGCTCGAGCCGCTCCCGCGCGAAGGTGCGCCGGTCGTTCGCCGACCAGGTGCGGCCGAAGAGCCGCTTGGTCGCCGCGACGGCATCCGGCGAGCGCTGGGCGACCTGCTCGAGGAACCGGGTCGCCGCGACGAACGGCTCGTCGTGCACCTCGCTGGCCAGCCCGAGCTCGACGGCCCGCTCACCGCTGACCACCTCGCCGGTCATCGTCAGCCGCTTCGCGACGTCCATCCGCACCTGCTGCGACAGCGCCTGGACCCCGCTCATGTCCGGCACCAGCCCCCACTTGGCCTCCATGACCGACCACTGCGCGTCGGCGGTGGTCATCCGCAGGTCGGCCGCGAGCGCGATCTGCAGCCCGCCGCCGTAGCAGTGCCCGTGCACCGCGGCCACGACCGGCACCGGCACCCGGCGCCAGGCCCAGCAGGCCTCCTGGAACAGGTTGGTGCCCCGGAACGGGTTCGGCACGAACGAGCGCGCCACCCGCGGCGGGTTCTTCAGCACCGTCGCGAAGTCGAGCCCGGCGCAGAACGACTCGCCCTCCCCACCGATCACCACCCCGCGCAGGGTGCGGTCGCGGGACAGCTCCCGGGCGGTGGTCACGAGGTCCTCGAGCGTGTCGAGGGTCAGCGCGTTGAGCTTGTCTGGGCGGTTGAGCCGGACCTGGGCGACGCCGCCCTCGACCCGGCACGTCACGGTGCTCGGCATGCGGTCAGCCTACGGATGCCGTGGGCCGGCCGCCGCGCGTCAGGTGACCTTCGCGACGATCTCGGCATCCGGGTGCGGGCCCGGCGCCGGCCGGCCGCAGCGTGGCCCGCTCGGGGTGGTCGCGGCGGTGCACGAGCACCGACACGGCGAGGATGCCGAGGCCGAGGACCGCGAGGCCCACGCCGACCCACGAGGGCGCGGTGTAGCCCCACCCGGCGGCGATGACGAGCCCACCCAGGTAGGCGCCGAGCGCGTTGGCGACGTTGAGCGCGGCGTGGTTGCTCGCGGCGGCGAGGGTCTGGGCGGTGCCGGCCACCTGCATCAGCCGCAGCTGGAGGTTGATGACGAGCACGGCCGTGAGCACGCCGACCAGGAAGAGCACGACGAGTGCGGCGATGGCGTACGGCGCGGCCAGCGCGAACAGGGCCAGCCCGATGCCGAGGCCGGCCATGCCGATGACGACCGACCGGATGACCGACCAGTCGCCCAACCGCCCGCCGACGAGGTTGCCGACGAACCCGGAGGCCCCGAAGACGAGCAGGAAGATCGGCACCGCGGAGGCGGGCAGCCCGGTGACCTCGGTGACGGTGGGGGCGATGTAGGAGTACATCGCGAACATGCCGCCGAACCCGACGGCCCCGACCCCGAGGGTGAGCCAGACCTGCAGGCTGGTCAGGGCGCTCAGCTCGTTGCGCACCGTGCGCGTGCGGTCGCGCGGCAGGTGGGGCACGGCGTACCCGATGAGCGCCACGGTGGCGACGCCGATGACGGCGACCAGCCAGTAGGCCGAGCGCCAGCCGAGGTTCTGGCCGAGCCAGGTCGCGCCCGGGACGCCGAGCACGTTGGCGATCGGGATGCCGAGCATCACCTTGCCCACGGCTCGCCCGGCCTGGCCGCGCACGGCGAGGTCGACGGCCACCAGGGCGGCGACGCCGAAGAAGGCACCGTGCGGGAGGCCGGCGATGAGGCGCGACGCGACGAGCAGGCCGTAGCTCGGAGCCACCGCGCTCAGCACGTTGCCGATGGTGAACGCCGCCATCAGCCCGATGAGCAGGGCCTTGCGCGGCCAGGTGGCGGCGAGCAGGGCGAGCAGCGGAGCCCCGATGACGACGCCCGCGGCGTAGGCCGAGATGGTGTGCCCGGCCGTGGGGATGTCGACGCCCACGCCGGCCGCGATGTCGGGCAGCAGGCCCATCGTCACGAACTCGGTCGTGCCGATGGCGACCCCGCCGAGGATCAGGGCGAGGGTCGCGAGGAGGCATGGCGGGGCTGGGGCACTTGTCGTGCAGCGCCCGGCACCCCGGCGCGCATTCCCGCAGCGCGCCGGATTCCGCTGTGATGTCACACAGAGTTCATACCGGGTCGGCCGTGCCGGCTCAGGACAGCCGGTTCCTCGTCCACCACACGCAGAACCCGGCGAGCAGGCGCCGACGCCGCGAGGTACAGCGCGGTCTCCGCCCACTGGAGCGGCCAGAAGTTGCCGGCCGGCTGGTAGACCACCCGCTGGGTGTAGCCCTCGGCCGTCAGCCGGGCGAGGCACGGGTCGACCGGCTGGGCCTCGCACGGCACCGTCCACGGCCGTGGTCGGGCGCGGCGCCGCGCAGTCGGCCAGCCAGGCCGGGAGCGTCGCGACGACGCCCTCGGCGTCGAGCGTCTCGTTGGTCAGGACCCAGTCACCGCGGTCGGCCGTGTGCACCGTGATCGACTCGGGCCGCCCCGACCGTCCGGCGCTGATCCCGTCGAGGGTGTCGGTGCTGATCACGACGGTCGCGGTGGTCGGCGGCACGAGGTGCGGCCGCACCCACAGCGGCACGGCGACCTGCACCACCACGTACAGGGCGAGGGTGAGCGCCATGGCCGGGATCGGGACGGCGCAGCACCGCGCCGAGGGTGACCCCCAGGACGACCGCGAACACCGCGTAGGCCACCGGCACCACGCCCCGCATCGCGAACGACACCGGCGTCAGGTGGCCGGGCAGGCTCCCGCGGGCGTTGCCGACCACCCCGTCGAGGGGTGCGGACCACCAGGTCACGGCCAGCGTGACCGCACCCGACCGCCAGCGCCGCGGCCACCGCGGTGACGGCGAGCCTCGTCGCGAGCCAGCGGGTGCGCGTCACCGACTGCGTCCAGGCCAGCCGGTGGGTGCCCGCCTCGAGCTCGCGGGCGACCAGCGGGGCGCCCCAGAACGCGCCCACGACGGCGGGGACCACGGCCACGAGGATGACGCCGGCCCAGAAGAGGGTGATGTCGGTCGGGGTGAGCCGGTCGAAGACCTGGGCGGCGCCCGCCGCCGCGAGGTCGGCGAGCCGGGGGCCGGTGACGGCGAGCACGACGGCCACGGCCGCCACGGCGACCACCGCGGTCATGGCGTGGAGCCGGAACTGGCGCCAGGACAGCCAGATCACCGCAGCACCTCCAGCGCCGGGGTCGTGCCGGTCGTGGCCGGCCGTTCCATGTACGAGAGCACGAGGTCCTCGAGCCCGAGCGCCGAGACCGACCACGACGGGGTCGAGGATCGGGCCCTCGGTGCGCACGACGAGCGTGCTCTGCCGGTCGGTGTGCCGCTGCCGACACGACCTGCTGGTCGCGCGGCATCCCGGTGCCGGCTCGGCGGGGCCCGGTGAGCCGGTGGTGGGTGTCGAGCAGGGTCTCGACGTCGCCCGCGAGCCGGACCTCGGCATCGACGAGCACCACGACGTGGTCACAGACCCGCTCGAGGTCGGACACCACGTGCGAGGACAGCACCACGCTGAGCTCCTGCTCCGCGACGGCCTCCATCAGCAGCTGGAGGAACTCGCGGCGCGCGAACGGGTCCAGGCTCGCCACCGGCTCGTCGAGGATCAGCAGCTCGGGGCGCTTGGCCAGGCCGAGGGCGAGGGCGAGCTGGGCGCGCTGCCCGCCCGACAGCCGGCCGGCGCGCTGGCCGGGGTCGAGCCCGAGCCGCTCGACGCGCGACCACGCCAGGGCGTCGTCCCAGCCGGGGTTGAGGTGGGCGCCGAGCCGGAGGTGGTCGCGCACGCTGAGCCCCGCGTAGGTGGGGGTGTCCTGGGCCACGAACCCGACCTTGGCCAGCTGGGCGACGTCGGATGCCGGGCGGCCGCCGCAGACCTCGATCGTGCCCGTCGTCGGGCGCAGCAGCCCCGCGGCCAGGTTCAGCAGGGTGCTCTTGCCGGCGCCGTTCTGCCCCACCAGCCCGGTCACCCGCCCGGCCGGGATCTCGAGGGTGCAGTCCGGACAACGCCCACCGGCGCCGGTACCGCTTGCCCAGGCCGCGTCGTCACGATGGCGGCGGTCACGCTACGCCCCGCTGCGCGCCGCGAAAGGCGCTGCGGAACAGCGCCTCGATGCTCTCGTCGTCCACCCCGGCCGCTCGCGCCCGGGCGAGCCAGCGCTCGAGGTCGCGCCGCAGCGGTTCGTGCGCGGCCAGCGAGTCGCCCGGCGAGCGTGCGCGTGACGAAGGTGCCGACGCCCGGCCGGGCCGCGACCAGGCCGTCCCGCTCCAGCTCCCGGTAGGCCTTGAGCACCGTGTTGGGGTTGATGGCGAGGGTGGCGACGACGTCCTTGACCGTGGGCAGCTGGTCGCCCTCGCGCAGCAGCCCGAGCCGCAGCGCCTGGCGTACCTGCTGCACCACCTGCAGGTACGGCGAGACACCGGAGCGGCCGTCCAGGGTGAACTCGATCATCGCGACCTCCATTGAACTAGTTGACTAGCACATTAGATGCCTGATGCTCCGTGTGGCAACCCCTCCCGTCTCCCGACGGCCGCCGCGGGCGACGGCATCCCTACGATGGCGAGGTGCGCGCAGCCCAGGTGACCCGACTCGACGGACCCGACGCGGTGGAGGTGGTCGACCTTCCCGAGCCCGCCGGTGACGGCGTCGTCATCGAGGTGGCCGCGGCCGGCATCTGCTTCCCCGACGTGCTGCTCACCCGCGGCCAGTACCAGATCACGCCCGACCTGCCCTTCGTGCCGGGGTCGGAGGTGGCCGGCATCGTGCGGTCCGCCCCGGTCAGCAGCGGGTACGCCGCGGGCGACCGGGTCGCCGCCTTCCCGTTCCTCGGCGGGTTCGCCGAGGTCGTCGAGGCCGACGCCGCGATGGTCTTCCCGCTGCCCGACTCGGTGACCTTCGAGCAGGGCGCGGCGCTGCCGATGAACTACCTCACCTGCCACTTCGCCCTGCGCGAGCGGGGCCGGCTGCGCGAGGGCGAGACCGTGCTCGTGCACGGCGCGGCCGGCGGCATCGGCACCGCGGCGGTGCAGCTCGCCGCCGCCTGGGGCGCTCGGGTCATCGCGGTGGTGTCGTCGCAGGACAAGGGTGAGGTGGCGAAGGCGGCGGGCGCGCACGAGGTCGTGCTCGCCGACGGTTTCCGGGATGCCGTCGCCGGCCTGACCAGCCGACGTGGCGTCGACCTCGTGGTCGACCCGGTCGGCGGCGACCGCTTCACCGACTCGCTGCGCTCGCTCGCACCCGGCGGGCGGCTGCTCGTCATCGGGTTCACCGCCGGGTCGATCCCCGAGGTCAAGGTCAACCGGCTGCTGCTGGGCAACATCTCGGTCGTCGGCGTCGGCTGGGGCGCCTGGTGGACCGGCCGCGGCGGCCCCGGCCCGGGCTTCCTGCGCCAGCAGTGGGACGACCTGGTGCCGCTGCTCGAGTCCGGCGCGGTCGACCCGGTCATCGGCGAGGTGCGCGACCTCGAGGACGTCGTGGCGGCGCTCACCGCGGTCGACGAGCGCCGGGCGATGGGCAAGGTCCTGCTCACCCCGTGACGCAGCAGACACCTCGCAACGGTTTCCTCAGGATCCCTTAGGACTGCCTTAGGGTCCTTGGGCTCCGGCAGGACGAAGGTGGGGGACGGCCGCGCAGATACCGCGGCACCACAGCCGCGCACTCGCCGCGCCAACGACCCGGAGGTCACCCAGTGTTCGACACCATCGGCGGGATCCCCCTGCACCCGCTCATCGTCCACGCGGTCGTGGTCCTCGTGCCGCTCGCCTCGCTCCTGCTCCTGCTCGCCGCGGTCTCGCCGCGGATCCGGCACTGGGCCGGCATCCTCACCCCCATCACCGCCACCCTCGCGCTGATCATGACGCCGCTGGCCACCCAGAGCGGTGAGGCGCTGGAGAAGCGCGTCGAGGCCAGCCCGACGCTCGAGGAGCACACCGAGCTCGGCGACAGCCTGCTCTACTTCGTCCTCGTGCTCGCGATCCTCGCGTGGGCGCTGTGGTTCCTCGACCGGCGCGCCCAGGCCGCGGTCGGCACCGTCTCCGCGACCGACGGGGCGCACGCCTCGGCCAGGGCCGCTCGCTCGCCCCTGCTGACCGTCGTCATCGTGCTGTCGGTCATCTCGGTGCTCGCGACGACCGTGCAGGTGGTCCGGATCGGCCACAGCGGCGCCACCGCCTCGTGGTCCGACGTCGGCGCCAAGTCGGTGCCCGCCGGTGGCGGCGACGACTGAGCCCGACCGACCGGCTGAGGGCCCGGCGGCGGTGACGACCGCGCGCCGGGCCGTCGGCGTGCATCGGCGCGCGCAGCTCGGGCTTGACCCGGGCGGCGGTCCAGGTGCCGGCCCGCCTCGCCGCCAGCGACGAGAACACCAGGGCACCGACCGCCCACGCACCGATGACCGCGACGTCGAGCCAGACGCCGGTCGAGCGGGCCGCCGTACATCAGGCGCCGCACCCCGTCGACGGCGTACGACATCGGCAGCGCGTGGTGCAGGCGGGTGCAGCGGCGTGGGCAGGGTCTGCCACGGGAAGGTGCCACCGGCACTCACCAGCTGCAGCACCATGAGCACCAGGGCCACGAACTGGCCGACCACACCGAGCCGGGCCATCAGCGCGTGGATGATCGCGATGAACGCGACCGAGACCCCGACCATGAACAGCACGAGCAGCACCGGGTGGGCCATGTCGATGCCGACCCCCCGGGCGACGACCCCGAAGGCCACCACGGCCTGGGCCGCCCCCAGCAGTGCGGCGCCGAGCCAGCCACCGAGCGCCACGCGCCAGCCCGGCTGGCCGGCCGCCAGCGCGCGGGTCGACAGCGCGCGCATCCGGGTGAAGAGCACGAACCCGCCGATCCACAGCGCCAGGCTCATGAAGAACGGCGCCAGCCCCGCCCCGTAGCTCTGGCGCTGGCCTGCGCGTCGCGGTCGACGGCGACCGGGCTGCCGATGGTCTGCGCCATGGCCTTGCGCTGCTCGGCCGACGGGTCGGGGATGGCGGCCGCGCCCTTCGCCAGGCCGTCGGACAGCTCGTTCGCGCCCCCGGCCAGGGTGCCGAGGCCGTCGTCGAGGTCGTGGGCGCCCGACGCCAGCCGGGTCGCCCCGTCGAGGGCGGTGCGCTGGCCTTCGGCGAACCGGTCCGCTCCGCCCTCCAGCTTCGCGCTGCCGTCGGCCGCCGTGGCGATGCCGCTGGAGAGCTTCGGCGCCGCGGCCGCGAGCTGCTCGGCGCCGTCGGCGACCCGGTCGGCCCCCGAGGCCAGCCGGTCGAGGTCGTCGGCGGTCGACTGCACCGTGGTGTTCGCGTCGTCGAGCGGGCCGGCCAGCCCGTCGACCTTCGCGAGCACGGTGTCGATCTGGGCCTGCGTGAAACCGGCCGCGCGCAGCTGGTCGGCGAGGCGACCACGGGATGCCGTGAGGTCACCGAGCGAGCCCGTCCGCGGCATCCGCCACGTCCCGGCCCGCGGCCGCGACCTTCGCGTCGCCGTCGGACACCTGCCGTGCGCCGTCGGCCAGCTGCGCGGTCTGGGTGGGCAGGTCGGCCGTCGCGTCGCGCAGGGTGCCCAGCCCGTCGGCGAGGTCGCCGGCGCCCGAGGCCAGGGTGTCGGTGCCGGCCACCAGCTCCTTCTGCCCGGCGACGAGCCGGTCGGCCCCGTCGGCCAGGTCGCCGGCGCCCGCGGCTGCGGTGTCGGCACCGGCAGCGAGCTGCTTCGCGCCGTCCGAGGCCGTGGTCACCTGGGCGTGGATGTCGGCGAAGCCCTCGAGGAAGCGGCTGGCCGCGGTGGAGCTGACCTGCTCGGCGACCGAGGCGGTGACCTGGCTGACCAGGGTGTTCGCGATGGTGCGGGCGAGGTAGTTGTTCGCGTCGTTGGTGCGGATCTCGAGGGTCGCCTGGCGCGGGTCGTCGGTGGCGCTCGACGCGAGGTCGGTCGAGAAGTCACGGGGCACGACGAGCACCAGGTCGTAGTCGCCCTCTTCCAGACCGGTGTCGGCCGTCGCGCGGTCGACCCGGGCCCAGTCGAAGGTGCCCGCTCGACGAGCTTGTCGGCCACCTGGTCGCCGACCTCGAGCCGCTCGCCGGTGGAGAGCGTGGTGCCGGCGTCCTCGACGACGAGGGCGGCCGGCACCCGGTTCAGGCCGCCGTAGGGGTCGTCGTTGGCGTAGAGGTACAGCCCGCCGTAGATCGACGGCACGAGCACCATGGCGACCAGGGCGAGGCGGCCGACCCGGCTGGCGCCGATGCGGCGCAGCTCGGTGAGGGCGAGGCGCAGGGCGGTCACGCGACCACCTCCTGCGCGCAGCCGAGCTCGGCTCGCACGGGCAGGTCGAGCTGGCGCATCGTGGCGTGGGTCAGCTGCACGACCACGGTGATGCCGGCGGCGGCGAGGTCCTCGAGCACCGGCCACCAGGTGCGTGCGTCACCGCCGCGGCGGTCGGGGTTGGTGATGACGAGCACGCGGGTGGCGGTGCGCTCGGCGGCGGCGTGGGCCAGCACACGCACGCGGTCCTCGGGCGCCAGCGTCTCGAACGGGGCGTCGGCCGTCGCGGCGACCCCGTGGGCGGTGAGGAAGGCCGCGACCGCGCGGCGGCCGGAGGGGCGCCCGGCGAAGGCGAGCTCCTCGGCGAGCACGTGGTGCACCGCGAGGCCGTCCTCGGGGGCGCTCACGCCCGGCACGTCGACGACCGCGACGTGGCGCCGCAGCACCACCGGGTCGTCGCTCCCGCCGAGCAGCACCCGGCCGCCGGCCAGCGGCATCCGCCCGGCCAGCGCGAGCGCGAGCGCCACCTGGCCGTAGCCGGGGTCACCGGCCACCGGGGTGACCCGCGAGGGCGGGGCGACGAACGAGGTGGGCTGCACGAGGGGGCTGCGAGCGCCGGCTACGGCGACCTCGTCGACGACGAGCTCCACGGCCTGCTCCTTCTGACGTGACGTCCGGCGGGCGGTCCCACCGGTGGTACCGATTGGTACCACCTACGATGGTACGGTACGGTACCGGCATGGGCAAAACCGCGTCACCGCCGCCGCCGACCACCCCCACGACGGGCGAGGGCCCCGCCGACGAGCGCACCCTGGCGGTGCGCCGCCGGCTCGAGGACGCCATGGCCGCGGCCGTCACCGAGAAGGGCCTGGCCGCCACGACGATCGCCGACGTCGCCCGGCACGCCGGCACCTCGAAGCGCACCTTCTACGAGCACTACGCCGACAAGAACGACTGCTACCTGTCCCTGTTCGCCACCCGCAGCGCGGCGATGATCGCCGAGGTGGATGCCGCGCTGCGGCCCGGCGAGCTGCCGGCGACGGTGCAGCTGAACCACGCCGCCCGCACCTTCCTCGACGTCATCACGCGTGACCCCGTGCTCGGGCGCGGCCACCTCAGTGAGCTCGCCACCCTCGGCGAGGAGGCGGCCCGGGTGCGCCGCGAGGTCGTCGACCGGCACGCGACGACCATCCTGGAGATGGTCGAGCGGGCGCGGGCGAACGGCACCGCGGTGCGTCGGATCAGCCACCTCGAGGCGGTCTGCGTCGTGGGTGGGCTCAACGAGATCGGGCTGCGCGCCATCGACCCCGGCTCGGACGTCGCCACCGACGACCTCGTCGAGACGGCCACCCGGTTCATGACCGCGGTACTGCTCGCCGACTGAGGGCGCGTCGAGAGAGCCGAGGGGAGGCGGCACCCGGGCATGTCTCGACCCCTCGACGCGCCCTCAGGCCTCCGCGCGACGACCGGCGGCGCGGTCGTGGGCGCCGTCGACCTCGTCGGGCGCGTGCACCATGTCGAGGGTGACCGGTCCCCGGTCGCGACGCCGGAGCACCTGCTCGGTGACCACGACCGCTGCCGCCACCGCGACGAAGTAGACCGTGGGGCCCACCTCCGGGCCGGAGCTGCCGGTGGCGATCGCGGCATCCAGCAGGAAGGCGAAACCGAAGACGAGGGCGACGCCGGCGAGCCAGGTGAGCCGGTCCGCGACGTCACGCCGGGCCCCCGCCTGCCACGCCGCCCCCACGAGCGCGCCGACGACGAGCGCCGCCACGGCCTGCCACGACCCGCGTTGCGCCCCACCGAACGCGACGCCGATGAACCACACGCCCCACCAGGCATGGCGCCGCCAACCCGTCATGCCCGCGAGTGTGCCAGCCCGCGACCCGACCCGGCCCGGCATCCGGAGCAATAGGCTCGGGCCATGGACTTCCGGAACGCGTACGCCCAGGGTTTCGCCCGGGTCGCCGCGTGCACTGTGCCCGTCGCCCTGGCCGACCCCGCCACCAACGCCGAGCGCGTCATCGTGACCGTCAAGGAGTGCCACGACGAGGGGGTCGCGGTCGCCCTCTTCCCCGAGCTGTCGCTGTCGCGGCTACGCCATCGACGACCTGCTGATGCAGGACGTCCTGCTCGAGGCGGTCGACGACGCCGTCGTCACCATCGCCGAGGCCACCGCCAAGCTGCTCCCCCTCGTCGTCGTGGGCGCCCCACTGCGGCACGGCAACCGGCTCTACAACTGCGCGGTCGTCATCCACCGCGGAGAGGTGCTCGGCGTCGCCCCCAAGTCGTTCCTGCCCAACTACCGCGAGTTCTACGAGAAGCGGCACTTCGCCTCGGGCGCCGGCCACCAGGGCGAGTTCATCGTGCGACCGCACTGGCCGGGCGCCGACGTCGACGGCGAGATCCCGTTCGGCCCCGACCTGATCTTCAGCCCCGAGGACCTGCCCGACCTCGCGGTGCACGTCGAGATCTGCGAGGACATGTGGGTGCCGGTACCGCCGAGCCACGAGGCGGCGCTCGCCGGCGCCACCGTGCTGCTCAACCTCTCGGCCTCCCCGATCACCGTCGGCCGCGCCGAGGACCGCCACCTGCTCGCCCGCTCGGCCAGCGCCCGCTGCAACGCCGCGTACCTCTACGCCGCCGCGACCGCCGGTGAGTCGTCGACCGACCTGTCGTGGGACGGCATGACGATGGTCTACGAGATGGGCGACCTGCTCGGCGAGTCCGAGCGCTTCCCCGACGGGCCCCGGCGCACCGTCGTCGACGTCGACCTCGACCGGCTGCGCCAGGAGCGCCTGCGGCAGGGCAGCTTCGGCGACAACGCCGAGGCCTACGCCGCCGACCAGGGCGGCTTCCGCGTGGTGCCGTTCCAGCTGCGCCCGCCGACCGGCGACCTCGGCCTGCGGCGCGCGGTCGACCGCTTCCCGTTCGTGCCGGATGACGAGGCGCGCCTCGCGCTCGACTGCTACGAGGCCTACAACATCCAGGTGTCCGGGCTCGAGCAGCGGATGCGCGCCATCGGCGGCGGCGACCCGGCGCGGATGCCGACCATCGTCATCGGCGTCTCCGGCGGCCTCGACTCCACCCACGCGCTGATCGTCGCGGCCAAGGCGTGCGACCGGCTCGGCCTGCCGCGCACCCACATCCTCGGCTTCACGATGCCCGGGTTCGCGACCAGCGCGGGCACGAAGTCGAACGCCATCCACCTGATGGAGTCGCTCGGCATCACCTGGGAGGAGCTCGACATCCGCCCGGCCGCCACGCCAGATGCTCGACGGACCTCGGCCACCCGTTCGGGCGCGGCGAGGAGGTCTACGACGTCACCTTCGAGAACGTGCAGGCCGGGCTGCGCACCGACTACCTGTTCCGCGCGGCCAACCAGCGCGGCGGCATCGTGCTCGGCACCGGCGACCTGTCCGAGCTGGCGCTCGGCTGGTGCACCTACGGCGTCGGCGACCAGATGTCGCACTACGGCGTCAACACCGGCGTGCCGAAGACGTTGATGCAGCACCTGATCCGCTGGGTCGTGTCGTCGGGCGCAGTTCGAGGGGCCGGTCAACGAGACGCTGCTCGGCATCCTCGACACCGAGATCAGCCCCGAGCTGGTGCCGACCAAGGAGGGCGAGAAGATCCAGTCGACCGAGGACTCCGTCGGCCCCTACGCCCTGCAGGACTTCACGCTCTACCACGTGCTGCGCCGCGGCTACCGGCCGAGCAAGATCGCCTTCCTCGCCGAGCACGCCTGGGCCGACGCCGGTCGCGGTGACTGGCCGGCGGGCTACCCCGAGGGCGCGCGGCCCGAGTACGACCTCGCCACGATCCGGCACTGGATGGAGGTCTTCGTGAAGCGCTTCTTCGCCAACCAGTTCAAGCGCTCGGCCATCCCCAACGGCCCGAAGGTCGTGGCCGGCGGCTCGCTGTCGCCGCGCGGTGACTGGCGGATGCCGTCCGACGTCGCCTCCCGCGCCTGGCTCGCCGAGCTCGACGCCAACGTCCCGAAGCCCTGAGAGCTCCGACCAAGTGGGTCAGCTGCCGCGCCACTCGTCGGCGAGCAGGGCGTAGCCCATCCCGTCGAGCCACTCGCCCGACCGGTGCAGCGACTCGCGCAGGGTGTGCACCTCGCGCCGCATCCCGACCCGCTCCATGAGGCGCCACGACGCCTCGTTGGCCGCGAAGCAGTCGGCGGTGACCCGCCGCAGCCCGAGCTCGTCGAAGCACAGCCGCAGCAGCTCGCGCACCGCCTCGGTCGCGTAGCCGTGGCCGTGGTGGTCGGGGTGGAGCACCCAGCCGAGCTCGGCCTGCACCCCTCGGGCCTGCTCCTTGACCTCGGCCTGGGCCCAGGCGTCGCCGACCTTGACCATCAGGTCGCCGATGACCGCGCCGTCGAGCTCGACGACCAGGACGACGGCGAGCCGGTCGGGGTCCGCGAACTTGGCGCGGTACTCCTCGACCGTCGAGGGGGCGGAGGTGAGCCACCGGCTGACCTCAGGGAGCTGTCGGTACTGCCAGGTCGCGTGGAGGTCGTCGACGGTGACCCGACGCAGGCTCAGCCGGGCGGTGCGCACCGGCCACGTCACGGCATCCAGCGGGCTGCCCATCACCCCATGGTGTCAGCCGCCGGCAGACGTGCGCTCGAACGCCACGGCCGGGCGAGCGGCGTGAGGCGGGCACCCGGCATCCGGCGTTGACGGCCCGCGGTACCGCTGGGACCCTGCCAAGGACGGGGTTGGCGAACGAGACAGGGGGCCGCGCGATGCCCGGACGCAGGGACCATGACGCAGCGGTCGGCCACAGCTTCGGCCTGGAGGTCGACGGGGTGCGGGTCACGATGCTGACCGAGGTCAGCGGCCTGCAGTGGGAGCGCGAGGTGATCGAGCTCGCGCGAGGGCGGCGACCCGGACGCCCCCACCCGCCGGCTGCCCGGCCGGATGAAGCCCGGCCAGGTGACGCTGACCCGCGGGCTCACCGCCGACCTCACCTTCGAGCAGTGGATGCGCGACCCGGTGCCCGTGGGTCAGCCCCGGCGGTCGGTGTCACTCGCGCTGTTCGACGGCCAGGGGCGGGCGGTGGCGCGGTTCCACCTCGAGCACGCCTGGCCCTCGAAGCTCGAGATCGGCGGCCTGAGGTCGGAGCGCGACGAGGTCGCCACCGAGAGCCTCACCCTGGTGCACGAGGGGCTCGAGCGGGTCTGAACCGGCTGGTCGGGCGCCGGCAGGGCCGGCTACTCCGGGGGCGCGGCGAGCCCGTCGAGCGCGTCACCGTCGAGGCGGAACCGGGTCCACTCGTCCTGCGCCAGGGCCCCGATCGACTCGTAGAAGCCGATGCTCGGCGCGTTCCAGTCGAGCACCCACCACTCGAGCCGGTGGTAGCCGCGCTCGACGCAGATCGCGGCCAGGGTCCGCAGCAGCTCCTGCCCGAGACCCGAACCGCGTTGTGCCGGAGTCACGTAGAGGTCCTCGAGCCAGATGCCGTGGGTGCCCGTCCAGGTCGAGAACGACAGGAACCAGATGGCGCAGCCCACGACCTCGCCGTCGACCTCGGCGACGTGCGCGAAGGCGGCCGGCTCCCGACCGTCCGGGAAGAGCGCCTCGCCCAGGTGCGACTCCGACGCGTCGACCTCGTGCAGCGCCTTCTCGTACTCCGCGAGCTCGCGGACCAGCCTGAGGATGACGGGCACGTCGCCCGGCGACGGCGGGCCGGATGCGGGAGGAGGCGGACGGCATACCGGGCAATGTACGCAGGGACCGCCACAATGGGGCGCATGACCACCACTCGGCGGATCGACACCTGGCTCACCGACATGGACGGCGTGCTCGTGCACGAGGACGACCCCATCGCCGGGAGCGGCGGAGTTCATCGAGGCGCTCAAGACGTCCGGCCGCGCGTTCCTCGTGCTGACCAACAACTCGATCTACACCCCCCGCGACCTGCGGGCCCGGTTGCTGCGCAGCGGGATCGACGTGCCCGAGGAGGCGATCTGGACCTCGGCGCTGGCCACCGCCGACTTCCTCGCCGACCAGCGGCCGGGCGGCACGGCCTACGTCGTCGGCGAGGCCGGGCTGACCACCGCGCTGCACGACGTCGGCTACGTGATGACCGACCGCGACCCCGACTACGTCGTGCTCGGCGAGACCCGCACCTACTCCTTCGAGGCGATCACCAAGGCGATCCGGCTGATCGCCGGCGGGCGCGCGCTTCATCGCGACCAACCCCGACCCGAGCGGGCCGAGCGCCGCCGGGCTGCTGCCGGCCACCGGCTCGGTCGCCGCGCTGATCAGCACCGCGACCGGCCGCCAGCCCTACTTCATCGGCAAGCCGAACCCGCTGATGATGCGCAGCGCGCTGAACCGGCTCGAGGCGCACTCCGAGACCACCGTGATGGTCGGCGACCGGATGGACACCGACATCATCAGCGGGCTCGAGGCCGGGCTGCGCACCGTGCTCGTCTCGACCGGGTCGACCCGGCCCGAGCACGTCGAGCGCTTCCCCTACCGGCCCGACCCGCGTCGTCGACTCGATCGCCGACCTCGTCCCGCTGGTCACCCAGCTCGCCGAGGAGGGAGTGGAATGAGCCCGACCCCGTCCTGCACCTCGCCGAGGTCGCGCACTGGGACGAGGCGCTGGCGCACCGGCGAGTACCGCTGGTCGACCCTCGGCCGCACGCTCGAGGAGGAGGGCTTCATCCACTGCTCCACGCCGGAGCAGGTGCCCGGCGTGCTCGCGCGCTACTACGCCTCGTACGCCGACGACCTGCTGCTGCTGACCGTCGACCCCGGAGCGGCTGACCGCACCGCTGCAGTGGGACGTCGTGAACACGGCTACGGGAGAGCGGTTCCCCCACGTCTACGGCCCGATCACCCCGGATGCCGTGACGCGCACCCAGGTGCTCCACCCACCCCACGGCGAGCCCGCGCGCCACGAGTTCGACCAGTCGCTACTGGGACGAGCACTACGAGCAGGGCCGGCGCGGCCGCCGGGCACCAGCTGCCGCCGAACCCGTACCTGGTCGAGGAGGTCAGCGACCTGACGCCCGGCACCGCCCTGGAGGCGGGCTGCGGCGAGGGCGCCGAGGCGATCTGGCTCGGCCGGGCCGGGTGGCAGGTCACGGCGGTCGACATCGCCGCCGAGCCGCTGGCACGAGCGGCCGAGCGGGCCGCCGCCGAGGGCGTCGACGACCGGGTCGAGTGGGTGCGGGCCGACCTGGGCTCGTGGGAACCCGCGCAGGCCTACGACCTGGTGACGACGCACTACGCCCACCCGGTCGATGCCGCAGCTCGAGTTCTACGACCGGCTCTCGGCCTGGGTCGCTCCCGGCGGGTCGCTGCTCGTCGTGGGTCACCTGGCAGTCCGGGCACGGCGTCACGGCGCGCAGCACGACCACCAGCCCCCGCCGAGGCGAGCGTCACGGCGACGAGCATCACCGAACGACTCGACCCCGCCACCTGGGACGTCGTCACCGCCGGTGAGCACACCCGCACCCTCGACGGCACCGGCGGCGGGCACGGCATCCTGCAGGACGTCGTGGTGCGAGCCGTCCGACGAGGGTCCGCCGGCTGACGGCGAACGTGGGTGAAGATCGACGCGTGGGCGACGGTTTCACCCACGTTCGAGGCGGACTGTCAGCCGCCGAGCCGCCGGCGCTGCACACCCGCGGCGTCGAAGTTCGCCGGGTCGAGCCACGCGTCCAGCCGCGTCCGCACCGCCGGCCACTCGCCGTCGAGCACCGAGAACCAGGCCGTGTCGCGGTTGCGCCCCTTGACGACCATCGCCTGGCGGAAGACCCCCTCGAACGAGTAGCCCAACCGCAGCGCAGCGGCCCGCGAGGGAGCGTTGAGCGCGTTGCACTTCCACTCCAGCCGCCGGTAGCCGAGGTCGTCGAACACGTGCCCCATCAGCAGCCGCTGCGCCTCGGTCGAGGCGACGGTGCGCACGAGCGGCGCGCCGAAGATGACCGCGCCGATCTCGATCGACCCGTTCGCCGGGTCGACCCGCATCAGCGACAGCACCCCCGCGGCGCGACCCCCCACGAGCACCGCGTACGACACCCACTCCGGGTCGTCGACCATCCCCGAGACGAGCCCCGCCACCTCGGCCGCGCCCTCGGGCCGCTCCATCGGCAGGTAGGCCCAGTGCGCCTCGTCGGTGCCGGCCCACGCCGCGGTGAGGTCGTCGACGTGGCCCGAGCCCAGCGCCTCGAGCACCGCGGTCCGGCCGACCAGCGTCACCCCGGGCGGCCACGGCCGCGCCGACCACCCCGGCACGGGGTCCCCGATCGGCAGCGCACCGCCGGCTGACGACGGGTCGGGCCCCGGCGCAGCAGCGGTCATCGGGCGATCGCGCTCTCCGGCAGGTCGAACCAGCGCAGGTGCTCGAAGTCCGCGCTGACACGTGGCCGGGGTGCGACGCGAGGTCGGGCGGCGTCGGCCGCGGCGAGGATCGCGGCGCCCGTCGAGCAGGTGCTGCGGCGAGCAGCTCCTCTCCCCGCGGGCGTCCGGCGCGGCACGAGCATCGAGCCCGC
This sequence comes from uncultured Actinomycetota bacterium, assembly GCA_963782695.1. GTDB lineage: Bacteria > Actinomycetota > Actinomycetes > Actinomycetales > Dermatophilaceae > Fodinibacter. Next base: position 145,074 of record CAWAKY010000050.1, on the reverse strand, counting down.
CGTCCGGCGTAGCCGAGATCGCGCGCAGCCGGATCGGCGGCTCGACCAGCCCGTCGCGGTGCCGCCAGCGCCCGGTGAGCGGGTCGAAGCGGTAGTCGCCGAGCAGCCGCCAGCCGTCGCGCGCGACGAGGCGCACGGCATCGACGACGTAGTCGGCGACGGTGTCGGAGAGGAAGTAGTTGAAGTTCACCCGCACCCAGCCGGGCTTGATGCCCTCGCAGCCGCCGGTGATCTCGCGCTCGAACTCGTGCGAGCGCTCGAGGTCGATGCCGAGCAGCCGGTGGCCGTAGGGGCCGGCGCACGAGCAGCCGCCGCGCGACTGGATCCCGAAGAGGTCGTTGAGCAGCGCGACGACGAAGTTGTGGTGCAGGTAGCGCCCCGAGGGCGCCCGCACGACGAACGACACGATCGACAGCCGCGGCGGCCTCGAGGTTGCCGAGCAGCTCGATCGCGGGCTCCTCGCGCCAGGCGCTCGACCGCCCGGCGCGAGCAGCCGCTCCTCGTGCGGCGCGGATCGTCTCGACGCCGACGGCCTCCTTGAGCTGGAAGACCAGCCCGGCGCGGACCGCCTCGATGATCGCCGGGGTGCCGCCCTCCTCGCGGTGGGCGGGGTCGGCGAGGTAGCGCGTGGTCCTCGGGGTTGACGTAGGCGACCGTGCCGCCGCCGGGCACGTCCGGCACCCGGTTGGTGAACAGCTCGCGCCGCGCGACGAGCACGCCGGGCGTCGACGGGCCGCCGATGAACTTGTGCGGCGAGAGGAAGATCGCGTCCTTGTAGGCCAGCGGGTGGCCGGCTCGGGGCGCGTCATCTCGATGTCGACGTACGGCGCCGCGGCGGCGAAGTCCCAGAACGCCAGGGCGCCGTGCTCGTGCAGCAGCGTCGGAGATGCCGTAGGTGTCCGAGACGATGCCGGTGACGTTGGAGGCCGCGCGAGAACGAGCCGATCTTCAGCGGCCGGTCGGCGTACTTCTCGAGCTGCTCGCGCAGGTCGCTCCTGGTCGATGCGGCCGTCGGCGTCCTCGCGGATCGTGACGACGTCGGCGATCGACTCGCGCCACGGGATCTCGTTGGAGTGGTGCTCGTAGGGGCCGATGAACACCACCGGCCGCTGGTCGGGCGGGATGTGCTCGGTCAGGTGCCAGCGGTCCTCGAGGGCCGACGGGATGCGCAGCCCGAGCACGCCGATCAGCTTGTCGATCGCGCCGGTGCAGCCCGAGCCCGGCGAAGATCACGACGGTGTCGTCGTCGCCGCCGCACCGCGTCGTGGATGATCCGCGCGGGCGTCCTCGCGCAGCCGGGTGGTCTGCAGGCCGGTGCCGCTGGACTCGGTGTGCGTGTTGGCGTAGCCGGGCAGCACCTCGTCGCGGATGAAGTCCTCGATGAAGGTCAGCGCCCGCCCGGACGCCGTGTAGTCGGCGTACGTCACCCGGCGCCGCGCCGTAGGGCGTGGTCATCACCTGGTCCTCGCCGATGACGGACTCGCGAATGCGGCGCACCAGCGCCTCCTGGCGCGGCTCCGGCGCCGTCCGATCGACCATGGCCACAGGGTCTCACGGGCGGGCTGTCGAAGGTTGCGGATGCACCCCCGTGCATGTTTGCACACCCGTGCACGTTGGCGTACCGTCGACCGGGTGAACCTCCGCCCCGGCATGTCCCGCGACGAGTGCTCGCTGCGCAGCCGCAAGCGCATCGAGACCCGCGCCGCGCTGGTGCAGGCCGCCTACTCGATCGTGCGCGACGTCGGCTTCGAGGGCCTCACGGCCGAGGCCGTGGCCGACCGGGCCGGCGTCTCGCGCCGCACCTTCTTCAACTACTTCCCCTCGGTCGAGTCGGTGCTCACCGCCAGCGTCACCGAGTTCTTCGCGTCGGTCGGCGCCCGCCTCGACGCCCGCCCCGTCGACGAGGACGTCCTCGACAGCGCGCTCGCCGTCGTCACCGACCCGGGCGACACCGACCTCCTCGAGCGGATCGGCGTGCTCGCCGCCGCCGGCGAGGCCTCCCCCCACGCCCGCGGCCTGATCCTCGTCGCGCTGCACGCCTGGGTCGACTGGCTCGAGGGCTGGCTGCGCCGGCGGCTGGGCCCCGACGCCACCGACGTCTACGTCGCCACCCTCGCCTCCGGCCTGGTCGGGGCGTCCGAGGCGGCGTTCCGCGTGTGGCTGCGCCAGGCCGCCACCGCGTCGGGTGCCGGCGTCACGGCATCCGACGTCGTCGAGCGCACCACCTCGCTGCGCGACTGCTTCAGCGCCGCGATCGGCCACGTCCGCACCGGCCTCGACCCCCAGCGCGCCAGCGTCGCCGCGCGAACCGCCTGAGCTCCCTCCCCACCTCGAGAAGGCCCCCATGTCCTCCCTCCTGTACCGCCTCGGCCGCTGGTGCGCCGCCCACGCCTGGCGCACGCTGACCGTCTGGCTCGTGCTGCTCATCGGCCTCGGCGCCCTCGCCGGCACCCTCGGCAAGCCGCTGACCAGCCAGATCTCGATCCCCGGCACGACCTTCCAGAAGGTCATCGACGGGCTCGGCAAGGAGATCCCCGCAGGCCGCCGGCGGCGCCGGCACCGTGGTGCTGCAGACCACCGACGGCACGCCGATCACCGACGAGCAGCGCGCGGCCGCCGAGAAGGTGTTCGCCACGTGGGAGACCGTGCCGCACGTCAAGCGGGTCAACAACCCGTTCGAGGCGCAGGCCAGCCTCGACAAGAGCGCCACCGACCTCGCCGCCGCGGCCACGAAGCTGAAGGACGGACAGGCCCAGCTGGATGCCGGCCGCGCGAAGCTCGCGGAGGGCCAGGGTCCAGCTCGCCGGTGGCGAGGCGCTGATCGCCCAGCTCGAGGCCGCCAACCCCGAACGACCCGACCCTGCCCGGCCTGCAGGCCCAGGTCGAGTCCGGGCGCGCCCAGCTGGAGACGGCGCAGGCCCAGGTCGACCAGGGCGCAGGCCGACCTCGCCGCGGGCCGGGCCCAGTACGAGAACGGCAAGGCCGTGGCCGCCGCCACCGCCGCCACCCGGCTGGTGAGCGAGGACGGCACGCACGCGGTCGTGCAGGTGCAGTTCGACGACAACGCCCAGTCGGTGCCGGTCGACGACCGGGCGCAGATCCCCGCCACGGCCGACGCGGCGCTGGCGGCCGCCGGCCTCACCGCCTCGTACAGCGTCGAGATCACCCAGGACACCTCGCTGATCGGCCCCGGTGAGGTGCTCGGCCTGACCGTCGCCCTCGGTCGTGCTCGTCATCACCCTCGGCAGCCTGATCGCCGCCGGCCTGCCGCTGCTCGTGGCCCTGCTCGGCGTCGGCGTCGGCCTCGCGGGTGCCGTCGCCTTCACCGTGTTCACCGACCTCAACACGATGACCCCGTCGCTGGCGCTGATGCTCGGCCTGGCGGTCGGCATCGACTACGCCCTGTTCATCGTCAACCGGCACCGCGGCAACATCCTGCGCGGCGATGGACCTGCACGAGTCGATCGCGCGCTCGGTCGCGACCGCCGGCAGCGCCGTCGTCTTCGCCGGCACCACCGTCGTCATCGCCCTCGCCGCGCTCGTGCTCTCCGGCCTGCCGATCCTGGCCCAGATGGGTCTGGTCGCCGCGGCCACCGTCGCGATCACCGTCGCCGTGGCCGTCACCGTGAGCCCGGCCGTGCTGGCGCTGATGAAGACCCGCGTGGTCTCCAGGCGCGGCTGGCGGGCCCACGGCTACGCCGTCCCCGGCGACGCTGTCGAGCCGCACGGTCACCGGCGAGGAGCGCGAGGAGGAGCACGGCGGCTGGTACGTCGGGGCCGTCACCCGCCGCCCGTGGCTCACCGTGGTCGCCGTCGTCGCGCTGCTCGGCGTCGCCGCGATCCCGGTCAGCCAGATCCAGCTCGGCCTGGCCGACGGTGGCAGCGAGGCGACCGGCACCAGCGCCCACACGGCCTACACGACCATCGCCGACGAGTTCGGCCCCGGCGTCAACGGCCCGATCATCGCCGTGGCCACCCTGCCCGAGCAGGACACCGCCCGCACCGACGCCGAGGTGCTCGCCGCCCAGGCCGCCATCGCGACCGACCTGATGTCGGTCGACGGCGTGACCAGCGTGCTGCCGTTCGGGGTGAGCGCCGACAAGTCCACCCTCGCCTTCCAGGTCGTGCCCACCACCGGCCCGGCCGACCCGGCCACCGTCGACACGGTCGAGGCGATCCACTTCTCCGCCGACACCTACGCCCGGCACACCGGCACCGAGATCGGCCTCACCGGCTCGACCGTGGCGAACATCGAGATCTCCCAGCGGCTCGGCGCCGCCCTGCCGCCCTACCTGCTCGTCGTCGTGGGGCTCTCGCTCGTCATCCTGATGCTGGTCTTCCGCTCGATCGTCGTGCCGGTCGTCGCCACCGTCGGCTTCCTGCTGTCGGTCGGCGCGGCGTTCGGCGTCACCGTGGCCGTGCACCAGTGGGGCTGGCTCGGCGGCCTGCTCGGCGTCACCCAGCCCGGCCCGCTGCTGTCGTTCATGCCGATCATCGTCATCGGCGTGCTGTTCGGCCTGGCCATGGACTACCAGATGTTCCTGGTGTCCGGCATGCACGAGGCCCGCTCGCACGGGCAGGACTCCCGCACCGCGGTGCGCACCGGGTTCGTCCACGGCGCCAAGGTGGTGACCGCCGCGGCGATCATCATGACCTCGGTGTTCCTCGGGTTCGCCTTCTCGCACCTGGTGATGATCCGGCCGATCGGGTTCGCCCTCGCCATCGGCGTGCTCGTGGATGCCGTGCTGGTGCGGATGACGCTCACCCCGGCGGTCATGCACCTGCTCGGTGACCGCGCCTGGTACATCCCGCGCTGGCTCGACCGGCTGCTGCCCGACCTCGACGTCGAGGGCGTCAAGCTCGCCGAGCGCCTGGAGTCGGGTGCGCTGGGAGGCGCGCCCACGGCATCCGGCACGGAGCCGAGCCGCGGAGGCGGACGCCGAGCCGGAGTCGGACACCGAGCCGCAGACCCAGCCCGCCCGCGTCTGACGCCCTCCCCGGATCCGCACTTCGTGCGACTTACGCACGGTTCTCGCACGCCCCGGTCGTGTAAGAACCGTGGTAAGTCGCACGAAGTCGGGTGACTCGCATGCCCACACGGGGGGCACCGGGGGCGCACAGGTGGCGCAAAGGCGGCGGTCGCACGGTGGAGGTGTTCACGCAGCACCCCACCCCCAGGAGGCCATGATGAACACCACGCCCCGCGCCCTCGGCCGGGCCAAGGCCATGACGGCCGGCACCATGCTGGCCGCCGCGGTCGTCACCGGTGGGCGTCGCCCTGCACCTCGCCGCCGACCAGACCACGACGACCGCTGCGAGCGCGACCACCGGCACCACGACCTCGGCCACGCCGTCCACCATCGACGACTCCGCGTCCGCCGACGCCACGACGTCAACCACCGACGAGGAGTCAGCGGACGACGACTCCTCGGACGAGGACTCCTCGTCGGACGACTCCGTGACGACGTCCACCACCGCTCCGGGCACGACCACCTCGGCACCCGAGCACCACCTCGAACGGCTTCTCGTCGACGGGGTCGGTCTCGTCGAGCAACGGCTCGGCCCAGTCGAGCACCACCGGCTCGTGACGCCATGACCACGGTCACCAGCACCCGCACGGGCCGGCCGGCGTCGCCGACCTCCCGACTCTTCCGAGCGCCTAGCACCCGTCCTGCGCCACAACGGAACCCGCCACAGGCACAGACGCAGCGGATGCCGTGGGCACCGAGTTCCGCGCCATCGGCACCACCGTGCGCCTCCTCACCACGGACCCGCGGGCCCTCGCGCCGGCGACCGACCTGCTGCGCCGCCACCTCGAGGCCCTCGACCTCGCGGCCAGCCGGTTCCGCCTCGACTCCGAGGTCAGCCGGCTCGCGGCCGCGGCCGCCGACGGCCCCGCCCACCTGTACGCCTCACCGGTGCTGGCCGGCGCGGTGCGGGCCGCCCTGCACGCGGCCCGGATCACCCACGGCCTGGTCGACCCCACGGTGGGCGCCGCCGTCGTGGTGAGCGGCTACGACGCCGACATCGACGTCGTGCGCGCCCGGCGCGGCCCCAGCGGCACGGCCACCGGTGCCGGAACGCCCGCGCCCGGCTGGCGCACGGTCACGATCGAGCCCAACGGCCTGCTCACCGTGCCGCGCGGCTGCCTGCTCGACCTCGGCGCCAGCGCGAAGGCGCACGCCGCCGACGTCGTCGCCGACCAGCTGGCCGCCCACCTGCCCGGGGGGTTCCTCGTGAACCTCGGCGGCGACATCGCCCTCTCCGGTGACACCCCCCTCGGCGGCTGGTCGGTCGCGGTCGAGCGCCCGGACGGCCCGGACGGCCACGTCGGCCCGCCCGCCAGGTCGTCGTGCTCGCCTCCGGCCAGGGCATCGCGACCAGCTCGACCCGGCTGCGCACCTGGCCGGGCGCCGACGGCGAGGCCCGCCACCACATCGTCGACCCCCGCACCGGTCGCACCGCACCCGCGCACTGGGCCCAGGTCACCTGCGTCGCGGCCACCGCGCTCGAGGCGAACGCCGCCTCCACCGCCGCCGTCGTGCTCGGCGCCGACGCGCCCGACTGGCTCACCGCGCACGGCATCCCGGCCCGGCTGGAACGCGTCGACGGCTCCGTCGTGCACACGCCCGGCTGGCCCGACCCGTCCGAGGAGGCACGGCGATGAACGAGCTGCTCTGGTACGTCTCGCGGGCCACCGGCCTGGTCAGCCTCGCGCTGCTCACCGCCGTGCTCGTGCTCGGCGTGGTGACCTCCGGCGGCGCGCGCCCGCACGGCGAGCGCGCCACGGTGCTGATGGGCCTGCACCGCTGGCTCTCGCTCGGCATGGTCGCCTTCCTCGGCGTGCACGTCGCCACCGCCGTGGCCGAGACCTACGTGTCGATCGACGCGATCTCCGCGGTCGTGCCGTTCACCAGCTCGTACCAGACGCTCTGGGTCGGGCTCGGCACCCTCGCGGTCGACCTCCTCGTCGCCGTCACCGTGACGTCGTGGCTGCGCCACCGCATCCCCGACGGCTCTGGCGGCCGGTGCACCTCACGGCGTACCTGCTCTGGCCGGTCGCCCTCGTGCACGGCTTCGCCATGGGCACGGCCGGCGAGCCGATGCTGCGGGCCGTGACGGTCGCCTGCGGGCTGGTCGGCATCGGCGCCCTCGCCTGGCGCGCCACCACCCGGCACGCCGACGCGGCGCGCCGGTCCGACGTGCTCACCCAGGAGTGGTCATGACCGACATCCTCGACCTGCTCGACGCCGCCGGCCTCACCGGCCGCGGTGGCGCCGCCTTCAGCACCGCGCTCAAGGTGCGCGCCGCCCGCGACGAGGGCGCCGCCGTCATCGTCAACGCCTGCGACGGCGAGATCGGCGCGGCCAAGGACGGCTACGTCGTCGAGCACCACCTCGCCGAGCTCGTGCGCGGCGCGGAGCTCGTCACCCCGGCCCGCAGCCGCAGCGTGCGGTACGCCGCGCACCGCGGCTCCGCGACCGCCGCCACGTTGCAGCGCGCGGGGCTCGACGTCATCGAGGCTCCGGCGCGCTACGTCTCGTCCGAGGAGACCTCGCTCATCTCGCTGGCGCACGGCGGCCTGGCCCGGCCGATGACCAAGCGGATGCCGTTCGTGCGCGGCGGTCGTGACGCCGCCGGTCGCGCCGTGCGCCCCACGGTGGTGCTCAACGCCGAGACCGTGTGGCGGGTCGCCCAGGTGGCCGCGTACGGACCGGCCTGGTTCCGCTCCTTCGGCACCGTCGAGGAGCCGGGGCCGCGCCTGGTCACGCTCACCGGCGCCGTCGAGCACCCCGGCGTGCTCGAGACGGAGACCGGGATGCCGCTCGCCGGCCTCCTCGACGCGGCCGTCGCCGCCCCCGGCGCCCAGCACGTCGTCATCGGCGGCCTCGGCGGCGTGCTGGCCCCGCTGGCCACGGCCCGTGGGCTGGCCTGGTCGAGCGCCGACCTGGCCCGGCTCGGCGGCTCGGTCGGGCCCGGCGTCATCGACGTGCTCGACCCGCAGCGCTGCCCGGTGGCGGTGGTCGGCTCGTACCTCGCCTTCGCCGCCGGCGAGTCCGCCGGCCAGTGCGGGCCGTGCATGTTCGGCGTGCCGGCCCTGTCGACCGCCTGGGGCGACCTCCTCGTCGACCGCCCCACCCCGGCCCGGATGGAGGCCGTGCGCGCCCGCGCCGGGCTGCTGCCGAACCGCGGCGCCTGCCGGTTCCCCGACGGCGTCGCCCGGTTCGCGGCGAGTGCGCTGCAGGCGCTCGAGCCGCACCTGTACGCCCACCGCACCGACCGGTGCCCCACCGAGAGGACGCACCGTGTCCACAGCCCGGCCTGACCAGCGCACCGGCCTCCGCGGCCGCGGCCCCGCGGCCGCAGCCCCGCCGCACCACGCGCGTCCCGACGACCGACCCCGGAGCTGCGGGTCGACCGGGTGGCCTGCTCCGGCCACGGGATGTGCGCCAGCATCCTGCCCCGACAGGTGCGCCTCGACGAGTGGGGCTACCCCGTCGTGGACGACGCACGGGTGCCCGCTGCCGACGGCGAGACCGCCATCCGGTTCTGCCCGGCGCGGGCGCTCTACTGGTCGTAGTCCTGGCGGACGCCCGGCCGCCGCGACGCCGAGCTCGGGTGGGCGATCAGCTCCTTGAGCAGCGCCACCGCCCGCTCGGCGGGCGGGTTCGGCGCCCCGAGGTCGTGCACGACGGCGGCCAGGTGGCGCACCGGCGTCGGTGCCTCGAGGCCGAGCCGCACGACCGTCGCCGGCAGGCTGCGCGCCGCGAGGCCGGGCAGCACCGAGACCCCGATGCCGGCGCCGACGAAGCCGATCGCCGTGTAGTGGTCCTGGGCCTGCACGCTGAACCGCGGCCGGAAGCCGGCGGCGCTGCACGCGGCGACCACCAGGCGGTGGCCGTACGCCCTCGGGTAGTCGTTGCTCACCCAGGTCTCGCCGCGCAGGTCGGCGAGCGCGATCGTGCCGGCGTCGGCGAGGGGGTGGCCGCGCGGCACGATCGCCACGAACTGGTCCTCGGTGAGCTCGGTGCGGGTGTAGCCGCTCGGCAGCGGGCCGTCCGGCGGGTCGATGACCAGGTCGATGTCCAGCCGCGGCACCTTCTGCTCGACCTCGTTGAGCACCAGCTCGAGCACGAGGTCGGGGAACTCGGCGGTCAGCCGCTTGACGAGGGACGGCATCCAGGCGGCGCCCGCGGAGGAGAAGTAGCCGATCGACAGCCGCCCGGAACGGCCGTCGCGCAGGTCGGTGACCACCTGGTCGAGCCGGTTCCACTGGCTCATCACCTCGTCGCTCTGGGCGTCGAGCACCAGGGCCGCCTCGGTGGGTGCGATGCCGCGGCCGACCCGCTGGAACAGGGTCAGCCCGGTCTCGCGCTGCAGGGCCGACAGGTGCTGGCTGACGGCCGAGGAGGTCAGCCCGAGGTTGTCGGCGGCGGCCTGCACCGAGCCGCTCGCGACGACGGACCGGAAGACGCGGAGGCGGTGTGGGTCGAGCATTCCCCAATCTTAAGCCATACTTGACTACTCCTAAGTAAACTCGCGTTGTGCTGAACAGTTGTCCGGCGCACACTGGAGGCATGAGAACCTCATTCGTCAGCCTCGAGAAGGCCCGCACCATCGCCTCCGCAGCTGCGCACGAGCCGCCGCCACGGCGGCGGCTGGAGCGCCCACGCCGACCGCGACATCGCCCGCGAGTCCGAGCGAGATCCACGTCATGGCCCAGTCGAGCCACGACCGGATCATCTGACCCCCCACCCGGGGGAGCAGCACCACCCAGCCTGACCCTCACGCCACCACGTGGCGGAGGGTCAGTGTCGTCTCCGGGGCCGCCGCCTCGAGCTCCGCGCGCTGCGCGAGGTAGAGCTCGGCACAGGCCAGGGCGTCGGTCAGCGCCTCGTGCGCCCGGTAGACCGGCAGGCCCCGCCGCTCCCGGGCGGTCCACAGCCGCAGCGCCCCGCGCGCCGGCTCGGCTCCCCCAGCCGCCGGCCACGACGCGCCGCTCGAGCTCGAAGGTGTCGACGACGACGCACGGCATCCCGGCGCCCCAGGCCCGCTCGCAGACCGCCGCGAGGAAGCCGGTCTCGATCCGCGCGAAGTGGGCGAGCAGCACCCGCCCGGCGAGGGCGTCGAGCAGCCGGGCCACGGCATCCTCGACGGGCACCCCGCCGGCGAGCCGGTCGTCGGTGAGCCCGTGCACGGTCGCGCTCTGCCCCACCCCGGCCGCGCCGCCCGCGTCGCGCACCACCACCCGGCCGGCCCCGCCGAGCTCGATGCGGCCGCCGTCGACGGGCAGCCAGCCGATCGACAGCACCCGGTCGCGGCGCGGGTCGAGCCCGGTCGTCTCGATGTCGACGGCCAGCAGCCGCAGGTCGGCCAGCGGCGTCTCGGGCCCGGGCAGCGGCACCGCGAGGTAGTCGCGCAGCGGGCCGGGCCGCGCGCGGTGCGCAGCGCCCGCTCGCGCCGCTGCTCGGGGCGTGCGGCGGAACAGGCTCACGAGATGTACTGCATGGGGTAGCGGTGGGCCAGCGCCGACTGCGCGCCGCCGCACGATCGCGAACGCCTCGCGCAGGTGCCGCTTGTCGAAGCTGCGACAGCTCGTCGGGCGAGACGAAGTTGTCGGTCGGCTCGCCGCGGCGCACCTGGCCGGCCTGGTGGCGCAGCCGCACGTACGAGATGAACTCGAACGCGTCGCGCAGGTCGTCGGCCCGCTCGTCGCCGAGGATGCCGGCCTCGCGGGCCGCCTCGATGCGGGCCTGGGTGTTGACCGCCGGGCTGCCGACCGACAGGGCGTGCGCCCGGGCCAGCTCGACGACGGCACCGATGCCGCCGCGCTTGATGTCGAGGGTGTCCTTGTGGTCGCCGGCCTTCTCGAGCACGAAGCCGCGGAAGAACCCCAGCGGCGGCTCGTTGGCGGTCGCCTGCTTGGCCAGGTGCGCGAGGAACACCTTCGAGGCCGGGGATGCCGCGAGCACGTGCCGCTGCAGGCTGCGCGAACAGCGCCGGGTCGCCGTGCACCGGCCGCATGTCGAAGAAGATGCTGGCGCCCAGGATCGCGTCGGGCACCGGCTGGTGCAGCCACGACGAGAACTCCGTGCGCCACCCGGCCAGCGGCTGGCGCCAGCGCGGGTTGGTGGCCATGACGTCGCCCGGGCAGCGCGGGTAGCCGCACGCGACGAGGTCGGCGGTCACCCGCGTGGCGAGGGCCTCGAACCAGGCGGCGTGCTCGGGCTGCATCGCGTCGTCGATGACGATCGCGTTGTCCTGGTCGGCCGCGAGCGCCTGCTCGAGGCGGGCCCGCGAGCCCAGCGCCACCCAGCAGTAGGGCACCGGCGGCGGGCCGAGGTCGGCCTCGGCGAGGGCGATGACGCGCCGCTCCACGGCATCCCCGACGGCCGTGACGACGCGGCCGATGTCGTCGGCCGAGGCGTCCTGCTCGACCAGCGCCAGCACCACCTGGGGCAGCCGGTTCGAGACCCGCGCGACCCCGGCGACGTCGGGCTGCTTGGCGATGTCGCCGGCCAGGTAGACCGGGTTGGCCTGCTCCAGGCGCAGCAGGTCGGTGGTGGTGACGATGCCGACCGGGTGGCCGGCCGCGTCGACGATGGGCAGGTGGTGGATGTGCCGCCCGACCATCTCGAGCAGCACCTCGAAGGCGAGGGCGTCGACGGCGCCGGTGACCGGGTCGGCGGTCATCACCTCGGTCACCACCACCGCGGGGTCGACCCCGGCGGCGAGCACCCGGGTGCGCAGGTCGCGGTCGGTGACGATGCCGGCGAGGCGCTCGCCGTCCATGACGAGCAGCGACGACACCCGGTGCTCGGACATCACCTGCGCCGCCTCGCGCACGGTGGCCGTGGTGGCCACCGCCACCGGCTCGCGCCCGACGAGGTCGCGCACCCGGGTCTTGAGGATGGCGCTGCCGGTCGACGACAGCTGCAGCGACGCGACCGCCCCGCTCATCCGGCTGGCCCGCTGGGCGTCGAAGAAGGCGTCGACCTCGGGGTGGTCGGCGCACAGCCGGTGGAAGTCCTCGGCCGGCAGCAGCAGGGCGAGGGAGTCCTCGATGGCGGTGACGTCGAACGTCGACGGGTTGCCCTGGGTCAGGCTGATCGAGCCGAAGCACGACCCCTCGCCGCCGCGGTCGACCAGGCTGCCCTGGGCGTCGTGCACCTCGGCCGCGCCCGAGCGCAGCACGTAGAGGTGGTGGTTGTCGCGGCCGCGCTCGATCAGCCGGGTGCCCCGGCGGAAGTACTCGATGCTCATCCGCGCCGGGAGGGCGTCGAGCACGGCGTCCGGCAGCACGTCGAAGGGCTCGTGGTGCGCGAGGAAGTCGCGCGTCTCGGACAGCTCGACGTCGAGGGCCATGGCCCCATCGTGGCAGCGGTGGGGATGCCGACGCCGCCGCCCCGCGGCGGTGGCGCGCCCGGCGAGCGGCATCCCTCGACGAACGGCCGACCGACGGCCCTCAGGCCGAGCCGCGCACCACGAGGCGGGTGGGCAGCACGGTGCGCGGCGGCACCGGCTCGCCCGCGATCCGGGCGAGCAGCAGGTCGGCCATCACCCGGCCCATCTCCTCGACCGGCTGGTGCACGGAGGTCAGGGCGGGGTCGGTGTGCCGGCAGACCGCCGAGTCGTCGAACCCCACGAGCGCGACGTCGTCGGGCACGCCGCAGGCCGGCCTCGCGCAGCACGCGCAGGGCGCCGACCGCCATCAGGTCGGAGCACGCGAACACGGCATCCGGCACGAGCCCGCTGGCGAGCACCTCGCGCATGGCGCGCTCCCCGCTGTCCTCGCTGTAGTCACCGAAGGCCACCACCAGGCCCTCGTGGTCGAGCCCCGCCGCGGTGAGGGCCGCGCGGGCGCCGGCTGAGCCGGTCGCGCCCCGACGACATGTCCTGCGGGCCGGTGAGCACCGCGAGCCGCCGGCGACCCAGGCCGAGCAGGTGGTCGACGGCCGCCGCCCCGCCCGCGCGGTTGTCGGCGTCGACGACGACCGCCGGGTCCGACCCGACCACCGCGCCACCGCACACCGTCGGCACCCCGCGCGCGTCGAGGCGCGGCGGCGAGGTCGTCGTGCGCGTGCAGCGACAGCAGCAGCACCCCGTCGACGTGCTGCTCGGTGAGGTAGGCCGCGAGGTGCGCGCGGTCGCGCTCGGTGCCGGCCATGGTGAGCAGCAGCTGGAACGGCGAGGCGGTCAGCCGCTGCGCCCACCCCGCGCACGATGGCGCCGAAGTAGGGCTCGCCGAAGACCCGGTCCCCCGGCTCGGAGACGACGAGTGCGACGGTGTCGGTGCGGCGCGTGACGAGTGAACGAGCCGCCCGGTTGGGCACGTAGCCGAGGGCCTCGACGGCCTGCTGCACCGCGGCGCGGGTGGCCGGCGAGACCTGCGGGGAGCCGTTGACGACCCGCGATGCCGTGCCGCGGCCGACGCCGGCGAGCCGGGCGACCTCCTCGATGGTGGGTGGACGCCTGGCTCCCGTGCCGGTGCCGGGTTCCCGGACGGCCCCGACACGGGTGCCAGACGAGATGGGACGGGTTGACCGGGCTGTCCGCTCGGTGTCCGTGGGCTCCGTGGGAGCGCTCCCATCCTCCACGTCCCCATTGTGCACGGACCGACCCCGGCTCCGTCCAGCACCCCGGCGGGTCGTGTCCCAACCGTGACCCCGCGGGCCCGCGCGAGGGGTGGCAGGGTGGGGGCCGTGCGAGCCCTGACCTATGCCGCGTTCGGCGCGACCCCGGTGGTGTCCACCCTCCCCGACCCGACCCCGCCGCCGGGCGGCGCGGTGGTGCGGGTGCTGTTCAGCGGCCTGTGCCGCAGCGACTGGCACGGCTGGATGGGCCACGACGGCGACATCACGACGTTCCCGCACGTGCCGGGCCACGAGCTGGCCGGGGTCGTCGAGTCGGTGGCCGACGACGTGGATGCCGGGTGGCTGGGTCGCGCGGTCACCGCACCGTTCGTCATGGCGTGCGGGGCCTGCCCGGTGTGCCGGGCCGGCGCGGGCCAGGTCTGCCCGAACCAGCGGCAGCCGGGGTTCACCGACCCGGGCTCGTTCGCCGAGCTCGTCGTCGTGCACGCCGCCGAGACCAACCTCGTGGCCCTGCCCCGGGGCCTCGACGCCGGGCTGGCCGCCGGGCTGGGGTGCCGCGTGGCGACGGCCTACCGCGCCGTGGTCTCGCGGGCCGCGGTGCGCGAGGGCGACTCGGTGCTCGTCATCGGCTGCGGCGGCGTGGGGCTCGCGGCCGTCGCCGTCGCCCGCAGCCGCGGGGCCTACGTGTGCGCCGTCGACGTCGCCGCCAGCGTCGCTCGACCGGGCGCTCTTCCACGGGGCCGACGAGGTGGTCGACGCCTCGATCGGGGTCGACAAGGTGCTCGCGGCCGTGGAGCGGTGGTCGGGCGGCGGGGTGTCGGTCAGCATCGACGCCCTGGGGTCGCCGGAGGCGTGCCGCACCGGCATCCTCGCGCTCGGCCGCCGCGGTCGGCACGTGCAGGTGGGGCTGCTGCCCCCGGCGGCGGGCCGGGTCGACGTGCCGATGGAGCGGGTGATCGGCTGGGAGCTCGACGTGCTCGGCAGCCACGGCATGGCGGCTGCCGACTACGGTCCGCTGCTCGACGACGTGGCGGCCGGTCGCCTCGACCTCGGCGACCTGCTCGCCCCCGGGGAGCCGCTCGGGCTGGCCGCGGCCGGTGAGGCGCTCGTGGCGATGGGGTCCTCGCCCTCCACCGGCATCGTGCTCGTCGACCCGGCGCGCTGACCGCCCTGGGCTGGTGGTCGAGCCGGCTCTGAGTCGGCGCCCGGACAGACCACCCGGCCCGACGCCGGCGAGCCGGCTCGACACCTCCGACGTTATACCCGCTGGGGTATCAGCGCAGGCGCTGTGACCACTCCCACACGGGAGCGCGGGGTCGGTGGTGAGCCACACTGGTCCGATGGGTGCGCGCCGGTGGTGGGACGAGCAGGTCGTGCCGCGGCTGACCGACCGCGGCCTGAACGACGCGACCGCCGGCAGCTGGCGCACGACCGTCTGCGGCGGCGCCACCGGCGAGGTGCTGGAGATCGGGTTCGGCTCCGGGCGCAACCTGGCGTACTACCCCGCGGCGGTGACCCGGGTGCTGGCCGTCGAGCCCGCCGACCTCTCGTGGCAGCGGGCGCAGCCGCGCATCACGGCATCCCGGATGCCGGTCGACCGGGTCGGCCTGGACGGCGCCGACCTGCCCGTGGCCGACGCGAGCGCCGACACCGTGGTCTCGACCTGGACGATGTGCACCGTGCCCGAGATCGGGCGCGCGCTCACCGAGGCCCGGCGGGTGCTGCGGCCGGGGGGCACGCTGCGGTTCGTCGAGCACTCGCTGGCGCCGGACGAGCGGGTCGCCCGCCGGCAGCGCCGCATCCAGCCGTTCTGGGGGCCGGTGGCGGGTGGCTGCCACGTCGACCGCGACATCGCCGGGCTGGTGCGCGACGCCGGCTTCGACGTCGACCTGTCCTACGCCGGGTTCATCGGGGGTGGCCCGGCGAAGCCGTGGCTCTGGTTCGTGTCGGGCGTCGCCACCCCGGCCTAGAAACCCGGCGCGTGGCGCGCGAGTCAGCGGCCGAAGAGCTTGCTGAGGAAGCCGGTGCTCGGCTCGGACTCGTGGCCCTGGCAGCGGTCGCCGGCGGGGACGCCGCGCATCACGCTGTCGACGTGCTGGCCGCAGCCGGCCCAGGTCGTCTTGCCGCACTTGCGACAGGTCACTGCTCGGCACATGCCGGGAACTCCTCGTGGTCGGGATCGATGTGGGGAGAGCATACCCCATGGGGTATGTTGGACCGCATGCGGATCATCATCGTCGGAGGCGTCGCCGGGGGCATGAGCGCGGCCACGCGGCTGCGTCGGCTGCTCGAGCACGCGGACATCACGGTCGTCGAGCGCAGCGGCTTCGTCTCGTACGCCAACTGCGGCCTGCCCTACCACGTGGGCGGCGTCATCGAGAAGCGCTCGTCGCTGCTGCTGCAGACGCCCCAGGCCCTCCACCAGCGCTTCGGCCTCGACGTGCGGGTGCACCACGAGGCCGTGCGCATCGACCGCGACCGGCACGTGCTGGTCGTGCGCGACCTCGTCGCCGGCGAGCTCGTCGAGCTGCCCTACGACGCGCTGGTGCTGTCCACCGGCGCCCGCGCGGTGCGCCCGCCGATCCCCGGCATCGAGCGCGCCCTGTCGCTGCGCGACGTCGAGGACACCGACGCCCTGGTCGCCGCGACCGTGGGTGCCCGCACCGCGGTGGTCGTCGGCGGCGGCTTCATCGGCGTCGAGGTCACCGAGAACCTCGTGCACCTCGGCCTCGACGTCACCCTCGTCGAGGCGATCGACCAGGTCATGGCCCCGCTCGACCCCGAGATGGCCACCCCGGTGCACGACCGCATCCGCGAGCACGGCGTCGACCTGCGGCTCGGGTCCGGCGTCGCCACCATCGGCCCGGATGCCGTCACCCTCACCAGCGGCGAGACCGTGCCGGCCGACCTCGTGGTCGCCGCCATCGGCGTGCGCCCCGACACCACGCTCGCGCAGCAGGCGGGTCTCGCGGTCGGTGAGCGCGGCGGCATCCTCGTCGACGCGCAGCTGCGCACCTCCGACCCCGCCGTGTACGCGGTCGGCGACGCGGTCGAGAAGACCGACGCCGTCGACGGCTCGTCGACGCTCGTGCCGCTGGCCAACACCGCGAACCTGCAGGGGCGGCGGGTGGCCGACGTCATCGCCGGGCTGGCCGTGCGCGACCGCCCGGTGCTCGGCACCGCGATCGTCGGCGTCTTCGGGCTCCAGGTCGCCACCACCGGCTGGTCCGAGAAGCGGCTGCGCGCCGCGGGCCGCCCGTACCGCGCCATCCACACCCATCCGGCGTCGCACGCCACCTACTACCCCGGCGCCGACACGATGGCCCTGAAGCTGCTCGTCGACCCCGCGACCGACGCGATCCTCGGCGCCCAGGGCGTCGGCGAGTCCGGCGTCGACAAGCGGATCGACGTCATCGCCACGGCGATCACCGGTGGGCTCACCGCGAGCGCGCTGGCCGAGCTCGAGCTGGCCTACGCGCCGGCGTTCTCGTCGGCCAAGGACCCGGTCAACATGCTCGGCCACGTGGCCGACAACCTGCGGCGGGGCACCAGTGCGTCGGTCCAGTGGCACGAGCTGGCGGATGCCGTGGCCTCCGGTGCGGTCGTCGTCGACGTGCGCGACACGGCCGAGCGCACGGATGCCGGCGTCATCCCCGAGGCGATCCACGTGCCGCTGAACTCGCTGCGCGAGCGGCTCGACGAGATCCCGGCCGGGCCGGTCGTCGTGCACTGCGCCGTCGGCGTGCGCGGGCACACCGCGGCCCGGATCCTCGCCCAGCACGGTCGCGACGTGCGCAACCTCGACGGCGGGATGCGCACCTGGCAGGCCGGCATCCGCTCGCTGCAGAGCACCGCCGCGCAGCCGCAGCTCGCCCGTACCTGACGCCTCGGGCGGTCAGGCGTCGGCGCGCTTGCGGAACAGCACGACCGTGTCGAGGGCCGGCCGGGCGGCACCCGGCACGTCGCGGGCCCGCAGCTGCGCCAGCTCGACGTCGACCGGCAGCTCGGCCCCGCTCGCGATGACGTCCTCGGGGTCGAGCAGGATCGTCGGGTCCTGCGGGCCGCCGACGCCGGCGGTGAGGTTGCGCACGGCGTGCACCACGACGAGCACCGCCCCGCCGACGACCGTCGCGCGCACGGCGGCCGCGAGGGCCTCGCCCCACTGGGTGCGCGGCAGGTGCAGGTAGGAGATCAGCACCAGGTCGTACGGGGGGCTGGGCGCCGGCTGCGTCGCGTCGGCGACCACGGCGGTGAACGCCGAACGGCGCTGCGTGAGACGGCGGTCGGCGATCTCGTCCATCCGCGTCGACCCCCACGGGTGAGAAGTCGGCGGCGACGACGGTCCAGCCCTGCTCGACCAGCCAGAGCGCGTTGCGCCCCTCGCCGGCCGCGACGTCGAGCGCGCGGCCCGGGGTCATCGGGGTGCACAGCTCGCGCACCCACACGTTGGGCCCGGCCGACCAGACCAGGTCGGCGCCGGCGTACCGGGCGTCCCAGTCCGCGGCATCCATCGTGGCGCCGCTCATGCGAGCGAGAGGAAGAGCTTCTCCATGGTGTCGACGTCCATCTCGTGCCCCTCGGGGTCGGCGATGCACTGCCGCAGCCCGAGCGCGATGACGGCGAACCCGGCCCGGTCGAGGGCCTTGGAGACCGCCGCCAGCTGGGTGACGATGTCCTGGCACTCACGACCCTCGTCGATCATCTTCAGCACGCCGCCGATCTGGCCCTGGGCGCGCCGCAGGCGCTTGACGACGGTCTGCATCTCGTCGGGGTTGAGCTCCATGCCCGGTCCTCCTGCTGGTCGGTGGCGGTCTGCCGAATATACCCCGCCCGGTATCGGGTCGGTGGTCGGACGTGGCGCGACCGGCACCCCGCGCGGGAATGCCGGTCGCGGCGGACGTCCGGTCAGGCCTGCTGGGTGGCGGCCTGCTGCTCCTGCACCTGGCGCCGCACGTCCTCCATGTCGAGGGCCTTGATGCCCTCGATGACCTGCTCGAGGCCGGCCGGCGGCAGCGCACCGGACTGGCGGAAGACGAGGATGCCGTCGCGGAAGCCCATGATCGTCGGGATCGAGGTGATCTGCGCGGCACCGGCGAGCGCCTGCTCGGCCTCGGTGTCGACCTTGCCGAAGACGACGTCGTCGTGCTTCTCGCTCGACTTGTCGTAGGTCGGCGCGAACTGGCGGCACGGGCCGCACCACGACGCCCACCAGTCGATGAGCACGATGTCGCTCGTCGTGATGGTCTGCTCGAAGGTGTCGGCGGTGAGCTCGACGGTGGCCATGCTGGGTACTCCTCGTTCGGGGTCTGAGTCGGTCCACCGAGCAGAACGCATACCCCTGGGGGTGTGTTCCCGCTGCGGACGGACAGGTGTGGAACACCCGTGCCGCCCGAGTTCATCCCGATCCGGCACGATGGCGACGTGCCGCACCCGCTCAGCGCCGCCCTCGACACCGTGCTCGACGGGCTGCCGGCCGACCCGCTGCGGCGCGCCACGGCATCCCTCATCGACGCGTACCGCAGCGGAGCGCCACCGACCGCGCAGGTGCTGCGCGACCCCACCACGGCAGCCGCCTACGCCGCCTACCGGATGCCGGCCACGCACGCCGCGGTGGCGCGCACCCTGCGCCACGCGACCGACCTCGCCCCCGACCTCGACGTGCGGACGGTGCTCGACGTGGGCGGTGGCACCGGCGCCGCGACCTGGGCGGTGGCCGAGGCCTTCCCGTCGCTGGAGCAGGCCACCGTGCTCGACGGCTCGACCGACGCCCTGGCCCTCGGGGCCCGGATCGGCCGGCACGGCCCGCCGGTGGTGGCGGGTGCCACCTGGTCGCGAGCGCTGCTCGGGCCGGGCGTCGCGCTGCCCGGGGCCGACCTCGTGGTCGTCAGCTACGTGCTCGGCGAGCTCGCCGAGTCGCTGCACGCGCCGGTGGTCGACGCGGCCGTCGCGGCGGCGGCGCAGCTGGTGCTCGTCGTCGAGCCCGGCACCCCGCGCGGGTACGCCGCGGTGCTGGCGGCGCGGTCCCGGCTCACCGACGCGGGGTGGCACCTGCTGGCGCCCTGCCCGCAGGACGGCGCCTGCCCGGTGGCCGCCCGGCCCGGCGACTGGTGCCACTTCGCGGTGCGGCTCGACCGCAGCGCGCTGCACCGGCGGGTCAAGGGCGGGCGGCTCGGCCACGAGGACGAGAAGTTCTCCTACGTGCTCGCGTCGCGTGCTCCGGTGACGTCCGCCGGGGGGCGGGTGCTGCGGCATCCGGTGACCCGCAAGGGGCTCGTGCAGCTCGAGGTCTGCGACTCCGACGGGTCCGCCGGGCGGGTCGTGGTGACGAAGCGCGACCCGATCGCCTACCGTGCAGCACGCGACGCCTCGTGGGGGGATACGTGGTCCGTCCCCGGCCTTTGCTAGCGTCGACACGAACGATTCCCCGCAACAAGGAGTGACATGACCAAGAAGGACATCGCCCAGGTCGTCGCGCAGCGCGCCGACGTCTCCGCCACCGCCGCCGAGGAGATCATCGGCGCGGCGCTCGACGTCATCGGTGAGCAGCTCGCCAAGGGTGAGGACGTCCGCCTCGCCGGGTTCGGCACGTTCGAGACCCGTGAGCGCGCGGCCCGTACCGGCCGCAACCCGCAGACCGGCGCCGAGATCGCCATCGCCGCGTCGACCTCGGTCGGCTTCAAGGCTGCCGCGCAGCTCAAGCGCGCGGTCAACGGCTGACGCCAGCAGCACCCAGCACCACACGCCGACGGGGCGTCGACCACTTCGGTGGTCGGCGCCCCGTCCGCACGTCCGGCTGCGTGCTCCCACCTCCCCGCGAAGTCAGGAGCACTTCGCCGAGTCAGGGCCGGGTACCGACCCTGAGCCGTGCAGAAGCACCTGAGACCGTCGAACTGCTCCCGACTCCGCACCGCCCAGCTCGCGACGCCACCACTCGCACGGCACCGGTCCGGCTCCGGACGCCGGAACCCCGCATCCACCGACCGATACCGGATGCCGTGACGCACGCCGACCGCGGAATCCGCACCTCTGCGGGGCCGGGACTGCACTTTCCGGAACCCACGGCCGCCCCGTATGCTCGCGCTCATGCACCAGTACATCGGCGGGCAGCGGCGTGACGCCGGCTCGGGCCAGACCTTCGACGTGGTCGACCCGAGCACCAACGAGACCATCGAGACGGTCACCCTCGCGGGGCACGACGACGTCGACGCCGCGGTCGCCGCGGCATCCGCCGCCTTCGAGGAGTGGAGCCGGGCCACGCCGGTCGAGCGCTCGACCGTGCTGCTCAAGGCCGCCGCAGCTGCTCGACGAGCGCGCCGAGGAGCTCGCGCAGCTCGAGAGCCGCCAGGCCGGCAAGCCGATCCGGCTCGCCCGCGAGTTCGACGTGCCGGGCACCGTCGACAACACCGCCTTCTTCGGCACCGCCGCCCGCCGCCTCGACGGCATGGCGACGCGCCGAGTACTCCGGCGACCACACGTCATCCATCCGGCGCGAGCCGATCGGCGTCGTCGGGCTCGATCGCCCCGTGGAACTACCCGCTGCAGATGGCCGCCTGGAAGGTGCTGCCCGCCATCGCCGCCGGCAACACCATCGTGCTCAAGCCCGCCGAGATCACCCCGCTCACCTCAGCCTGATCTTCGCCGAGGCGTTCACCGAGGCCGGCGCCCCCGCCGGCGTCGTCAACGTGGTCACCGGCACCGGCCCGGTCGCCGGCCAGCACCTCGTCGGCCACCCCGACGTCGCGATGACCTCGTTCACCGGCTCCACCAACGTCGGCCGCCAGGTGATGGCCACGGCCTCCGCCACCGGCAAGCGGGTGCACCTCGAGCTCGGCGGCAAGGCGCCGTTCGTGGTCTTCGACGACGCCGACCTCGAGGCCGCCATCCACGGCGCCGTCGCGGCATCCCTGATCAACGCCGGCCAGGACTGCACCGCCGCCACCCGCGCGATCGTGCACCGCTCGGTGTACGACGCCTTCGTCACCGGCGTCGCCGACCTGATGGCCGCCGTGCGCATCGGCCCGACCGGCGACGAGGCCACCGACCTCGGCCCGCTGAGCTCGCCGGCCCACCAGGCCAAGGTGGCCGGCATGGTCGAGCGCGCCCGCGGCTACGCGAAGGTCGTCACCGGCGGCCAGACCCCCACCGGCGACCTCGCCCGCGGCTGCTACTACGAGCCCACCCTGGTCATCGACGTGCCGCTCGACTCCGAGATCTGGCGCGACGAGGTGTTCGGCCCGGTGCTCGCCGTCGTGGCGTTCGACGACGACGACGAGGCGATCGCGCCTGGCCAACGACACCGCGTTCGGGCTCGCCGCCTCGGCCTGGACCCGCGACACCTACCGGGCCGGCCGCGCCACCCGCGAGATCAGGGCCGGCTGCGTGTGGGTCAACGACCACATCCCGATCATCAGCGAGATGCCGCACGGTGGGTACCGGCACAGCGGCTTCGGCAAGGACATGTCGGCCTACTCGTTCGACGAGTACACCAACGTCAAGCACGTCATGCACGACAACACCGCGGTGGCCCACAAGCCGTGGCACCGCACGATCTTCACCCTTCCCGGCTGACCAGCAGCTCTCCACACCGCAGACGCACGAGAGGCCTCGCCCGATGAGCACCTTCCCCGAGCCGCAGATCCACACCGACCCCGCCCGTGGCGCGCAGGTCTCGCGCGACGACCGCGCCCACGTCTTCCACTCGTGGTCGGCGCAGGCGCTGATCAACCCGCTGCCGATCGCCGCCGCGTCGGGCAGCCACTTCTGGGACTTCGAGGGCAAGCGCTACCTCGACTTCTCCAGCCAGCTGGTCAACGTCAACATCGGCTACCAGCACCCGAAGCTGGTCGCGGCGATCCAGGAGGCCGCGGCCCGGCAGTGCACCATCGCGCCGAGCTTCGCCGACGAGTCCCGTTCCGAGGCAGCCCGACTCATCGCCGGCCTCGCCCCCGGCACGCTGAACCGGGTGTTCTTCACCAACGGCGGCGCCGAGGCCACCGAGAACGCGATGCGGATGGCGCGCCTGCACACCGGCCGCCACAAGGTGCTCACCGCCTACCGCAGCTACCACGGCGCGACCGCCGGGGCCATCACCGCCACCGGCGACCCGCGCCGCTGGCCGAGCGAGCCCGGGATGAGCGGCATCGTGCACTTCTGGGGCCCGTACCCCTACCGCTCGGCCTTCCACGCGACGAGCGAGGCGCAGGAGTGCGAGCGCGCCCTGCAGCACCTGCGCGACACGATCATGGTCGAGGGCCCGTCGCACGATCGCCGCGATCATGCTCGAGACCGTGGTGGGCACCAACGGCATCCTCGTGCCGCCGGACGGCTACCTCGCCGGCGTCCGCGAGATCTGCGACGAGCACGGCATCGTCTGGATCGCCGACGAGGTCATGGCCGGCTTCGGCCGCTGCGGCGAGTGGTTCGCCGTCGACCACTGGGGCGTCACCCCCGACCTGATCTGCTTCGCCAAGGGCGTCAACTCCGGCTACGTGCCGCTCGGTGGCGTGGTCATCTCCGACGCCATCGCCGACACCTTCGCCGAGCGCGCCTTCCCCGGCGGCCTCACCTACTCGGGCCACCCGCTCGCCTGCGCGTCGGCCGTCGCGTCGATCCGGATCTTCGAGGAGGAGGGCATCCTCGAGAACGTCCGCAAGGTCAGCGACACCGTCATCGCGCCGCGCCTGGCCGAGATCGCCGCCAAGCACCCGAGCGTCGGCGAGGTGCGCGGGCTCGGCTTCTTCTGGGCGCTCGAGCTCGTGCGCGACCGCGAGACCCGCGAGCCCCTGGTCCCCTACAACGCGGGGGGCGCCGCCGCCGGGCCGATGAACGAGTTCGCCGCCGCCTGCAAGGCCGAGGGGCTGTGGCCGTTCATCCACTTCAACCGCACCCACGTCGTGCCGCCGTGCACGACGTCGGCCGACGAGATGGCCGAGGGCCTCGACATCCTCGACCGCGCGCTCGAGGTCGCGGACCGGTTCACCGCCTGATGCCGGTCGCCGACGACGTCGCGCAAGGTCCGCGGCATCCTCACCGATGGCGTGCGCCTGCTGCGGGCTCGTCGGGCGGTGCGGGCCGAGCTGGCCCAGCGCCCGCCGGTGCCCGACGGCACCGTCGAGATCGCGGTCTACTTCGTCGACGACCCGGAGAACCTCTACCAGGTCGACCAGTGGTTCGAGCCGCTGCGCCGGCTGCACGAGCGGCACCACGTCACCGTGCTGTCGCGCAACTGGCAGACCACCCGCGAGCTGCTGCGGCTCTCGCCCGGTACCGGTGCACCACGCCCCCAACGTCGACGCGATGGAGACGTTCATGCGCCGCCAGCGGGTGCGGGCGATCCTCTACGTGAACCAGAACCAGGCGAACTTCGCGGCGATGCGCTTCGCCGACCCCGCCCACGTGTTCATCTGCCACGGCGAGTCCGACAAGGACTACATGTCGAGCAACCAGCTCAAGGCGTACGACCGGGTGTTCATCGCCGGCACGGCCGCCCGCGAGCGGATCATGCGCAAGCTGATCGGCTTCGACGAGTCGTCGCTGGTCGAGGTGGGCCGGCCGCAGGTCGACGTCGACTTCCCCGGGCCCGACGCTGCCGCGCGACGGCCGCACCGTGGTGCTCTTCGCCCCCACCTGGGAGGGCGACCGGGCGTCGATGCGCTACTCCTCGGTCATCTCGCACGGCCCGGCGATGGTGCGGGCCCTGGTCGCGACCGGGCGGCACCGGGTGATCTACCGGCCGCACCCGCGCACCGGCATCTCGCTGCGCGAGGCGCGCACCGCCCACGACGACATCGTCGAGGTGCTGCGCGGCGCCAACTCCGCCGACCCCACGGCCGGCCACGTCATCGACGTCGAGGGCGGCTTCGGCTGGCAGCTCGCGGCCTCCGACGTCGCGGTCATGGACATCTCCGCCGTCGCCTACGACTGGCTCGCCACCGGCAAGCCGCTGCTCGTCACCCGCCCCGCCGAGCCGCGCGCCGCGCTGCCGGAGTCGGGCCTGGTGCGCGAGCTGACGCTCTTCGACGCGGCGGATGCCGGGCGCGCGCCCGAGATCGTCGACGCGGCGGTCGCCCACCCCGACGCCACGCACGCGGCCCTGGTGTCGCGCTACTTCGGCGACACCACCCCGGGCGCGAGCATGGAGCGCTTCCTGGCCGCGTGCTCGCTGGTGGTGCAGGAGCGCGAGGCGGCCCTGCTCGCCCGCGGCGCGATCGCGGGCGACCCCGAGTCGGCAGCCGGTCGAGAGTAGAGAACACGCCGCCTCGGGTCGACCCGTCGCGGCGTGTTCTCCACTCTCGACTGCCCCCGCCGGAGGTCAGCTGGTGGTGGCCGCCTTCGTCGGCAGGGTGACGCCGCAGTTCTGCGCCGCGGCCCTGAGGTCGGCGCGCACCTGCTGGCGCTGCTCCTTGGTGAGCGGTCCCCACGGGCGGGTCACCGCGGCATCCTGCAGGCAGCTGCGCTGCTCGTCGGTGAGGCCGTCCCAGAAGGCGCGGGCCTTCGCGAAGGGCAGCGTGACGTCGCACTTCGCGGCGGCCGCCTCGACCTTGCCGCGCAGGGCGGCGCGCTCGGCGTCGCCGAGCGGGCCGACGGGCCGGGTGATGGCGGCGTCCCTCAGGCAGGTGCGCTGCGCGTCGGTGAGCTTGTTCCACCAGCCGCGGGCGGCGACCCGGGGGGTGGCACCGTCGGTGGTGGCGTCCCCGATCGTGTCGGCCACGGTGCCGACGCGGGCGCCCATCGGGTCGGGGCCGAACTCGCCGACGGCGGCCACGGCGGCGACGGGCGCCGGGGTCGCCAGGGCGTTCGACGCGACGACCGCTCCGGTGGCGACCAGGGCGGTGCCGACGCCGAGGGCGACGAGGGTGGTGCGCAGGCGGGACATGGGGGTCTCCTTCGGTCGGGGCGCCGTCCGGCGGGCGCCGGTGCGGTGGTGACGGGACCACCCTGCGGATGCCGGCTCGCGGCCGCTGCGAGGAAACCTCGCGATCCGCTGGAGATCGGAGCTCACCCGGATCCACAGGAAGTCTCGAGGTTTCCTCCAGACAGGGGCACGGCTGCTCTGGCAGCGTGGCCGCCATGACGACTGGTCCCCGGCACGCAACCCGACGACGGGCGGCCAGCCGATGACCACGAGCCCGCGCCCCACCGTGCTCGTCGTCGACGACGAGGAGAACATCGCCTACCTGGTCTCGAGCGCCCTGCGGCTGGCCGACCTCGACGTCGCCACCGCCGGCACCGGCGAGGAGGCGCTCGCCGCCTGCACCCCGGCCTACCCCGACCTGGTCGTGCTCGACGTGATGCTGCCCGACCTCGACGGCTTCGAGGTGCTCCGCCGGCTGCGCGCCAAGGGCGTCGAGGCGCCGGTGCTCTTCCTCACCGCCCGCGCCGACACCGCCGACCGGGTGCGCGGCCTCACCGCCGGCGGCGACGACTACATCGTCAAGCCGTTCGCGCTCGAGGAGCTCGTCGCCCGCGTGCACGTGGCCCTGCGGCGACGGGGCGGCGCGCCCGCCCCCAGCGGTCGCCACCAGGTGCACGACCTCCTGCTCGACGAGGACCAGCACCGCGTCTGGCGTGGCGACACCGAACACCACCTCACCGCAACGGAGTTCACTCTCCTGCGCTGCCTGCTGGTCAACGCCGGCCGGGTCGTCACGCGAGCGCAGATCCTCGACCACGTGTGGCAGTACGACTTCTCCGGCGAGAGCGCGATCATCGAGTCGTTCGTCTCGACCCTGCGCAAGAAGGTCGACGCGACCGAGCCCAAGCTGATCCACACGGTGCGCGGCGTCGGCTACACGATCCGGGAGCCGTGATGACGCTGCGCCGCCGGCTCGTCATCGCCACCAGCGCCCTGGCCGTGGTGCTGCTCGTCGCCGGCGCGGCGGTGGTGCTCGTGCAGCGGGCCTTCCTCGTCTCCCGCCTCGACGCCCAGCTGGCCGCCCTGGCCCAGAACCCGCGCGCCATCCTGCTGGCCTCGGCCCGCGCCGAGGCGGCCGGCCCGACCACCACCCCGGCCGGCCTCTCCGACATCTGGGTCGGCCGGATGTCGGCCGACGGCACCCTCACCCCGGTGCTCACCCCGCAGAGCGACCCCAACCTCGTCCCGCGGCTCGGGCCCCGCGAGCAGGTGAGCACCCCGCAGGGGCGCGGCACGGCATCCGGCGAAGCCCGTCGGGTGCGGGTGGTGACCGCGACGCTGCCGAACGGGCGCGCGGAGGCCGTGCTCGCCATCCCGTTGACCTCCGTCGACGTCGCCACGACGCGGCTGACGATGACCCTCGGCCTGGTCGGGCTCGCCGTCGCCGCGGTGGTCGGCCTGCTGCTGTGGTGGGTCGACCGGCTCGGCCTGCGCCCGATCGCGGCGATGACGGATGCCGCCGACGCCATCACCGCGGGCGACACCACCCGCCGCGTGCCACCCGGGCCACCGGGCACCGAGGCCGCCCGCCTCGGCGAGGCGCTCAACGCGATGATCGACACCACCGCGGCGACCCAGGAGCGGATGCGCCGCTTCGTCGCCGACGCCTCGCACGAGCTGCGCACCCCGCTGACCACGCTGCAGGGGTACGCCGCGCTGCACACCGGGCGTGCGGGGATCCCGGTCGCGGAGGGCGAGGACCGCGCGACCGACGCCGCGCAGGCGGAGGCCGAACGGGCCGAGATGGTCGACGCCATGCGGCGGATGGGCGACGAGGCGGCCCGGATGCGGCGGCTCGTCGACGGCCTGCTCGACCTGGCCCGGCTCGACGACCTCGGCGTCGTGGCGCGCGAGCCGGTCGACCTGGGGGTGGTCGTGCGCGACGTGGCGTCCGACCTGCGGGTCGTCGCGCCCGACCGGGTGGTCACGGTCGCGGCCCCGGAGTCGCTCGTCGTCACCGGCGACCGCGACCGGCTGACCCAGGCGCTGGTCGGGCTCACCTCCAACGCCGTGCGGCACACCCCGGCGGGCACCCCCGTGTGGCTGTCGGTCGTCGAGCTGCCGGGGTCGGTGCGCATCGACGTCGCGGACGCCGGGCCCGGCATCCCGCCCGAGCACCTGCCGCACGTCTTCGAGCGGTTCCACCGGGTCGACCGGGGTCGGTCGTCGTCGAGCGGGGGCACCGGGCTGGGGCTGGCGATCGTCGACGCCATCGCCCGGGCCCACGGCGGGTCGGCGAGCGTGGCCTCGCAGCTCGGCCACGGCTCGACCTTCTCGATCACCCTCCCCGCTGAGCCCGCGTCACGACTCCCGCCCGTCGAGACCTCACCCTGAGGTGGGTCGTGCGAAGTGTCGGGTCGGGCGAGGTGGGACGGGTGCGGGGAGCAGGGGCTGTGGACGACATGCCGGGAATGTCAGCCACACGGCATACGGTTGGTGGTTCAGGATTCGGGCTCGCAGGGCCCGGCGGTCGCGTCGTGGAGGTCGTGTGGTGGCACGGGTGTTCACCGTCGACCGCCTCGCCGACCTCACCAACCGTGAGCTCGACGAGGTCTGCGGCACGGTGACCGTCGCCCGCGGCCTCGCCTACGCCAAGCAGGGCCGGGTGGTCGAGCTCGACCTGTCCGACGACGGCACCAAGGCCACCGGCTGGGTCAGCGGCAGCAACGGCCAGACCTACACCACCGCCGTCTCGCTCACCCCCGTCGCCACCCCGAGCGTCGGCCGGCTCGAGCTGCGCCGCTGGGCCAGCACCTGCTCGTGCCCCGTCGGCAGCGACTGCAAGCACGCCGTCGCGGTCGCCGCCGAGGCCCGCACGAAGCAGCCCCTCCTCGACCGCGCCGTCGGCCGCGCGCCCGCCCCGCCGCGCCCCACCTGGGAGCGCGCCCTCGGCGGCCTGCTCGACGACAACGACCTCGAGCCCGAGCACACCCAGGTCGGCCTCCTCATCGAGCCCGCCACCGGGCCGCGGCGCGACGAGCCGGCCCGGGCCCAGCTGCGCATCCGGCCGGTCGTGCCCGGGGTGCGCGGCGGCTGGATCCGCACCGGCGTCTCGTGGGAGACCTTCGCCGGCGGCTACTACGGCTTCGGCCGGGTCTCGTTCGCCGACGAGCAGCGCGACGCGCTCACCGCCGTCGCCGACGCCCACCGCCGCTCGGTGCGCGCGTTCGGGTACGGCCGGATGCCGGACGCCATCCTCCTCGACCACCTCGGCCCCGGCTGGGTCGCGCTGCTGCGCGCGGCCGACCGGGCCGGCGTGCGGCTGCTCACCGACCTCGCCGAGGGTGGTGAGGTCGCGTTCGCGCCCGAGCCGGCCGAGCTCGTCGTCGACGTCGTGCGCACCGACGACGGCGCCGAGCTGCACCCGCGCCTCGACCTGCCGACCAGCGCCGCCGGCACCCGGCCCACCCTCGTCGGGCAGCCCGCCACCGGCTTCTACCTGCGCGACGGCGAGACCCTCGTGCTCGGCGCCCTCGCCGAGCCGCTCGACGGCACCCGGCAGAAGCTGCTCGACCTCGGCGTCGTCGAGGTCCCCGAGGCCGACTGGGCCCGCTTCATCGTCACCCACCTGCCCGGCCTGCGACGCAAGGCCCGGGTCCGCGCGGCATCCGGCGACCTCGACCTGCCCGAGGCCGTGCCGCCGCGGCTCACCCTGCGCGCCACCTTCGAGCCCGGGCACCGGGCCCACCTGGAGTGGGGGTTCCGCTACGGCGCGAACGCCGGCGGCGTGCTGGTGCCGCTGGCCGCCGAGGACCCCGACCCGATGCGCGACCGGGCCGCCGAGCGCGCCCTGGTCGACGAGCTGCTCGAGGTCGAGGAGGTCGCCGGCTTCGACCCGCTGTGGCAGGTCGTGGCCCGCATCCGGCGCCTGGTGCCCGAGATCCGCCTGCACGGGTTCACCACGGTCGCGTTCGCCGAGCTGCTGCCGGTGCTCGAAGAGCTGCCGTCACCTCGAGCTGACCGTCGTGGGCGAGCCCGCCACCTACAGCGAGGCGGTCGACGCGCCGCTGATCCAGGTCTCGACGTCCGACCCGGCCGACGGCGCCCCCACCGACTGGTTCGACCTCGGCATCTCGGTCACGGTGGCCGGCGAGGACGTGCCGCTGGCGCCGCTCATCGAGGCGCTCGCCCGCGGGCACGAGCACCTGATCCTCGACAGCGGCACCTGGTTCTCGCTCGACCGGCCCGAGCTCGAGACGCTGCGGGCCCTGGTCGACGAGGCCCGCTCGCTGCAGGACAAGCCCACCGACCCGCTGCGCATCTCGGTGGTGCACGCCGGGCTGTGGGAGGAGCTGGCCGCCCTCGGGGTGGTCGAGCAGCAGTCCGAGCGGTGGTCACGAGCCGTGGGGGCGCTGCTCGACCTCGACGCGGTCGAGCCGGCCGAGCTGCCCGCCGGGCTCGACGCCACGCTGCGGCCCTACCAGGTCGACGGCTTCCGCTGGCTGTCGCTGCTCTGGGACTGCGGGCTCGGCGGCGTGCTCGCCGACGACATGGGCCTGGGCAAGACGCTGCAGATGCTCGCGATGGTGCTGCGGGCGCACGAGCGCGGCGAGCTCGGCGACCCGGTGCTCGTCGTGGCCCCCACGTCGGTGCTGTCGACCTGGGAGAGCGAGGCGGCGCGGTTCGCCCCGTCGCTGCGCACGGTCGTCGTCGACCGCACCCGCAACAAGGCCGGGCGCGGGCTCGAGGACGACCATCGCCGGCGCGCAGGTCGTCATCACCTCGTACGCCGTGGCCCGCATCGACGAGGTGGCGTTCCGGTCGCGGCCGTGGGGCGCGGTGGTGCTCGACGAGGCGCAGTTCGTGAAGAACCACCAGGCCAAGACCTACCAGGCGGTGCGGCGGCTCACGGCGCGGGCGAAGTTCGCGATCACCGGCACGCCGCTCGAGAACTCGCTGATGGACCTCTGGTCGCTGCTGTCGATCGTGGCGCCCGGGCTGCACCCCCGGCCGGCCCTGTTCAAGGAGCTGTGGGCCAAGCCGATCGAGAACGGCGGGGATGCCGAGCGGCTCGCCGCGCTGCGGCGCCGCATCCGGCCGCTGATGCTGCGGCGCACCAAGGAGGCCGTCGCCACCGAGCTGCCGCCGAAGATGGAGCAGGTGCTCTCGGTCGACCTGCACCCGCGGCACCGGGCGATCTACGACCGGCACCTCCAGCGCGAGCGGCAGCGGCTGCTCGGGCTGATCGACGACGTCAACGGCAACCGGATCGCCATCCTGCGCGCGCTCACCGTGCTGCGGCAGATGTCGCTCGACCCGTCGCTCGTCGACGAGGCGTACGCCGGCATCGCGTCGTCGGCGAAGGTCGACGCCCTGGTCGAGCAGCTCGAGGAGCTGTCCGAGGAAGGGCACCGGGCGCTGGTGTTCTCCCAGTTCACCGGGTTCCTCAAGATCGTGCGCGCCCGGCTCGAGGCCGACGGCATCGCCTACGAGTACCTCGACGGCTCCACCCGCAACCGCGCCGAGCGCATCGCGTCGTTCCGCGAGGGCACCGCGCCGGTGTTCCTCATCTCGCTCAAGGCCGGCGGGTTCGGGCTCACCCTCACCGAGGCCGACTACGTGTTCGTGCTCGACCCGTGGTGGAACCCGGCCGCCGAGGCCCAGGCCATCGACCGCACCCACCGCATCGGCCAGACCCGCCCGGTCAACGTCTACCGGATGGTCTCGCGCGACACCATCGAGGAGAAGGTCGTCGCGCTGCAGGAGCGCAAGCGCGACCTGTTCGCCCGGGTCGTCGACGAGGGCGCCGCGATGTCCTCGGCCCTCACCGCCGACGACCTGCGCGAGCTGCTCGACACCTGAGCCGGGCGGCGACCTGAGCGGTCAGCGGGTCGGGTGGACGACCATCTCGCGCACGGCGGCCCGCAGGTCGATCGGCCCCGTCCGCCTCGGCGGCCGCGCGCATCCGCTGGTAGCCGGCACCGGCATCCAGGATGTCCGTGATGCCGGCGAGCTCGCGGGTGCAGCCGAGCGTGCGGGCGGTCGGCTCGAGCCGCTCGAGCAGCTCGTTGATGTCGTCGACGACGTGCACCTCGGTGTTGTCGGCGTCGCGGATGATGATGGCGTCGAGGCCGTATCGCGCTGCGCGCCACTTGTTCTCCTGCACGTGCCACGGCGGGAGCGGCGGTGGGAGCACCCCTTCGTCGAGCTGGTGCTCGAGGTCGAGCACCAGGCAGTGGATGAGCGCCGCCACGGCCACGACGTCCTCCGGCCGGGAGAAGCCGTCGCAGGCGCGCACCTCGATCGTGCCGAGCAGCGGCGAGGGCCGGATGTCCCAGCGCAGCTCGCTGGCGTCGGTGATGACCCCGGTGGCGAACACGTCGTCGAGGTAGGTGCGGTACTGCGACCACGTCTCGAACTGGAACGGCAGCCCGGCTGTCGGCAGCTGCTGGAAGAGCATGGTGCGGTTGCTGGCGTAGCCGGTGTCGGTGCCCGCGGTGTACGGCGACGACGCCGACAGCGCGGTGAGGTGCGGGTGGTAGGTGAGCAGCGCGTTGATCAGCGGCCACACCTTCGCCGCGGACCGGATGCCGACGTGCACGTGGACGCCGAAGATCACCATCTGCCGGCCCCACCACTGGGTGCGGTCGATCAGGGTCGCGTACCGGTGGCCGTCGCTGACCTCCTGGTCCTCCCAGCGCGCGAACGGGTGCGACCCGCCGCCGTAGAGCAGCACGTCGAGCTCGGTGGCCGCGGCGTGCACCCGGCCCAGCCCGTCGGCGAGGTCGGAGGCCGCCTGCTCGGCGTTCGCGCACACGCCCGTGACGATCTCGACCGTGTTGCGCAGCAGCTCCTGGGTGACCGTCGAACGCGACTTGGTCGGCCGGGCGTGAGCTGGCGACGTCGGTGGCGTTGGCGAGCCCGAGCAGCTCGTCGGCGCGCGAGACCAGGTCGAGGGTGACGGGGTCGAGCAGGCCCACCTCCCACTCGACGCCCAGGGTGCGCCCGGCCGAGGGCGTGAACGTGACGTCGGCACCGCGTGCGCGTGGCTGGCTCATGGCCCCTCGGGTGGCTGGTCGGGTCGCTGCTCGGACGACCCCGTGCGGGCGGCCGGCGCGAGATCTGGTGCTCGGAGCCTAACCGCGGCCGGCGGCTCAGCCGGGGTGCACCTCGTCGAGGCGGCCGGTGGCCACGTCGAAGACGAAGCCGCGCACCGAGTCCTTGACCGGGATGAACGGGCTGTTCTCGATCCGGGCGAGCGACTGCCGCACGTCGTCCACGACATCGGAGAACGCCTCGGCCGCCCACGGCGGGCGCAGGCCGGTCTCCGCGCGGATCGACTCCTTGAAGCCGTCGTCGGTGAAGCGTGAGCATGCCGCAGCGGTGCAATCCATAACCTACTCAAATGAGATGGATAACCTCAGTGATGGTCTCGGGGTCGGACTGCCCGACCCGCGGCATCCGCTGTCGGCGGCGTACGGCCCGTCGGGCCGGCCGGCCGGTCAGCCGGGGTGGGTCATCGCCTCGGGGTCGACCCAGCGGTCGTAGTCGTCGGCGCTGACCGCACCCGACGCGAGCGCCGCCTCGCGCAGGGTCGACCCGTCACGGTGGGCCTGCTTGGCGATCGCGGCGGCGGTGTCGTAGCCGACGTGCGGCGCCAGCGCGGTGACCAGCATCAGGTCGGCGTCGAGGTTCGCGGCGATCCGCTCGCGGTCGGCCGCGAGCCCCACGACGCAGTGCTCGGTGAACGAGCGGCTCGCGTCGGCCAGCAGCCGGATCGACTCGAGCACCGCGTGCGCCATCACCGGCGTGAACACGTTGAGCTGGAAGTTGCCCTGCGTGCCGGCGAAGCCCACCGTCGCGTCGTTGCCGAACACCCGCGTGACCACCATCGTCATCGCCTCGGACTGGGTCGGGTTCACCTTGCCCGGCATGATCGACGAGCCCGGCTCGTTCTCCGGGATGCGCAGCTCGCCGATGCCGGTCCGCGGCCCCGACGCCAGCCAGCGCACGTCGTTCGCCATCTTCATCAGCGCCCCGGCCAGGGTCCGCAGCGACGACGACACGGCCACGAGCGCGTCGTGCGACGCGAGCTGCACGAACAGGTTCTGCGCCTGCTGGAACGACTCCCCCGTCTCGATCGACAGGTGTGACGCCACGAGCGGCCCGAACCCGGCCGGCGCGTTGAGCCCGGTGCCGACCGCGGTGCCCCCGATGGCCAGCGCCCGAGCCCGGTCGCCGGCGTAGCGCACGTCGTCCTGCGCGTCGCGGATCTGCGCCGCCCAGGCCCCGATCTCCTGGCCGAGCGTCACCGGCGTCGCGTCCTGCAGGTGGGTGCGCCCCACCTTGACGACGTCGCCGAGCTCCGCGGCCTTGGCCTCCAGTGCCGCGACCAGCCCGTCGACGGCCGGGTGCAGCCGTTCGGCGAGCTCGAGGACGACGGCCACGTGCACCGCGGTGGGGAAGGTGTCGTTGCTCGACTGGCTCTTGTTGACGTCGTCGTTGGGGTGCACCGGTGACTTCGAGCCGAGCTCGCCGCCGAGGATCTCGATCGCGCGGTTGGCGATCACCTCGTTGGCGTTCATGTTGCTCTGGGTGCCCGACCCGGTCTGGAAGACGACCAGCGGGAAGTGCTCGTCGAGCTCACCGCGCGCCACCTCGTCGGCGGCCTGCACGATCGCCCGGGAGACCTCGACGTCGAGCAGCCCGAGGTCGGCGTTCGCCAGCGCCGCGCTCTTCTTCAGCAGCCCGAGCCCGCGGATCACCGCCCGGCCCCACACGAAGGTGTCGCGGCCGATGTCGAAGTGCTCGAGGCTGCGCTGGGTCTGGGCGCCCCAGTACCGGTCGGCGGGCACCTCGACGGCGCCCATGGTGTCGCGTTCGGTGCGGGTCGTCGCCATCACCCCACCGTATGCCGGTGGCCGGGGTCCGATGTCGGAGCCGGTCCGCGCCGCCCGACGGTTCGAGGTGATCTGCTGGCCCCCAGGACCAGCGAATCACCTCGAATGCGCGGAGCCGCGACTGGTTCGAGGTGATGCTCTGGTCAGGGAGACCGGAAGATCACCTCGAACCCAGTCGTTACTTCGAGTCGGTGGGCCCCTGCGTCGAGGGCGGGGTGTCGGTGACGTCGACCCAGGCGTCCGAGTCGGCGGACCCGGCCGGAGCGTCCGGACCGGCACGCGGGGGCCGCGGCACCGGCATCCGGCTCACTGCCCCAGCGGGTGCCCTGCGCCCAGGGCGGCGTCGACGAGCTCTCGCGCTGCTCGGCCACCCAGTCGACGCCGACGAGCACGCCGGTCTTCAGCTTGTCGACGTAGCGCGTGTACTTGCCGTCGGTCTTCTCGTCGACCTTGGCACCGGCCTTGTCGAGGGTCTCCTCGACGCGGCCGCGGTTGTCGTGCGCGTAGTCGCCGGCCTTGACGGCGGCCTCGCGCAGGTAGTGGTCGGCCTGGTCGGCGAACGCCTCGAGCTTCTTCTCGAGCTCGAGCTCGCGGGCCTTGGCCTCGAGGTCGCGCAGCGCGGCGCGCAGCTGGTCGGTGGCGGTCATGGGGTCCCCTTCGGACAGGTCGGAGCACAACACGGTACGGCGCTCCACCTCACTCAACTCCCCACCGCTGCCGCCGTGTTCCCGTCCCGAACGACAGGTGCGCGTGTCACACTGCCCCTTGCCACACTCGCAGCGTCGCGACCCGGCAGCCAGGCCTCGCGGCGCCCGAACCAGGAGCCGTGATGCTCGACCCGACCGAGCTGCCGAACGCCGACGGTGCCCCCGCGCCGACGGCCTGGCAGGCGCGCCGGGAGTGGCGGATGGGGCTCGAGCTGGCCAGCTCGGCGCTGCGCACCCGCGACCTGCACACCTGGCCGCAGGGCGACGGCCACCCCGTCATCGTGCTGCCCGGCTTCCTCGCCGGGCCCGAGTCGACGGCCTTCCTGCGCAGCCACCTGCGCCGCCTCGGCTACCGCGCCCACGACTGGCGCCAGGGCCGCAACCTCGGGGCCAGCCCCGAGCTCGCCGACCGGCTCGAGGACCTCCTGCTCGAGCTGCACGACCGCTACGAGCGCAGGGTCAGCCTCGTCGGCTGGAGCGCCGGCGGCATCTACGCCCGCGAGATGGCCCGCGCGCTGCCCGGCCACACCCGCTCGGTCATCACGCTCGGCAGCCCGTTCCGGGGCCACCCGGCCTCCACCCGCGCCTGGACGATGTACCGCATCATGAACCGCCGCCACCTCGCCCGGATGTTCACCGAGGAGGCCCTGGCCCAGCGCGCCTCGCCGCTGAGCGTGCCCACCACGTGCATCTACTCGCGCACCGACGGCATCGTCGCGTGGCAGTGCTGCGTGTCCGAGCCGGCCCCGCAGACCGAGAACATCGAGGTGCACGCCAGCCACCTCGGCTACGGCCACGAGCTCGAGACGCTGCGCGTCATCGCCGACCGGCTCGCGCAGCCGGAGGGCCGCTGGATGCCGTACGACGGGTCGGCGACCACCCTCCCCGACGCCCACGGCCGGGCGGTCTGACCGCTCGTGGCCGGAGCACGCTGGGCGTCACCCCTGGACTCGATCTTCCTCATGGGGGAGACCAACGAGACCCTCATGCACGTCGCCTCGATGCTGCACCTGTCGCTGCCCGACGACGCCGGCCCGGAGTTCCTGACCGACCTCGTCGCCGCCCTGCGCACCTCGCCGATCGAGCCGCCGTGGAACCTGCGGCTGCAGACCCGCATGCTGATGCGCCAGCCGGTGCACCGCTGGGTCGTCGACGACGAGTTCGACATCGACTACCACGTGCGGCACTCCGCCCTGCCGAGCCCGGGCGGCGAGCGCGAGCTCGGCGTGCTCGTGTCGCGCCTGCACTCCAACCCGCTCGACTTCCGCCGGCCCCCGTGGGAGCTGCACATCATCGAGGGGCTGTCCGGCAACCGGTTCGCGGCGTACATCAAGATCCACCACTCCCTCGTCGACGGCTACACCGGCATGCGGCTGCTCGAGCGGGGCCTGTCGCAGGACCCCGACGACCGCGAGCACCCGTTCTTCTTCAGCCTCACCAAGCGCAAGCGCGCCCCGCGCGAGGCCGACCCGGTCGGTGACTTCGCCTCGATCGTGCGCGGCCTGGCGTCGTCGGTGGGCACGACGCCCTCGGTCGCCAAGGCACTGGTCGAGACCCAGCTGCGGCGCGGGCGCACCTCGACCCGCGCCGTGACGTCGTACCAGGCACCGCACTCGGTGCTGAACAGCCGGGTCGGCCAGTCCCGCCGGTTCGCGACCCAGCAGTACGACCTCGGCCGGCTGCGCGCGATCGCCAAGGCCCGCGGCGCGACCCTCAACGACGTGCTCATGGCGATCTGCGCCGGTGGCCTGCGCCGGTTCCTCGCCGACATGCAGCAGCTGCCGCCGAGCCCGCTGATCGCCTTCATCCCGGTCAACGTGCGCCCCAAGGAGAGCGAGGGCGGCGGCAACGCCGTCGGCGCGACCCTGGTGTCGCTGGCGACCGACATCGAGGACCCGCTCGTGCGGCTCGCGACGATCACGGCCTCCGCCCGGGCGGCGAAGGCCCGGATGCGCGGGATGAGCGCGGATGCCGTGATGGCCTACAGCGCGCTGCTGCTCGCGCCGGCCGCGCTGCAGGTGGGCCGGGCGATGAGCGGGCTCCCGGTGCCGGTGCCGACCACGCTCAACGTCTGCATCTCGAACGTGCCCGGCCCGAAGGAGACGCTCTACTGGCGCGGGGCCCGGCTGGAGGCCACCTACCCGGTGTCGATCCCGGGCCACTCGATGGCGCTCAACATCACCGCCCACTCGTACGCCGGGTGCCCTCGACATCGGCTTCGTCGGCGACCGGGAGGCACTGCCGCACCTCCAGCGCCTCGCCGTGCACACCGGCGAGGCGCTGGACGAGCTCGAGGACGCGGTCGCGGCCCTGCGCTGAGCGCGGTGGTCAGCCGGCGTCGGCGCCGCCGCCGGTGCCGATGTTGACCAGCCACGAGATGCCGAACCGGTCGGTGAGCATGCCGAACTCGTCGCCCCACATCTGCTTCTCGAGCGGCATCGTGACGGTGCCGCCCTCGGCCAGCGCCGCGAAGTAGCCGCGCAGGGCGTCGTCGTCGCCGCTGAGGCTCACCGCGAAGTTGTTGCCCGCGGTCACCTCGCCCATGCCGGGCCCGGTGTCGGACGCCATCAGGGTGAAGCCGTCGGGGGTCTCGAGCTGGGCGTGCATGACGCCGTCGCCACCCTCGCCGCCGCCGAACTCGGCGAAGGTGCTGATGTTGAGCTCGCCGCCGAGCACCTGCTGGTAGAAGGTGATCGCCTCGCGGGCGTTGCCGTTGAAGTTCAGGTACGGGTTGAGCACTGCTGCCATGGTGGTCTCCTCGGGCGGTGGTGGTGGCCGCGGGCGCGGTGGTCACCCGCGTCCGTCGACGCTACGCCCGGGCTCCGACACCGTCACGGGTGCAGGCCGCCCCTCCCGCCGCCCGCCCGGCCGCCCTTGCCCACGGCATCCGGGCCGAGGACGATCGAGCGCATGACCACCGTCCACGAGGCCGCCGGCGGGGATGCCGGGCTGCTCGCCCTCGCCCGGGCCTGGCACGAGCGCTGCCTCGCCGACCCGGTGGCCGCCCACCCGTTCGAGCACGGCGACCTGCACCCCCAGCACGTCGAGCGGCTGGCCGCCTACTGGGCCGAGGCCCTCGGCGGACCGACCACCTTCACCGACACGATGAACGACGAGGCCGACGTGCTGCGGATGCACGCCGGCAACGGCGAGCACCGCGAGCTCGACGAGCGGGCCGTGGCCTGCTTCGACGCGGCGCTCACCGACGT
This sequence comes from uncultured Actinomycetota bacterium, assembly GCA_963782695.1. Lineage (GTDB taxonomy): Bacteria > Actinomycetota > Actinomycetes > Actinomycetales > Dermatophilaceae > Fodinibacter. The sequence continues at coordinate 106,809 of CAWAKY010000050.1, read as the reverse complement.
CGGCCTCACCGAGCAGCCGTTGCGCGGCGTGCTGCACGACTACTTCGCCTGGTCCACCGACCGGATGGGGCTGCACCCCGACTCCCCCGACACCGTCGCCGACGACGAGCGGCTGCCGCACTGGGACTGGGACGGGCCGGTCACCGGCTGACGGTCCGTCACCGGCTGACCGGCCGCCGCACCTCAGAGGTCGACGGTCGCGCTCTCGCCGTCGTCCGGCCGCTCGCCGGTCACCTTCGCCTTGAGCACCCCGACCAGGGTGCCGACCTTGCCCGGGGAGTCCCAGTACTCGGCGCTGTCACCGTCGACCCGGATCACGGCGACCCGCGGGTCCTCCGGCTCGCACTGGAACCAGGCTTCCGCGAAGTCGTTCCACAGCTCGCGCGCCTTCGCCGGGTCCTGGGTCACCGACGCCCGGCCCGCCACCGAGACCCACTTGCCCTCCTGCGTGAACGCCACGTTGACGTCGGGGCGGCGACGGATCTCCTCGGCCTTCTCCGAGTCCGAGAAGGCGAGGAACCACAGCGTGCCGTCGGGGTCGGCCTGCTGGCAGGCCATCGGCCGCGACGCCAGCGTGCCGCCGTCGTCGTGGACCGTCGTCAGCATCGCCGTGCGCTGGTCCTTGATCAGGTCGTGCACGTGCTCGGCGCCGTCGTCGTGGTGGGACATCGCTGCTCCTCGAGGGGTCGTCGGAGTGCCCGACGCTAGGTCAGGCCGGATGCCGGGTGGGCGTCACGAGCGCACGAACCCGCAGGTCAGCAGGGCGGCTGTCGAAGGTTGCCCTGCGGTCGGGGTGCTCAGGGCTCGAGCGAGCTGAGGTCCTCCGGGACGTCGACCGCGTGCTGCTGCAGGGCGGCCAGCGGCACCACCCGCAGCACCGCCTCGTGCGTCGCCGCGAGCACGACCGGGGCCGCGACGCCCTCGTTGTGGGCGCGCGCCCAGTTCGCCGCCGTGACGCACCACCGGTCGCCGGGCACCAGGCCGGGGAAGCGGAAGGCCGGCACCGGGGTCGACAGGTCGTTGCCGATGGCGCGCTGGTGCTCGAGGAACTCGGCGGTGACGACCGCGCAGATCGTGTGGCTGCCGAGGTCCTCGGGGCCCGTGCTGCAGCAGCCGTCGCGGTAGAACCCGGTCATCGGGTCGGTGCCGCACTCCTGGAGCTCGCCGCCGAGGACGTTGCGTTCGGTCACCCGCACAGCATGGCCGAGCCGACCCGGCGCGGCCACCCCTCTGCGCAGGCCGGGCGGGCCACCGCGGAGAACGCGTGTAAACCCCGAGCCGCGCTGACCTGCGCGGGAGCACACTGGACCGGTGGACTGGTACCTCGATCGCCGCGAGCTGGTGGGTGACCTGCGCCGCGAGCTGGGCCAGTACCTCGAGCGGCACGCGGTTCCCGGCAGCGCCGACGAGATCACCGACGCCGAGCTGATCGTCTCCGAGGCCGTCGGCAACGCGATCCGGCACACCGGCGGCCCGGTCTGGGTCTCGCTGAGCTGGGCCACCGAGCTGCCGGTGCTGCAGGTCTACGACATCGGCCCCGGGTTCGACTCCGGCGGGCTGACCGCGGCACCCCGCCTGCCGGCATCCGTCGCCGTCATGGACCCGGACACCCTCGACGACGAGCTCACCGACCTCGACGAGATGATGGCCGACTCCGGGCGCGGCCTGCTGATCATCCAGGCACTGGCGCCCGAGGTCAGCGCGTCGGTGCGGGCCAACGCCGGCATGGTCGTGTCGATCACCCTCCCCGTGCCGCGGCGCACGACTGCCACCATCGACCCACCCCGACGGCCCACCAACGTGCTGCCCGCGATGGACGAGGCCCGGCCCGAGGGCGGCTTCGGCAAGGAGTCGTTCCTGCGCGCGATCGTCGTGCAGCTCTCGCAGGCGCTCGAGACCAACCACGGCCCGGATGCCGCCGAGGCCGCGGTCGCCCAGGTGGGCGCGGACATCGGTGGGCAGATGGAGGAGGAGTTCCGCCTCGCCGAGCAGGTCGTGGGCGCGATGACGCCCGAGCAGCTCGGCCGGTGCTTCGTGCGCCTCAAGCACGCCATCGACGGTGGCTTCACCGTGGTCGAGGCGACCCCCGAGCGGATCGTCCTGGAGAACACCCGCTGCCCGTTCGGCGACACCGTGCTGCGCGCCCCGGCGCTGTGCCGGATGACGTCGAGCGTCTTCGGCGGGATCGCCGCCCGCAACAGCCCCGACGACGTCGCCGTGCTGCTCGAGGAACGGATCGCGGTGGGCGACCCCGGGTGCCGGGTGGTCGTCTCGCTGGTACCCCCACCGCCCGAGGCGGCCGCCTTCGCCCACCACTACCGGGCCCCCGTCGTGGACCCCGCCGGCCACCGCACCGACAGCCCGGTGGGCGGCCGCTAGCGCAAGCGGCGCAGCCCCAGGGCCGCCATGTCGTCGTCGTAGGTGTCGTCGCGCACGGCCTCGACGAGCCGGTCCACACCGCTCGCGAGCGAGGTCGCGCGCGAGGGCGGGCACCTCCCGGGCCAGCCGGGCCAGCCCGGTGTCGATGTCCTCGTCGCGCCGCTCGACCAGCCCGTCGGTGAACGCGAGGAGGGTGTCGCCGACCCCGAACGGGACGGCGAGCGCCGCGCGGTCGTCGGCCGCGACCCCGAGCGGCGGGCCGTCGGCGAACGGCAGCTGCTCGACCGACCCGTCGGCCCGCAGCAGCGACGGCGGCGGGTGGCCGGCGTTGCCGACCAGCAGCCGGTCCGACGCCGCGTCGGCGAGCACGTAGACGAGGGTCACCAGCTGGTCGCTGCCGTACGCGCCCACCATCTGGTCGAGCCGGTGCAGCACGAAGGCCGGGTCGGGGTCGATCGACGCGAAGGCGCGGGTGGCCGCCCGCATCTCGGCCATGGCGGCCGCGGCCGCGACCCCGCGCCCCATGACGTCACCGAGGAAGGCGACGTACCGGCCGTCGGCGAGCGCGAAGGCGTCGTAGAAGTCGCCGCCCACCTCGGCCCGGCCCGAGGGCCGGTAGTGGCAGGAGACGTCCCAGCGGTCGTCGCCGACGAGCTGCCTGGGGCAGCACCGCGTGCTGCAGCTGCTCGGCCGCGGCCCGGGTCTGGCTGTAGAGCTCGGAGTTGTCGATGGCGGTCGCCGCACGCCGGGCGAGGTGCTCGGCGAAGCGCACGTCGTCCTCGTCGTAGAGCCGGTGCTCGTCGGTCGACACCCACGAGATCACGCCGATCACCCGGCCGCGCACCCACAGCGGCACGAGCAGCGCGCTGCGCAGCTGCAGCTCGCGCGCGATGCGCAGCTGCTCGGGGTCGCGGGAGCCGGCGACGAGCATCTCGTCGGTGATCTCGTGGATCAGCTCGGGCCGCCCGGTGAGCGCGACCGCCCGCGCACCGCTCGGGCTGGCGGGGTCCGGGGGCCAGCGCTCGTGCAGCGCGACCGCGAGCTCGACCTTGCGCGGGTCGACGTGCGCGACGGCGAGCCGGTGCACCCGGCCGTCGCGGACGACGTCGATGGCGCACCAGTCGGCGAAGGTGGGCACGGCCAGCCGGGCGACCCGGTTGATCGTGACCTCGAGGTCGAGGCTGCTCGCCAGCTCGATGGAGGCCTCGGCGAGGAACTGCAGCCGCGCGGTCTGCCGCCGGGCCACCGCGGAGGCCTCGATCCGCTCGAAGGCCTGGGCGCAGGTGTCGGCCATGATGTCGAGGAAGTCGAGCTCGGTCGGGTCGGGCGTGAAGTGGCCCGGCAGGGACAGGTGGATCGCCCCGATCGTGCGGCCTGCCGCCCGCAGCGGCAGGGTGACCACGGTGCGTTCGCCGCGGTCGACCCCGGGCAGGTCCGGGTACGCCTGCGCGATGGCCGCCGCCCCCACCAGCACCAGGCGCCTCCCCGTGCGGATGACGTCGGTGGTCGTCATCGACCGGGTCAACGGGACGACCTCCCACTGCTCGCGCCTCCCGGGCCGGGAGGCCGCGCAGCCCGATGATGCGGGCGTTCTCGCCCTCGCGCAGGGCCAGCGCGGCGATCGTCGCGCCCACGGCATCCGCCACGTGGTAGGTCACGATCTTGACCACGGAGTCGACCGTGTCGGCCGTGGAGAGCTCTCCGGTGATCCGCGCGAGGCGCGTCAGGCTCTCGCCGACCCGCTCCGCGATGCGGGCCGGGTCGTCGTTCTGCGCGGGCGGGGTCACCACGCGCCCATCGTCGCAGGTCAGGGGGGTGTTTGTCGTTAGCCCATCTGGGGGGTGGCGGCTCGCTCCCCGCCGGCGGCGCGAGCGAGGCTTTGTCTAAGGTTCGTGCAAGGATGGGGACGGGTGTCTAGGCTCGGGCCCAGCACCGCAGGTGTAGGTGGGTCTGGTTGAATCGAAGCCCGAGGGGCGAGGGACGAGGCGGTTGAGTCGATGAGTGCCGAGGTGACCACCATGGACCTCGACGCCCGGCGCCGCGCCCGGTCGGTCGACGGCACGCTGGGTGAGGTCGACGTGCTGCTCGAGACCACCTTCGCCGAGCTGTCCGACGCCCTGCGCCGCGCCGCCGAGGGCACCGGCGACGGCAGCACCGCCGACCCGCTGCGCGACCTGCCGGGGCACGACCCCGGGCCGCTGGGCGTCGACCTCGTCGGCGAGCTCGCCGACCGGGCGCGCAACCACGGCAAGCGCCTTCGGCCCGTCCTGGCCCACTGGGGCTGGGCGGTCGCCGGTGGTCGCAGCGACAGCCACCACCAGCTCGTGCGGGTCGCCGCGGCCCTGGAGCTGCTGCACCTGTTCGCCCTGATCCAGGACGACGTCATGGACCGCTCGGCCTCGCGCCGCGGGCTGCCCACCCTGCACGTCGTCGCCGCCGAGCGGCACCACGACGCAGGGCGGCCTGGGCGACCCCGCCCTGTTCGGCGACAGCGTCGCCACCCTCGTGTCCGACCTCGCGCTCAGCGAGGCCACCATGCTCGTCGCCGGCACCGCCGCCGAGGTGCGCGCCGCCTGGCGGCTGATGGCGGTCGAGCTCGTCGAGGGGCAGCTGCTCGACGTCACCCACACCGCCGGCCGCCGCCGCGACCTGCCGACCTCGCTGCGCATCGCCCGCTTCAAGAGCGGCCGCTACACGATCACCCGCCCGCTGCAGCTCGGCGCGCTCGTCGGGGGCGCCGACCCCGAGCTGGTGCGCCGGCTGGTCACCTGGGGCGACCTCGTCGGCGACGCGTTCGCCGTGCGCGACGACGTGCTCGGCGTCTGGGGCGACCCCGCCCGCACCGGCAAGCCCGCGGGCGACGACCTGCGCTCGGGCAAGCCCACCGCGCTGCTCACCTGGGCCGGCCAGCTGCTGCCCGACCACGCCCGCCCGCTGCTCGCGGCCTGCGACGCCGGCACCCTCGACGACGCCGGGGTCGACGCCCTCCAGCGCGCGATGGTCGACGCCGGCGTGCGCGAGCGCGCCGAGGACCGCCGTCGCCGACCTCGTCGCGTCGCGCGCACCACGCCCTCGACGACCTCGACGTCGACCCCGAGGCCGACGCCGCCCTGCGCGACCTCGCCGACGCCGTCGCCTGGCGGTCCGCGTGAGGGTCGTCGTCATCGGGGCCGGGCTCTCCGGCCTGGCCGCCGCCTGCCACCTCACCGCCGCGGGCCACGACGTCACGGTGCTCGAGCGCGAGGCCATCGTCGGCGGCCGCGCCGGCGAGCTGCGCCTGGGCGACTTCCGCATCGACACCGGCCCGGTCGTCATGACCATGCCCGAGCTGCTGCACGACCCGATCCGGGCGATCGGCGGCGACCCCGAGGCGCTGGTGCCCATGCGCCGCCTCGACCCCGCCTACCGCGCCGTCTACCCCGACGGCAGCGAGCTGCACATCCGGGCCGACATGGGCGACCTGCGCGACGAGATCCGCACCAAGGTCGGCGACGCCGACGCCGCCGGCTTCGACCGGTTCCTCGTCTGGCTCGAGCAGCTCTACGAGACCGAGTTCGCCACCTTCGTCGACCGCAACTACTCCTCGCCGCTCGACCTCGTGCGCTCGCCCGCCACCGCGGCCCGGCTGCTGCAGCTCGGCGGGCTGGGTGGGCTCGGCGCCGGCCGTCGACCGCTTCTTCACCGACGACCGGCTCACCCGCATCTTCAGCTTCCAGGCGCTCTACGCCGGCATCGCGCCCGCCAAGGCCCGCGCCGTGCTGGCCGTCATCACCTACATGGACACCGTGCGCGGCGTCTTCTACCCCGAGGGCGGCATGCACGCGGTGCCGCGGGGCATGGCGCAGGCGCTCACCGACGCCGGCGTGCCCGTGCACCTGGGCGTCGAGGTCAGCGAGGTGCTGCGCCGCTCCGACGGCGCCGTGGTCGGCGTCGCCACCAGCGACGGCGAGCGCATCGCCGCCGACGCCGTGGTCTGCACCCTCGACCTGCCGGTCGCCTACGACCGGCTGCTGCCCGGGGTGGCCGCGCCGCGGGCCGTGCGCACCGGCGACTTCTCCCCCTCGGCCGTCGTGTGGCACGTGGGCGCCGCGGGCTCGCCCGCGCCGCACCTGCGCCACCACAACATCCACTTCGGCGACGACTGGGACGGCGCGTTCGAGGCGATCATCGACCGGGGCGTGCTGATGCCCGACCCGTCGCGCCTCGTCACCGTGCCGTCGGTCACCGACCCCACCGCCGCGCCCGCCGGCTCCACCACCATGTACGTGCTGGAACCGGTGCCGCACACCGGTGCCGGGCTCGACTGGCGCCGCGAGGCCGGGCCCGATGCGCGAGCGGCTGCACGCGTTCCTCGAGGCCGGCGGCTACCCCACCGACATCCGCGAGGAGCTGCTCGTCACCCCCGACGACTGGCAGGCCCAGGGCATGCACCTCGGCACGCCGTTCGCCCTGGCCCACACCTTCCTGCAGTCCGGGCCGTTCCGGCCGTCGAACGTCGACCGCCGGGTGCCGGGCCTGGTCTTCGCCGGGTCGGGCACCCAGCCCGGCGTCGGCATCCCCATGGTGCTGGTCAGCGGCAAGCTCGCGGCGCAGCGCGTGCAGGAGTACGCCGGGGCCGCCCGGCCGGTACCGCGTACGGTGGTCCGGTGAGCGCAGCCACCCCGGTGACGTCGCCCGAGGTGCTCGCCTCGGGCTATGCCCGCTGCGCGCAGATCACCCGCGAGCACGGCACCACCTACTACTGGGGCGCCCGCCTGCTGCCCGCCGAGAGCCGCCGGCACGTCTACGCCGTCTACACCCTGGCCCGCCTCGCCGACGACATCGTCGACCTCGCCGGCCCGAACCCCGGCCCCGAGACCGCGCTCGCCCTCGACGCCTTCGAGCGGTCGTTCTGGGTGGCGCTGGCCACCGGCACCGCGCCCGACCCGGTGATGGCGGCCATCGCGACCTCGGTGCGCGAGGTCGGCATCGACGACGAGTGCTTCACCCGCTTCTTCGGCGCGATGCGCAGCGACCTCACCCGCCGCACCTACGAGACGTGGGGCGACCTGCTCGGCTACATGGACGGCAGTGCCGCCGTCATCGGCGAGATGATGCTGCCGGTGCTGCGGCCGGGCACGGATGCCGTCGCGCCGGCCCGCGCGCTCGGCCTCGCCTTCCAGCTCACCAACTTCCTGCGCGACGTCGGCGAGGACCTCGACCGCGGCCGCGTCTACCTGCCCCAGGAGGACCTGCGCCGGTTCGGGGCCGACCCGCACGCCCGGGTCGTCACGCCCGAGTGGCGCGCGCTGATGGCCTTCGAGATCGAGCGCAACCGACGGCTCTACCGCGAGGCCGACGACGGCCTCCCCGCGCTGCCCGGCGCCTCACGGCGGTGCGTGGCCACCGCCCGGGTGCTCTACGCCCGCATCCTCGAGCGCATCGAGGCCGCCGACTACGACGTGTTCGACGACCGGGCCCGGGTCCCCACGTCGCGCAAGGCGGCCCTGGCCGCCCGCATGGTGGTGTCCCGCGAGCCGATGCGGCTGGTGCACGCCGACCGCGCCGCGCGCGACCCGCACCAGGGCGCCTGGGTGTCCGACGACGACGTCGTGCTGCTCGACGACGCCGGGTCGCCGGTCGGCCGGGCCCCCAAGTCGGTCGTGCACCACGACGACACCCCGCTGCACCTCGCGTTCTCCTGCTACGTCGTCGACCCCGCCGGGCGGCTGCTCGTCACGACCCGGGCGGCCAGCAAGCCGAGCTTCCCCGGGGTCGTCACCAACACCGTCTGCGGCCACCCGCGGCCGGGCGAGGACCTCGCCGAGGCGGTGCGCCGGCGCGCCCGCAGCGAGCTCGGGGTCGAGGTGGGCGACCTGCGGCTGGTGCTGCCCGACTTCCGCTACCGCGCGGTCATGAACGGCCTGGTCGAGCACGAGCTGTGCCCGGTGTTCGTCGGGTTCGTCGACGACGACCGGATGGCGACCGACCCGGCGGAGGTCGACGACGCGCAGTGGGTGCCCTGGGCGCAGTTCCGCGACGAGGTGCTGGCGGGCGACCGCACCGTCTCCCCGTGGTGCACCGAGCAGGTGCCGCTGCTCGACGCCCTGGGCCCCGACCCGCACACCTGGCCCGCCGGCCCGCGCGACGGGCTGCCGCCCGCCGCCGAGCTGGGCCCCGACGCCGAGGCGGCGTGAGGCCGGGCCGTGGACGACCGCTACCAGTACCTCCTGCTCATGGCGGGCTGCCTGGTCATCACCCTGCCGCTGGAGTTCCTGCTCCGCGCCCGGGTCTACCGCCGACCCCGGCGCCTGCTGCTGTCGCTCCTGCCGGTGCTCGCGATCTTCCTGGTCTGGGACGTCGTCGGCATCGTGCGCGGGCACTGGTGGTACAGCGAGAGCTACACGACCGGCATCCTGTTCCCGTTCGACGTGCCGCTCGAGGAGGTCGTCTTCTTCGTCGTCATCCCGATCTGCGGGCTGCTGACCTACGAGGCGGTCGGCACGGTGCTCGGCTGGTGGCGTGAGTGGCGGGGCGCGTGATGCCTGAGTACACCGTGCTGGCCGTGCTGTCCGTCATCGGAACCGTTCTCGCAGAGGTCTTCTGGCTGCGCACCGGCATCTTCCGCCGGGCCCAGTACTGGATCGCGATGGTGATCGTCTACTGCTTCCACGTGCTCGTCGACGGCTGGCTGACCAAGCTGTCGGCGCCGATCGTCATCTACGACGAGGGCCAGATCACCGGGGTCCGGGTGCCGTGGGACATCCCGGTGGAGGACTATCTGTTCGGGTTCAGCATGATCACCCTGACCCTGATGCTGTGGGTCCGCCTCGGACAACGCGCCGACGCACTCGACGGCACCGACCGCACCGAGCGCACCGAGCTCACCGACCGAACGACGACGCAGGAGACACCGTGACCGACGCGCCACACCACGAGGCGTGGGTGCTCGCTGACGCGTTCGACCGCGCCGCCCCGACCTACGACGCCATGGTCGCCCTCTCGCCGGGCTACCACGACCAGCTGCGCACCGCCGCCGAGGCGCTCGTCGAGCGGCTGCCGGCGCCCGGCGCCGGTGACGGCGCCTGCGGCGTGCTCGACCTCGGCTGCGGCTCGGGCGCCTCGACCCAGGCGGTGCTCGACGCGTGGTCGGCCGGCGGCCGGCCCGCCGACGGCCTGACGGTCACCGGTGTCGACGCCTCCGAGGGCATGGTCGGCCAGGCGCGCGCACAAGGCGTGGCCCGCCAGCGTCACGCTCGTGGTCTCGGACGCCGTCGCCTACCTCGAGTCGCTCCCGAGCGGCTCGGTCGACGGCGTGCTCGCGGCCTACCTGCTGCGCAACGTGCCCGACCGCGACCGGCTCGTCAGCCGAGGTGGCCCGGGTGCTGCGCCCCGGCGGCGGCATCGTCATCCACGACTACTCGGTGGCCGGCAGTGCGCGCGCCCGGGCGGTCTGGGCGGCCGTGTGCCACGGCATCATCATCCCGCTCGCCGTGGTCATGCGCTCCGACGTGCCGCTGCACCGCTACCTCTACACGAGCGTGCGCGACTTCGACTCGGTCGACCGCATCTGCGAGCGGCTGCTGGCGGCCGGCCTCGTCGACGTGAGGCACCGCTCGTTCCCCGGCTGGCAGCACGGCCTCGTGCACACCGTCGCCGGGTCGGCACCGTCGTGATCGGCCGCCGCGCCCGCTGGACCCCCGGCCTCGACCGCCGGGCCGTGTTCCACCCGCCGCCCGCGCCCCTGGCCACGACGGATGCCGCGCGCGTGCCGGCATCCGAGCGGCACGTCGTCGTCGTGGGCGGCGGCATCGCGGGGCTGACCGCGGCGCTGGGCCTGGCCGAGCGCGGCGTGCGGGTCACGGTGCTCGAGCGCGAGGGTCGGCTCGGCGGCCGGGTGCGGTCCTGGCCGGTGCAGGTCGCCGACGGCGAGCGCGGCGAGATGAGCCGCGGCTTCCACGCGTTCTTCCGGCAGTACTACAACCTGCGCGCCGTGCTGCGGCGCACCGACCCCACCCTCGAGCGGCTGGTCCCGCTCGACGACTACCCGCTCGTGCGCGACGGCGGCGGGCGCGACTCGTTCTCGAACATCCCGCGCACCCCGCCGTGGAACCTCGCGGCCTTCGTGGCGCGCAGCCCGAGCTTCGACCTCAAGGGCCTGGCCGCCGTCGACGTCGACGCCGCGCTGGGCCTGCTCGACGTCGACTTCCCGGCCACCTTCGCCGCGCTCGACGGGCGTGAGCGCCGCCGACGTGCTCGACCGGCTGCGCTTCCCCGAGGAGGCCCGCCACCTGGCCCTGGAGGTCTTCGCCCGCAGCTTCTTCGCCGACCCGCGCGAGTTCTCCGGCGCCGAGCTGGTCGCGATGTTCCACATGTACTTCGTCGGCTCGGCCGAGGGGCTGCTCTTCGACGTGCCGCGCGACGACTACGACTCGACCCTGTGGGGCCCGCTCGGTGCCTACCTCGCCGGCCTCGGCGTCACGGTGCGTCACCGGTCGCGAGGTGCGCTCGGTCGCCGAGCTCGGCGACGGGCTCTCGGTGCTGCACGGGGTGCCCGGCCACGACGAGCAGGACTGGCTCGCGGCCGACGCCGTCGTGCTGGCGCTCGACCCGGTCGGCCTGCGGCGCGTGGTCGCCGCCTCCCCCGGTCTCGGGGGCGAGGGCGACGCGGGTGCCGCGTGGCGGGAGTCGGTGGCCGGCATCCGGTCGGCTCCGTCGTTCGCGGTCTGGCGGCTGTGGCTGTCCGGGAAGGTCGCGCCGGAGCGCCCGCCGTTCCTCGGCACGAGCGGCTACGGGCCGCTCGACAACGTCTCGGTGCTCGAGCAGTTCGAGGGGCACGCGACCCGCTGGAGCGCGGCCCACGACGGGTCGGTCGTCGAGCTGCACGCCTACGCGCTGCCCGAGGGCACCGCCGAGGCCGACCTGCGCCAGCGGATGCTCGCCGAGCTGCACCGGGTCTACCCCGAGACGGCGGCGCTCGAGGTCGTGCACGACGAGTGGCTCGTCGCGGCCGACTGCGTGCTCGTGGGGCTCGAGCCGTGGCGCTCACGCCCGGGCGTGCGCACGCCCGACCCGCGGGTGCTGCTCGCCGGCGACGCCGTGCGCTGCGACCTGCCGGTGGCGCTGATGGAGCGCGCCGCGACGACCGGCTTCATGGCGGCCGACCGGCTGCTCACCGGCTGGGGCGAGCGCGGCCACGGGGTGTGGTCGGTGCCGATGGGGTCGCGGCTGGGGCCGGTGCCGCGGCTGGCGCGCCGCGGCATCCGCGCCTATCGGCCCGCGGCTCACGCAGAAGTTCGGACGTCACGCAGCAATAGGCGCGTGCGACCGAACTTCTGCGTGGCGGTCAACCCTCGGCGGCGGCGCGGCGCAGCTCGTAGAGCCGGGCCGCGTAGACCAGGTCGTCGGCCCACAGCTGGGTGGCCGACGCCCGCATCCCGATCTCGACCAGGGGCGCGAGGCCGCGGGCGACGCGGAACCCGAACCGGTCGGACGTCGCGACGACCGCCTCGGTCATCACCGTGCGCGCCGGGTGCACGCCGGGCGCGGTGAGCGGGGTCGCGTGGGTCTCGACGACGCTGCCGGTGCCCTCGCCGTCGGTGATCGTCATGACGATGGTGTGCGAGTCGGGGCAGGTGAACTCGGCACGCACCGGCACCGCGAACCACCGGCCGAGCCGGTAGGCGACGTCGAGCACGAGCAGGTCGTCGGTCGACGCGTCGTCGTCGACGCTGAGGTCGCTGAACGCGTAGGGGTGCAGCCAGGCGCCGTGCCAGGGGTCGAGCCGGTTCTGCACGATGTCGCGGGGCTCGCAGTCGGTCGGCAGCGAGATGACCGACGCGAGGGAGGTCTCGAGCGGCGGGCGGGTGGCGAGCACCGGGTCGGTCGGTCGGCTCGACGCCGTCCTCGACCTCGCCGACGCGCACCCAGAACAGGATGCCGTCGTCGTACGCCGCGTAGGTGCGCCAGCTCGGCTGCCCCTCACCGTCGAGCGGCATCCCGTGCCAGCGGCAGAGCACCGTGCCGTCGACGACGTCGCACGCGTCGAGGCGGGCGCCGAGGTGCGGGCAGGCGCCGGGGCCGGCCAGGGCCGAGCCGTCCTTGTCGCGCCACAGCACGACCTCGCGGCCGGCGACGGTGCGCAGCAGGGTGCGGCCGGTCGGCACGTCGGCCGAGGCCGCGGCGACGAGCCAGCCGTGGGTGGGGCGGCGCAGGGCCGCGCGCAGGGAGGCCTCGATGCGGGCCGGCTTGGCCTCGCGCCAGGTGCCCCGCAGGTGGTCGGGGGTCGTCTGGGGCAGGTAGCGCACGGGCACGCGGTGGCGCACCTCGTCGCGCCAGGAACGGTCGGTACGCAGCAGGCTCACGCAGCAACGCTACCCCGCGTCGCCGCCGGTTGCCAGAACCTTCGACAGAGCCGAGACGGCGGGGGCGCGGCAGCCCTCGGCCACCCGGGCTCGCGGTCGGCTCAGTCGGCCACGGCACCGCTGTCGAGCAGCTCGACCGGCTGCGGCGGGCACGGCGTCGTAGACGACGTGGCCGTCGGGGGCGCGCACCCGCAGCCGGAAGGCGGTGCCCTGGGGGTCCTCCACGGACGTCAGCGTGGCCAGGCCCTGGTGGATCGTGGCGCTGTCGCGCACGTGACCGTCACTCGGTCAGCAGCTCGGCGGTGGCGCCGTCGGGGGCGATCGCCACGAAGCCGGGGTGCGTTGCCGGTGGGCAGGAGCAGCAGGGCGTGCGGGTCGGTGGTCGGCACCGCGGCCAGCCGCTCGAGGTACGTCCACGGTCCGTCATCGGTCGACCCGGCCAGCCGGCTGGTGCGCACCCGGCCTCCGTCGCGGGTGATCGTGGTGACCACGGTGACGCGCAGCGGCTTCGGGTGGGTGCCGACGAAGTCGGGGTAGGTGCCGACGTAGTCGGGGTCGACGGCCGACGCGGGCACCACCGCCTCGAGCACCGAGATCGTCGCCAGGCTGTCCGGGCGGTGCCCGGTGACGCCGGCCAGCAGGATGCGCTGCGCGGCGGCCAGGTCGTCGGCCGGCCCGCTCGAGGGCAGCAGGAAGGAGTTGCGTCAGCGGCACCGGCCGGCGGGCCCGCGGTAGCCGGCCGACGCCGACCTCGCGGGGTGAAGCCGACGCCGGTCGGGGCGAAGGTGGCGACACCGTCGACCAGCGCGAGGCCGACGACCACGGGGCGCACGCTGCCGTCGGGCTGCGGGACGGCACCGGTGATGACGAAACCGTCGGTGACGGTGGGGCGGCTGAGCACGAGCATCGGCCGGGGGAGCCCCGGCCGTGTCCTGGTCGACGCTCAGGGCGACCAGGTCGCTGGTGCGGGCCGTGGGCTCGCCCTCGATGGCGGCGGGAGCCAGCGCGCCGGCGCCGAGTCGTGCGGGGGCGGTCCACAGCCGGAGGAACACCTGCCGTCGTCGAAGCCCTCCCCGAGCGCCGGCCCCGGGACACCGTCCGGGAGAGCCGGGTTCGCACCGGTGCTGTCCGGTCATGACCACGGCGAGGGTGTCGCCGACCGGGCCCGCGTAGAGCAGCCGCGCCCGCGGGGTCGACCTGGCTGGGCGTCGGCGGCGATGGACCGCACGGTCGGGTCGTCGACGAGCGGGCCGCGCGGGGTCCAGGTCGTCACGACGGCCCAGGCCGGGTCGTCGGGGTCGGTGCCGGTGCCGGTCCGCTGGTCGGCGCCCCGGCCCGGTCCAGGCGAGCGCGCTCGCCACGCCCACCAGCGCGAGCACCAGGACGGCACCGACGGCGACCCGGCGGGTGCGGCGGCGGGTTCCCCTGGTGCGCGGCCTCGGCGACGAGGGCGACGGGGTCTGCGACCGGGGCGTCGTCGACGACCCCCTCGAGGGTGTCGGCGACCGCGGCGGCCAGGGCCCACCCGACCTCGGCCTCGTCGCGGCCGAGGGCCGCGGCGTGGGCAGCGGCCAGCTGCTGCTCGAGGGTCGCCAGCCCGGCGCGCACGGTGTCGAGGTCGGAGGTCGAGCAGGCGGCGACCAGGGCGGGCGGCTCGTCCCACCAGTGCCGCACCGCCAGCGCGGCCCGGGCGGTCGGTGCGGCGCCGGCGAGCACCGCCGCCAGCGCGGCCCGGACGCTGCCGTCCGGGTCCGGGTCCGGGTCCGGGTCCGGCTCGACGTCTCGCGGGGGCGGTCGGGTGCTGCGGCGCCGCGGGCGGCGGCCGTGAGGGCCGCGGTCAGCACCGCCGCCCGGGCCGTGGCGGTGGGGGTGCCGGCATCGGTGGTCGCCTGCCCAGCGTCGGCCCAGCGCCGGCCAGGGCGGATGCCGTCTCGCGGGCTGCGGCGTGCCGGGTCGCCCGTCGTGACGGTCGCGACCGCGTGCAGCTCGCGCCAGCGCGCGGCCACGAAGTCGTCGAAGTCCCCCGACACACCGCTCACCCGGTCAGTATCGCCGGGTCGCCCACCGGCCGCGCCGCACACCGGCCGCACCCGGCATCCGATGCCCGGCGGTCGACGGCGCCGCTGCATCCGGTGGTCCGTCCGGTTGCGACACTGGTGCGCATGGACCTGACCTCGATGCTCTCCGGCAGCCTGCGGCTGTCGGCCACCGGCCCGGTCCACCCCGACGAGGTCTGGGACCGCTACACCCGGCCGGCGCGCTGGCCGGGATGGAGCCCGCACCTGCGCGAGGTCGACTACCCGGAGGCCGTGGTGCAGCCGGGCACGACCGGTCGGGTCACCGGCGTGGGCGGGCGTCGTCGCGGTGTTCCGCATCGACGCGGTCGACCACGAGGCGCGCACCTGGTCGTGGAGCGTGCGCAGCGGCCCGCTGCGGCTGTCCTTCGACCACGGCGTCGACCCGGCCGAGGGCGACCCGGGCCAGGCGCCGGCAGCACCGCCTGGCTGGTCACGCACGCGCTGTGGCCGGTGGCCGTCGGGTACGCCCCGCTGGCCAGGCTGGCCCTGGGCCGCCTGGTCACCCCCGCCTGAGCCGTCGAGGTAGAGAACACGCCGCGCGCCCGGGCCGCCAGCGGCGTGTTTCTACTCTCGACCGGGCGTCGGGGTCGGCCGGACACGAGGATGCCGGCCCGCGGCGCCCGCTTCAGGCCCACCTTCGAGCCGAGCGTGTCGGTGAGGTCGGAGAACCGGGCGGGGAAGCCGTACTTGGCGACGATGGCGCGGCGCACCGAGGCGACGGCAGCGGCATCCCGGACGACCGTGGCGGTGCCCTGGAAGGTCGGGGCGTCCGGTGCGATGCGTCCGCGCATGTCGCAGGCCTGCAGCTCGACCCGGTCGGTGTGGGCGAGCCGCTTGGTCTTGCCGGTGTCGTCGACGGTGATCACCGCGAACAGCCCGGGCTGGTCGAGCGACGGCGCGAACCACACCGGGGTGGTGACCGCGGCCCCGGTGCGGCGGAACGTGGTCAGCGCGACGTACTTCGCCGAGGCCAGCGGGTGGTCGGCGGCGCGCACGGGTGCGGCACCGGCATTCGGCTCGTCCATGACGACAGCGTAGGTGGCGCCCGGAACCGCGCCGCACGGGGCTCCGGGGAGCCGATCGACGCAGGTCGGTGACAATCAGGTCGGCCTGAATGCGACGTTCCCGGGTCGCGGACCGCTACGCTGGCCGCAGTTGTTGAGCTTTCCGTTGTGAAGTAGTGGCAGAACGTCCCGCCGGGACTGAGCACTTTCTGAGCAGAGGTATCACAGGCATCACCAACGCGGAGCCCCCCGACAAGCGGGGTGCTCCTACTCAGAAAGTAGGCCTCCCATGGCTACTGGCACCGTGAAGTGGTTCAACGCCGACAAGGGCTTCGGCTTCATCGCCCCCGACGACGGCTCCGCCGACGTCTTCGCCCACTACTCGGCGATCAACTCGAACGGCTACCGTTCGCTCGACGAGAACGCCAAGGTCGAGTACGAGACCCAGCAGGGCGCGAAGGGCCCCCAGGCCGCGAACATCACCGTCATCGGCTGACGTTCCACCTGTTGCCCCCAGGGGCACCCACACGACCGCCGTCCGGGCAACCGGGCGGCGGTCGTGGCATGTCCGGCGTCCACTTTCTCCCCGGGCGAGGTCGACCTTCGCACTTCGTCCGGTGCGAAGGTGAACCGATGGGCGGGAAATGTCGGAGGGGTCGCAGGCGGCGCGTAGCGTTCGGGGCATGCCGCACCGCATCGACCTCAACGCCGACCTCGGCGAGTCGTTCGGCACCTGGGTGCTCGGCGACGACGAGGCCATGCTCGACGTCGTCACCAGCGCCAACGTCGCGTGCGGCTTCCACGCCGGTGACGCGACCACCATCCGCCGCACCGTGGCGCATGGCCGCCGAGCGCGGGGTCGTCGTCGGCGCGCAGGTCGGCTACCGCGACCTCGCCGGCTTCGGCCGCCGCCGCATCGACATGGATGCCGCCGACCTCACCGCCGACGTGCTCTACCAGCTCGGCGCGCTCGAGGCGATGTGCCGGGTGGCCGGCACCCGGGTCGCCTACGTCAAGCCGCACGGCGCCCTGTACAACACCGCTGCGGTCGACGAGGTGCAGGCCAGGGCGGTCGTGGATGCCGTGGCCGCCTACGACCCGTCGCTTCCCCTTCTCGGACAGCCGGGTTCGGTGCTGCTGCGCATCGCGGAGTCGGCCGGCGCTGCCGACCGTCGCCGAGGCCTTCGCCGACCGCGGGTACGCCGCCGACGGGCGCCTCGTGCCCCGGTCGCACCCGCAGGCGCTGCTGCACGACCCGGGCGAGGTGGCCGAGCGGGTGCTCCGGATCGCCTCCGAGGGAACGGTGCTGGCCGTCGACGGCACGCTCGTCGCGGTGCCGGCGCGGTCGGTGTGCACCCACGGCGACACCCCGGGCGCGGTCGAGCTGGCCCGGGCGGTGCGGGCCCGACTCGAGGCCGCCGGGGTGACGATCACGCCGTTCGTCGCCTCGGGGTCGTGACGGCGGGCCCGCCGATGGGCCTGCCGGTCGAGGTGCTGCCGGTCGGTGCCGAGGGCCTGCTGCTCGAGGTGGCCGACCTCGACGCCGTGCTCGCCCTCGAGGCCGCCCTGCGCGCGGCGGTCGCGGGCGGTGGGCCGGCCTGGCGCGACGTGACCGACGTGGTGCCGGCCGCCCGCACGGTGCTGCTGCTCACCCGCGAGGGCGCCGACCTCGTGGCCCTGCGCTCCGCCGTGCGGCGGCTGCGCCGACTCCGTGCGACTTGCCGACGGTTCTGCGGTCGCCTCGGCGCCGAGACCGCAGGCAGGTCGCACGAGGTCGAGATCGCGGTGCGGTACGACGGCCCCGACCTCGACGACGTCGCCCGCCTCACCGGCCTGACGCCGGCGCGAGGTCGTCGCGCGCGCACACCGGCACGCCGTGGCGGGTCGCGTTCGGCGGGTTCGCCCCGGGCTTCGCCTACCTCGTCGGCGGCGACCCGCGGCTGCGGGTGCCCCGGCGCGACCGGCCGCGCCCGTCGGTGCCGGCCGGGGCGGTGGGCCTGGCCGGCGAGTTCTCCGGGGTCTACCCGCGCTCCTCGCCCGGCGGCTGGCAGCTGCTCGGCACCACGGACGCCGCGCTCTGGGACGTCGAGCGCGACCCGCCCGCCCTGCTCGCCCCGGGCACCACCGTGCGCTTCGTCGACCGCGGGGGCCGCCGATGAGCCCGGCGCTCGAGGTGCTCGCCACCGGCGCCCTCGTGCTCGTCGAGGACACCGGTCGCCCGGGCCTGGCCGCCGTGGGGGTCGGCCGCTCCGGGGCCGCCGACCGCACGGCGCACCGGCTCGGGGCGCGCCTCGTCGGGAACCCGGAGGGCCATGCGTCGCTCGAGGTGCTGCTCGGTGGCCTCACCGTGCGGGCCCGGGGGCGCCTCACCGTCGCGGTCACCGGGCGCGCCCGCCCCGGCATCCGTCGACGGGCGGCCGGTCGCGCACGCCACCCTCGTCGACGTGCCGGACGGGGCCACCTTCACCCTGGGGATGCCGGCCACGGGCCTGCGCACCTACCTCACCGTGCGCGGTGGCATCGACGTGCCGCCGGTGCTCGGCTCCCGCTCGACCGACACGCTGTCGCACCTCGGGCCACCGCCGGTGCGCGTCGGCGACGTGCTGCCGGTCGGCTCGCCGGGCCGCGACTTCCCCACGGTCGACCACGCCGCCCACCCGGCCGCGAGCGCCCGCCGGGCGCGACGGTGCTCGAGGTGCTGCCCGGCCCGCGGGCCGCCTGGTTCGGCGGGTGGGCGAGCGGCGCTCGGCGGCCTGCTCGGCGTCGACCGCGTCGTCTCCGGCGACAGCGACCGCGTCGGGCTGCGGCTCACCGGGTCACCCCGTGCAGCGCACCGGCCGTGGGTCGATGCCGAGCTGCCGAGCGAGGGGATGGTGCGCGGCGCGATCCAGGTGCCGCCGGGTGGCGAGCCGGTCGTCTTCCTCGCCGACCACCCGGTGACCGGCGGCTACCCCGTGGTGGGCGTGCTCACGGCATCCGCGCTGCGACCGCGCGGCCCAGCTGCGCCCGGGCGACCCGGTGCGCCTCACCCGGGCGGCCTCCATCAGCTGAGGTGGGTCGGCTCGACGCCGCTGCGGTGCGTGTGGTCGCTGCCGGCCTTCACGCCGCCGTGCGCGTCGTGCGAGCTGGTGGTGCCGGGCGGCTCGAACCGCACGACGACCGACTTCGACGTCGGGCAGTTGCTGCCGTCGGCCACCGAGTCGAGCGGCACCAGCACGTTGCACTCCGGGTAGTAGGCGGCGGCGCACCCGCGCGACGTCGGGTAGGCGACGACGCGGTAGTCGCGGGCGACCCGCTCGGAGCCGTCGGTCCACTCGGAGACGACGTCGACCACCTGGTCGGGCACCGAGCCCGAGCCGGGCGAGGTCGTCGGGGTGCACCATGACCACGTGGCGACCCCCGGCCAGCCCGCGGTAGCGGTCGTCGTGGCCGTAGATCGTGGTGTTGAACTGGTCGTGGCTGCGCAGCGTCTGGAGCAGCAGCCGGCCCTCCGGCACCTCGAGCACCTCGAGCGGGCTCACGCCGAACTCGGCTCTGCCGGAGGGGGTGTCGAACGTCCGGGTGTCGCGCGGGGCGTGCGGCAGCACGAAGCCACCGGGGCGCTTGACCTTCTCGTCGTAGGCGTCACAGCCCGGGAACGACGTGCCCGATGTGCCGGCGGATCACGGTGTAGTCCTCGGCCATCGCGCCCCAGTCGATGCGTGACCCCTCCGGCAGCGACCCCAGCGTGGCCTCGGCGATGCCGGCAGACGATCCACGGCTCGCGAGCGCAGGTGCGGGCTGGCGGGCTCGTTGCGGCCGACCGACGAGGTGCACGCTCGACATCGAGTCCTCGACCGTCACGCCCTGCCACCCGCCGCCTCGCACGTCCTTCTCGGTGCGGCCCGAGGCACGGCAGCACCAGCATCGTGCCGCCCGGGAGCACGTGGGTGCGGTTGAGCTTGGTCGACACCTGCACGTTGAGGTCGAGCGAGCGCATCACCTCGTGGGTCACCTCGCTGTCGGGGGTGGCCGCGGCGAAGTTGCCGCCCAGCCCGAAGAGCACCTTCAGCCGCCGCCTCCTTCATCGCGCGCACCGTGTTGACGACGTCGTGGCCGCGCTCGGCGCGGCGGGTCGAAGCCGAACTCCTGGCGCAGCCGCTCGGCGAAGTGCGCCGGCAGCTTCTCCCAGATGCCCATGGTGCGGTCGCCCTGCACGTTGGAGTGGCCGCGCACCGGGCACAGCCCGGCGCCCGGCTTGCCGATGTTGCCCTGGAGCAGGGCGACGTTGGTGATCTCCTTGATCGTCGCGACGGCGTTGCGGTGCTGGGTGATGCCCATCGCCCAGCAGATGACGGTGCGCGTCGGATGCCGCGAACATCTCGGCCACGCGCTCGATCTGGGCGCGCGGCAGGCCGGTGGCGCGCAGCACGGCATCCCAGTCGAGCGCGCGAGATGTGGTCGCGCCAGGTCTCGTACCCCGTCGTGTGGCCGGTCGACGAAGTCGAGGTCGACGGCGCCCTTCTCGACGAGCAGCGCGCCGATCGCCTGGAAGAGCGCGAGGTCGCCGTTGAGCCGGATCGGCAGGTACTCGTCGGCCAGCGCCGTGCCGACGCCCGGTGAGGCCCTTGACCTTCTGCGGGTTGTCGAAGCGCATCAGCCCGGTCTCCGGCAACGGGTTGACCGCGACGATCCGGGCGCCGCGCTCCTTGGCCTTCTCGAGGGCGCTGAGCATCCGCGGGTGGTTGGTGCCGGGGTTCTGCCCGGCGATGACGATGAGCTCGGCCTCGTGGATGTCCTGCAGGCTCACCGACCCCTTGCCGATGCCGATGCTCTCGGCCAGCGCCACCGACGTCGACTCGTGGCACATGTTCGAGCAGTCCGGCAGGTTGTTGGTGCCGAAGGCGCGGGCGAACAGCTGAGGCTGAACGCGGCCTCGTTCGACGCCCGCCCGCTCGTGTAGAACGCCGCCTCGCCCGGGCTCGTCGAGGCCGCGCAGGGTCGTCGGCCACCAGGGCGATCGCGTCGTCCCACGAGATCGGCTCGTAGTGGGTGCCGCCCTCGCGCAGCACCATCGGCTCGGTGATCCGCCCCTGCTGGCCGAGCTGGTAGTCGCTCCACGTCGCGAGCTGCGCCACGGGGTGGGTCGCGAAGAACGACCGGTCGGCCCGGCGCGTGGTGCCCTCCTCGGCCACCGCCTTGGCGCCGTTCTCGCAGAACTCGGCGACGCTGCGGTGCTCGGGGTCCGGGTCGGCCCAGGCACAGCCCATGCAGTCGAAGCCGTGCGCCTGGTTGAGCCGGCGCAGCGTGTTCGCGGCCCGCAGCGGGCCCATCTGGCCGGCCGCCCGGTTGAGGGCGACGGCCACGGCCTCCACCCCGGCGGCCGAGCGTCGGCGGTGGTGCACGGTCGACGTCGAGCGGGTCGACGTCCTGGTCAGGGGCGCCCCGCCACGGTTCGAGCATGCGGGCGCGCCGGCTGCGGTCCTCGGTCATGCGCGCCACGCTGCCACCGCCGAGCCGGGCCGTGCGGTTTGCGATCCTGTGAGTCGCCCGCTGTCCCGACTTGAGGCGCGGATGCCGGCAGGTCAGGTGAGGGCGACCGCCTTGGCGGCGCGTTCGCCCGACTCGACGGCGCCGTTGAGGAAGCCGTAGTACTCGGTGCTGGTGTGCTCGCCGGCGAAGTGGATGCTGCCCTCGGGGGTCGACCCCGCCCCGAACACCCGGGTGTACTGGCCCGGCCGCTGGGCCGTGTACGCGCCGCGGCTCCACGGGTTGGCGTGCCAGAAGTCGCGGTAGGCGACGCCGGTGTAGGCCGCGGTGGTGCCCGGGAAGATCGGCTCGACCTGGGCGAGGTAGGCCTGCACCTGGGTCGCCGTGGGCACGCCGAACGCCGGGCCCGACCACCCCGCGCTCACCTGGCTGCCCCCCGGGAAGAGGTTGAGCACCCCGCCGGGCAGCGGCTGGTCGGCGGTGTCGTCCCAGCCGCACTGGAAGCCCGACACGTTCGTGTAGACCGCCCCGCCGTAGCCCTGCTCGACCCACGGCCGCGACGCACGCCGAGGTGCAGCTTGGCGTTGGCGCCCAGGCCGAGCTCGTTGATCGCCTGCCGGGTCACCGGCCGCAGCCCGGCCTGGCGCGAGGTCGACGTCGCGCAGCGTCGTGAACGGCAGCGCCAGCACCACCCGGCGCGCGGTGACCTCCGAGGTCGCGCCCCCGCTGCTGGCGAAGGCCAGCCGCACCCGGCCGTCGGCGAGGGCCCGCACCGCGGTGAGCCGCGTGGCCGACGCGCACCGTGCCGGCGGGCAGCTCGGCGACCATCCGGCTCACGAGCTGGTCGTTGCCGCCGCGCACCGAGTACTTCTCGTCGCCGCCGTTGATCGGCGACAGCGAGTTCTGCCCGTTCCAGCCGAGCAGGTAGATGAAGTTCAGCGCCGACTGCTGCGCGGGGTCGAGCCCGTACTCGGCGACGGCGTTGCTCTGCATCAGCTTCGCGAACCGGCTGCCCAGCCCGCCCGGGCACGTTCGCGGCGAGCCACTGGTCGACCGTCAGGTCGTCCAGGGCCCGGCCGGCGGGGGTCCACGAGTCGTAGGTCTGCGGGTACGGCGCGGCCTTGAGGGCGTTCTTGACCGCGAGCCAGACCTGCCCCCAGTCGGCGTTGGCCGCGTCGTAGGGGTAGTTCGCGCCGTCGATCCAGTACTTGTCGACCCACCCCGCGTAGCTGCCGCCGTTGACGGTGTCGAGGGCGAGGCCGAGGCTGCGCGCGAGGTTGCGCACCGCGGTGTGGTCGGTGTTGATCAGGGCGCCGCCGTGCTCGACGACGTAGCCGGGGAAGTGGTCGCGCAGCGTCCAGCACCGGCCGCCGAGCCGGGTCGAGCCCTCGTAGACCGTGCGTCGCGATGCCCTTGACCTTCCACAGCCAGTGCGCGGCCCGCAGCCCGGCCAGCCCGGCGCCCACGACGACCACGTCGGGCTCGGCCGCCCGGGCGGGCGCGGGTCGGGTCGCGGCGGCCGCCACCACCCCACCGGCGGCCA
The DNA here is from genome assembly GCA_963782695.1 of uncultured Actinomycetota bacterium. GTDB lineage: Bacteria > Actinomycetota > Actinomycetes > Actinomycetales > Dermatophilaceae > Fodinibacter. The sequence goes on along the minus strand of CAWAKY010000050.1, from coordinate 83,993 downwards.
GCAGCCCGGCCGCGCGCACGGCATCCCGCCTGGTGACCTCGCGCCGCGCCGCCGCCTCGCGCGCGCTGCCGAGCACCTCGTCGACCGGGATGCCGGTGCGCTGCGACGCGTCGTGCGCGGCCAGGGTGCGCCGCACCTGGGTGGTCAGCGGGGTGAGTCCTCGGCCTGCCATCGTCCGAGTGTGGCGGCGCCCCCGGCCGTGTCCATGGGCCGCCCGGCCGGGGCCAACCTGAGAGACCGTTCAACGACCCGCATGACAGCCACCAGCAACCTACGCTACCGTAACTTACGCGAACGTAGGTTCCCGACGACGAAGGTGCCACCCATGGCCGCAGTCCTGACCGAGACCGTCCCCACCGCGCCCGGTGCCCCGCACCGCGCCCGCCCGGCGATCATCCAGGGCGGCATGGGCGTCGCCGTCTCCGGCTGGCGGCTGGCCCGCGAGGTCTCCCGCGCCGGGCACCTCGGCGTCGTGTCCGGCACGGCGATGGATGCCGTCATCGCCCGCCGCCTGCAGGACGGCGACGAGGGCGGCCACTACCGCCGGGCGCTGGCCCACTTCCCGAGCCCGGCGATGGCCCAGCGGGTGCTCGACACCTACTTCGTCGAGGGCGGCCGCAGCGCCGACACCCCCTACAAGCCGATGCCCAAGCTGACCCTGAACACCACCCGGGCCGGCCAGGAGCTCGCCGTGGTCGGCAACTTCGCCGAGGTCTGGCTCGCCAAGGAGGGCCACGACGGCGTCGTCGGCATCAACTGCCTCGAGAAGATCCAGCTGGCCACCCCGACCGCCCTGCTCGGCGCGATGCTCGGCGGCGTCGACTACGTGCTGATGGGCGCCGGCATCCCGCGCGAGGTGCCCCAGCTGCTGCGCGCGCTCGCCGCCGGCGAGGTCGGCCGCATCCCGGTCGACGTGGCGGGCAGCACGAAGCACCGCTTCGTCGAGGCCGACCCGCGCGACCTGCTCGGCGCCGACCTGCCGCCGCTCACCCGGCCCGACTTCCTCGCCATCGTCTCGCTCGACCAGCTCGCCTCGTACCTGCACCGCGACCCGGAGATCTGCCCCGACGGCTTCGTCGTCGAGCGCCCCCCGGCCGGCGGCCACTCGGCCCCCCCGCGCGGGAAGATGCAGCTCGACGAGCACGGCGCCCCGGTCTACGGCGCCCGCGACGAGGCCGACCTGACGAAGATGGCCGCCATCGGCCTGCCGTTCTGGATGGCCGGCGCGTACGGCACCCCCGAGCAGGTGGCCGCCGCCGTCGAGGCCGGCGCCGTCGGCGTGCAGGTGGGCACCCTGTTCGCGCTGTGCGCCGAGTCCGGTCTCACGGATGCCGCCCGCGACCTCGCGCTCGACCGGCTGCGGGCCGGTGACCTCACCGTGCGCAACGACCCGCGGGCCAGCCCGACCGGCTTCCCGTTCAAGGTCGTGCAGCTCGAGGGCACGGTCAGCCAGGCCGAGGTCTACGAGTCGCGCGAGCGGCTGTGCGACCTGTCGTACCTGCGCCAGCCGTACGAGCGCGCCAACGGCAGCGTGGGCTTCCGCTGCGCGGGCGAGCCGGTGCACATGTACGTCAAGAAGGGCGGCGCGGCCGAGGACACCGAGGGTCGCAAGTGCCTGTGCAACGGGCTGACCGCCACCATCGGCCTGGGCCAGCACCGCAAGGACGGCTACGACGAGGCCGCGCTCGTCACGCTCGGCGAGGACCTCGCCGGCGTGGAGGAGCTCGGCCGGCGCCACCCGCAGGGCTGGTCGGCCGCCGACGCGGTGTCGTACCTCCTCGAGCAGCTGCCCTGACCCGCAGGGTTGGGTGCCGAGGTGGCTGCCCCGGCGACCGGATGCTCGAGGCGCTGGCTGCCCCGGCGACCGCCTGAGCACCCGACTCCGCGCGCCCGGCGACGGTGACGACGACCTTGCCGCGGGCCCGCCCGCTGCTGACGTGGTCGATGGCCGCGGCGGCCTGGTCGAGCGGGAAGGTGCGCTCCAGCGCCGGCCGCACGGCCGCCACGCTCGATCACCTCGGTGAGGGCCGCCAGGTCGGCGCCGTTCTCCGAGGCCATCAGCATCACGAGGCGCTGCTTGACGAACGGCGACAGCAGGGCCGCACCCATCGCGCGCTGCAGGCCGCCGATCCAGCGCCCGTCGTTCTCGCTGCCCACGACGACCAGGCAGCCGCGCTCGGTGAGCAGGCCGCGCAGCACCCGCACCGGCCGGTGGCCGGCGATGTCGAGCACGACGTCGAAGCGCTCGCCGAGGGTGTCGAGCGGCGTCGTCGTGTGGTCGACGACGCGCTCGGCGCCGAGCGAGCGCACCAGCTCGGCCTTCGCCGGGCCGCAGACGCCGGTCACCCGCGCGCCGAGGTCGACGGCGAGCTGCACGGCGTAGGAGCCGACGCCGCCGGACGCCCCGATGACGAGCACCCGGTCGCCGGCCTTGACCCCGCCGGCCCGCACGGCCTGCAGCGCGGTCAGCGCCGACACCGGCACGGCGGCGGCCTCCTCGACCGAGAGGTTGGCGGGGCGCCGGGCCAGCCGGGTGAGCGGCACGACGGCCAGCTCGGCGAACGAGCCGCGGGCGGTGCCGTAGACGGCGTCCCCGACGGCGTACTCGGTGACGCCCTCGCCGAGCGCCTCGACGGTGCCGGCGACGTCGCGCCCCGGGGTGCGGTCCTTCGGGGTCCGCAGGCCGAGGGCGAGCCGGGCCGCGAGCGGCCGGCCGGTCATGACGTGCCAGGTGCCGCGGTCGACCCCGGCGGCGCCGACGCGCACCAGCACCTCGCCGGGGCCCGCGACGGGGTCGGGCACCTCGTCGAGGCGCAGCTGGTCGGTGCTGCCGTAGTGGTCCTGGACGATGGCCTTCATGATGCTTCCTTACGCTGTAAGTTCGACTGGATGCGTGCCACGATAGCCTTACACCGTAAGATGTGGCAAGACCCGATCTCGACCCACCCCCAAGGAGCCCGGATGCCGTCCTCCCGCCCCGCGCCGAACCGCACCCCGTTGAGCCGGGCCCGCGTGGTCGACGAGGCGATGGCGCTCGCCGACGAGCAGGGCCTGGCCGCCCTGTCGATGCGGGCCCTGGCCGGGCGCCTGGGCGTCGAGGCGATGTCGCTCTACCACCACGTCGCGGGCAAGGAGGCGCTGCTCGACGCGATGGTCGACGCGGTGTTCGGCGAGCTGCACCTCCCGGTCGTCGGGCGGCGACTGGCGGGCCGAGCTGCGGGCGCGGTCGGTCTCGGGGCGGGCGGTGCTGCTGCGGCACCGCTGGGCCGTCGGGCTGATGGACTCGCGCCGCACGCCGGGCCCCGAGAACCTGCGCCACCACGATGCCGTGCTCGGTTGCCTTGCCGCGCAGGGGTTCTCGCTCGTGGCGGCCGGCACCGCCTTCGCCCTGCTCGACGCCCACCTCTACGGCTTCATGCAGCAGGAGGTCAGCCTGCCGTTCGAGGGCGAGGCCGACCTCGCCGCCCTGGGTGCCGAGCTGCTCGGCCCGGAGGTGCGCGCGGCCTACCCCCACTTCACCGCCTTCGCGCGAGGGCCGGGCCCTGCAGCCGGGCTACTCCTTCGGCAACGAGTTCGAGGTGACCCTCGACCTCGTGCTGGGCGCCCTGGCCGGGCTGCGCACCGGGGAGCCGGCAGCGGAACCGGACGCGACGGCATCCTCGACCGCGATGGCGCCGATCGAGGTGACCGTGCCGGTGCTCGGGGTCGACGGCTGCCCCGGCGGCTGGGTCGGCGCCGTGCTGGTGCCCGGCGCCCCGCGGCCGCGCGTGGTCGTGGCGCCCACCATCGAGCTGCTCGTCGAGACCGTGCGCGCCGACCTCGACGTGCAGGTGGTCGGCATCGACATCCCGATCGGCCTGCCGGACAGCGCGGTGCGGCAGGCCGACGTGCTCGCCCGGCGCGCGCTGCCCGGGCGGGCCAGCTCGGTGTTCACCACCCTGACCCGCCCGGCCTACCTCGCCACCGACCGCGCCGCCGCGGATGCCGTGAACCGTGGCCTCAGCGGGCAGGGCGTCGGCGCCCAGGCCTTCGCCCTGCGCGCGAAGATCCTCGAGGTCGACACCTGGCTGCGCAGCCGGCCGACGGTCGACGTCATCGAGGTGCACCCCGAGGTGTCGTTCGCGACGATGACCGGTGGCCCGCTGCCCGGCAAGCGCACCCCGGAGGGCCAGCAGGCCCGGCTCGACGCGCTCGCCGCGGCCGGCATCGCCCGCCCGTCCGTGCTCAAGGGCACCGGGTACGCGCCGGACGACGTGCTCGACGCGTGCGCCGTCGCGTGGTCGGCGCACCGTCGCGCGACGGGTGACGCGCGGTGGCTCCCGGACCCGCCCGAGGTGTTCTCCGACGGCATCCGCGCCGCGATCGTCGTCTGAGGGCGCGGCCCCGGCTGGCCGAGACGGCGCGATTTCGGATGGTGCGGCGGCCACCCGCAGTGGGAGGGTTGCCCGATGACAGCACGGGTGTCCCACACGACCATCGACTGCCGCGACGCGTACGCGCTCTCCGAGTGGTGGAAGGGGGTCCTGGACTACGTCGACGTCGAGGGCGACCCGAACCTCCCGGGCCACGAGGAGTGCATGATCCTCAACCGGGAGGGGTCGCACCGGTTGCTCTTCATCGAGGTGCCCGAGGCGAAGTCGGGCAAGAACCGCATCCACCTCGACCTCGAGCCGGTCGAGGGGCGCCGCGACGACGAGCTCGCCCGGCTGCTCGCGCACGGCGCGGTCGAGGTGGCCGACCACCGGGGGCCAGTACGGCCCGGGCACCGGCTGGGTCATCCTCGCCGACCCCGAGGGCAACGAGTTCTGCATCCTGCGCAACCTCGCCGAGCGCGAGGACGCCCCCGGCTCGGAGACCTCCACCCCCGGCTCCTGACCGTCACGGACGTCAGTCGGCGACGAGGACGACGTGCAGGCGGCGGGGGCCGTGCACGCCCTCGACCCGGCTGAGCTCGATGTCGCTGGTCGCCGAGGGCCCGCTGATCCAGGTCTGCGGGCGGTGCGGGTCGAGCCGGGGGAGGGCGTCGGGGACGTCGGGCACGACCTGTCGACTCGTGCACGACGCAGACGTGCAGGTCGGGCAGCAGGGTGATGACCCGGCGGCCCTGGCCGGGCCCGTGGTCGAGCACGACGGTTCCGGTCTCGGCGATGCCGACGGCGGCACGGGTGACGACGGCGTCGACGGCGTCGAGCTCGGCGTGGGTCAGCCCGTCGTCGACCACCGCGCCCGGAACGTCGAGCTCCAGCCCGGGCGGCACGACGACGGATGCCGCGCCGTCGAGGGCTGCGGCGACCGTCGTCGGCGAGATCGGCTGCGGCGCAACGGGTCACGGTGGCGCGGTAGTCGGCAACCCGTTCGGCGAACAGGTCGAGCATCGCGGCCCGATCGGCGGTCGGCGCCGCGGTGAGCGCCCGCCGGCACGTCGGCCGGATGCCGAGTCGTCGCGGACCACCCGCGCCCCACGACCCGGCGCCGAGGGCGGCACGGACGGCGGCGAGCACGTCGTCGCGGGCGGTCATCGCTGGCTCCTCGTCGCGGCCGACCCGGCGCCACCAGGAGCGGAACGACTCGGCCGGCGGCAGCGGGAGGTCGCGGGCCTGGGTCCAGCGCGACCCGGGCCAGGGCAGCCAGGACAGCGCGCGGCGACCACCCGGCATCCCGCGGCCGCGGCCGAACCGGCCCGACGAGGCCGGCGGCGCGCTCGCCCAGACCCATCCGGCCGGCATCCGCCATCCCCCAGGCCGCGGCGCGCATGGCCACCGCCTCGGCCTTGGGCACGGTGTCGCCGCGGTGGGCGTCGACCACCTTGGTGCGCAGGTGCACCAGGATGCCGGGGATGTCGATGGCGACCGGGCAGACGTCGGCGCAGGCCCCGCACAGGGTCGACGCGTAGGGCAGCGAGTCGACCTGCGGGTCGGTGCCGACGCCCTTGAGCAGCGGGTTGAGGATGGCGCCGATCGGGCCCGGGTAGACCGAGCCGTAGGCGTGCCCGCCGACCCGCTCGTAGACCGGGCAGGAGTTCAGGCAGGCCGAGCAGCGGATGCAGCGCAGCGCCTGCCGGCCGACCTCGTCGGCCAGCGCCCGGGTGCGGCCGTTGTCGAGCAGCACGACGTGCACCTCCTGCGGCCCGTCGCCGGGGGTGACCCCCGACCAGGTGGAGGTGTACGGGTTCATCCGCTCCCCGGTCGACGAGCGCGGCAGCAGCCGCAGGAACACGTCGAGGTCGGCCCAGGTCGGCACCAGCTTCTCGATGCCGACCACCGTCACGAGCACCTCGGGCAGGGTCAGGCACATCCGCCCGTTGCCCTCGGACTCCACCACGACCAGCGTGCCCGACTCCGCCACAGCGAAGTTCGCGCCCGACACCGCCATCCGGCGTCGACAGGAACTTCTCGCGCAGGTGCAGCCGCGCGGCCGAGGCCAGCGCGGCCGGGTCGTCGGTCAGGCCCTCCGGGGCGGGCCGCCCGGCGCCGGCCATCTTCTCGCGGAAGATGTCGCGGATCTCGGAGCGGTTGCGGTGGATCGCCGGCACCAGGATGTGGCTGGGCAGGTCGTCGCCGAGCTGCACGATCAGCTCGGCCAGGTCGGTCTCCCACGCCGCGATGCCCTGCGCGGCAAGGGCTTCGTTGAGCTCGATCTCCTGGGTCGCCATCGACTTGACCTTCACGACCTCGCGGATGCCGTGCGCCTTGGCCACGTCGGCGACCACCGCGCACGCGTCGGCCGCGTCGCGCGCCCAGTGCACCGTCGCCCCGCGGGCGGTCGAGCGCGGCCTCGAGGGTGAGCAGGTGCTCGTCGAGGTGCGCGAGCGTGTCGTCCTTGATGCGCGGCCGCCGCGCTGCCGCAGCGCCTCCCAGTCGTCGACCTCGGCCACCACGCCGGCCCGCTTGGCCCGGATCGTGCCGGTCGCGTGGGCCAGGTTGCGGCGCAGCTGGGTGTCGGCCAGCGCCGCCCGCGCCGCGACCGGGAACGGCGGCATCCCCAGGAACGTGGCGTGCTCGGTGCTCATGACCGGGTCACCTCCGCCGGGTCTCGGCGGTCGAGGCGAGCACCTCGGCCAGGTGCATCGTGCGGATGCCGGCCCGCTGCCGCGAGAGCAGCCCACCCACGTGCATCAGGCACGAGGAGTCGCTGGCCACCAGCACCTCCGCCCCGGTGGAGCGCACGTGCGCGGCCTTGTCCGACCCCATCGCCACCGACGTCTCGGAGTTCTTCACCGCGAACGTCCCCCCGAACCCGCAGCACTCCTCCGCCCGCGGCAACGGAACCAGGTCGATCCCGGCCACCGCCGCCAGCAACCGGGTCGGCCGGTCCCCCACCCGCAGCATCCGCAGCGAGTGGCAGGTCGGGTGGTAGGTCACCCGGTGCGGGAACGACGCCCCCACGTCGACCACCCCGAGCACGTCGACGAGGAACTCGCTCAGCTCCAGCGTCCGCGGGGAGGTGCGCGCCACGGCATCCACCAACGCCGGCGTCACCCGCCCGCGCCGCCACCAACGAGTGCTGGTGACGCACCGACCCGGCGCACGACCCCGACGGCACCACCACGTGGTCGTACCCCTCGAACGCCGACACGAAGTTCCGCACCAGCGGCACCGCCTCGTCGAGGTAGCCGGTGTTCACCATCGGCTGCCCGCAGCAGGTCTGCGCCTCCGGCACCTCCACCGCACACCCCAGCCGGCGCAACAGCCGCACCGTCGCGCGCACGGCATCCGGGAACATCGCGTCGCCGATGCAGGTCGACATCACCGCCACTCGCACGTCGCTCACACCCCTCTCGGCCGCTCGGATCCCGTCACGGCACCGTAGCCCGCCACGGGCGCCACCGGGAGGTGGGAGCCTGAGGGCATGAGCGAGGTCAGGCACCTGGTCGCCGTGCTGGGTCGCGGCGTCGTCGACCCGGACGAGCCGGTGGTCACCGCCGACGACCTGGGCCTGACCCGTGGCGACGGGTGCTTCGACTCGGCCCGGGTCGTCACCGACGCGGCGGGCCACGCGCGCGTGGTCGACCTCGACGACCACCTCGACCGCCTCGCGGCCTCGGCCGCCACCATGGACATCCCCGACCCCACCCGCGAGCAGTGGCGCGGGCTCGTCGCGCAGGCGCTGGCCGCCTGGTCGACCCCCGGCGAGGCCGTGCTCAAGCTGCTGCTGACCCGGGGCCGCGAGTGGCAGCCCGACCCCCGGCCCGACGGCCCTCGTCACGATCACCCACCGCGGGCCGACGCACGCCCACGACGCGACCGGGGCGACCGGGGCGACCGCCGAGCCGCGCACCATCACCGCGGTCACCCTGACCCGAGGCCACCCGAGCGACGCCTTCGCCGACGCGCCCTGGCTGCTCGGCGGCGTGAAGACCCTGTCCTACGTCGTCAACGCCGCCGCCACCAGGGAGGCCCGCCGGCGCGGGGCCGACGACGTCGTCTTCACCTCCACCGACGGCTACGCGCTCGACGGCCCGACGTCCGGGCTGCTCGTCGCGCGCGACGGCGCCTTCGTCAGCACCCCGACCGGCGCCACCGGCATCCTGGAGTCGCTCACCGTGGCGGCGATCATGGACGCCGCCCGCGCCGACGGCTACGAGACCCGGTACGAGCTGGTGCCGGTCGACGGCCCTGTTCACGGCGGATGCCGTGTGGCTGGTGTCGTCCGGCCGCGGCCCCGCCCTCATCACGACGCTCGACGGCCGGCCGCTGCGCACCGACCCGGGCCTCGCAGCCAAGGTCATGCGGTACGCCGGCTTCTGACGAGACAACCCCGACCCCGCGTCACCGGGCCCCCGCGCGCCGACGGATACTGAGGATCCGCCCCACCCGAGGAGACCCACATGAGCTGGACCCCCGACCAGATCGGCGACCTGTCCGGCACCACGGCACTGGTCACCGGCGCGAACTCCGGCATCGGCCTCGTCGAGGCGCGCGAGCTCGCGCGGCACGGCGCCGACGTCGTGCTCGCGGTGCGCAACACGGATGCCGGTGAGTCGGCCGCCGCCCGGATCCGCGCCACGGGCGCGACCGGCACGGTGCGCGTCGAGCGGCTCGACCTCGCCTCGCAGGAGTCGGTGCACGCCCTCGCCGAGCGGTTCGAGGGCCCCCTCGACCTGCTCGTCAACAACGCCGGCGTGATGGCCCCGCCGCGGCGACGGGAGACCAGCGACGGCTTCGAGCTGCAGTTCGGCACCAACCACCTCGGCCACTTCGCCCTGACCGGCCTGCTGATGCCGCACCTGCTCGAGGCGCCCGCGCCCGCGGGTCACGACCGTCTCGTCGATCGCCCACCACTCCGGCGACGGCAAGGTGCTCGAGGGCAACCCGGCGCAGGGCTACAACCCCAACGTCACCTACGGCCGGTCCAAGCTGGCCAACCTGCTCTTCGCGCTCGAGCTGCAGCGGCGCGCCACGGCATCCGGCTCGCAGCTGACCTCGACCGCCGCCCACCCGGGCGTCTCGGGCACCAACCTGATCGCCAGCCGCGACGGCCTGGGCTCGATCCCGGTGATCGGCACCCTCAGCCAGTGGGGCGTCCGCCTGTTCTTCCCCAGCCCGGACAAGGGCGCCGAGGCGATCCTCTTCGCCGCGACCGACGCGGCACCCGGGTCCTACTCGGGGCCGACCGGCTTCCGCGAGGTCCGCGGCCCGGTGGGCGAGGCGAGGCAGAGCACCCTCGCGCAGGACGCCACCCTCGCGGCCCTGCTCTGGGAGCGCAGCGAGGAGCTCACCGGGGTCACCATCACGCTCTGACCGTGGGCCCGTCGGCATCGGGCACGTTGACGTCTCGACCGGGCGGGTGCACGGACTCGCGCACGATCCGGCGGTCGATGTCGAGACCCCGGGGGCGGCTCCGTCCCTAGGGTGTCAGCATCGAGAGAACGGGCCCCCGAGCCCGTCGACCGGAAGGGGCCACCCGTGGCCAGGTACCTGCTCATCGTCACCTTCGAGCCCGGCGTCGTCGACTCCCCCATGGAGGAGTGGCAGCCGGAGGAGATCACCGCCCACCTCGACTACTACCGCGCGCTCAACGCCCAGCTCGTCGAGAGCGGCGAGCTCGTCGACACCACGATCCTCACCCCGCCGGATGCCGCGCACATCGTGCGCGCCGACGCCTCCGGTGGCCGCGTGGTCACCGACGGCCCGTTCCAGGAGTTCAAGGAGTGGGCCGCCGGGTTCCAGGTCATCGACGTCGAGACCGAGGAGCGGGCGCTCGAGATCGCCGCGCTCGTCTCGGCCGTGCCCGGGCCGGGTGGCGTGCCGCTCCAGCAGCCCATCCACGTGCGCCAGGTCATGGACGACGGCCCGTCCGACGCCGCCGAGATGGAGGCCTGGCTGGAGGGCGCGGGGGGCGGGCGCTGAGCGCCGACCGCACCGCCGAGGGCCTGCTGCGCGACCTCGCGCCGCAGGTCGTCGGCATCCTCACCCGCCGCTCGGGTGACTTCACGGCCGCCGAGGATGCCGTGCAGGAGGCCCTCGTCGCCGCTCACCTGACCTGGCCGCGCGACGGCATCCCGGACCACCCACGCGCGTGGCTGGTCACCACGGCGACCCGCCGGCTGGTCGACGAGCAGCGCAGCGCGGCGGCTCGACGGCGTCGCGAGCAGGACTGGGCGGCAGCGCAACCCGCGGGCGCCGAGGCCGTGCACGAGGACGACTCGCTCACCGTGCTGCTGATGTGCTGCCACCCGGCGCTCTCGCCCGCCTCGGCGGTGGCCCTCACCCTGCGCGCCGTGGGCGGCCTGACCACGGCCGAGATCGCGACGGCCTACCTCGTGCCCGAACCGACGATGGCGCAACGCATCTCGCGCGCCAAGCGAACCCTGCACACGTCAGGGGCGACGTTCGAGCTGCCGGCCGGCGACGAGCTCGGCGACCGGGTGCGGCGCGCCCTGGCGTGTCTACCTGCTCTACAACGAGGGCTACGCCGCCAGCGCCGGTGCCGACCTCACCCGCACCGACCGCTCCGCGGAGGCGATCCGGCTGGGGCGGCTGGTGCACCGGCTGCTGCCCGACGACCCCGAGGCCACCGCCCTGCTCGCGCTGATGCTCCTGCTGGACGCGCGGCGGCCGGCCCGGGTCACGGCATCCGGCGACCTCGTGACCCTCGCCGAGCAGGACCGCAGCCTCTGGGACCGCGGCCTCGTCGCCGAGGGAACCGCCCTGCTGCACTCGACGATCGGCGCCGGCCGCGGCCCCGGGGAGTACCAGGTGCAGGCCGCGATCGCCGCGGTGCACGACCGGGCGGCGACGCCGCCGACACCGACTGGCCGCAGGTGCTCGCGCTCTACGGCCTGCTGGAGGAGGTGGCGCCGAGCCCGTTCGTCACGCTCGCCCGTGCGGTGGCGCTGGCCGAGGTCGGAGGGCCCGGATGCCGCCGCGCCGGTGCTCGACTCGCTCGAGGGAGCGCTCGGTGACCACCAGCGGCTGCACGCGGTGCGCGGTCACGTGGCCGAGCTGCGCGGCGACCGTGCGGCGGCCCGGACCACTACCTCGCGGCGGCGGCGCGGGCGACCAACCTGGCCGAGCAGCGCCACCTGACCCGGCTGGCCGCGCGCGCCTGGCTCGGAGCCGCCGGGCTGCCGAGGCGCGGCGGGGCCCGAGTACTGTGGAGCGTCGGGTCGGGGCGCACGCACAGGTTAGCAGCGACGTAAGCCCTTGCGGACAGCGGCGCTCGTCACTTCGCCCGCAGAGCGCTCTGGCTCTGGAATGCCTCCTCGACCTTGTGCATACGGGAAACGTCGGGAGCTTCCCGGCGACAGGCCGAAGGCGCCGGTCACAGCCACGCTGGGACGACCCGGCGGCAGGCCACCACCGGTGAGCTGCTGGCGGTGTTGGCGGCGCGAGGCCGGCCTGGGGTCGGCGCCTCGGGCGTCGGCGGTGCGTGGGGCCGTCGCGCAGTGGGCGCAGGTGCTCGCGGCCAGTGCGCGGTGGTGAACCTGGCGGCGCGGTGCAGGACGAGGCGATCGTCGCGCTGGCCGCGATCGAGCCCGAGCTGCTCGAGGACGGCACCGTGGTCGAGACGCATCGCGCGCCGGGGCACGTGGCGCTGGATGCGCCGGCCATCGTGTCCGGGGCGCTGGTGGTGTCCGCGGTGCACGCCGAGCGGCGGGTGCGGTCCGCGGTGCGGTTGTCGCCGACGGCCCGGCCGGGTCCGACACCGAGACCGGGCTGGCGCCCTGCACGACGCGATGCGCACCGGTGGCCTGGACGCCTACCGGGCGTCGGTGGTCGCCGAAGAGCTCGAGCTGGCGCCGCCACCGGTCGCGGCCGCGGTGGTCGCCGCCCTGGGTGAGCGCCTGCACACCGACCCGGCGCCGCAGCTGCGACGCCGGTGCCGCACCGTGCTGTCGCGGGTCAGCCCCGACCTGGTCGTCCAACGGGCCAAGCAGGCCCACGGAAGAGTGCGGGCTGCGCCGGTGGGCCGAGGAACCCGGCGTCGACCAGTGGGAAGGCACCTTTCCCTCCCAGGACGCCGCCCGGGCCTGGGCCGCGATCGACGCCCTGCGCCCACGAGCTCGTCGCCGACGGCACCTGCGAGCGGCATCGACCGCGCCCGCTCCCAGGCCCTGATCGACCTGGTCACCGGCTCCGCGACGATCACAGACCGTCGCTCACGATCACCGTCCCCGCCCCACCCGACGACCCGCCCGCCGACACCCGGCGACGCGGACGCCTCTGCGCTCTCCGGGTCGGTGGCCTCCGGCTCGGTGGCGCGCTCCGGTTCGGCGGCGCGGCTCCGGGTCGCCCGATGACCTCATCGAGGTGGCCGATCGGGCACCCGTGGTGAGCCGGTGCTGGTCACCCGCGCGTTCCTCGACCTGGTCACCGAGGGCCTGAACACCACCACCGTCCAGCGGGTCTGCCACCCGGGCAGCGGAGCCCTGCTCGACCACACGGCCACCGCACTCCTACCGCCCCCGGCCGCGCTGGCCGCGCTGGTCCGGCACCGCGACGGGCGCTGCCGCTTCCCCGGCTGCCACGTCAACGCCCGCTTCTGCGACCTCGACCACGTCCGGCCCTGGCCGAGCGGCCCCACCACCGCCGCCAACCTGATCTGCCTGTGCCGCCGACACCACCGCATCAAACAACGCCTCGGCTGGCGGGTCCGCCTGCACCCCGACGCCACCGCCACCTTCACCGACCCCACCGGCCGGGCCCGAACCACCCACCCCGTCGACGCCCTGCACACCCTGGTGCTGCACGCACCCGTGTACCCGGCGAACGCCGCGGACGCGAACGCCCCCACCGACGCGGTCGGACCGATGACCGCGACGGACCCAGCAGCGGGTCATCGGCGATGCTCGGCCCGACCGGGCCACCACCGGTGCAGCCAACAGGAGCGTCTGGCGCGCCACTGACCGGTACAGCGCAGTCGAGTTCACCCTCGAGCACGCCCTGGCCGCCCTCACCCGGGCCGACCACGAACACCGCGCCACCCTGCACCGAATCCGCCACCGCCACCACGACCGGCACCGCCGACACCAACGCCATCTCCACGGGCACGGACCCACTGCGGATCGACCTGCACCACCCCCCACGCACACCGCCCCCGAGCCGAGCAGCTCGTCCTCGCCGACCCCCGCGACCGCCACCCGGCCCACCGCACCACCCGCCGCCGCGGGCTCGACCAGCCACGACCAGGGCGACGACCCACCCTTCTGAAGACGGCACCCGGTCGCCGACGGTGAGTCCGCATCCATCCTCGGATCGTCACACCTTTCGGCCGCCGTCGCCCGGTCTGGGACGCTGGGGGCATGACCTTGCGGCGAGCCAACATCGCGCGGATCGACGGAGGCCTCTTCGACGTCCTCGTCGTCGGCGCCGGCATCAACGGCGCCGTCTCGGCCGCGGCCCTGGCCGGCCGGGGCGCGTCGGTCGCGCTCATCGACCGGGGCGACTTCGGCGGCTTCACCAGCCAGGAGTCGTCGAACCTCGTGTGGGGCGGCTTCAAGTACCTCGAGAACTACGAGCTGCCGCTCGTGTTCGGGCTGTGCCGAGCCGCAACCGGCTGATGAAGGCCTACCCCGACAACATCAAGGAGATCGCCTTCCTCGCGACGCTCGACCGCACCGCGCCCTACCCGCCGTGGTTCGCGGCGCTCGGCGCGACCGGCTACTGGGGCATCGGCCTGTTCGGCACCAAGCCGCCGCGCGTGTTCGACGCCGAGCACCTCGAGGAGGACGAGCCGGTCATCGACACGAGCACCGCGCGCGGTGGCGATCGCAGTACCAGGACTGCTACCTCGTCGACAACGACTCCCGCTTCGTCTTCTCGTTCGTCCGCTCGGCCATCGAGGCCGGCGCCGCCGCCGCCAACTACGTCGAGCTCGTCTCGGCCGAGCGGGTCGGCGACCGCTGGGTGGCCGGCTGCGCGACACCGACTCCGGCGAGGAGTTCACGACCTCGGCCCGGGTCGATCGTCAACGCCGCCGGCCCGTTCGTCGACGAGCTCAACACCGCGTGGGGCCTGCAGACCGAGCACCGCATCGTGTACTCCAAGGGCATCCACCTCGTCGTCCCCCGGCTCACGACCACCCGCCACGACCGGGTGCTCGCCTTCTTCGACGACACCCAGCGGCTGTTCTACGTCATCCCGATGGGCCACCGGTCGGTCATCGGCACCACCGACACCCGCGTCGACACCCCGTTCACCCACGTCGACCGACGAGGACCGCGAGTTCCTGCTCGGCCAGATCAACGCCCGCCTCGACCTGCCCGAGCCGCTCACCGCCGACGACGTCATCGCCGAGCGCTCCGGCGTGCGCCCGCTCGTGGTCCGGCGCCGGGGGCGGCGACCAGCAGCGACGCCGACTGGACCTCGCTGAGCCGCAAGCACGAGATCGAGCGCGACACCGCCCGCGCGCGTCGTCACCGTCTTCGGCGGCAAGCTCACCGACTGCCTCAACGTCGGCGAGGAGGTCGCCGACGCACGTCGAGGCGCTCGGCATCCCGCTCGAGAAGGACCTGCGCAACTGGTACGGCGAGCCCGCCAAGGCGACCCGCAACGAGTTCTACCGCCAGGCCCGGCTGATGCGCTCGACGCGCTGCGCACCACGCCCGACGTCGAGCCGCTCACCGACCGGCTCTGGCGGCGCTACGGGCGCCGCGCCTTCGACCTGCTCGAGGCGATCCGCGCCGACCCGACGATGGGCCAGGACGTCATGGGCTCCACCGACTACCTGCGGGCCGAGCTCCACACGGCGGCCGAGCACGAGATGATCGTGACCCTCGACGACTTCATGCGGCGCCGCAGCGAAGATCGACCTCGTCGTGCAGCGACGCGCGACATCCTCGACTCCCCCGGGCTGCGCGAGGTCGCCGAGATCCTGTTCGGCGAGGATGCCGAGGCGCGCCTCGCGGCGTACGTCGAGTCCAAGGGCCGCACGTCGGTCGACAACCCCTGACAGCAGACCCCACAGCCGTAGCCCGAGCCGGCACCGAACCAGCAGCACGAGGGTGGAGGGCATGGCGACGACCCAGCAGCCCTCCATCCGAGACCTCATCGCCGAGCTGGCGGACACCGAGGACGTGCTCCGCGGATGCCGTGGGCCCGCCGGTCCGCGCGAACGCTCGGCCCGGCGCCGGCAGGGCCGGATCGTCAGCGAGCTGCGCAGCCGGAGGTCAGTCGCCTGAGGTGTGCTTGGCCCGGCCCACGATCAGCGGGTCGGGCGCGAAGACGACGTCGGGGTCCTTGTCCGCGTAGTCGAACTGGTTGAGGAACAAGCGCATCGCGTTGATCCGGGCCCGCTTCTTGTCGTTGCTCTTGATCGTGATCCACGGCGCGTGGTCGGTGTCGGTGCGCTGGAACATCGCCTCCTTGGCGGCGGTGTAGGCCTCCCACCGGTCCAGGCTCTCGAGGTCCATCGGCGAGAGCTTCCAGCGGCGCACCGGGTCGATCTGCCGGATCGCGAACCGGGTGCGCTGCTCGTGCTGGGTCACCGAGAACCACAGCTTGGTCACCGTCGATGCCCGACTCGACGAGCATCCCTCGAACAGCGGCGCCTGCCCCATGAAGATCGTCGTACTCCTCGTCGGTGCAGAAGCCCATCACCCGCTCGACCCCCGCCCGGTTGTACCAGGAGCGGTCGAAGAGCACGATCTCGCCGGCCGTCGGCAGGTGGGTGACGTAGCGCTGGAAGTACCACTGCCCGCTCTCGGTCGAGGTCGGCTTGGTCAGCGCGACGACCCGCGCGCCGCGCGGGTTGAGGTGCTCCGTGAAGCGCTTGATCGTGCCGCCCTTGCCGGCGGCGTCGCGGCCCTCGAAGACGATCGACGTGCTTGGCGCCGGTGTCCTGCGCCCAGTACTGGAACTTCAGCAGCTCGATCTGCAGCAGGTACTTCTCCACCTCGTAGCCGTTGCGGGTCATCAGCTCGTCGTAGGGGTAGTCCTCGCGCCAGGTCTCGACGGCCTTGCCGCCGGGCGCGATCAGCACCGGGTCGTCGCCGTGGTCGTCGCGCACCGTGTATCCCTCGGTGCGCAGCTGGTCGATGTAGGCACGCAGGGCCATCTTCTGGGGCATGCCCCATTCCAGCGCCCGCGGGCGCCCGGTGTCACCCGTTGGTGGCCCGACTCACCCGGATCGGGCTAGGCGGGCTGGTCGCTGCGCGGCCCCCACCGGGCCGGATGCCGGTGTCACCTGGTGCGTGCCCGCCATCGTCTGCAGGCTGCGCGCGTACGTCGGGACGACCGACGGGTCGACCCGCGGGTCGGGCGCCGCACTCGTGGGCACCGGCGTGTGGTGGTAGTCGACCTGCACCCGCTCGGGCGTCACGTCGATGACCACGAAGCCGTGGCTGACGCCGTCGATGAACTTCAGCCACGGGTTCAGCTGCTGCGCCGCGCCGATGGCCTGCCGCGTCACGGCGACGACGACCTCCGGCGGCTGGCCGGCGAGCTGGGCGGTGCCGCCGAGCACCTCGAAGAAGCCGTCGCTGGTGACCGACGGGCAGACGAACTCGACGGCCGCCGAGGTGTACGCCGCCGAGCCCGGGGGTCGCCGTCGACCGGGATCTCGCACGAGAACGACGCGTGGATGTCGCCGGTGAGCACCACCACGTCGCCGGCCGCGTCCGGCTGGGCCGCGAGGTGCCCGAGCAGGTTCGCCCGGTCGGCGGCGTAGCCGTCCCACTGGTCGCCGTTGACGAAGGTCAGGCCGGGGGCGCCGAGCGCCGCGCCCGGGTAGAGCACCGGCGCGATCATCACCTGGTTGCCGAGCAGGTGCCACGGCTTGCCCTGCTGCGCGACGCCGTCCTTGAGCCAGGTCAGCTGCTCGGGCTCGGGCAGGTGCCGCAACGGCGAGGCGATCGCCCCGTCGATGGCGGGGTTGACGCCGATCGGCACGAAGCCGTCGAACGGCACCCCGGGCACGGCCACCTGCTGGCTGCGGTTCTGCCGGGTCTCGAGGATCGACAGGTCGCCCAGGGCGCCGAAGGTGAACCGCTTGAAGAAGCGCGTCCCCTGGTGGGGCACCGACTGGTCGGGCATCCGGAACGGCATCCACTCGAGGTAGGCCTGCATCGCCTGCGCGCGACGCTCGAGGTAGGCGCCCTCGTCGGCCTGGTGGTTCTCGGCGCCGTTGGCCCAGGCGTTGTTGGCGACCTCGTGGTCGTCGAAGATCGTGATCCACGGCAGCGCGCGGTGCGCGGCCTGCGCGTCGGGGTCGGCCTTGTGCAGCGCGTGCCGCAGCCGGTAGCCCTCGAGGTCGATGGTCTCGGTCGCGGGCTGGCCGTCGCGCATGCCGACCAGCGCGTCCGGGCCGTAGCGGTCGGCGCCGTTGCCGTACTCGTAGATGTAGTCGCCCACGTGCAGCACGAGGTCGAGGTCGTCGCGCTGCGCGATCGCCCGGTAGGCCGTGAAGTAGCCACCGGTGTAGTTGCTGCAGCTGACCAGGGCGAACCGCAGGGCGTGCACCTCACCGGCGACGTCCGGGGCGGTGCGGGTGTGCCCGACCGGGCTGCGCTCGCCGCGGCTCTCGAACCGGTAGTGGTAGCGGGTGTACGGCTTCAGCCCGGTGACGTCGACCTTGACCGTGTGGTCGCTGTCGGCCGACGTCTTGACGTGGCCCTTGGCCACGACGTGCCGGAAGCCCTCGTCGCGGGCGACCTCCCAGTGCACCTGCAGCGGCTTGCCCAGGCCGCTGCCCGGGGCCGCGACCGGCTCGCCGGGGCCGCTCGGCGGGGTGGCCCGGGTCCACAGCACCACGGAGGTGCCGGTCGGGTCGCCGCTGGCGACGCCGTAGCCGAAGATGCCCTTGGCGGCCGGGGCGGCGGCGGCCGCGGGGTCGAAGACCCGCGGGACGGCCAGGGCCGCGGTGCCGGCGGCGAGGCCCTTGAGGGCGGAGCGGCGGTCGATGCGCAACGGAGACATGGAGTGGATACTCCACCCGCGAGGGGTCCCCTGACCAGACCCCGGAGGGCGTCGATCTGCCGAACCTTTGCGCAGGTGGGGGGACCGCGGGGCCTGTGGGGCGGGTGGGTCGCCGTCAGCTCGTCGCGACGAACCAGAGCGCCACGAGGCCGCTCAGGTAGACCGCCACGAGGGCGACCACCTGCGGCGGGCGCACCGTGCGACCGGTCGCGCTGGTGCCCAGCAGGCCGAAGTCCCACAGCGCGTGCAGCAGCATGGCCACGACCAGCGAGCCGGTCGTCATCCGGGTGACGTAGAAGGCGGCACCGGCGACGAAGGTGAGGCCGAGCTGCACCCCGGTCTGCCGCCAGGTCTGGCCGAACAGGCCGTTCATCGCGTGCACGAGCGAGAACACGACCATGGTGAGCAGCGCGGCCGCGAGCTCGCCCCACCCCGACTCGCGCGCTCCGACGAGCACGAGGCCCCGGGTGCCGAGCTCCTCCGCGAAGCCGACGAGCAGGCAGCCGACCGCCAGCGCCGGCAGCACGGTGCGGGCCTTCGGCGAGCGCCAGTCGATCGTGGTCAGGCCGAGGACCGCCGCGACCGCGAGCACCGCCGGCACGACCAGCGCCCAGGTCGGGCCCGACCGCGGGCTCTGGGTCAGCGCCGGTCCCCACCAGCCGAGCGCCGTGGTGACCACCGCCAGCAGCACCGACCCGACGCCCATCGGCACGACGATGCCCTTGACCACGTTCTCGCGGCTGCCCGACAGCGCGTCGTAGCGCACCTCGTTGCGCCGCCAGATCAGGCCCACCACGAGCAGGTAGGCGGCGACGGCGAGCACGGCGACGACCACGGACGACACGGCAGCTCCTCGGGCAGGACCACGACCGGTCCTCCGGTCGGGCCGATGCTAGCCAGCGCGCGGTGCACGACGCCGGGGTGTTCCGGGGTGCGGTCCGGGTCCACTCAGGGTCGTCCCGGACAGACCGCGCCGGCCGGTCCGCGCCACGCTGGCGAGGTGACGACGACGACCGCCCGACCAGGCCTGGCCACCACCACCCGCCGGCCGCAAGCCGTCCCGGCGCAGGAGCGCCGCACGGCACGGGTCGCCGGCGTCGCCCTTGCCGCGCTCACCGTGCTCTCGGTGCCGGCCACGGCGCTGCTCGACACCGCCGACCGCCCCGGCACCCGCACGCTCGTCGGCGCCGCCTTCGTGGCCGTCGCGGCGCTCGAGGTCGTCGTCGGCTGGGGCCTGTACGCCCTGCTGCGCGACCGGGCCCACTCCCCGGCGTACGCCGCGCTCGTCAGCCGGGGTGGCTACGCGGTGCTCCTCACGGCCGCGGCCGGCCGGCTCCTCTGGCCCGGTGGCGACGGCGTCGCAGGCTTCCGCTCCGACTGGTCGCTCGCCCTCGTCGTGCTCGGTGTCCACCTCCTCGTCACGTCGATCGCCCTGTGGTGCGCCCACCGGGTTCCGGGAGCGGTCGTCGCGGGCACCGTGCTGGCGGGCACGGCATCCCTGCTCGCGGCGGTGGGCGGCGGGCTGCCCCTGCCCGACGTCCTCCCCGGCGCGGGCGCCCTGCTGCCGGCGGTCCTCGGCGAGGTCGTGCTGCTCGCCTGGCTGGTCATGGTGGGCTGGGACGACACGCGGGGTGACCCGGGTCGGATGCCGTCGGCCTCCGTCCCGCTCGCGCGCATTTTCGGCCTGCCACCTGCGTTTCGGTATGCTCGCTGTCTCCCACGACGGTCATCGTCAACGGGCTCGGCGCGGGTCACGACGGTGTGAAACCGTCCTCCATCCCCGTCCGCAGGAAGTTGGTTGAGAACGCACGTGAGCTCTTCGGTGCCCGATCACGTCCGTTCCATCGTGGGCCGCGCGGGCTCGCGCCTGACGCCCGGAGGCGGCTCGTCGACCCCCGTCCAGCGCCGCACGCACCTGTCCGCGACCCAGGACGGCGCGGCCCTCACGGTGGAGTTCACCCTGCGCGGCACCGACCGCGCCGATGCCGTGTACGCCCTCGCCGGCTCAGACTGGATCCCCTGCGGTGACGTGGAGGTCGCGCGCACCTCGGGGGTCGACACGACCTTCCGGGCACGCGTCGACCTCGCCGCCCTGGCGGAGGCCTCGACCGGCCACACCGGGGTGGCGACCGTCCCCGCACGCCCGGGCTCACAGGCCAGTGACGACGACCTCGGCGGCACCTGGCTGCAGCTGTTCGTCGACGTCACCAGCCCCAGCGGCTACGTGCGACCGCTCGGCCGGATCGTGTCGTGGGCCGTTGACGACGAGGGGGCCGGGGCCGACGAGCTCGGTACCGGGTACCGAGACCCCCTCGGTCAGTACGAGTCCACCGACGTGCCGGTCTTCACCACGGTCAGCACCGGCGCCGGGCTCATCACCCCCTTCGTCGACAGCGAGGGCATCCTCTCCGTGCTGTGCGGCGCCCCGATGCAGCCTGCCGGTCAGGTGCGAAACGACGGGCTGGACGTCTCGAAGGGGGTGCTCAAGCTGCGTGGTGGCCTGGTCAGTCGGCACGTCGAGCTCGCGTCGGCCTCGCTGATCGTCCAGGGGCGCACCAGCGGCTACCAGGCGGTCGTCCCCGCGGCGATCTCCTTCGACGCCGAGGCCACCCGTCGCGGGTTCGGGCTGCGCAGCTACTCCTTCACCGCGGCGCACGACTTCGGGCCCGACCTCGCGGCCGGGCTGATCACCGACGACGTCGCCGACATGTTCGTCGAGTTCGTCCCCGCCGACGGCAGCGAGCCCTACAAGCGCCGGGTGGGGCGCAGCCGGTTCCTCGTGCGGGCCCGCACCCGCGGTGGGCACGTCACGCACGACGACGTCACCCTCTCGATCGAGCCGTACTACACGTTCAAGGCCAAGAACCCGTCGCTGCACCTGGAGATCTTCGACGCGGCCGTGCACGCGCACCTGCGCCGCCAGCTGTCGACCACTCGCGCCGTCACGGCCCGGCGGCCGGCCAAGCCGGTGTGGATCGTCGGCGAGCTGCCGTACAAGGCCCAGGACAACGGCATGCACTTCTTCCGCCACATGCGCGAGCACCACCGCGAGATCGACGCGTACTACGTCATCCGCGAGGACTCCCCCGAGCGGCGCAACCTCGAGGGCCTCGACCACGTGCTCTTCTACCGGTCGACCGAGCACATCGACAAGGTGCTCCAGGCCGAGCGGATCGTCGGCAGCCACCACCCCGACTTCCTGTACCCCAGCCGCAGCCCGCGGTTCCGTCGCCGGGTGCGGGCCGAGAAGGTCTTCCTCCAGCACGGCGTCACCGGCGCCAAGTGGATGGTGCCCAACTACGGCAAGCAGGTCAGCAGCTTCGAGACCTCGCTGGTCTGCGTCTGCTCCGAGCGCGAGAAGCAGTTCTTCGTCGACGACTTCGGCTACGCCCCGAAGGAGGTGGCGGTCACCGGGTTCGCCCGCTTCGACGCCCTGTTCGCCGACGACGTGCCCGTGGTCGACCGGCAGATCCTGGTGATGCCGACCTGGCGGCCCTGGCTGCAGGACCCCACGACGTTCACCGACTCCGAGTACTACCGCCGTTGGCACGACCTGCTCACCGGTCCCGAGATGCGCGAGCTCGAGGAGCGCACCGGCGCCGAGGTCGTGCTCTGCCTGCACCCGAACATGCAGCAGTTCAGCCAGCACTTCAGCTCCGAGCACGTGCGGGTGGTCGTGCAGGGCGAGGTCGACGTGCAGCACCTGATCAAGGAGAGCGCGGTCATGGTGACCGACTACTCCAGCGTCGCGTTCGACTTCGCGTTCCTGCGCAAGCCGGTCGTCTACTACCAGTTCGACGCCGAGCTGTTCGACCCACCGCACGCCGACCCGCAGCTCGAGCTGCCCGGGGCGGTCGTGGCGACGCAGGGCGGCATCCTCGAGGCGCTCGAGGTCGTGGCGGGCGACGGCTGGTCGATGTCGGACGTGTACTGGAAGCGCGCCCAGGCATTCTGCCAGTACCGCGACCGCCAGAACTGCGAGCGCATCGTCGAGGCGACCCGCACCCTCGACGGGAACCGCGGTCTGGTCGCGCGAGTGCAGCAGCAGCCGGCCGGTGAAGTCGCTCGGCGCCGCAGCACGCCGCAACAAGCGCTGGATGCCCACGATGCAGCGCCTGTACAAGGTCTTCACGAAGCTGCCGATGGATGCCGACCTCATCGTCTTCGAGAGCGGCCAGGGCCGGCACTTCAGCGACAGCCCCGGTACGTCTACGAGGAGCTGCTGCGGCGCGGAGACACCCGCACCAAGGTGTGGATCTACGACCGCCCGCTGCCGGTGAGCGACGAGCACACCATCGTGGTCAAGCGGCACTCGTTCGGTTTCTACTGGTACCTCGCTCGGGCCAAGTTCTGGGTCAACAACCACACGTTCCCGCACTACATCACCCGGCGCCCCAAGGGGCAGTACGTGCAGACCTGGCACGGCACCCCGCTCAAGCGGATGTTCCTCGACCAGGAGGCCTGGTTCGGTCGCGACCCCGGCTACAAGGGTCGGGTCACCGAGGCCGTGCGCCAGTGGAGCGTGCTCGTCTCACCGAGCCCGTACGCCACCGAGTGCATGCGCACGGCGTACGACTGGAAGGGCCCGGTCGTCGAGGTCGGCTACCCGCGCAACGACATCCTGCTCGACGGGTCCGCGACCCGCCCGGGCCGCGCGGCGTGCGCCAGGTGCTCGGCATCGCGCCCGACAAGCGGGTCGTGCTCTACGCCCCGACCTTCCGCGACGACCGGCCCACCACGCGCGGGCGCTTCGAGTTCGCGATGCCGCTCGACCTGGCCGAGTTCCACCGCCGCTTCGGTGACGACCACGTGCTGCTGGTGCGCACCCACGTGCTGATCAGCAACCGCGTCGACGTGCCGGCGGGGGCCGGGAAGAGCGTCATCGACGTGTCGACGTACCCCGACATCCAGGAGCTCTTCCTGGCCAGCGACGTGCTGGTCACCGACTACTCCTCGTCGTTCTTCGACTACGCGCTGCTCGGCCGGCCGGTCGTGTTCTACGCCTACGACCTGGAGAACTACCGCGACAACCTGCGCGGCTTCTACCTGCCCTACGACGAGGCGACCCTCCCGGGGCCGATCACCCAGACCCAGGACGAGCTGTTCGACGTGCTCGAGGCCGGCGCGGCCGTCGACGGGCCCGACCAGCGCGTCCTGGCCTTCGCGCGCACCTACGCCCCGAACGACGACGGCCACGCGTCGGCGCGGGTCGTCGACCAGCTGCTCTGAGCCGCCGGCTGCCGGGTAGCCCGGGTCAGCCGGGCTCGCCGCGCTCCAGCCCCAGCGTGGCGAGCAGGTCCTCGTGCAGCTGGATCCACACCGTGTGGCACGAGTCGACCTGCACGCCGTCGACGTAGGCGAGCCGCCCCGCCTCGGCCGCGGCGAGCGCCGCCGCGAACCGGTCGTCGTAGCCGTCGAACCGGTCCAGGGCCCCGGTGAGGGCGGCGCACAGCGGGCCGAGCCGCCGCCCGTACGACGCGAGCTCGTCGAGCACCCGGCCGTCCCACACGGGGTCGTCGTGGTCGTTGGCCGCCAGCCGGTCCCAGGCCTGGGGTCGGATCTGCCAGCGGGTCAGCGTCGACAGGAACCGCTGGTTGAGCCGCACGAAGGTGTCGTGGGCCTCGTCGACCACCGGCGCGCGCGCCGGTGCGGTCGAGCTCGTCGGCCAGCCGACGCTCCCCCTCGAGCCGGCCCGACTCGGTCAGCGACCACCCGGCGAGGTCGGCGAAGGCCACCCGGCTCACCCAGCCACGCGCCTGGTCGTCGAGCAGGAGGTCCTCGACCACCTCACGAGGGAGCCCGGTGCGACGCGCGATGGCGGCGGCATCCGTCATCCCGGTCACCCGCACGGTGTGCAGGGTGAGGAGCTCGGCTGACGAGGGGTGACCCACGACCGGAGCCTAACCGCGGGCGTAGCGTGGGCCGACGCCCCACACCGACCGGAAGGCCGCCATGACCGACATCGCCCTCGTCACCGGAACCTCGAGCGGCATGGGCCTCGAGGCCGCGGTCGCCCTCGCCCGACAGGGCCTCACCGTCGTCGCGACGATGCGCGACACCGGCCGGGCCACCGCGCTGCTGGAGGCGGCAGCCGCCGCCGGCGTGCAGCTCGACGTGCGCACCCTCGACGTCACCGACGCGGCGGGGACGGCCGCCTGCGTCGACGCGGTGCTGCGCGACCACGGGCGGGTCGACGTGCTCGTCAACAACGCCGGTCGCGGCTGCGTCGGCACGGCCGAGCAGCTCGGCATGGACACCGTGCGCGACCAGCTCGAGGTCAACTACCTCGGCGTCGTCGCGCTCACCAAGCTCGTGCTGCCCGGCATGCGCGAGCGCGGGCACGGTCGGGTCGTCACCGTCACCAGCGTGGGCGGTGCCGTGGGGCAGCCCTTCGCCGACGCCTACTGCGGGGCCAAGTTCGCCGTCGAGGGGTTCATGCAGTCGCTCGCCGTGGTCGCGGAGCGCTTCGGCGTGTGGGTCTCGGTGATCGAGCCGGCCGCGGTGGCCTCCGACTTCGTCGCCAACGTGCAGCGCCCGGACGACGTCGACGACCCGTACTCCGCGCTGTTCACGGCCTACCTCGCGCGCACCCAGGGTGCCTTCGCCAACGCCCAGAGCGCAGCGGATGCCGGGGCCGCGATCGCCGCGTGCGCCACCGCGACGTCCTACGCCTTCCGGTGGCAGACCTCGCCGGGCGCGACGGCCTTCGTCGGCATGTCGCTGGCCGACCTCGACGGCGAGCGGGTGCTCGGCGCCACCCGCACCTGGATCGCCTGAGCCGCGCCGGCCGGCGACGGTCGGCGTCAGCCGGCTTCGGCGACCCGCTTGAGCTGGGCCAGGCCCTTCTCGAAGTCGGGCCCGACGAGGGAGTCCATCGACTTCACGATCGAGAACAGCCGCATGATGCCGCTCAGCTCGCCGTGCATCCGCCACTCGACCGTCGTGGTCGTCGCGTCGACCGGCAGTGGTGAGGACAGCGCGATCCGGCTCCGCGACTTGAACGGCTTCTCGAAGTGCAGGGCGACGTCGACCTGCTCGGGCGCGTCGTCGGTGATGGTCATGTCGCCCTTGCCCGGCCTTGCGGTTGCCCTCCCAGGCGTACGCCGCGCCCACCCCGGCATCCGGGCCGGAGTAGGTGCGCCGCAGCTGCGGGTCGAGGTCCTCCCACGGCGACCACTGCGGCCACTCGTGGAAGTCGTTGACGAGCGCGTGCACCCGCTCGGCGGGCGCGTCGATCGTGGTCGTGCGGGTGACGGTGTAGGGCGTGGCCATCCGCACAGTCGTGCCCGCGGTGTGCCGGATCCAGTGTCGCCGAGGAGCGAGGCCATCTTCTTCGCGATCAGGTCGGTGGCGCGCTGGGGCGAGAACCGGGAGAGCCGGTCGAGCCCGCGGGCGTCCTTGCCGATCACCACGCGGTAGCTGCCCTTCTCGATGCCCTGCACGATCTGCCGGGCGGCCTCCGGGGCGCTGGTCATGCTGGCGGCCAGGTCGGCGGGTGCGGCGTCCATGCCCGGGATCGCGACCCCGGAGTGCTGGGCGATACCGGTGTCGACCCCGCCGGGGAAGACCACCGTGACGGCGACGGTGGTCGCGCGCAGCTCGGAGTACAGCCCCTCGGTGAAGAGCTTCACCGCGGCCTTGCTCGCGCCGTACATGGTCTGGCCGGGCACCGGTGCGAGCGCGCCCATGCTCGAGACGTTGACGATGCAGGCCTCCCGGCGCAGCACCAGGTGGGGCAGGAACGCCTTGCAGGTGTGGATGACGCCCCACAGGTTGACCGCGAGCACCTTCTCCATCTGCGGGTACTCGAGGTCGGCGAACTTCACGAACGGCTGGATGATGCCGGCCACGTTGACGAGGCCGTCGATCCGGCCGTGCGCCTCGCGAACGGCGTCGGGCAGTGCCTCGACGGCGGCCCGGTCGGTGATGTCGACGACGTGGGTGCTGAGCCGGTCGGTGGATGCCGTGGTGGCGAGTTCGGTTGTCTCGTCGAGCCCTTCGCGGCTCAGGTCGACGGCGGCGACGTGACCGCCGCGGGCGAGCAGCGCCAGCGCGACCTCGCGACCGATCCCGTTCCCTCCGCCGGTGACCACGAAGACGTTGTCGGTGATCTGCACGGGTGCGCTCCGTTCCGGGGTGGAAGGGCGACAGCCGCCGCCCCCATGATCAGGCTAGCCCGTTGTGCCGGACCGGAACCCGGGTTCGTGGGGGACGAGACACCTGTCACGGCAGGCCCCGCGGCGTTCGTCCTGCTCAGGCCGCGACGGCATCCTTGGCCGCGGCAGCACCGAGGATCTCGGCCCGCCGGTCGTAGGCCCAGCCGGGCCCGCGGAGCAGGAACGACCAGCGCTCGCGCCAGCTGTCTCGCCCCGGCGACGTCGCGCGCGATGTCACGCCACTCGTGGGTGGCGATGGTGACCGGGTTGTAGGTGTCGATGTTCTTCGTGAGCCCGTAGACGACGCGGCTCGTCCTCGCGCTCGAAGGTGCCGAACAGCCGGTCCCAGATGATCAGGATGCTGCCGTGGTTGCGGTCGAGGTACTGGCGGTTGATGCCGTGGTGCACCCGGTGGTGCGACGGGGTGTTGAGCACCGTTCTCGAGCCAGCCGATCGACTTCGGATCGCCTCGGTGTGGATCCAGAACTGGTAGAGCAGGTTGAGCGCCCGGGCCTGCTCGATGACGCTCGGGCCGCACCCCGACCAGCGCGAGCAGGCCGTAGGGCACGCTCATCGTCAGCCCGTCGGCCACCGGCTGGCGCAGCGCCGTCGACAGGTTGTAGCGCTCGCTCGAGTGGTGCACGACGTGGATCGCCCACAGCCAGCGGCTCTCGTGCATGAACCGGTGGTTCCAGTAGTAGATGAAGTCCCAGCCCAGGATCGCGACGGCGTTGGCCGCCAGCCCGGTGCCGAGGTCGCGCTTGGTCACGGCGAACAGCCGGGTGCCGCTCGTCTGCGCCGACCACGTCGTCGCGACGGTCAGCGCGGTCGACGCGACGGCGGCCACCGCGGTGGCCCCGGTGACCCGCCGGGCGAGCGGCGCGTCGCGCAGGTGCGGCACGGCATCCGGGCCGGTGCGTGGCGCGCGCGGGTCCGCGGCCGGCAGCACGCCGGCATCCGGGAGGCCGCCCTGCTCGCGGCGGCGCCGCACGACGTCGGCGACGGTGGTGGCCGCGGAGGCCGCGACGGCGGCTCCCATCAGCACCTTCGCGTAGCGGCCGCGCCCGGGCGTGACGGGGTCGAGCAGGCGGGCCGAGACGAACGGGGCGACCAGGCTGCCGACGCCCATGGTGAGGCTGGCGATGGTGTCGGCGAGCTCGTAGTCACCGGCCCGGGTCGTGCCGGGCGGCGCCGGGTTGCGGCGCTGCCAGAGCACCTCGGCCGCGATGGCGCCGACGAAGGCCGGGATGGCCAGCACGGTCAGGTCCGGTCGGCGCATGCTCGTCGGCCTCTCTCCCTGGTCGGATGGGGGTGGCGCGGCGGCCGCGGTGGACCACCACGTCCGGCCCGCAGACTAACCCGGCCCCGCCGGCCCGGCGAGGGCCCGGCGGGGTGACACGCGCCACCCGGTGGGGGGTGTTCACCGGGCGCTGTGAGGAGGAGAATCGGAGAGCGGGTGCCCTGGCCTTCGCCACCGCCCCGGCACTCCCGTGGCACGGTGACGACGCGTGTGAGGAGCAGCCATGAGGGCGACACCCGGGGACCAGATCATCCTGGCCGGCGAGCTGGTCGACCAGCCCACCCGCGCGGGGGAGGTGCTCGAGGCGCGCGGCGCCGACGGTGGTCCGCCCTACGTCGTGCGCTGGGAGGACGGCCACACCAGCACGATGTTCCCCGGGCCGGGCGCCGTGCTCAAGGTGACCGAGGCGGCCTCCGCGCACCACGAGGAGGTCGTCGCCCGACCCGAGCTCGGCACCCTGCGGGAGTGGTCGGTGCGGGTCACCATCTTCGAGCAGGGCGACGACACCACCGCGACGGTCGCGCTGCTCGCCGACTCGCCCGAGGCCCTGACCGCCCGCGGCACGAGCCGGCGCAGCGGGGTCGACCCCGAGGTCACGCACATCGGCGACGAGGTGGCCGTCGCGCGGGCGCTGCGCCGCCTGGCCGACCACCTGCTCACCCGGGCCGAGCACGACATCGAGGCCACCACCGGCGAGAAGGACGTCACCGTCCGGGTGCGCTGCAGGCGTCAGTCCTGCGGGAGGCTGCGCAGCCACTGCACGACCGGGGCCGCCGCGACCGACGCCGAGTAGACCTCGCCGTGGTTCACGCCCGGGAGGATGCTCAGGGTCACCGGGTGTCCCCCGGCGCGCAGGGCCGCCGCGAAGTCCTGGCTGAACTGCGCCGGCACCACCTGGTCCGCGTCGCCGTGCAGGAGCAGCACCGGCACCTCGGGCCGCCGGGCGGCGAGGAGCACCGGGTTGGCGGCGTCCCAGGTGGCGTCGTCGGCGTCGGGCGCGAAGAGGTTGGCCGCGGCGTCGGAGAAGTTCGCGGATGTCGTAGGGCCCGGCCAGGCCGACGAGGGCGTCCGGTGCCACGAGGGGGTCGTCGCACTTCGGCGCGTACTGGTCCGGCGCCAGGGTGGCGACGGCGGACCAGGTGGGCACCCGAGGAGTGGCCCGAGCAGCACGAGGGCGGTGGGGCGGATGCCGGCCGCCGTCGCCGTCGCGGCGCCGTCGGCCAGCGCGCAGAGCACGTCCTCGACGGGGCCGGGTGGACGACGCCGTCGCGCGGCCGCGCGGATCACCACCGGCATCGCCACGACGCCCTGGGCCGCGAGCGCGGCGGCCAGCGGCTCCAGGCCCGTCGGGTCGGCGGTCGCCCATCCCCCACCGGGGATCATGACCACGACCGGGGCCTCGGTCACGCCCTCGGGCAGGTGCGGGAAGGCCGCGAGCCCGGGCCGGTACTCGTGGCTGACCGGGCCCGCGCTGGGCGTGGTCGTGGGGCCGCTCGACCCCTGCTCCCCGCCGGTGTCCGAGCCGCTGTCCGAGCCGGCGCAGCCCACGGCGACGGCGGCGAGGAGCGCCATCACCGCGGCGAGGGAGGCACGCCGGCGCACGGCACGCATCGTCACGTCACCAGTATCGCCGCAGCACCGCGCTCCGTCGGTGCGATGCGAGGCGGCTCACCGCGAGGGCCCGGGCGGCGGTCAGCGCTCCACGGGGAAGACCAGGTGGGTGACCCGGTCGCCCCGGATGCAGGTGGTCGGGTTGCCGAGCACGACGTCACCGATGCCCAGCTCGCCGAAGTAGGGCTTGCCCCGCCCATCACGACCGGCACCAGGTCGACCGCGACCTCGTCGAGCAGCCCGAGCTCGAGGCACTGGCGGGCGATCGTGCCGGCGGTCGACCGCGACGACCCGGTCCCCGGCGATCTCCTGGGCTGGCGTCGATCGCCGCGGCGACGCCGTCGGTGACGAAGGTGAACGGGTGCGTCCGGGTGGGCCGGCGACCCAGTCGCTCGGTACCTCGTGGGTGACGACGACGACCGGTGCGTCCATGGTGTGCCGACCGCCCCAGCCGTCGGTGAAGTCGAACAGCGTGCGGCCGACGACGATCGCGCCGATCGAGGCCATCCACTCGCGCCACCAGGCCGCGGTCTGCGGGGTCATCCGGAAGGTGATGTCCGGGGTCGCCGTGGCGATCTCGACGTCACCGTTGCCGAGCGAGTCGAACAGCCGCCCGATCGTGTTGTCGGTCCTTGGCGATGTAGCCGTCCAGCGACATCATCGCGGACGAGACGACCTTTCCCATGGTGCGCTCCCTCCACCGGTTCCCGGCCCCACCCTGCCCGACGGGACCGCGCTCGTGGTGCGTTTCGCCGCTCGCCCGCTGCGGGGCCGGCGCCGCGGCCCGTGGGACAGTTGCCCCATGTCCCTGCGCCGTGTCGACCGAGCCGTCGCGGACTACACGGCGCTGCGCCCCCGCCTGCTGCCCGCGACCGACGAGTTCGTCGACCTGGTCACCGGCACCATCGACGACGCCGGCATCAACTACCTCAGCGTCACCGGGCGCACCAAGTCGATCGGGTCGTTCGCCGCCAAGGCACGCGGCGTGCTGGCCACCGAGCCCGGCGCCGACCCGCTGCGGGCGGTGACCGACCAGGTCGGGGTGCGGGTCATCACCTACGTGCAGCGCGACATCGACGCCGTCGCCGGCCTGCTCGCCGAGCAGTTCACCGTGCTCGACGACCGCGACCTCGGCGAGGAGACCGCGGCCGCGGGGCGGTTCGGCTACGCCAGCCGGCACCTGCTGGTGTCGCGGGCGCCGGGCGAGCCCACGGCCTACGACCCGTTGTTCTGCGCCTCGATCCAGCTGCGCACCGTGCTGCAGCACGCCTGGGCCGAGTTCGAGCACGACATCCGCTACAAGGGCACGGTGCCGCCCGAGCAGGTGCCCGACCTCGACCGGCGGTTCACCCTGGCGGCGGGGCTGCTCGAGCTGGCCGACAAGGAGTTCGAGGCGATCCGCGACCGGCTGCAGGCGGGCCTCGGCGACAGCGACGTCGACGGCGGCGACGAGCACGACCCGCGGATCAGCTCGCAGGAGCTCGCGACCTTCCTCGCCGGGCGCTACTCGAGCGCCGGCTGGTCACGCACCGAGCACTACGAGTGGATCTCCGGCCTGCTGCTCGAGCTCGGCATCGCCTCGCTCGACGAGCTCAGCTCGACGCTGCGCGACGTCGACAGCGCGGCGGTCACCGCGGCCATGGACTACCGCTACCCGCCCGGGCGCGGTGCGGCGCCTCGACGACGACCTGCTCTCGCGCTTCGGCGACACCTACGTCGCGCTGCACGGCAACGCGCACCGCCGCGAGTCGCTGGAGTCCCGCCGCTCGCACCTGCCCGGCTGACCGGGCGGGCGAGCGACGGGACCTCCGTCACCGGCATCCGTCGTCAGGTCACTTGACCTCGGAGCGGCGCACGATGAACAGGCCGACCGCGAGCGGGACGAGCAACCAGATGGTCCCGGAGACCGCGAGCTGCTGCCACTGCTCGGTGGTCACGCTGCCGTCGAAGAGCACGGCTCTGCGCGAAGTTGAAGTCGACCCAGGGCTGCAGGTCGCGCGAACCACTGCTGGTTCATCGGCGAGCAGGCCGAGCAGCGGTGGGCAGCACGAACGTGTAGACGAAGTAGGCGACGATCGCGCCGGCCGAGTTGCGGATGAGCACGCCGAGCATGAAGCCGAACAGCATGCCGAGCACGTTGCCGAGCACGATGTAGCGCGAACTCGCCGACGCGTGACGTCCCACACCGGGTCGAGCGCCGGTGATCGGCGCTGCCGACGAGGTTGCCGAGCGCGCCGACGACGAACGCGATGAACATCGCCGACGACGCCGACGACGACGGCGACGAGGAGCCTTGGCCAGCGATGCACCCGGCCGCGGTGCGGCACCAGGGTGAAGGTCGTCAGGCCGCTGCGCTGGCTCCACTCGCTGGTCACCGCCAGGATCGCGATCATCGGCAGGATGATCGCCATCGGGAACCCGATGGCGGCCGCGAAGTTGTCGTAGGTCAGCTGGTCGTCGGGCGCGAACAGGATGATCGCGGCGGTGGCGAGCACGCTCGGTGATGACGATGCTGGCCATCAGCCAGAAGCCCGAGCGGGTGTCGAACATCTTGCGCAGCTCGACGCCGACGATCCGGGTCAGCGGGATGCGGCGGATGCCGTGCGCGTGCGGCCGCGGTGCGGCCGCGGCCTCGGCCGTGGCCGGGTCGAGGGCGGTGGTGGTGGTCATGCTGCTGCTCCTTCGCGCTGGGTGTCTGCGGTGAGCTCGAGGAACATCTCCTCGAGCCCGGCGCCGTCGGCGGCGCGCAGCTCGGTCAGGGCGACGCCGGCGCCGAGCGCGACCTCGCCGACCTGCTCGGGGTCGGCGTCGGTGCGCAGCGCTGCCGTCGGCGTGGGTGACGGTGAGGCCGGCCCGCTCCATGGCGGCGCGCGAGCGCCGGCCAGTCGTCGCGGGCCGCGGACGATCGGTGCCGGCCGAGGCGAGCAGCTCGGCCTTGGTGCCCTGGGCGACGATCCGGCCGTTGCCGATCACGACGAGGTCGTCGGCGATGACCTCGATCTCGTGCAGCAGGTGCGAGGAGAGCAGCACGGTGCCGCCGCGGTCGGCGTAGCCGCGCAGCAGGTCGCGCATCCAGCGGATGCCGGCCGGGTCGAGCCCGTTCGCCGGCTCGTCGAGGATCAGCACCTGCGGGTCGCCGAGCAGCGCGGCGCCGATGCCGAGCCGCTGGCGCATGCCGAGGCGAGTAGTTGCGCACCCGGCGGTCGGCCTCGTCGTCGGTCAGGCTGACCAGGTCGAGCATCTCCGTCGACCCGCGGCTTCGGCAGGCCCATGGTGCGCTGCGCCAGGGTGAGGATCTCGCGGCCGGTGCGGCCGGCGTGCTGCGCGGAGGCGTCGAGCAGGACGCCGACCTCGAGGCCCGGGTTGGGCAGGTCGACGAACCGGCGGCCGTCGATCGTCGGCGGTGCCCGGAGGTGGCCGGGGTGAGGCCGACCATGATCCGCATGGTGGTGGACTTGCCGGCGCCGTTGGGCCCGAGGAAGCCGGTGACCCGGCCGGTGGCCGCGGTGAAGGTGACGTCGTCGACGGCGGTGAGCCCGCGGCCGTAGTTCTTGGTGAGTGATTCGACGGTGATCATGCGGAGCAGCCTGTCGGCAGGACGGGGTCGGGCACATCGGGGAGGCACCTGACAACGACCCTGAGCCGACCCTGAGTGCTCTCGGGTCGAGCCCGCGTCATCGACCCGGGTGGTGGCGGTCAGAAGCCGCCGTCGCGGGCCATGTTGTTGAACCGCGAGTAGTGGCCCTGGAAGGCCAGCACGATGTCCTTGGTGGGGCCGTTTCGGTGCTTGGCCACGATGACGTCGGCCTCGCCGTCGCGCTCGGGGTCGGAGCGGTCGCGGTGCAGCAGGATGACGACGTCGGCGTCCTGCTCGATCGAGCCCGACTCACGCAGGTCGGACATCTGCGGGCGCTTGTCGGTGCGCTGCTCGGGGCCACGGTTCAGCTGGCTGATCGCGATGACCGGCACCTCGAGCTCCTTGGCGAGCAGCTTCAGCGCCCGGGAGAACTCGGCGACCTCCTGCTGGCGGGACTCGACCTTCTTGCCCGAGCTCATCAGCTGCAGGTAGTCGATGACGACCAGGCGCAGGTTGTGCTGCTGCTTGAGCCGGCGGCACTTGGCCCGGATCTCCATCAGCGACATGTTCGGGCTGTCGTCGATGAACAGCGGGGCGTTGGAGATCTTGCCCATGATCCGCGCGAGCTTGGTCCACTGCTCCTGGTTCTTCAGGCCCTTGCGCAGGTCCTGGAGCTGGATGGTGGCCTCGGCCGACAGGATGCGCATGGTGATCTCGGTGCGGCTCATCTCGAGCGAGAACACCGCCGCCGCCATGTTGTGCTTGATCGCCGCGGCGCGCGCGATGTCGATGCCGAGGGTCGACTTGCCGACGGCGGGGCGGGCCGCGACCACGATCATCTGGCCCGGGTGCAGGCCGTTGGTGAGCTCGTCGAGCTCGATGAAGCCGGTGGGCACCCCGACGAGGTCGTCGGTGCGACCCGAGGCGGCCTCGATCTCCTCCATCGTCTCGTTGAGCAGGTCGCCGAGCACGTTGTAGTCCTCGCCGCCGCGCTTCTCGGCGACGGAGTAGACCTCGGCCTGGGCCCGGTTGACGATGTCGTCGATGTCGCCCTCGCCCTGGGCGTAGCCCATCTGGACGATGCGGGTGCCGGCCTCGACCAGCCGGCGCAGCACGGCCCGCTCGTGGACGATCTCGGCGTAGTAGCCGGCGTTGGCGGCGGTGGGCACCGACTGGATGAGCTGGTGGAGGTAGGCCTGCCCGCCCACCCGGGTGAGGTCGCCGCGCTTGCCGAGCTCGTCGGCGACGGTGATGGCGTCGGCGGGCTCGCCGCGACCGAACAGGTCGAGCACGGCGTCGAAGATCAGCTCGTGCGCGGGCCGGTAGAAGTCGTGCGCCTTGACCGCCTCGAGGCAGTCGGCGATGGCGTCCTTGTTGATGAGCATCGAGCCGAGCACCGACTGCTCGGCGTGGAGGTCCTGGGGTGGGACCCGGTCGTCGGAGCGCCCCTCGCTGGGCCCACCGAACGCCGCGTTCAGCTCCGCGATGGACACCTGCTCAACCCCTCACGTCCGGCGTGCGCCGGGCTCGATCGACCACTGCTGCGGCCGGGCCGGACCGGGCCTCGAGACAAGCACACCAGAGCCCACCGACAACCTGCCGCGGCTCACCGTAGGCGCACCGGAGCAGAACCCCAAGCCCAGTCGGCGACATCAGCCGAACGGCTGTGCACAACCTGGGGACAAGGTGTGCAAAACGCCCGGTCGCCGTGTGCACAGCCGGTGGAGAAGCCTGTGGACCATCGCCGTGAGCGGCTCGTGAGGAGGCCTCTGACCTGCACGAACGCCATCCACCCCATGTGCACCTGAGAAAGTTTCGGGCGTGTCACGATCCACATGACCCGGGTCACACGCTCGGCGCTGTCAGGTCCTCGCTACCCGCGCGGTAGCACCAGTCCCAGACGCCCCGTCAGCCCCCGGCGTGTCGCGGTGGGGTCGAGCGGTTTCCGAGCGCGGTCCGAGCGTGCGGGACCGCCCTCAGCCGGCCCGGCCGTAGCGCTCCGCCGACCGGGCGCGGGCCTTGGCCGCCTCGACCTCGCGGTCCTTGGGCGGGGCCGTCGTCACGAGCGCGTCGAGCAGGTGCGCGGTCACGTGCGCGACCTCCTCGACGGCCCGGTCGAAGGCCTCCTGGTTCGCCGCGGACGGCTTGGTCGTGCCACTCACCTTGCGCACGTACTGCAGGGCGGCGGCCCGCACCTCGTCGGTCGTGGCCGGGGGCGCGAAGTTGTTCAGCGGTCGGATGTTGCGGCACATGCCTCAACGGTAATCCGCCCGCCGGGCGCGTGGCCGGATCACTGCGCGGTCGCGCTCAGCCGCCGGTGTAGCGCCCGGGGCGGTGGTTCATCGCGATGACGAGGTTGAGCAGCACCGCGCCCACGGCCGACGCCAGGGTCAGCGCGAGGTCGTGGCTGACGGCGGCGAAGGCGAGCACCACGGCCACGTCGAGGGCCATCTGCACGTACCCGGCCCGCCAGCCGAGCCGCTCCTGGCAGAGCAGGGCGACCACGTTGAAGCCGCCCAGGCTCGACCGGTGCCGGAACACCACGAGGATGCCGATGCCGGCCAGCAGGTTGCCCACGACGGCCGCGTAGAGCGGCCCGATGGCGGCCACCCCGAGCAGGTGCGGCTGCAGCGCCGAGAAGCTCGACACCAGCGCCACCGCCACGGCCGAGCGCGCCGGTGAAGGCCCAGCCCTTGCCCCGCACGGCCAGCACCACGAACGGCAGGCTCACCACGACGAAGAGTGAGCGAGAACGACCAGCCCGCCGTGCGGCCAGCAGCAGCGCCAACCCGGCCGTGCCCCCGGTGGTCACGCCACCGGCGGCGAGCGCGAACAGCCCGAGCGAGGCGAGGAAGGCGCCGGTCACGATGCCGACGGCGTCCTCGAACCGGCTGTGCGGAGGAGCGGAGGGGGTGGACCCGGCGCGGCCCGCAGCGTGGCGGCCGGCAGCAGGGTCATGGCCCGACTGTGGGCCACCCGTGCACGATGCACAACCTTCCGTGACATTGATGTGCATCACAGCCCATCGACAACGCTGTCGCGCTGAGCACTCTGTCGCGTGCGCGGCATCCGGCGCCGACTGTGAGCAAGGTCAGCCGAACCTCACCTGAAATGTCCTCGCGAGCGGGGCAATGATGGGGCCATGAGGACCCTCAGTGTCGAGGAGCTAGGCCGCCACTTCGCATCCCTGCCCGGCAAGCCCCGGGTCGTCGTGTCCGGGAACGTGGCCGTTCCGTGGGCCGGCGTGCGCGCGCTCGACGAGAACAAGGACACGTACACGATCCACGCGCTCAACGCGCCGCCCGGCATCCCCGACCGCGAGGGCGTGACCGCCGAGACCTGCTTCGTCGGGGCCGGCATGCGCAGGCACTCCGACCTGTCGTACGTGCCGAGCCGGCTGTCGCTGGTGCCGGTGCTGCTGCAGCGCCGCATCCCGCCGGACGTCGTCATCGTGCACTGCGCCCCGCCGCGCGACGGCCAGCTGTCGCCTCGGCATCGAGGTCAACGTGCTCCCGGCGGCGATCGAGGGATGCCGGCAGCGGTCCGGTCGCGTCGTGGCCGTCATCAACGACCAGATGCCCTACACCTTCGGCGACGCGCAGATCCCGGTCGAGGCGGTCGACGTGGCGATCGAGGTCTCCGAGCCGCTGCCCGCCCACGACCCGGTCGCGCCCGACGCCGACAGCGCTGGCCATCGGTGACCGGGTCGCCAGCCGGGTCAGCGACGGCTCGACCCTGCAGATGGGCATCGGCGGGGTGCCCGACGCCACGCTCAACGCCCTCACCGGCCGGCGCGGGCTGCGGGTGTGGACCGAGATGTTCTCCGACGGCGTGCTCGAGCTCGACCGGGTCGGGGCGCTCGACAAGCACCACCCGCTGACGGCGTCGTTCATCTTCGGCTCGCGCGAGCTCTACGACTGGCTCGACGGCAACCACCGGGTGCGGATGATGCGCACCGAGCACACCAACGACCCCGGCCTGATCGCCCAGCAGCGGATGATGACCTCGGTCAACACCGCGCTCGAGGTCGACCTGTTCGGGCAGGCCAACGCCTCGCGGATCAACGCCCGCATCTACTCCGGGTTCGGCGGGCAGACCGACTTCATCGTCGGGGCGCTGCACTCCGCGGGCGGGCAGTCGTTCATCGCGCTGCGCTCCTGGCACCCGAAGGCGAACGTCTCGACCGTCGTGCCGCTGCTCGACGAGCCGGTGACCAGCTTCCAGCAGAGCGCGATCGTCACCGAGCACGGCATCGCCGAGCTGTGGGGCTACGACCAGCAGGCCCAGTGCCGGCACATCATCCGCGACGCCGCCCACCCGCAGGTGCGCGACGAGCTGTGGGAGGAAGCCGCCCACCTCGGCCTCGCCTGAGCCGGCTCTGCCCGCGAGGCTTGACGTCCGCCCCCTCCTCGCGTTGAGTGCGGAGATGGTCTGCCATGACAACCACCTCCGCACCCGACGCCGGGCTGGTCGGTGGCGATGCGGGCCGCGCTCGCCGGTGCCGGGCGACCCGGTGCGGGCCGCCGGGCAGCAGGCGTACATGAAGTCGTCGATGCCGTACCGCGGGCTCACCTCGCCCGAGCTGCGCGCCCTGCTGCGGCCGCTGCTCGCCGACCCGGCGCTGGCGCCGGCGTCCCGGGAGGCGTGGGAGGCGGACGTGCGCGGCGCTCTGGGACGGCGCCGCCTTCCGCGAGGAGCGCTACGCCGCGCTGGCCGTGACCGGCCACCGGGCGGCCCGGCCGTGGCAGGACCCGCGAGGCCCTCGGCGCTGTACCGGCACCTGGTCGAGACCGGTGCGTGGTGGGACTACGTCGACCTGGTGGCCGCCGACCGGGTCGGCCCGATCCTGTTGCGGCACAGGGCGGATCGTCACGCCCATCATGCGGGCGGATGCCGTGGACGACCACCTCTGGGTGCGCCGCACCGCCATCCTCGCGCAGCTCAAGCACCGCGAGGAGACCGACCTCGACCTGCTGGCCGACGTCATCGACGCCAACCTCGAGGGGTCGCGCTTCGGGCGGGAGTTCTTCATCCGCAAGGCGATCGGCTGGGCCCTGCGCCAGCACGCCCGGGTCGACCCGCGAGTGGGTTCGGGCCTTCGTCGAGGCGCGCGACCGGCTGTCCGGCCTGTCAGAGAAGCCCTCAAACACCTCTGACCCACGACGCCCTCACCCACCCACCGTGCTCCACCGCGAAGTCAGGAGCACTTCGCCGAGTCGCGGGCCGCATACGACCCTGACTCGGCGAGAACGTCCTGAGCTGGCGAAGTGCTCCTGACTTCGCCGGGGCGAGCGTGGGAGTGCGGCATCGCGGTGAGCGGCCGAACGTCGCACTCAGGACGCTGACCGACGCCCAGGTCGACCCACGTGTTGGCCGGCAGGGGGCGGATGCCGTACTCGGCCAGCCGAGCGCCCAACCGAGCTCGATCGAGAGCGATCGCCCACGTCCACCGGCGACGCGTACCTGTCGGCGAAGCCGGTCCTCCCGCTGCTTCTCGAGCCAGACGACCTCGCCCGCAACGTCGGGACTGGCACCTTCGGCCACGCGGTACTTCACCTTGCCGTCGAACTCGCCGACCACACCCTCCCAACCGAAGTCCACGAAGCCGACCAAGCCGGTGGCGTCACCGAATCTCCTTCTGCAGCTCGGGCCTGGGCAGGTTGAGCAGGAACATCTGAACGCGCGACAAGCTCTCGCCCGCACTCATGCTCAACGGGTCGGCCATGTGCCCCCACCAGGCGCGCGGCCGTTTCGACCGCGAACGCCGCGGGGGCACGGCATCCGCCTCGGCCATGAGCTCCTCGAACGAGCAGAGTCCGTGTCGTAGGGCGTGGTCGGCCGCTGCGACGGCCGTGTGGAGGCTGCCGGTTCGCGCCAGGTCCACGACGGTCCTCGCGGCGGTGGTCACCAGGACGTCCCCCCGTCGCACCGTGGCCGCGTCGCGCCCCACGTGCGGTCGGACGAGTGATGATCCGCGACCCCGTCCTTCGGTCGCGACGAGGACTCGCACCGCGTCCGGCCACTGCTCGATGCGCGGTAACCCCCAGACCGCAGCAGCAGAGGTCACCGCGAACACCGGCGACTCGCGCTCCAGGCACAGACCCGTGGCGTGCACGAGGGCGGCGTGCCGGTGCTCCGGCGTCTGGTCACGCCACTCGTGCTCGGTGACCCACACACCGTTTCGCACCTGGTGCCATCCACCTCTGGTGGGCTCGATGCCGGCAGCGCGCAGGTCACGCCCACGACGCAGGATGCCCGGGTCGAACGGGATCGGGGCTGCTGGACCGAGCATCTGGTCACCGTGCCAGAACCGGTCGGCGCGACAGGCGCGTTGTCCACAGGCCCGACACCCACGGCATCCCGCCGGTTCGGCAACGGAGTCGGAGCACCTCGCCGGATCAGGAGGTTCTCGCCGAGTCAGGATCCAGTACGGCCCTGATCTCGGCGAAGTGCTCCTGACTTCGCGGGATTCCGGGGTGTCTCGG
Source organism: uncultured Actinomycetota bacterium (assembly GCA_963782695.1). Classification (GTDB taxonomy): domain Bacteria; phylum Actinomycetota; class Actinomycetes; order Actinomycetales; family Dermatophilaceae; genus Fodinibacter. The sequence goes on along the minus strand of CAWAKY010000050.1, from coordinate 44,508 downwards.
GGGGTGGGCGCACCCCCGGCGGCGACGGCACCCGGGGGGCCGCCGTGGAACAGTGCCGCTGCGTGAGCGAGCCCGCACCGAGCCAGCACCGCGAGGTGCTGCGGCTCGCCGTGCCCGCGTTCCTGGCGCTGGTCGCCGAGCCGCTCTTCCTGCTCGCCGACGCCGCGATCGTCGGCCGCCTCGGCGTCGCCCAGCTCGCGGGCCTCGGCGTCGCGAGCGCCGTGCTGCTCACCTCGGCGAACATCTTCGTCTTCCTCGCCTACGGCACCACGGCCGTCGTCGCCCGCCAGCTCGGCGCCGGCTCGCGCGCCGGGGCGATCTCGGCCGGCATCGACGGCACCTGGCTGGCGATCGCCCTCGGGGCCGTCACGACCGTGCTCGTCGCCGCCTTCGCCGGGCCGGTCGCCCGCGTCTTCGGCGCCTCGCCGGAGGCGATCGACCAGGCCGTGACGTACCTGCGGATCTCGGCGCTCGGCATCCCCGCGATGCTCGTCGTGCTCGCCACCACCGGCGTGCTGCGCGGCCTGCAGGACACCCGCACCCCGCTCGTCGCCGCCGTCGGCGGGTTCAGCCTGAACATCGCGCTCAACGTCTGGTTCGTCCACGGGCTGCACTGGGGCATCGCCGGCTCGGCGTGGGGCACGGTCATCGCGCAGAACCTGATGGCCGGCGCCCTCGTCGTCGTGCTGGTCCGGTACGCCGTGGCAACCGACGTGCCCCTGCGCGCCCACCCCGGCCGGGTCCTCGCCGCCGCCCGCGGTGGCGTCCCCCTGCTCGTGCGCACCCTGGCCCTGCGCGCGGTGCTCCTCGTGACCACCTGGGTGGCGGCCGGGCTCGGCGACGTGCCGCTGGCCGCCTACCAGGTGACCGCCACGATCTGGACCTTCCTCGCGTTCGCCCTCGACGCCCTGGCCATCGCCGCGCAGGCGATCACCGGCAAGGCCCTGGGCGCCGGCGAGATCGGCCGCACCCGCGACGCGACCACCCTCGTCGTGCGCTGGGGCATCGTGGTCGGGGTCGTGCTCGGTGGGGTGCTGCTCCTCCTGCACCAGGTGATCGGCCCGCTCTTCTCCCCCGACCCCGCCGTGCAGGCGGCCATCGCCGGCGGCCTGGTCGTCGTGGCCCTGGGCCAGCCGCTGTCCGGGTTCGTCTTCGTCGTCGACGGCGTGCTGATCGGCGCCGGCGACGGGCCGTGGCTCGCCCGCGCGATGCTCGGCACCCTGCTGGCCTACCTGCCCCTCATCCTCGGGGTGCACCTCGCGGGCGACTGGCTGCTCGAGGGCGGCAGCACCCGCGGCGACGTCAACGCCGTCGTCTGGCTGTGGATCGCCTTCACCGCGTTCATGTCGCTGCGGGGCACCCTGATGTGGATGCGGGTGCGCACCGACCGCTGGATGGTCACCGGCGCGACCCTCGGCTGAGCCACGAAGGCCCTCAGGCCACGTCGAGCACCTCGACGGCCGCCTCGCGACGCGGGTCGCCGGCCGCCTGCAGGACGCCGTCCTCGCGGCGGTAGGCCGCGCCGACCCCACCGAAGAACATCTGCTGGATGCCGTGGTCGCGCCCGGGCAGCCCGGCCTCGCGCACCGCGTCGGCGATCGCGGCATCCGTCTCGTGCTCGACGACGGCGACACCGTCGTCGTCGAAGCGAACGTGCAGGCGCGGCGCCTCGATGGCGTGCCGGAGGTCGGCCCCGTGCAGGCAGCCCTGGCCGAGCACGAGCATCAGGGCGGTCGTGATGCGGTCGGCGCCGGGTGAGCCGATGGCCAGCACGCGGCCGTCGCGGGTGCGGCCGGTGGTGGGCGCCATGTTCGACGCGAGCCGGGTACCGGGGGTGAGCCGGTGCAGGCCGAGCTTGTTGCAGCTCGGGCTCACCGAGGGCGTTGTTGAGCAGCATCCCGGTGCCCGGCACCGTGATTCCCGCGCCGTACCCGCTCGACACGGTGACCGCGCAGGCGGTGCCGTCGCGGTCGACGACCGAGATGTTGGCGGTGCTCGAGCTGGTCGGCAGCGCCGGCGAGGCCGTGCCGGTCGACCGAGAGCAGCAGCTCGTGGCCGGCGACGTCGAGGTCGTGGGCGTGGTCGTGCACGTCGCGCCGGTAGCGCAGCACCGAGCGCTGGATGTCGATGATGTCCGGCCAGTGCCAGTTGCCGCGGCGCTGCAGCTCGCCGAGCATCACCGCGAGCATCGGGCCGCCCACCGAGGGCGGCGGGTTGACGGCGAGGTCCCACTCGCCGACGGTGCGGCGCACCGGGGGGCGCACCAGTGGCGTGTACTCCGCGAGGTCGCGGTGGGTCACGAGGCCGCCGTGGGCCGCCATGTCGTCGACCATCGCCCGGCCGACCTCGCCGGTGGTCAGCACCGAGGCGCCCTCGCGGGCCACCAGGTCGAGCACGTCGGCGAGGGGGTGGTTGGTGACGACGTCGCCAGCGACGACCGCCGACCCGTCGGGGCGGGTCACCACGCGGAAGGCGTCGGGGTCGCGGCCGAACAGGGAGTGCGCCGTGAAGGAGAGGTAGCGCGCGGCCGCCCCACCGACGGGGTAGCCGTCGCGGCAGGCGCGGGTCGCCGGCGCCATGACGTCGGCCCAGGACAGCGCCCCCAGCTCCTCGACCGCGAGCTCGCACGCGGTGACGGCGCCGGGGGTGGCGACCGAGCCGTGCCCGGCGAACAGCCGCACCCCGCCGCCGTAGTCGGTGACGACCTCGTGCACCCCGCCGCCGAACCGCTCGGCGGGCAGGCCGCGGCCCGGCATCTCGACGTTGCCGTCGATGACGACCGGGTCACCCGCGGCCGGCCAGACCGACACGAACGCGCCGCCGGCGAGCGAGACGATGCCGGGCTCGGTGCTCATCGCGGCGAGCGCGGCGGCCACGGCGATGTCGACGGCGTTGCCGCCCGCGAGCGCGACCTCGCGCCCGGCCGCCAGCGACACCGGCCCGGTCGCGGCGATCGCCACTCGTCCACCCATGGGGCTGATCCTGCCACCGAGGTCAGGAGGGTGCTGCCGGGCCGTGCCCGAACGGACATCCGACCGGTAGCGTGCGTGGGCATGACCCGCCCGCCCCTCGGCATCATCGCCGGCACCGGCTTCTACGACCTCGGGGCCCTGCAGGACGCCTCGGACGAGACCGTCACCACCGCCTTCGGCGACGCCCGGGTCACCCGGGGCACGTGGCACGGGGTGCCGGTGGTCTTCCTCACCCGGCACGGCGCCGGCCACTCGGTGCCCCCGCACCAGGTCAACTACCGCGCCAACATCCGCGCGCTGGCCGACCTCGGGGTCCGCGACGTGGTGGCCGTCAACGTCACCGGCTCGATCGACCCCGACCTGCGCCCCGGCGACCTGCTCTGCCTCGACGACTTCCTCGACCTCACCAAGCAGCGGCCCGTGACGTTCTTCGACGGGTCCGGCCCGGAGGGCGTCGTGCACACCGACGTGCTCGAGCCCTACCACCCGGCCATCCGCGCCGAGATCCTCGAATCCGCCGCTGCCGCAGGCCACTCCATCCGCGACGGTGGGGTGTACGCCTGCTTCGAGGGGCCGCGCTTCGAGACCCGGGCCGAGATCCGGCTGGCCGCGCTCGCGGGTGCCGACGTCGCCGGCATGACCGGCGTCCCCGAGGTCACCCTCGCCGCCGAGGCCGGGCTGCGGTACGCCGCGATCTCCCTCGTCGTGAACCCGGCCTCCGGCGTCGGCGACTCCACCGAGCCGATCACCATGGCCGAGATCGACGCGGTGCTCGCGAGCAGTGCCGCGACGGTGCTCGCCATCCTCGACGAGCTGGTCCACACCCGCGCCACCTTCCCCGCCGACGACACCGACGACACCGACGACACCGACGAGACGGACGCATGACCCGGCTACGCATCGAGAACGCCCGCTACGTCGTCACCGTCGACGAGCGCGACACCGTCCTCACCGACACCACCGTCGTCGTCGACGACGGCGTCATCACCGAGGTCGGCGCCGCGACAGCCGACCCGGCCGCGGCCGACGACGGCACGGTCGTCATCGACGCCCGCGGCAAGCTGCTGATGCCGGGCCTGGTCAACCTGCACACGCACCTGCCGATGACCCTCCTGCGCGGGCTCGCCGAGAACCTCGACCTGCAGGGCTTCCTCGAGCACCTCTGGGCCGCCGAGGCCGCCGTGATGGACCCCGAGACCGTCGAGCTGGGTGCGACCCTCGGCGCCCTCGAGTCGCTGCTGGGCGGGTGCACGACCCAGCTCGACATGTACTTCCACCACGAGGCGACCCACCGGGGCGCGGTGGCCGCCGGCAGCCGGCACGTCATCGGCCCGGTGTTCTTCGACGGCCCCGGCCCCGACGGGCTGGCGTGGTCCGATCGGCTCGCGGGCCTGCGGGCCTGGCCCGGCGTGCTCGACGAGATCGGCGGCCCCGAGGTACCGGTCTCCGCGATGCCGCACGCCACCTACACCTGCTCGCCCGAGGGCCTGACCGAGGTCGTCGAGACGCTGCGCAAGGTGCTCACCGAGAGCGGCCGCCCCGGCCTGCTCACCACCCACGTCTCGGAGACCGCCGCCGAGAACGCCGGCATCCGCGAGCGCTACGACGCCACCCCCACCGAGCTGCTCGCGCGCACCGGGTGGCTCGAACCCGACCTGCCCCTGGTCCTCGCCCACGGGGTGCACCTCGCCGCGACCGACCGCGAGCTGGTCGCGGCGGCGGGTGCGGCCATCGGGCACTGCCCCGGGTCGAACCTCAAGCTGGCCAGCGGGGCCCTGCACTGGGAGGAGGTGCGGGCGGGCGGCATCCGGCTCGGCGTCGGCACCGACGGCTGCTCGAGCTCCAACGACCTCGACATGTGGCAGGCGATGCGCCAGGTGGCCCTCGTCGCCCGGCTCACCAGCGGCCGCCCCGACGTCGCGAGCGCCACCGAGGTGCTGCGGGCGGCGACCATCGACGGCGCCCGGGCGCTCGGCCTCGGCGACCGCGATCGGCTCGGTCGAGGTGGGCAAGCGGGCCGACCTCGTGCTCCTCGACCTCGCCGCGCCCCACCTGACGCCGGTGCACGACGTCGCGGCCCTGCTGGTGTTCGCGGCCGGCCGCGGCGACGTCACCGACGTGCTCGTCGACGGCGACGCTCGTGGTGCGCGACCGGCGCAGCACCCGGCTCGACACCGACGACCTCCTCGCCCGCGCCGGGCGCCAGGGGAGACGTCGCCCGCGCCGCGGTGGAGGCGCTGTGAGCCAGGAGAGTGCCGAGCAGGTCATCGCGCGCCTGAAGATGCAGCCCATCCCCGAGGAGGGCGCCTGGTTCGTCGCGGGCCCGCGCACCCAGAACCTCAACGCCATCACGGTGCTGCTCACCGACAAGCCCGACGGCTTCTCGGCGATGCACCGGCTGACCATCGACGAGGGCTGGCAGTGGCTCGGGGGCGCACCGGCGGCGCTGCTGCGGCTGCGGCCGGGCGGGTCCGGGGTGCTCAACTACGTCGGCCCGACGACCAGCCAGTTCCTCGTGCGCCGCGGCACCTGGATGGGCGCCTCGACCCTGGGTGCCTGGACCCTGCTGTCCTGCTGGTGCTCGCCGGCCTTCCGCCCCGAGCACTTCGAGCTCGGCGACCGCACCCTGCTCACCGCCGGCTACCCCTCCTACGCGGCCGAGATCGCCGCCCTGACCCGCGACGAGCCGGTCGGGCGGATGCGGTGAGCGCCCTCGTCACCGGGGCCAGCGGCGGGCTCGGCCGGGTCGTCGCGCTGGTGCTGGCCGAGCACGGCCACGACGTCGGGGTGCACTACCGCGGCGACGCGGACGGTGCGCGCCGCCGCGGTGGCCGACGTCGAGGCCACCGGATGCCGTGCCGTCGCCCTGCACGCCGACCTCGACGTCGCGGACGCCACCGCGCTGGATGCCGCGTGCGACGACCTGCTCGACCGGTGCACCACCGCGGTGGGCGCCCCCGACGTCGTCGTGCTCAACGCCTTCCCGCAGGGGCACCTCGCGTGGGACGACCTCGACACCGCCGCCTGGGACGCCTTCCACCGGGCCGGCCTGCGCCCGACCACGGCCCTGCTGCACCGCGCCGCGGCCCGCCTCGGCGAGGGCGGGGTGGTCGTCGTCGTCGGGTCGATCGAGGGGCTGCGACCCGCCCCCACCCACACCCCGTACGCCGTCGCCAAGGCGGCGCTGCACCACCTGACCGCCGCGGCGGCCACCGAGCTGGGCGCGCGCGGCATCCGGGTCGTGGCGGTCGCCCCCGGACTGGTCGCCCGCGAGGGCCTCGAGGAGGCCTGGCCCGAGGGCGTGGAGCGCTACCGCCGGGCGTCGGCGCTCGGCCGGCCGGTGACGGCCCGCGAGGTGGCCGAGACCATCGCGTTCCTCGCCTCACCCGCCGCATCCGGCATCACCGGCACCACCGTCACCATCGACGCGGGCTGGTCGGCCACGGCGGGTTGGTGAGTCTCGCCAGTGCGAGGGCGTGTGCTTTCGTCACCTCCCCCCTCTGGCGAGGTAACGACCCGGCAACGACACTCGGGGGGCCGGTGGCGCGGTACCGCCCAGGCCCTAGCATCTTCACGTCTGACCCGATCTCCAAGGAGAACTTTCATGAAGTCAACGCGTTACCTGGTCGTAGTGCCTGCGGCGCTCGCCCTCGCCCTCGCGGGCTGTGGCGGTAGCACCGGCAGCTCCGACACCCCCGCCGCAACCGGCTCGACTGCGGCAGGTGCGCCCGCGGATGACTCGAACTGCGCCTCCGCCGACGTCTACTGCGTCGGCCTCGTCACCGACACCGGCAAGGTCGACGACAAGTCGTTCAACCAGTCCGCCCACGAGGGTGCGATGGCCGCTGCCGAGAAGGCCGAGTGGCTTCTACAAGTACATCGAGACCCAGGACGCCAAGGACTACGCGGCCAACATCCAGCAGTTCACCAACAAGAAGTACGACACGATCGTCACGGTCGGCTTCCTGATGGCCGACGCGACCACCGCCGCGGCCAAGGCCAACCCGACCACCCGCTTCATCGGGGTCGACCAGGGCTACGACGCCAAGGCGGTGACCGAGAAGAACATCACCGGTCTGGTCTTCCCCGAGGACCAGGCGGGCTACGGCGCCGGCTACCTCGCGGGCCTGATGACCAAGACCAACAAGCTCGGCCAGGTGCTCGGTCTCGAGATCCCGCCGGTGCAGAAGTACGCGAAGGGCTTCGAGGCGGGCGCCAAGGCCGCCAACCCGAAGGTCACCGTCGCCACCGTCTACCACCCCGCCGCCGACAACGCGTTCAACGACCCGGTATGGGGCGCCGGCGAGGCCAAGAAGCAGCTCGCCCAGGGTGCCGACATCATCTTCGGCGCCGGTGGCAACACCGGTAACGGCGCCCTCCAGGAGGTCGCGAAGGCCTCCGGTGCGGGCACCGACAAGCCTTCTGCATCGGTGTCGACACCGACCAGTGGGACACCGTCCCGGCCGCCCAGCCCTGCCTCATCACCTCGGCGATGAAGCTCATCAGCGAGGGTGTCACCGAGACCGTCGTCACGGCCAAGGCCGGCGACTTCACCGAGCTGCAGACCCTCGGCAAGGCCGGCCTCGCGCCGTTCCACGACTTCGACTCGGTCGTCCCGGCCGACGTCAAGGCCAAGGTCGACGAGGTCGTCAAGCAGATGGAGGCCGGCACGCTGCAGACCGGCGTCACCCTCTGACGAGAGTGACCACGGGTCGCGCGCACGCGTGACCCGAGCCACCATCGACACTGGGGGCGGGCACCCACCCGGGTGCCCGCCCCCGGTGCGTCAGCGACCGACCGTGTCGCCGCACCTTTTGCCCCGGGGCCGCGACACGCAACACTGTGGGCACCGACCGACATTGGAGTCACATGTCCGAGACACCCACGGTGGCCGAGCAGGCCGCCGCCCCACCGCCCGCCGACGGCGCCGTCGGACGGACGGCGTCCCGACCGGCAGCCCCTGGCGTTCCTGCTCACCCACCAGAGCGGTGTGGTCATCGTCGTCGCGCTGGTCATCGCCCTCGCCGTCGGGCGCGGTGCTGATCCGTCTGCAGGGCGTCGCCCCGCTGTACGCGTACGAGACGCTGATCAAGCAGGCGCTGTTCGTGCCGGGCGGCCTGACCCGCACCCTGCAGAAGACGGCCCCGCTGGTGCTCACCGGCCTCGCGGTCGTGCTGCCGCTGCGGGTGGGCCTGTTCAACATCGGTGGCCAGGGCCAGCTGATCTTCGGCGCCATGTTCGGCGCGGTCGGTCGCCTACGCCGCCGGTGGCTGCGGCATCCTCGGCGCGGTGCTCGGCATGGTCGCCGGCATCATCGCCGGCGCCTTCGTCGGCTGGATCGCCGGTGTGCTCAAGGCGCGCCGCGGGGTGCACGAGGTCATCACCACGATCATGCTCAACTACATCGCCGCGGGCGTCACGTGGTGGCTGGTCACCGGCCCGCTGCAGGCCGAGACCTCCAAGACCAGCGGCATCCCGCAGACCGAGCTGATCCCCGAGTCGGCGCCAGGTCGGTGCGGTCGCGAAGATCCCGATCGGCTTCGTCATCGCCGTGCTGCTCGCCGATCGGCTGCTGGTGGATGCTGTCGCGCAGCACCCTGGGCTTCAAGTTCAACACCGTCGGCGCCAACAAGCACGCGGCCCGCTACGCCGGCATCAACATCACCCGGATCGTGACCCTGTCGATGGTGCTCGGCGGTGGCCTGGCCGGCCTCGCCGGCGCGCTCGAGGCCGAGGGCACGCTGCTACCGGTTCGAGCCGGCCATCGGCGGCACCCTGGGCTTCGACGGCATCACCATCGCGCTGCTCGCCCGGGCCAACCCGCTGGCGACGATCCCGGCGGCCTTCCTCGTCGGCGTCCTGCGCACCGGCGCCGCCGGCCTGCAGTTCGAGACCGGCATCGCGCCGGAGGTCGTCGACGTGCTCCTCGCGATCATCCTGCTCATGGTCTCGATCCCGGTGCTCGGCAAGTGGATCTTCCGCAGCCGCGCCGACAAGGTCAGCGCCGCGTCGACGAGCTGGGGGAACTGACGTGACGACCGAGTGGATCGCCAAGAACCGCACGACCCTGATCGTCACGGTGGTCGTGCTCGTCGCGGCCTACGTCTTCTACTACGCCGAGAACGGCATCGCGCCGAGCATGTACACCTCGGCCTGGGGCTACGCCATCCCGCTCGTCCTCGCCGCCCTCGTCGGTGTCATCGGTGAGCGCTCCGGCGTGGTCAACATCGGCATCGAGGGGCAGATGCTCGTCGCCGCCTTCGCCGGCTTCTTCGCGGCCGCCTACAGCGGGTCGCTCATCGTCGGCGTGCTCGCCGGCATCGGCAGCGGGCTGATCCTCGGCGGCTTCCTCGCCTGGACCACCGTGAAGTGGCGGATGGACCAGATCATCGCCGGTGTCGTGCTCAACATCATCGCCACCGGCATCACGTCGTTCTACTACAAGCCGGGCAAGCAGCTCCCGGGGCTGATGCCGAGCTTCGACGTGCCGGTCCTGTCGAAGATCCCGCTCTTCGGGCCGGTCTTCTTCACCGGCACGAGCATCTTCGCGATCCTCGCCATCCTCGCGGCGCTCGTTCGTGCACTTCGGCGCTCTTCCACACCCGGTGGGGCCTGCGCACCCGCTCGGTCGGCGAGTACCCGTCGGCCGCCGACACCGCCGGCATCAACGTCGAGCGGCTGCGGCTGGTCAACGTCACCCTGGCCGGCTCGCTCGCCGGGCTGCGCCGGGGTCTACCTGTCGATGGACGCCTCGAGCTCGTTCGAGCGCAACATGGTCGCCGGCCGAGGCTTCCTCGCGCTGGCGATCATGATCATGGGCGCCTGGCGGCCGCTGCGGGCGTTCGTCATGGCCATCTTCTTCGGCTTCATCAACGCGGTCGCCTCGCAGCTGCAGCAGAGCGGCAACATCGACCTCCCGCCGCAGCTCACCGGCACGCTGCCCTTCGTCGTGACGATCATCGTGCTGGCGGTCGCCGCCGGCCGGGTGAGAGCGCCGGGCGCCGTCGGACAGCCGTACATCAAGGGAGACGAGTGATGACCGAGGTACCCGAGTACGACCCGACGCCCGTCCCCGCCGACACCGCGCCCGAGCACCTCGAGGCGATCGCCACGACGGATGCCGTGCTCGAGCTGCCGCCGGAGCAGTCCGGTTTCGGTGAGGGCAACGTCGGCGAGGTGCTGCTCGACATCGCCGGGCTCTCCAAGAGCTTCGGCAGCGTCAAGGCCAACCGCGACATCAGCATGTACGTGCGCCGCGGCGAGATCGTCGCCCTGCTCGGTGAGAACGGCGCCGGCAAGTCGACCCTGGTCAACCAGATCTTCGGCCTGATCACGCCCGACACCGGCACGGTGAGCGTGCGCGGCGACGCGACCCCGATCAAGGACCCGCGCGACGCCATCCGCGCGCGGCATCGGCATGGTGCACCAGCACTTCCAGCTGGTGCCGGTCATGACCGTGGCCGAGAACATGATGCTCGGCCACGAGCCCACCAAGGCGGGCGGGCGCCTCGACATCGCCAGCGCCCGCGAGATGGTGCGCACGCTGTCGGCCAAGCACGGGCTGCCGGTCGACCCCGACGCCGAGATCGAGGACCTGCCGGTCGGCACCCAGCAGCGCGTCGAGATCCTCAAGGCGCTCTCGCGCAGGGTCGACCTGCTCATCCTCGACGAGCCGACCGCGGTGCTGACGCCGCAGGAGACCGACGAGCTGCTCGGCGTCATGAAGGAGCTCGCGGCCTCCGGCACGTCGATCGTCTTCATCACGCACAAGCTGCGCGAGGTGCTCGCGGTGTCCGACCGGGTCTACGTGCTGCGCCAGGGCGCGGTCGTCGGCGAGGTCGAGACGGCCGAGACCGACGCCCGCAAGCTCGCCACGATGATGGTCGGCCGCGAGGTCGTGCTCTCGATCGACAAGGCCGACGCGACGCCGGCCGAGACGGTGCTCACGATCACCGACCTGCACGTCAAGGACGACCGCGACCTCGGGGCCGTCAACGGCTTCACGCTCTCGGTGCGCGCCGGCGAGATCGTCGGCGTCGCCGGGGTCGAGGGCAACGGCCAGCGCGAGCTCGTCGAGGCGCTCGCCGGGATGCGCAAGGTCGTGTCGGGGCAGATGACCCTCGGCGACCTCGACCTCACCAAGGCCAACCCGCACCAGACCCACCACGCGGGCGTCGGCCACATCCCGGAGGACCGCGAGAAGCACGGCCTGGTCGCCGCCTACTCGATCGCCGACAACCTCGTGCTCAACGAGTTCGACCAGGCGCCCTACGCCAAGAGCGGCGTGCGCCAGTTCGACGCGGTCGTCGAGCACGCCGAGGCGGGTGCGCACCGAGTTCGACATCCGCTCCTCGAGCGTGCACCAGAGCTCGGGCGTCGCTGTCCGGTGGCAACAAGCAGAAGGTCGTCGTCGCCCGCGAGATGTCGTTCAAGCCCCGGCTGCTCATGGCCGCCCAGCCCACGCGCGGCGTCGACGTCGGGTCGATCGAGTTCATCCACCGCCGCATCGTCGACGCGCGCGACGCCGGCGCCGCGGTGCTGCTCGTCTCGGCCGAGCTCGACGAGATCCTGTCGCTGTCGGACCGGATCGCGGTCGTGCACGGCGGCAAGGTCGTGGCCGAGATGCCGGGCCGCGGCGCCGACCGCACCGAGATCGGCCGCCTGATGGCCGGAGACCACTGACCCGGACCGAGTCCCAACCGGGTTCTCGCCCGATCCCGCGAAACCTCACCTTCGCACCAGAACGGTTGTGGTGCGAAGGTGAAGGTTGTCGCATCGGGCGGGAAGTTGTTGCTCGGGATGAGGGTCGGCTTGGTTACGGTTTCGTAAGTTACGGTCGCGTAGGTTACGCTTGCGTACGTGAGCGCATCCACCGTCACCCGACCGACCCCGCCCGCCGTGCACCCGCCGGCCGCGCCGTCGCGCCCGCGCCTCGGAGCCCACGCCCCCGGACCTCTCGGGGGCGTCGTGCGTGGTGCCCGCAGGCTGGCCGAGGCGCTGGCCACGCCGCTGGTGCCGAGCGACTACCTCGACCTGATCGACCCGCTGCGCTCCGGCGCCGACCTGCGCGGCCGGATCGTCGAGGTCCGCCCCGAGACCGCGGATGCCGTCGACGGTCGTCATCCGCCCGGGTCGCGGCTGGCTGGGCCACGTGCCCGGGCAGTACATCCGGATCGGCATCGACATCGACGGCGTGCGCAACTGGCGCGCCTACAGCCTGACCCACCGCGCCGACGGCACCGCCGCGGCCGGCATCCCGGCGGGGTGCGTCGCCATCACGACCAAGGCGATCCCCGACGGCAAGGTCTCGAACCACCTCGTCCGCAACACCAGCCCGGGCACGCTGGTCATGCTCGACCAGGCCACCGGCGACTTCACCCTGCCCGAGCCCCGCACCGGCCAAGGTGCTCTTCCTCACCGCCGGCAGCGGCATCACGCCGGTCATGGGGATGCTGCGCAACCACCTCGGCGAGCTCGCCGACGTCGCGCAGGTGCACTGCGCGCCCACGGCATCCGACGTCATCTTCGCCGACGAGCTGCAGTCGTACGCCGCCGACGGCCGCCTCGCGCTCACCGTCAACCTCGACGACGAGCACGGCGTGCTCGACCTCGCCCGGCTCGACGCCCTGGTGCCCGACTGGCGCGAGCGCGAGACCTGGACCTGCGGCCCCACCGGCCTCCTCGACGCCGCCGAGGCCCACTGGGCGGGCGCCGGCGTCGCCGACCGCCTGCACACCGAGCGCTTCCGCCCCACCGTGGTCGAGCCCGGCGAGGGTGGCGAGATCACCTTCCTCACCAGCGACCTCACCGTCGAGGCCGACGGTGGCACCCCGATCCTCGACGCCGGCGAAGAGGCCGGCGTCCTCATGCCGAGCGGATGCCGGATGGGCATCTGCTTCGGCTGCGTCGTCACCATGCGCCAGGGCGCCGTGCGCGACCTGCGCACCGGTGACGTCACCGTCGTCGAGCCCGGCGACGAGCTGCCCGTGCAGACCTGCATCAACGCCGTCGCGGGTTCCTGCGACATCGAGCTCTAGACCACCCAGACCCACCGCCCGCCCGCGAGAACCGGAAGGACCACCCATGACCCTCGCCCCCGAGCGCCGCACGATCTCCCCCACCGCGCCGCACCACGTCGCCGCCGACCACGCGTCGACCAAGCCGCACGGCATCAACCCCCGCCTGTCCGTCACGAGCGCGACCCCGCGCCCGCAGCGCCCCGCCCTGAAGAAGTCCGGCCGCCCGAACCCGGCCGCGCACCTGACCCCCGAGCAGATCGAGGGCATCGGCCACGAGCTCGACGCCCTGCGCAAGGAGGTCATGGACAGCCGCGGCGCCCGTGACGCCGCCTACATCCGCAAGGTCATCAAGGTGCAGCGCTACCTCGAGATGAGCAGCCGCGCCGTGCTGCTGTTCTCGAACGTCAAGGTCAAGGGCGTGCGCCCGGCCTGGTGGCTCGGCACCGCCGGCCTGTCGGTGGCCAAGATCCTCGAGAACATGGAGATCGGCCACAACGTCATGCACGGCCAGTGGGACTGGATGCGTGACCCGAAGATCCACTCGACCGCGTGGGAGTGGGACAACGCCTGCCCCGAGCGCAGTGGAAGCACAGCCACAACGAGATCCACCACACGTTCACCAACGTGCTCGGCCGCGACAACGACCTCGGCTACGGCATCCTGCGGGTCGACGAGGACCAGCGCTGGAGCCTGTTCTACCTCTTCCAGCCGATCTGGCACGTGGGCAACGCCCTGCTCTTCGAGTACTCGATCGCGGCCTACGACCTCGAGCTCGGCGGCTACCTCGCCAAGAAGAACCGGATGTCGCGACGAGGAGAAGGCGAAGTTCCGCAGCGACGCCCAGGAGGTCGTCGCCAAGATCAAGCGCCAGGCCACCAAGGACTACCTCGTGCACCCGGCGCTGTCGCTGCCGACCGGCTCGGCCCGCACCACGCTCACCGCGAACGTCGTCGCCAACCTGGTGCGCAACGTGTGGACCAACACCGTCATCATCTGCGGCCACTTCCCGCCCGGCATCGAGACCTTCGAGAAGACCTCGATCGAGGGCGAGACCCGCGGTGAGTGGTACGTGCGGCAGATGCTCGGCTCGGGGAACATCAGCGGCTCCAAGGCGATGCACGTGATGTCGGGCAACCTGAGCCACCAGATCGAGCACCACCTCTTCCCGGACATGCCGAGCAACCGCTACAGCGAGATCGCCCCGCGGATCCGCGACCTGATGGAGCGGCACGACCTGCCCTACGTCACCGGCTCGCTCGGCAAGCAGGCCGCGTCGGTCTACTGGAAGGTCGTGCAGCTCTCGCTGCCGAACAAGGTCGAGGGCCGTCGCCGCCGCGACATCGTGCGCCTCGCCGCGAAGAAGGCCTGGCGCAAGAAGTCGCTCGACCGGTTCTGAGCCGCTCCCGAGCAGTACCTGAACGGCTGATCCCGTTCAGCGCGCGAACCCCTGCGCCGTCACCTACGGTTGGCGGCGCAGGGGTTTCCTCGTCCTCGAGAGGTTCCCGATGGGTTCCACCCCTCGCCACCGGCTGGCGCTGGCCACGGTGACCCTGGCGCTCGTCGCCAGCGGTGCCGCCGCCGCCCCGGCCCAGGCCCGCCCGGGCCCGTCGTCCCGGATGCCGGTCTCCTCCTCCCTGAGCCGCCCCGCACTCGCCGGCGACCGTCGTGACCCCGCCGGGGGAAGCCACGACGGTCGCCGGCGGCACGCCGTCGGCCCGGGTGCGCCGTCCGTCGCCGACTGCGCCGGTGGCCACGTCGCCGCACCCCGTGGCCCTGGCCACCGCGCACCACCGCCAGTGCGGCCACGACGCACCGACCTGGCCAAGCAGGTCGTCACCCTCGTCAACGCCCAGCGCAAGAAGGCCGGGTGCAGGCCCGTGCGGGTCAGCCTCGGGCTGACCACGGCCGCCAGGCTGCACAGCGCCGACATGGCGAGGTACAGCTACTTCAGCCACACCTCGCGCGACGGCCGCTCGCCGTGGCAGCGGATGCGCGCGGCCGGGGCTACCACTACGGGTCGGCCGAGAACATCGCGGCCGGCCAGCCCAGCGCCACGTCGGTGGTCTACCGCCTGGATGCACAGCACGGGCCACCGCAGAACATCCTCAACTGCTCCAACAAGGCCATCGGCGTCGGCGTCGCCCGCGGCGGCAGCTACGGCATCTACTGGACGCAGGACTTCGGCACCCGCTGAGCGCCCGCTGCCGCGCCGCGGTGGCCCGTGAGAGCATGCTCGCGGGGCCGCGCGATCGGCCTTGCCCCGATCGCTCGCGCTGCGGCGCCGGACCACGTGAGGCGCGCTCATGGAGGTGCTCGGCGGCTCGCTGGGTGCGGCCGCCCTCATGGCGCTGGCCGCGTTGATCATCGGCTACTCGAAGACGGCGCTCGGCGGCCTGGCCGTCATCGCGGTCGCCATCTTCGCCACCGTGCTGCCGGCCAAGGAGTCGACCGCGGCGATCCTCGCCATCCTCATCGTCGGCGACGTCATCGCCTGCTGGCACTACCGCCACGACGCCGACTGGTCGCTCATCAAGCGGCTGCTGCCGGCCGTCGTGCCCGGGCCTGGTCGTCGGCGCGCTCTTCCTGCGCAGCCGTCGACGACTCGACCCTGCGCCGCACCATCGGCGGGGTCCTGCTCGTGCTCGTGCTGCTCCAGCTCTGGGTGAAGTGGCGCGGCGACTCCGACGCCCCCTCCACCGTGCACGAGCGCCGGGCCGCCTCGTGGACGGCCGGCACCGGCGTCGGCTTCGCGACGATGACCGCCAACGCGGCCGGCGCGGTGATGACGCTCTACCTGTCGGCGTCCGGCATCGACAAGCGCCGGTTCGTGGGCACCAACGCGTGGTTCTTCCTCATCGTCAACCTGGCCAAGGTGCCGTTCTCGATCGCGCTGGGCCTGATGCACCCCGTGGATGCCGTGCGCGCGGTCGCTGCTCGCGCCGGTCGTGCTGCTCGGCGGCCTGCTCGGCTACGCGACGGTGCAGCGGATCAGCCAGCGCCGCTTCGACCTCGCGGTGCTGGCGGCCTCCGCGTTGGCCGCGGCCGCCCTCCTGGCGCTCTGACGGTCGTGCCCGCAATCCGCGCGGCTCAGGTGTTCTGGGGGAAGCCCAGCTCGATGCCGCCGTGGCTCGGGTCGAGCCAGCGGGAGGTGACGACCTTGCCGCGGGTGAAGAAGTGGACGCCCTCCATGCCGTGGGCGTGGGTGTCGCCGAACAGCGAGTTCTTCCAGCCGCCGAAGGAGTAGTAGGCCATCGGCACGGGGATCGGCACGTTGATGCCGACCATGCCCGACCTCGCACCTCGTTCTGGAAGCGGCGAGC
The DNA here is from genome assembly GCA_963782695.1 of uncultured Actinomycetota bacterium. Taxonomy (GTDB): domain Bacteria; phylum Actinomycetota; class Actinomycetes; order Actinomycetales; family Dermatophilaceae; genus Fodinibacter. The sequence goes on along the minus strand of CAWAKY010000050.1, from coordinate 28,197 downwards.
CGCGCCACCGTCGTTGGTGAAGATCGCGGTGCCGTTGCCGTACGGGTTGTCGTTGATCAGCTCCAGGCCCTCGTCGTAGGACTGCACCCGCACGACCGACAGCACCGGGCCGAAGATCTCGTCCTGGTAGATCGACATGTCCTGGGTGACGTTGTCGAACAGGGTCGGGCCTGAGGAAGTAGCCCTCGCCGTCGGCGTCGACGTCGCCCTCGCGGCCGTCGACGACGAGCGTGGCGCCCGCCTCGGTGCCGGCGTCGAGGTAGGACGTCACCTTGTCGCGGTGCTGCGGCGGTGACGAGCGGGCCCATGTCGCAGCCGCGGGTGCCGTCACCGGTGACGAGCTTGCCCATCCGGTCCTGTGATCTTGCTGACCAGCTCGTCGGCGACCGGCTCGACGGCGAGCAGCGCCGAGATCGCCATGCACCGCTCACCGGCCGAGCCGAAGCCGGCGTTGACCGCGGCGTCGGCGGCGAGGTCGAGGTCGGCGTCGGGCAGCACGAGCATGTGGTTCTTCGCGCCGCCGAGCGCCTGCACCCGCTTGCCGTGCGCGGTGCCCGTCTCGTAGACGTACTTCGCGATCGGGGTCGAGCCGACGAACGAGACGGCCTTGACGTCGGGGTGGGTCGAGCAGCGCGTCGACGGCCTCCTTGTCACCGTGCACGACGTTGAGCACGCCGTCGGGCAGGCCGGCCTCCTTCCACAGCGCGGCGACGGCGTTGACCGCCGACGGGTCCTTCTCGCTGGGCTTGATGACGACCGCGTTGCCGCAGGCGATCGCGATCGGCACGAACCACAGCGGCACCATGGCCGGGAAGTTGAACGGGCTGATCACCGCGACGACGCCCAGGCTCTGCCGGATCGAGTAGACGTCGACCTTGGTCGAGGCGTTCTCGGAGAAGCCGCCCTTGAGCAGGTGCGGGATGCCGCAGGCGAACTCGGCGACCTCGAGGCCACGGGTGACCTCGCCGAGCGGCGTCGGAGAGCGACCTTGCCGTGCTCGGCGGTGATGAGCGCGGCGATCTCCTCCTTGCGCTCGTTGAGCAGCTCGCGGAAGCGGAAGAGCACCTGGGTGCGCTTGGCCAGCGAGTGCTCGCCCCAGGCCGACGCCCACGCGCCTCTGGGCGGCGGTGACGACCTCGTCGACGAGGTCGGCCGAGGCGAGGTCGAGCTCGCCGGTCTGCACACCGGTCGCCGGGTTGAAGACGGGGCTGGTGCGGTCGGCGGTGCCCGTCCACGGGCGCGCCGCCGAGCAGGTGGGTGATGCGGGTGGGGGTCGTGCTCACGGGTATCGGTCCTTGTCGTGCGAAGTGGTGGATTCAGTGTGTCAGAGCACCTGGCGGTTGTGGAATGCGTGGTCGGATGCCGGTTCGCATCCGTGATCAGTCGTCGCCGCCGTAGAGCGGCGGTCGTTCGGCGAGGTGGACCGGCACCGGCCGGCCGGTGGCGAGCGAGGCCATCGCCCGCCGTGCTCACCGCCGTCGCGGCGTAGCCGTCCCAGGCCGACGGGCCCGACGACGCCGCCGGCGCGCACGGCATCCGCCCAGGCCTGGACCTCGATGTCGTAGGCGCGGGCGAAGCGGCGCCGGTAGTCCTCGGGCACGGTGCCGCCCCAGGACCCGCCGTCGGCGGCGACCCGGGTGGTGAGCACGCCGGCCGAGGCGAGGCCCGCGGTGAGCGAGCCGCGCTCGGCCACCGCCTCGAAGCGCACCTCGTAGCCGACCTGGCTGTTGACGAAGACCTCGTTGGTCACGAGGCCGCCGCCGGCCATCCGGAAGACGGACACCTGGGGGTCGACGACCCCTGCGCCGGCGTGCGAGGTCGGCGCGGGCGACAGCACCGTCACCTCGACGACCTCCTCGCCGAACAGGAAGCGCGACGCGTCGACCTCGTGCACCAGGCTGTCGCGCACGATCATCTCGGAGCGGAAGTCGGCGTTGGGCACCGAGCGGTTGCGGTGGGTGTTGTGCAGCAGCAGCAGCCGGCCGTGCGCCCCGGAGGTGAGTCGCGGCCCGGACCGCGGCGTACTCCGGGTCGAAGCGCCGCATGAACCCGACGGTGACCAGGCGGCGGCCGAGGGCGGCCTCGGCCTCGCACGAGGCGCAGCGCCGAGTCGTCGTCCATCGTCAGCGGCTTCTCGCAGAGCACCGCCTTGCCGTGCTGCAGGCAGGCGAGCACCTGCTCCTCGTGCACGAACCCCGGTGAGGCGATGACGCACCGCGTCGACCTCCGGCGCGGCCACGAGGGCGAGCGGGTCGGCGTACGCAGTCGCGTCGAGGCGCTCCGCGCAGCGCGGCGGCGCGGTCGGTGTCGGGGTCGGTGACACCGGCCAGCACCACGCCGGCGGTGCGGCGGGACAGCCGCTCGGCGTGGTCGGTGCCCATCATCCCGACCCCGATGACCCCGACGCGCAGGGGGGCGAGGGTCACGGTCGCCGCTCCTTCGCGAGGTCGGGGCGAGGTAGGCGTGCTGGTGCTTCTTCGCCTCGGTGTACGTCGGCGGAGGCGGCCTGCGTGCTGTCCAGTGCCGAGACCTGCGCCACCGGCACGTCCCACCACGAGTCGCTGTCGGGCGCGTGGACCGAGCGGGTCGGTCTCGACGTGGATGACGACCGGGCCGCCGTCGCGCGGGCGCCGCCTTGGCCTCCGCGATCGCCTGCCTCGAGGCTCGGCCGCGGTCGTGCACCTCGATGACGTGGGCGCCGAGGCTGCGGGCGTTGGCGGCGAGGTCGACGGGCAGCTACGCCGCCGTCGAGCCGGCCGTCGCGCGCCGCGGAAGCGGTAGCTCGTGCCGAACCGCTGCGAGCCCAGCGCCTCCGAGAGCGAGCCGATCGAGTGGAAGCCGTGGTTCTGCACCAGCACGACGATGACCTTGACCCGCTCCTGCACCGCCGTGACCAGCTCGGTCGGCATCATCAGGTAGCCGCCGTCGCCGACCATCGCGAACACGTCGCGGCGTGTCGTCGGCGAGCGCGACCCCGAGGGCGCCGGGGATCTCGTAGCCCATGCAGGAGTAGCCGTACTCGACGTGGTAGCCCTTGCGGTCGCGCACCCGCCACAGCTTGTGCAGGTCGCCGGGCATCGAGCCGGCCGCGCAGACGACGACGTCGCGCGGGTCGGTCAGCTCGTTGACCGCGCCGAGCACGGCGCCCTGGGTGAGCAGCCCCGGCGGCGAGCGGTCGGTGACCTCGGCGGGCGGGTGGTAGGCCGCCTCCACCTGCGCGTCCCAGTCGCGCCACAGCGTCGGCCTGGCGCGCGCGGTACGCCGGCGTCGACGGCGTACCCGTCGAGGGCCGCGGTGAGCGCGGTGAGCGCCTCGCGGGCGTCGGCCACGACCGACAGGCCGCGTGCTTGCCGGCGTCGAAGCCGGCGATGTTGATGTTGACGAAGCGGACGCCCGCGTCCGGAAGGCGGTTCGCGACGCGGTGGTGAAGTCGCTCCAGCGGGTGCCGACGCCGATGACGACGTCGGCCTCGCGCGGCCAGCGCGTTGGCGGCCGTCGTGCCCGTCGACGCCGACCGCGCCCATCGCCTGCGGGTGACCGTGCGGCAGCGAGCCCTTGCCGGCCTGGGTCTCGCCGACCGGGATGCCGGTCGCCGTCGCGAAGGCGCGCAGCGCCTCCTCGGCGCCGGAGTAGTGCACCCCGCCGCCGGCGACGATGAGCGGCCGCCGGGCCGACGCGGATGGCATCCGCCGCCGCCGCGATCCGCGACGGCCTCGGCCGGCGGGCGGGCGACGCGCCAGACCCGCGTCGCGAAGAGCTCGACCGGCCAGTCGAACGCCTCGGCCTGCACGTCCTGCGGCAGCGCGATCGTCACGGCGCCGGTCTCGACCGGGTCGGTGAGCACCCGCATCGCGCCGAGCAGCGCGGACGGCAGCTGCTCGGGGCGGTCGACCCGGTCGAAGAAGCGCGACAGCGGGCGGAACGCGTCGTTGACCGTGACGTCGGCGGCGTACGGCGCCTCGAGCTCCTGGAGCACCGGCGCGCTGACCCGGGTGGCGAAGGTGCCCGAGGGCAGCAGCAGCACCGGGAGCCGGTTGATGGTGGCGAGCGCGGCGCCGGTGAGCATGTTGGTCGAGCCGGGGCCGACGGACGCGGTGCACGGCCCAGGTCTGGAGCCGGTCCTTCTGCCGGGCGTAGCCGACCGCGGTGTGCACCATCGCCTGCTCGTTGCGGGCCAGCACGTAGGGCAGCGCGCTCGCCGGCCTCGGCGGCCAGCTCGTTCTGCGAGCAGCGCCTGGCCGATGCCGGCGACGTTGCCGTGGCCGAAGATGCCGAAGCACCCGGCGAACAGCTTCTGCCGCTCGCCGTCGCGCTCGCTCCACTGGTTGGCGAGGAAGCGCACCACCGCCTGGGCGACGGTCAGCCGGACCGTGTCGCGTCATCGGGTGCCTCCCACGGGCAGTCGGGGGTCGACGTGCCGTGCGTCGGCCCAGGTGTCCCGCACCCAGCGTGGGCCGGGTCGTCGCAGATCAGCCAGGCCCGCTCGGCGCCGGGGCCGGCCATGACGTTGAGGTAGTAGAGGTCGGCGCCGGGCGCGGCGATCGCCGGGCCGTGCCAGCCGTGCGGCACGAGCACGACGTCGCCGGTGCGCACCTCGGCGAGCACGTCGATCGGCCGCTCCGCGGTGCCGTAGACCCGCAGGTAGCCCGACCGGGTCGGTGCCGCGCGGGTCGGTCGGAGCGCGTCTCGAAGTAGTAGATCTCCTCGAGCTCGGTCTCCACGCCCGGGCGCTCCTCGTCGTGCTTGTGCGGCGGCTAGGAGCTCCAGTTGCCGGCCGGGGTGACGACCTCGCAGGCGATGATCGAGTCGGCGTCGAGCACGTCGGGCAGTCCCGAAGTTGCGCACCTCGCGGCTGGCCACGCCGGCGCCGCGCAGCTCGACGGGCACCTCGGCGGCCGGAGGTGCCGGAACGGCTTCGGCGTCGGCCGCCTTGGTGGCCGGGGCGCCGCAGAGGGCGACGCGACCGGCATCCGGCCCGTCGAGCGGTGACCGCGCAGCGTCGACCCGCGGCCGGCGTAGGCGACGTCGGTGGGCCCGGCGAAGACCGACGGCGCGCCCGGCGAGCATCGACGTCGTGGGTCGTGCCGTCGGCCTCGGTCGACCTCGACGCGGCAGGAGCCGACGAGGGGCACGACGAGGGTCTCCTGTCACCCGCGGCGTGCTCGACGTGGCCACCGGGCGCGAGCGTGGCGACGCGCAGGCCGGTGTGCTGCCAGCCGGGCGACGGCGTTGGTGGCGGTCGGCGTCACCGCCACCTGGAACTCACCGTCGTCGCGCCGAGCCGAACGGGCGCACCTACGTCGCGTTGTCGGCACCGGTGCTCATCGCCACGCCACCGTGCACGAGGTCGGCGGCGATGTCGACCGCCGCGGCGACGTCGCCGTCGGGCGGGAAGAGCAGGGCCCGGCCGACGACGAGCCCGCGCACGGCGGGCAGGTCGAGCGAGCCGCCCCCACGCGGCGTAGGTCTCGCGCGGGTCGCCCTGCGGGTCGCCGCCGAGCAGCAGGCGTCGGCAGCGTCGTGGCGTCCATGACCCGCGCCAGCTCGTCGACGACCGGCAGCTTGAGCCAGGTGTGGGCGCTCGTCGCGCCCGAGGCCCGACGCGATGTGGATCGACGCGATCATCGAGTCGGGGTCGAGCAGGTTGTCGCACCCGGCCGCCGCTCGACGACGGACAGGAACGGCTCGACCATCGCCATCAGCCCGTGGCGCGGCCAGCTCGGTGACGGCCCGCGCGCTGGCCTCCAGCGTGGCGGCGGTGCCGGGGTCGTCGAGCGCGATGCGGGTGAGCATCTTGCCGCCGTCGAGGCCGCGGGCGGCGATCTCGTCGGCGGTGTAGGCCGGTGAACCGGTCGTCGAGCTCGAAGACCGCGCCCTGCAGGCCGCCGCGGTTCATCGAGCCGATGACGACCTTGTCCTCGAGCGCGCCCAGGAGCAGCAGGTCGTCGAGCACGTCGGGGGTGCCGAGCACGCCGTCGACGCCCGGGCGCTGCAGCGCGGTGGCGAGCCGCTCCAGCAGGTCGCGGCCGGCTGGCCATGGCGCGGGCCGTCGCCGCGCACGCCGAGCGCGCCGCGCGCCGGGTGGTCGGCGGCGACGAGGAGCAGCCGGCCGTCGGCGGGCAGCGAGCGGGCGCAGCGGTGCGCTCGTCCCAGGCGGCGGATGCGCTCGGGCTCGCGCGCGCGGATCTCGGTCAGGGCCGCGGTGTCGACGCGGCGCGGGGTCACGCCGGTCATCGCCGCGCTCCCGCGAGCGCGGCCTCGACCTCGGCGCTCGTCGGGCATGGCGGTCGAGCACTCGAGGCGGCAGGCGACGATGGCGCCGGCGACGTTGGCGAACGCGATGGTGCGCTCGCAGGTCCCAGCCCGCGAGCAGGCCGTGGCACGAGCGCGCCGCCGAAAGCGTCACCGGCACCGAGCCCGTTGACGACCTCGACCGGGAACGGCGGCGACCTCGACCCGCTCGTCGCGGGTCGGCGGCGAGCACGCCCTCGGGCCCTGCTTGACGACGGCGAGCTCGACGCCGCGGTCGAGCAGCGCGTCGGCGGCGCGGTGCGGGTCGGTCTCGCCGACCGCGACCTCGCACTCCTCGCGGTTGCCGACGGCGACGGTGCACGTGCTCGAGCGCTCGGCCCACCTCGGCCGTGGCCTCGCGCGGGGTCGGGCCAGAACATCGGCCGGTAGTCGAGGTCGAGGACCGTGTGCGGCGCGCCGGCCGCGCGCCGCCCAGGCGGCGTGGTGGGCGGACCGGCGAGGGCTCCTGCGACAGGCCGGTGACGGTGGCCCAGAACACCGGCGCGTCGCGGATCGGCGTCCAGCGGCAGCTCGTCGCGCCTCGATCAGCAGGTCGGGCGCGATCGGGTAGCGGTAGAAGTACAGCGGGAAGTCGTCCGGCGGGAAGATCTCGCAGAAGGTGACCGGCGTCGGCGGCCCCGGTCGCCGTCGAGCACGAAGGTGCGGGTCGACGCCGAGGTCGCGCGGCCTCCAGCCGCACGTAGCGCCCGAAGGGGTCGTCGCCGGTGCGGGTGACCAGGCGCACGGCGTGGCCGTGGCGGGCGGCGGCGACGGCGACGTTGCGTGGCGCTGCCGCCGAGGAACTTCCGGAAGGTGCTGACGTCCTCCAGCCCGACCCCGTGCTGCAGCGGGTAGATGTCGACACCGGTGCGGCCCATCGCGACGACCTCGGGCGTCGCGGCGCTCGCGACGCCGCAGGCGCTCACGGGGTGGCCGCCAGCGCGTCGGCGACCGCCAGGATGTGCGCCACCGAGGCGCGCACGTCGGCCCGCGGGTCGACCCCGGTGTCGGCGGGGGACCCGGCGAGGATCGTGTCCTGCTCGAGCACGTACCACCCGGTGTAGCCGTTGCCCTCGAGGGGCCGCACGATCGCGGCGACGTCGACGTCGCCCGGCACCGAGCGGGCACGTACATCCCCTGCGCGACGCCCTCGGTGTAGGTCGAGCTCGCCACCCCGCACGCGCCGGGCGAGGTCGAGGCGCACGTCCTTGAGGTGGACGTGGCCGATCCGCGCGGGGTGCTCGACGGCGACGCGCGACGGGGTCGCCCCCGCCGATCAGCAGGTGCCCGGTGTCGAGGCAGAGGGCGATGCGGCTTCCGGCCAGCACGCGGTCGGTCTCGTCGCCCGTCTCGACCATGGTGCCGACGTGGGGGTGCAGGGTCGCGAGCAGGCCGTGCTCGCCGCGGCGTCGCGAGATCCGGTCGAGGTTGGCCAGCAGGGTCGCCCAGCTGCGCGTCGTCGAGCACCGGCCGCTCGTCGTAGCCCTGCGCGCCGGTGGCGGCGGCGATGACGACCGTCGACGCCTGCGCGGCGACGAGCGCCTCCATGGCCAGCACGACCTCCGGGAGGGGGTCGGACGCGGGGTCGTGCAGCACCACGGGCACGAACTGGCCGACGGCGCGCAGCCCGGCGGCGGCGAGCGTGCGCGCCTTGGCCTCGGGGGTCGTCCGGGAGGAACCCGTCGGGGCCGAACTCGGTGGCCGCGAGACCGACCTCGCGCATCTGCTCCAGCACCAGGTCCGGGCCGAGCTGGTAGCCCCAGCCCGGGCACCTCGCACACGCCCCAGGAGATCGGCGCGCCGGCGACCCGGTCGCGCAGGGGGGTCGGTGTCGGTCGTGTGGCTCATCAGCTGTCCTTCGTCAGGTGGTGGACTGGATCGGTGCGTCGGTGTTCAGGCGGTCGGGATCTCGGACAGCTCGACCCGTCGGCCCTCGTGCAGCGAGAGCGTGCAGGCCTCGGCCACCCGGAAGGCCTCCAGCGCGTCGCGCACGGTGCACGGACTGAGCACCTCGCCCCGGGCCACGCCGAGGAAGTGGGTGAGCTCGGCCCGGTAGGCCGGCCCGAAGCGGTCCATGAACGAGTCGTGCACGGGCCCGCGGGGGAAGTCGACGCCGTCCTCGACCGACCGGAGCGCCAGGGAGTGGTCGAGCCCGACCGAGACGGAGCCCTGCGAGCCGAGCACCTCGAGCCGCACGTCGTGACCCTGCCCGTGGTAGCGCGTCGTCGACAGCATCGCGATCGTGCCGTCGTCGAGGGTGAGCAGCGCGGCGCCGGTGTCGACGTCGCCGGCCTCGGCGAAGTACGGCTCGCCCTTGGTGCCGCCCGTCGCCTGCACGAAGAGCACCTCCCGACCGGTCACGAACCGCACCACGTCGCAGTCGTGCACCGAGCAGTCGCGGAAGATCCCGCCGGAGGTGGGCACGTAGCCCGCCGGCGGCGGAACCCGGTCGTTGGTGTTGGCGCGCAGGGTGTGCACGAAGCCGAGCTCGCCGGACGCCACGGCATCCCTGGCGCGCTGGTAGCCCGTGTCGAAGCGGCGCTGGAACCCGATGTGCACGGCGACGCCGGACGCCTCGACGACGCGAACCACGTCGATCGTCTCGGCGAGGCCGGCGGCCACGGGCTTCTCGCAGAAGGTCGGCAACCCGGCCGCGACCGCGGCGCGCAGGAGCGGGGCGTGCCCGGGTGTGGAGGTCGCGATCACGAGCGCGTCGATGCCCGCGCCGATGAGGTCGTCGACGTCGACGGCGCGCGCGGCGGGCAGGGCTGCCGCGACGGCGTGCGCCGCCTCCGGGCGGCTGTCGCCGACCACGACCTCGTCGACGCCGTCGAGGGAGGCGAGTGTCAGGGCGTGGAACGCACCGATGCGTCCCGCGCCGGCCAGACCGATGCGCATGTGACCTCCTTTGTCAGGACATACTGACATGGAACGCTGCGAGCTGTACAGTCCGATCCATGGAGACCCGGCTCGTCGACGTGCGCATCGACCGCGCGTCGCCCGTGCCGCTGTGGCACCAGCTCGCGCAGCAGCTCACCGCGGCTGTCGACGACGGGCGCCTGCAGCCGGGCGACCCCTTCGAGAACGAGCTCGCGCTGGCGGCCCGGCTCAACGTCTCGCGGCCCACGGTGCGGCGCGCGATGCAGGAGATGGTCGACCAGGGGCTGCTCGTGCGACGTCGCGGCATCGGCACCACCGTGGCCAACCGCAAGGTGCACCGGCGGGCCGCCCTGTCCTCGCTGCACGACGACCTCCTGCGCGCCGGCCAGGCCCCGACGACCACCGTCCTGGACCTGCGCACGACCAGGGACCCGCGGGCCGCCGCGGCGCTCGACCTGCCGGCCGGCACCGACCTGCTCGCCATCGTGCGGCTGCGCTCGGCCGACGGCGCACCCCTCGCCGTGCTCCACAACTGGCTCCCGCCCGCCTACGCCGACATCACCGCCGACGAGCTGACCAGCGACGGGCTCTACGCGGCGCTGCGGGCCCGCGGTGTCAGCCCGGTCGTCGCCCGGCAGAGCGTCGGGGCCCGGATGCCGACGCGCGCCGAGCGCCGTCAGCTCGCCATCGTCGGCCAGCAGCCGGTGCTCACCATGACCCGCACCGCCTTCGGCGGCACCGGGGACGCCATCGAGTTCGGCGACCACTGCTACCGGGCCGAGGACTACTCGCTCGACCTCCTGCTCGACGAGCGCTGAGCGGCGTCAGTCGTCGAGGTCGTCGATGACGTGGCGCAGGTAGCGCCGCGGCTCGGCGAGGAAGCTGCGGTGGTGGGCCACCACCTCGAGGTCGTCCCAGGTCGTCGGCCGGATGCCGTGCTCGCCCAGCTCGAGCACCGACGCGCCGGGGATGGCGGCCAGCACCGGCGAGTGGGTGGCGAGCACCACCTGGGTGCGGTCGCGGCGGGCCATCTCGGTGAGCTCGGCGACGAGGTGCAGCTGCGCGCTGAACGACAGCCCGGCCTCCGGCTCGTCCATGACGAACAGGCCCTCGCCCCGGAACCGCCGGGTGCCCAGCAGCGACACGAACGACTCGCCGTGCGACATCGCGTGGAAGGTGGGGTCGTTCCCCGGCCCGGGGTTGGTGTCGAGCCAGGTGAACAGGCCGTGCATCGTCTCGGCCCGCACGAAGTACCCCCACCGCGACGCCCCGGGGTCGCGCACCACGGTGAGCCACTCGTGCAGCGGCGACTCGCTGGCGTGGGTGCGGTGGGTGGCGCCGGTCGAGCCGCCCTCGGCGTTCATGCCCGCGGCCATGGCGAGCCCCTCGACCAGGGTCGACTTGCCCGAGCCGTTCTCACCGACGAGCACCGTGCACCGGGTGAGGTCGAGCCCGTCGGCCAGCACCTGCGCGACGGCCGGGACGGTCAGCGGCCAGACGTCGGATGCCGGCAGCTCGGCACCGCGCGCCCGCACCAGGCGCCGGGCCGGCAGCCCCTCGGTCCACGTCGGTCTGCTCGGCATGCACCAGACGCTAACCACCCGTACCGACGGCTGCGGTCCTAACCTCGGTCGGAGGGAGGGATGCCGTGGGGTCACCGACCTCGGCGGCCCGCGCGACGGCATCCGCGGGAGGAGAAGACCATGAGTGACCGCCATGACCCACGACCGGCCGCGGTGCCCTACCTCGCGGTGAAGGGTGCCGGCGACGCGATCGCCTGGTACGGAACCGTGTTCGGCGCGGTGATACAGCGGTGACCCGTTCGTGAACGACGACGGTTCGATCGGCCACGCGGCCCTGCGGATCGGCCACGGCGTCATCTACCTCGCCGATGAGGCGCCGTCGTACGGCGCCGTCGCACCGACCGGGCCCGGGGCCGCCGTGAGCCTCATGCTGCCGGTGCCCGACGTCGAGGCCACCCTCGCCGCGGCCGTGCAGGCGGGGGCCGAGCCGCGACGACCGTGGGGTGTACGAGGGGTACGGCAGCCGCAACGCGTGGTTCGTCGACCCGTTCGGCCACCGGTGGGGCATCAGCAGCCCGACGGGGTGACCGTAGGCTTGACCCTCGTGACCGAGACGCCCCCCGACGCACTCCCCGAGGCCGACCTCCCCGAGCAGCTGCGGATCCGCCGCGACAAGCGCGACCGGCTGCTCGCGGCCGGCACCCCGCCCTACCCGGTCTCGGTCCCGCGCACCCACTCCCTCGAGCAGGTCCGCGAGCAGTGGGGGCAGCTCGAGCAGGGCGAGGAGACCCAGGACGTCGTCGGCGTCGCCGGCCGCGTGGTCTTCGTGCGCAACACCGGCAAGCTCGCCTTCGCCACCCTCCAGGAGGGCATCGGCACCCGGCTGCAGGTCATGCTCAGCCTCGCCGAGGTGGGCGAGGAGGCCCTCGCCGCGTGGAAGTCCGACGTCGACCTCGGCGACCACGTCTTCGTCGAGGGCCGGGTGATCAGCTCGCGCCGCGGTGAGCTGTCGGTCATGGCGAGCCGCTGGGGGATGGCGTCCAAGGCGCTGCGCCCGCTGCCGGTGCTGCACAAGGAGCTGTCCGAGGAGAGCCGGGTGCGCCAGCGCTACGCCGACCTCGTCGTGCGCCAGGAGGCCCGCGACATGGTGCGCACCAAGGCCACCGCGCTGCGCGCCATCCGCTCGACCCTCGAGGAGCAGGGCTACGTCGAGGTCGAGACGCCCGTCATCCAGCTCGTGCACGGTGGCGCCGCGGCCCGGCCGTTCCGCACCCACATGAACGCCTTCGACCACGAGATGGTGCTGCGCATCGCCCTCGAGCTCAACCTCAAGAAGGCCGTGGTCGGCGGGGTCGACCGGGTCTACGAGATGGGCCGGATCTTCCGCAACGAGGGCGTCGACGCCACCCACTCCCCCGAGTTCACGATGCTCGAGGCCTACCAGGCCTGGGGCGACCAGACCTCGATCGGCGACGCTCATGCGCGACCTCTACCTCGGGGTGGCCGACGCGCTGGGCTCGCGGGTCGTCGAGACCCCGGCCGGCGAGGTCGACCTCGGCGGCGAGTGGCGCTGGCTTCCGGTGTACGACGCGGTTTCCGAGGTGGTCGGCGAGACGGTCACGATCGAGACCCCCAAGGAGACGCTGCTCGGCCTCGCGGCCGCCCACGGCGTCGAGGTCGACCCGGCGCTGGAGAAGGACAAGGTCTTCCTCGAGCTGCTCGGCGAGCTGGTCGAGCCCGGGCTGCTCCAGCCGACCTTCCTGTGCGACTACCCCGCCATCGCCCAGCCGCTGGCCCGCCCGCACCGGTCGAAGGAGGGCCTGATCGAGGCCTGGGACCTGATCATCGCCGGCGTCGAGCGGGGCACCGGCTTCTCCGAGCTCGTCGACCCGGTGGTGCAGCGCGAGGTGCTCACCGCCCAGTCGCTGCGGGCCGCAGGCGGCGACCCCGAGGCGATGCAGCTCGACGAGGACTTCCTGCGCGCGCTCGAGTACGGCGCCCCGCCGATGGGTGGCCTGGGCCTGGGCATCGACCGGCTGATCATGCTCTTCACCGGCGCCAACATTCGCGAGACGATTCTTTTCCCCCACCTGAAGCCCGAGGCCTGACCGATGGATGCCGTGTGGCCCTACCTGGCCGCGATTCTCCCGACGATTCTGGTTGCGATCCTTTTCTACTTCCTGATCAAGAGCATGCTCGAGGGTGACCGTCGCGAACGTATCGCCCAGCGCCGTTTCGAGGCCGAGCAGGACCGGGAAAGGGAGCGCGCCGCCGGGAGCACCACGGATTCCGAAGGCCGCAACGGCGCGCCGCACGGGCCGTCCGACGACCCGCAAAACCCGCCGATTTCCTGAGCGCCGCATTTCCACCTTTAACCGCGCTTTACCTTTCGGGGAATCCGCTGCTAATGTCCCTTCCGGCAACTGACGCTGCCCCGGATTCCGGTTCGATAACCCTGAAGGGAAAACCATGGCAAAGAAGGTCCAGGTGCTCCTCGTCGACGACATCGACAAGAGCTCCCTGCCGACGAGACCGTTTCGTTCTCGCTCGACGGCGTCAGCTACGAGATCGACCTGACTTCCGACAACGCCGCGAAGCTGCGCGACGACCTCGCCGTCTGGATCGGCCACGCCGAGCGCACCGGCGGGCGTCGCTCGTCCGGCCGCACGGCATCCAAGGGCTCCGGACGCAAGTCCGACCTCGGCGCCGTGCGCGCCTGGGCCCGTGACAACGGCCACCAGGTCAGCGACCGCGGCCGCATCTCCGCCGAGGTCCAGGCCGCCTACGACAAGGCCCACGGCTGAGCCCCGAGCACCTCACCGATGCGGCGCCCCCCGACCCGGCGGGCGCCGCTTCGCTGATGTCGCGGCGGCACGCCTGGCTGGCCTTCACCGCCGGCGGGCCGGCCCTGCCGCGCACGCTCGTCGACCGACCCCCTGCCGTGGCAGCGCGAGCTGACCGTGCTGCAGGGGCGGTGGTACGACGTGCTCGCCCCACCGCAGGTCGCCGCGGTCTTCGTGCTGCAGTGGCTGCTGCAGGTGCCCGCGCACACCGCCGCCCACGCGGCGGCCGCCGGGCCGTGGCGCGCCGACCTGACCGCGCTCACCTTCGACCTCGGGCCCGGGCTGGTGCCGTCGCGGGTGCGGCTCACCGCGCTCGAGGCGGATGCCGGCCCGCTCGCCGAGCGCCTGGACCGCGCCGAGCGTGACTACCGCGCGGTCGCCGAGCCGGTGGCCGAGGCGTATCCCGCGCAGGTGCGGATCGGCCCCCATGCCCGGGCGGCCCTGGTCGACGACATGTGGTCGGCCGCGCGGCGCGAGGCCGAGACCGCCGCCGGGCTGTTCCGGCCGGGGTGCCACCGCGCGAGTCGTGCTGCCTGATCTACGCGCTGCCCGGGTGCGTCGAGTGCGCCGGCTGCCCGCGGCTGCGGCCGTCGGGCTGACCCCGAGCGGTGGCCTCAGGGAAGGTCGGCGATGAGGTCGCCGTCGCGCTCGACCCGCTCGAGCACCTCGTCGAACATCAGCTGCCGCAACGCTTCCGGCTCCTCGGCGCCCTCCTCGACCTCGTCCCAGGTGCGGGGCGCGGCGACGCAGGGCAGCTCGCGGCCGCGCAGGCTAGTAGGGGCTGATGGTGGTCTTGGCGGCGACGTTCTGGCTCCAGTCGAGGAAGATCTTCCCCGGGCCGCAGCGACTTGGTCATCTTCCAGAGCACCAGGCCCGGGTACTTCTTGGTCATCTCCTGCGCGAGCTGCATCGCGAGGTCGCGCACCTGGTCGCTGGTGAGGTCGCCGCCCAGCGCCGCGTACAGCTGCATCCCCTTGCTGCCGGAGGTCACCGGGAACATCTCGAGGCCGAGGGTGGCGAGCCGGTCGCGCACCAGCAGCGCCACCTTCGCGCACTCGTGCAGTCCGGCGGGCTTGCCGGGGTCGAGGTCGATGACCAGCCGGTCGGGGTTGCGCCGCTCGCCGTCGTCGTCGACGGTCCACTGCGGCACGTGGATCTCGAGGCTGTTGAGGTTGACCAGGTAGGTCAGGTCGGCGAGGTCGGTGATCAGCGGGTAGGTGACGTCGTCGATGGGGGCGCGCGGGAGCCAGCTCGGGCGCTCCGGAGGGGAGGTTCTTCTCGAAGAACATCTGGTCCTCGACGCCGTGCGGCCAGCGCACCCGGGTGACCGGCCGGTTCGCGACGTGCGGCAGCATCAGCGGCGCGATCTGCGCGTAGTAGGCGAGCACCTCGCCCTTGGTGGTCTCGGTCGACGGGTACATCACCTTGTCGAGGCTGGTCAGCCGCAGCTTTCGACCGGCCACCTCGACCCGGGTCACCTCGGGCACGTACTCAGGCATCGTCGACCTCCTCGAGGTCGGCCGGGCTCAGGTCGGAGCGCACCCCGAGGTACGCCGGCTGGCGCAGCCGGTGCTGGCCGGTGAGCTCGAGGGTGCGCACCTCGATGACGACACTGCGGCTCGACCCAGGTGGTGCCTTGCGCGTCGATGGCCGGCACCTCGTCGGCGAAGGGTGAGGTGTCGCGGCGCATCGGGCGCAGCCGCTTGGCGAGCGCCTCGCCGGCCGTGCCTGCGAGGCCCGAGCCGACCCGGCCGGCGTAGCGCCAGCCCCCGCTTCCGTCGGGGAGGCCGACGAGCACGGCACCCAGCCGCCCGTTCGACCCCACCTCCGGTCGCCAGCCACCCACCACGACCGACAGGCTGGCCCGGTGCGCGGTCTTGCGCCAGTCGGGCGAGCGGCGGTTCGCGGCGTAGGGCGCTGACCGGCGCTTGCTGACGATGCCCTCCAGGCCCTGCTCCTTGGTCGCGGCGAGCAGCTGGGGGCCGTCGTCGTAGACCTCGGGCACCTGCCAGTGCCTTCCGTTGAGGTCGAGCCGGTCGAGCAACTCCCTTCTCGCCGACCAGGGTTGGGCGGTGAGGTCGGAGCCGAACAGGCGCAGGAGGTCGAAGACCATGAGGGTCACCGGTCGGGTGGCGGCCAGGCGTTGGGCGCGACGCCGGTCGGCGACGTGCATCCGCTCGGTGAGGGCGTGGAAGCTGGGCCGGCCGCCGTCGAGGGCGACGACCTCGCCGTCGAGCAGCATGTCGTCGTAGTCGCGGCCGATCTCCTCCAGCTCGGGGTAGGCCGCGGTCACGTCGCGCTCGTTGCGCGACCAGATGCGTGACCTCGCCGTCGCGCACGTCGACGAGCACCCGCATCCCGTCCCACTTGACCTCGTGCACCCAGGCGTCACCGGTCGGCACGCGATCGGCGACGGTGGCCAGCATGGGGCGCATGGGCACATCCTGCCGGTCGCGGGGTGCGTGCGTGTCGTGGGTCGTGTCTGCTGGGGGCGTGCCCGGTCTCGCTCAGTCCGGTGTCCCGCCAGGCGCCGCAGCGGTTTGATCACCGCTACCACGCCGGTGGCCGCGTCGTCCTGGCTGTCGCCTGGTCGTCGGCGTCACAGTCGGTCACCTTTCCGAGACCGGCCCGGATGCAGGGTGCCGCCGTCGCACTTCAGGTCCGCCAGGTCCCCTGGTCGGGGGGTGACCCTGATGGTCACTGCGCTGCCCCGCCCTCGGGTTCGGGGCCACCGTCCTTGGTCACTGTCTCAAGCGGCCCGGACAGGCGCTCACCCACGCCTGTCGGTCCGCCGTGTCGCGCAGCGCCATGTCGCGCCGTCGAGGCAGTGGTCGGCTTCGCCGGCGCCATGGATCGGCCGCGCACGCGCACGCCTCGGCTCACGCTCGCCTCGGGTCTCCGACGCCTCACCGGCCATCGCCCTTCAGGCCTCCGTCGCGTGGACGGATCCGACCGCCGGTTGCCCGTTCCCCGACCGGGTTGCCGCCGTCTGGGTCGCCCTGCTCCGACCGCCCGATGATCCCGCTCACCGTGGCCCGATGCGGTCTCGCTGGTCGCTTCCGGGCTGCCGCGTCGGGTGGCCCGCGGCGACCTCGCTGCGTGGCCGCCTTCGGGACATTGCTGCGGCAAGCTGACTCGGACTTGGCTTGCGCAAAATGATTCTGCTGCAGGCGAACACGTGCATTCGAACACTTGTGCGATAGGGTGATTCGCCGGTAGAATCGAACCACGGGGAAGGGGGAGACGTGATCACATCGCAGCAGCGCAGCGAGCGCTCATCGCGGCGCCACCGCCACCCCGTCCAGCGCAGCGTCGAGCGGCCCGGACGAGGCCGTGTCGGTCGGTGCGCGCCGGGTCGCCGCAGCGCTCGCCGAGGCCGCGCGCACGCGCAGGGTCGCGACCAGTGGCTCGGCGTCGTCGGCGACTGCCAGTCGCTGATCAACACCCTCACCGCGGTGCAGGACGCCGCGATCGCCGAGGCCGCCCGGCGCGAGAGCGTCTGGTGCGAGGACGGCACCCTCGGCGAGACCGTGCACGCGCCCGGTCGGGTCAGCCTCGACGCCGCCGACCTCGTCGCCCCGGTGATCGGGGCGTCGCACCCCCAGGCCCAGCGCCGGGTCGAGCAGGCCGTGCGGCTGGCCGCCGGGCCGGGTCCCGGTGCCGGCCGACGCACCGCGACGTGCCCGAGGCCAGCGGGCTGGGTGGGCTGCACCAGGCGATGGCGGCCGGGCAGCTCGACGGCTACCGGGCCGGGGTCATCGCGTTCGAGCTCGAGGTGGCACCGGCCGACGTGGCCGACGCGATCGTGACCGCGCTGTCCGGGCACCTCGGCGACGACGCCGCCACCCTGCGGCGACGCACCCGGGTGCTGCTGCACCGCATCTCCCCCGAGCTGCTGCGCGAGCGCGCCAAGCGGGCCCGCGCCGCGACCGGGCTGCGCCGGTGGGTCGCCGAGCCCGGCGTCGACGAGTGGCACGGCACCTTCCCCAGCGAAGACGCCGCCACCGCCTGGGCCGCGATCGACAAGCCTCGCCCACGACCTGGTCGCCGCCGGCACCTGCACCAACATCGAACAAGCCCGCGGCAAGGCCCTGACCGACCTGGTCACCGGCAACGCCACCATCGACGTCCAGGTCGTGCTCACCGTCCCCGCCGCCACCGGAAGCGCCACACCGTCCCGGCCGACCCGCAGCCGCGCCGCCACCGTCGAGCGCCAGCACGCCAGCACCGACCCGGCGACCACCGACGCGGCACGATGGCCTCCGCACCGGCACCAGCGCCACCCGCGGCAGCCGCAGCCGTGGCGACCAGCACGTCGCGAGCCACCGGCCGCAGCGTCGAGCCGACCGACTCCCACGCCGACCAGCCAGCGATCGACGCACGCACGCTCGACCCAGGACACCGACGACCTCGTGCCGCGACGGTCCGACGGCAGGCCCACGGCCCGTCACGCGCAGCCACGACGACGACCTCGTCGAGGTGCAGGGGGCCCGGCCGTCCGAGCCGCTGCTCGTGCGCCGCGGCTGGCTGCGCGACCACCTGCCCAAGGCTCCACCCCGCCCACGCCGGGCCAGGCAAGCGAGCCCGCCCGCTGTTCGTGCCCTGCGACCCGCTCACCGGGGCGCGACTCGACCCCGGCGACCACCTCGCCACCGACGCCTACCGACCCGGCGACCAGCTCGCCGCACTGGTCCGCGCCCGCGACGGCCGCTGCCGCTTCCCCGGCTGCTCGATCGCCGCCCGGTTCTGCGACCTCGACCACGTCCGGCCCTGGCCCACCGGGCGCACCGCAGCACGCAACCTGCTCACCCTGTGCCGCCGACACCACCGCATCAAGCAACGACCCGGCTGGCGCCTACGCCTGGCCCCCGACGGCACCGCCACCTGGACCGACCCCACCGGGCGGGAGCGCACCACCACACCCCTGAACGCCCTGCAGTCGCTGGTGCTCCGGGCCGACCCGGCCGACGACCGACTCCAGGCACCACCACCGACGCTCACGCCCGACGCGACTGAGGCCTCTACAGCACGGCCTCGGTCCACGGCCGCGACCGAGGTCCCACGACGACGGCATCCCGGTCGAGAGCGGACTCTCCGACCGGCGGCCGATCGACCGCTGACCGGCACACCAGCGCGAAGCCCACCGATGCGACACCAGGCGTGGAGCGCGCTCGAGACCTACCTCGGGCTTCGCCTCGAGCACCACCCCCACCCGCGCCCCGAGCACGACCTCGGGACCCACCCCACCCACCGGCGCTGCACCTCGGCGGCCGGCCTGCGGGCCGGGGTCGCCCGCCGCCGGGCCCGCGCCCCGTTTCCCGACCTGCCGCCGTTCTGACCCAGGCGCCGCCCATCCGGCTGACGCCCGTCCCGGCCGCCGCCCGACCCAGCCAGCGCCATCAGCGGTGCCCACGTCCGCAATCGCACCAACGACCCGCGGCCGCCATCCGGGAGGCCGGGCGAGCGACCTTGCTGGTCACGGACCTGTCCCGGCGTCGTCGACCGCCCTAGGCTGGGAGTCTGCGTCGAGCGCGAGGTGGCGCACGGCATACGAAAGGGTGGACGGCCATGCGGGCGATCTGGAAGGGCGCGGTCTCCTTCGGCCTGGTGAACGTGCCGGTGCGGCTGTACTCGGCGACCGAGAACCACGACGTGCAGTTCCGTCAGGTGCACCGCGAGGACGGCGGCCGGATCAAGTACAAGCGCACCTGCTCGATCGACGGCGAGGAGGTGTCGTACGACGACATCGCCAAGGGCTACGAGACCGAGGACGGCGACATGGTCGTGCTCACCGACGACGACTTCGCCGACCTGCCGAACAAGTCGTCCAAGGAGATCGGCGTGACGAAGTTCGTCCCCGCCGACCAGATCGACCCGATGTGGCTCGACAAGTCCTACTACCTCGAGCCCGACAAGTCCGCGACCAAGCCGTACATCCTGCTGCGCGACGCGCTGGTCAAGGAGAAGCGGATGGCGATCTGCACCGTCTCCATCCGCACCCGGATGACGATGGCCGTGCTGCGCGTGCGCGACGGCGTCATCGTCATGCAGACCATGCTCTGGCCCGACGAGATCCGCGCCGCCGACTTCGCGACGGTCGAGGACGAGCACGCCACCAAGCAGGAGATGGACATGGCGAAGATGCTCATCGACCAGCTGGCCGGCGACTACGAGCCCAGCGAGTACGAGGACGACTACGCCATCGCGGTCAAGGAGCTCGTGCGCGCCAAGGTCGAGGGCGGCGAGGTGCGGGTGAGCGCCGCCGAGCCCGAGGAGAGCGGCGAGGTCGTCGACCTGCTCGCGGCCCTGGCCCGCTCGGTCGAGAAGGCCAAGGCGAGCCGAGGCGAGGCCCCGGCAGCGGCCAAGAGCAGCAGCACCGGCACCGCGAGCCCGACGCAGAAGACCGCAGCGAAGAAGGCGGCGACGAAGAAGACGGCCGCCAAGAAGGCGCCGGCGAAGAAGGCCACCGCCACCAAGAAGGCCGCCGAGAAGAAGGCGAGCTGACGCGCGGTGCCGCAGGAGCGTGACGTGCCACCCGCACGAGGTGCACGCCATCGGCGCCCCCGCGCGCCGGGCCCTCACCAACGCCGGGCTCACGACCTGGGATGCCGTCGACGCGGCCGCCGACGCCGACCTCCTGGCCCTGCACGGCTTCGGCCCGAGGGCCCTGACGATCCTGCGCGGCGGTTCGGCCGGACCGAGAGTAGAGAACACGAGCGCCCGGCATCCGTCGGCATACGCTGCCGTCATGCCCGAAGGCCACACGCTGTTCGCCCTCGCCCGCGACCTCCACGAGGCCTTCGCCGGCACGACCCCCGAGGTCACCAGCCCGCAGGGCAAGTTCGACGACGGCGCCGCCGAGCTCAACGGCCACCGGCTGCTCCGGGCGACCTCGCGCGGCAAGCACCTCCTCGTCGAGTTCGACGGCGACCGCTGGCTGCACGTGCACCTCGGCCTGATCGGCAGCTTCACCGTCGACCAGCACGAGTGGACCGCCGAGGTGCCGGCCGTCGGCGCCGTGCGGCTCCGCCTCCGAACCGACCAGCACGTCGCCGACCTGCGCGGCCCGAACCTGTGCGAGGTGGCCACCCCCGAGAAGGTCGACGGCGTGCTCGCCCGCCTCGGCCCCGACCCGCTGCGCCCGGATGCCGACCCCGACGTCGCCTGGGCGCGCATCACCAAGAGCTCGCGCACCATCGCCGAGCTGCTCATGGACCAGTCGATCCTCGCCGGAGTCGGCAACGTCTACCGCTCCGAGGTGCTCTTCCGGCACCGCCTGTCCCCGTTCACGGAGGGCCGCAACCTCAAGCGCGCCTCGTGGCGCCTGATCTGGGGCGACCTCGAGCGGCTGATGCCGCTGGGCGTCGCCACCGGCCGCATCGTCACCGTCGACGAGCAGGTGCTCGAGGTCGAGGCCGCCCTGGGCCGCGGCGAGGTGCCCCGCCTCACCGAGCGCTCGTCCTACGTCTACAAGCGTGGCGGGATGCCGTGCGTCGTCTGCGGCTCCAAGGTGCGCACCCGTCTGGTCGCCGGTCGCAACCTGTTCTGGTGCGGCCGCTGCCAGCGCCGCCGCTGACCCGGGCACGCGGCCCGGTTCACGCCGCCGGACTCACCCCCGGCGGGTGTGCACGCGTCGAGCGCCGTGGGTGAGGGTTCGGCGCATGGGCACCCTGGCAGTCGTCATCTTCCTCGCCCTCGTGTTCGCCTTCGCGGCCACGGCGCGGGCGCTGCTGCGGATCGACGTCTCCGCGCCGATCGCCTTCGTCGCGGCGGGCGCGCTGTTCTCGATCGCCGGCCCCGAGCTGGGTGAGCTCGCCAAGCGAGGGCCTGACCCTGCTCACCGAGATGACCCTGGCCCTCATCCTCTTCCACGACGCCGCCCAGGTGCGCCCCCGCCAGATCACCCGCGACCGCGGCCCGATGGCCCGCCTGCTGCTCATCGGCCTACCGCTCACCATGGCGGCCGGGTGGCTGGTCGGCTGGGTCGTGTTCCCCGGGCTGCCGGGGATGATGCTGCTCCTCGTGGCCGCCGCGGTGACCCCGACGGATGCCGGGCTCGGCGCCGCCACCGTGCTCAACCCGGTCGTGCCCGTGCGGGTGCGGCGGATGCTCAACGTCGAGAGCGGCCTGAACGACGGGCTCTGCACCCCGTTCGTGCTCTTCGCGATCGCGGCACTGGCCGGCGAGGAGGGCCTGGCCGCGGTCGAGAGCATCGGCGCCGCCCTGCAGTCGCTCGCCGTCGGCATCGTCGTCGGGGTGGTCGTCGGCGCCGGCGCCGGCCTGCTGCTCGGCCGGTCGCGCGAGCACGGCTGGAGCTCCCGGCACACCCGGCCCCTCGCGGTCCTGGTGCTGCCGCTCGTGGCCTACTTCGCGGCCGAGCTGTCCGAGGGCAACGCGTTCGTGGCCGCCTTCGTCGCCGGGACGGCCTTCGCCGGTGCCGCCCGCTGGCTCGAGGACGAGGAGTCGACGCTCGGGCTCACCGAGGCGCTGGCCGACCCGCTCGGCTTCGCCGTCTGGTTCGCCTTCGGGTTCATCGCCGTGCCCCTGCTCTCGAGAACGCCGGGTGGAACGAGCTCGTCTTCGCCGTGGCCGCGCTCACCGTGCTGCGGATGGCGCCCGTGGCCCTGGCGCTGCTCGGCACCGGGCTGAAGGCACCCACCGTCGCCTTCGTCGGCTGGTTCGGGCCCCGGGGGCTGGCCTCGGTCGTCTTCACCCTGCTCGCGGCCGAAGGGCTCGAGCTCGACCCCGACCTGACCCAGGTCATCGCGGCCATCTGCCTCACCGTGCTGCTCAGCGTGCTCGCCCACGGGATGAGCGCCGACCCGCTCGCGCGGCGCTACGGCGCCTGGGTCGAGCGCACCCGGCCCGAGCAGGAGCTCCTCGGTGCCACCGAGCCGCGCAGCCGGCGCTCGCTGACCCACCGGGCGCGACGCCTCGACCTGACCGGGGCGAGCGGCCGGCGGCACCGGGACCGACGGCATCCGGCAACCCTCGACAGGTGTCCACCGGCGCTATGCCGAGAGCGAACGCGGAACACGCGGACCCGACCACCGCGTTGAATGCCTCGTAACCGCGCCGCCCACGGGTGACCGCTCAGCGACAAGGAGCGGCCGCAGCACAGGCGGCGCGACTAGCATCGAGGGGACTCGACGTCAGGAGAAGCACCATGTTCGAACGGTTCACCGACCGCGCCCGCCGCGTCGTCGTGCTTGCCCAGGAGGAGGCGCGGGGCCTCAACCACAACTACATCGGCACCGAGCACATCCTGCTCGGCCTGATCCACGAGGGCGAAGGCGTCGCGAGCAAGGCCCTGGAGAGCCTCGGGATCAGCCTCGAGGCCGTCCGCGAGCAGGTGCAGGAGATCATCGGGCAGGGCCAGCAGGCCCCCACCGGTCACATCCCGTTCACGCCGCGGGCCAAGAAGGTGCTCGAGCTCAGCCTGCGCGAGGCGCTGCAGCTCGGCCACAACTACATCGGCACCGAGCACATCCTGCTCGGCCTGATCCGCGAGGGTGAGGGCGTCGCCGCCCAGGTCCTCGTCAAGCTCGGGGCCGACCTGTCGCGCGTGCGCCAGCAGGTCATCCAGCTGATCTCGGGCTACCAGGGCGGCAAGGAGGGCTCCACCGGGGGCTCCGGCGCCACCCAGGGCGGCCCCGCCGAGGGCGCCCCCGCCGGCTCGCTCGTGCTCGACCAGTTCGGCCGCAACCTCACCTCCGCCGCGAGAGAGGGCAAGCTCGACCCGGTCATCGGACGTGAGAAAGAGATCGAGCGGGTCATGCAGGTGCTGTCCCGCCGCACCAAGAACAACCCGGTGCTCATCGGCGAGCCCGGCGTCGGCAAGACCGCCGTCGTCGAGGGCCTGGCCCAGGACATCGTGCGCGGCGAGGTGCCCGAGACCCTCAAGGACAAGCAGCTCTACACCCTCGACCTCGGCGCGCTCGTCGCCGGCAGCCGCTACCGCGGTGACTTCGAGGAGCGGCTGAAGAAGGTGCTCAAGGAGATCCGCACCCGCGGCGACATCGTGCTGTTCATCGACGAGATCCACACCCTCGTCGGCGCCGGCGCGGCCGAGGGCGCGATCGACGCGGCCTCCATCCTCAAGCCCATGCTCGCCCGTGGTGAGCTGCAGGTCATCGGCGCGACCACCCTCGACGAGTACCGCAAGTACATCGAGAAGGATGCCGCGCTCGAGCGCCGGTTCCAGCCGATCCAGGTCGCCGAGCCCACGCTGGCCCACACGATCGAGATCCTCAAGGGCCTGCGCGACCGCTACGAGGCGCACCACCGCGTCTCCATCACCGATGCCGCGCTCGTCGCGGCGGCCAACATGGCCGACCGCTACGTCAACGACCGCTTCCTCCCCGACAAGGCGATCGACCTCATCGACGAGGCGGGCGCGCGACTGCGCATCCGCCGGATGACCGCACCGCCGGACCTGCGCGAGTTCGACGAGCGCATCGCGTCCGTCGTGCGCGAGAAGGAGTCGGCGATCGACGGGCAGGACTTCGAGAAGGCCGCGCGGCTGCGCGACGACGAGAAGAACCTGCGCAACGAGAAGGCCAAGCGTGAGGCCGAGTGGAAGTCCGGCGACATGGACGTCATCGCCGAGGTCGACGAGGAGCTGATCGCCGAGGTGCTCGCCGCCTCGACCGGCATCCCCGTGTTCAAGCTGACCGAGGAGGAGTCCAGCCGCCTGCTGCACATGGAGGACGAGCTGCACAAGCGCGTCGTCGGCATGGACGACGCCATCAAGGCGCTCTCCCAGGCCATCCGGCGCACCCGCGCCGGCCTGAAGGACCCGCGTCGCCCCGGCGGCTCGTTCATCTTCGCCGGCCCGACCGGTGTGGGTAAGACCGAGCTGGCCAAGACCCTCGCGGAGTTCCTCTTCGGCGACGAGGACAGCCTGATCCAGCTCGACATGTCGGAGTACAGCGAGAAGCACACCGTCTCGCGGCTCTTCGGCTCGCCTCCCGGCTACGTCGGCTACGAGGAGGGCGGCCAGCTCACCGAGAAGGTGCGCCGCAAGCCGTTCAGCGTCGTGCTCTTCGACGAGGTCGAGAAGGCCCACCCGGAGATCTTCAACTCGCTGCTGCAGGTGCTCGAGGACGGCCGGCTCACCGACTCGCAGGGTCGGATGGTCGACTTCAAGAACACGGTCATCATCATGACGACCAACCTCGGCACCCGCGACATCTCCAAGGGCTCGCTCGGCTTCTCGGCCGGCCCGGAGACCCGCTCCGACTACGACCGGATGAAGGCCAAGGTCATCGACGAGCTCAAGCAGCACTTCCGCCCCGAGTTCCTCAACCGGGTCGACGACACCATCGTCTTCCCGCAGCTCAGCCAGGCCGAGATCGTGCAGATCGTCGACCTCGAGATCGCCAAGCTCGACAAGCGGCTCAAGGACAAGGACATGGGCATGGAGCTCACGGACGCGGCCAAGAACCTGCTGGCGACCAAGGGCTACGACCCCGTGCTCGGTGCGCGACCGCTGCGTCGCACCATCCAGCGCGAGATCGAGGACGTGCTCTCGGAGAAGATCCTGTTCGGTGAGCTGCGCGCCGGCGAGATCGTCGCCGTCGACGTCACCGGCGAGGGCAAGGAGGCGACGTTCACCTTCGAGGGGACGCCGCACGCCGGGCCCATCGACGTGCCCGTCGTGGCCGCCGAGGGCTGACCGCCGCTGGTGCCGCTGACGGCACCGCACGAGGGGCCCCGACCAGCCGGTCGGGGCCCCTCGTCGTGCCCGGCTGCCGGGCGGCGGGCGCCCGCCCTCCGGCCCCCGTCGGGCTGACCAAACTTTGAACCGGTCTTTACCCAACCGCGACGACCCCTGACGCACACTGGATCACGCAAGAGCCTTGAGGGTCCTTGTGAGCGGCCCGCCACCACCCCTGCGGTGGCGGGCCGCGTCCATGCCCGGGGGCCGGTGCGCGTCGGCCGGCCGAGCCGCCGATACGCTCCAGTGGTGCCGACCGACGCCCCCACGCAGCCACCCCGGGCCGGATGCCGTCGTCGTCCGCGCCGCGCGCACGTCCGACGTCCGCGCCATCCGCGCGCTCGTGGCGCCGCTGGCCGAGCGGCGCGTGCTGCTGAACAAGGAGGCCGTCGCCTACTACGAGTCGGTCACCGACTTCGTGGTCGCCGAGGTCGACGGGCGGGTCGTCGGCTGCGGCGCCCTGCACGTGCTCTGGGAGGACCTCGGGGAGGTGCGCACCCTGGCCGTCGACGCCTCGGTGCTCGGCACCGGGGTCGGCACGGCCGTGCTCGAGCGGCTCGTCGAGCGGGCCCGGCGGCTCGGCCTGAGCCGGCTGTTCTGCCTCACCTTCGAGACCGCGTTCTTCGCCCGGCACGGGTTCGAGCCGATCGAGGGCCAGGCCGTCGACCCCGAGGTCTACGCCGAGCTGCTGCGCAGCTACGACGAGGGCGTCGCCGAGTTCCTCGACCTGGAACGGGTCAAGCCGAACACCCTGGGCAACACCCGGATGCTGCGGGTTCTCTAGCCCTCGCTCAGCCACGGTCGCCGCGTGCCGGCACCGGCTCCCCGAGCGCCGGCGGCGTCGCCGCCGGGGCCGGCCGCCTCGCCGGCTCGCCGCTCGGGCACCCAGCGACTCCGCCCCCGTCGCGCCCGCGCCGGGCCATCGACCGGCGCACCCACAGCGACGAGGCCCGGCGACGAGCAGGACCAGCAGGATCGGCAGGGCCAGGCCGACCAGCAGCGCCTTGTCCGACCGGCTGGTCGCGTCGTCGGCCACCGTCGTCGCCGCGGCGTACTCGCCGTCGTCCAGCAGCGCGGACGCCTCGGAGGCCCGGTCGTCGACGCCCAGCAGCGGTGGCGCCGAGGGCGCTCACCGGGTCGCGGTCCTGGCCCGCCGCCCGCTCCGCAGCCCCGACCGCGGTCACCGCCGCGGCCGCCTTGGGCAGCGTCGTGGCGAGCGCGGTGTACTGCTCGTCGTGCTCGGCGCGCTCGTAGCCGGCGCGCACGGCATCCGGCACCTCGATGCCGGCCCGCTCGGCCGCCGTCTGCACCGCGGTCGCGGCGGCCCCGAGGCCCGCCACCTTCGCGCGCACCGCGTCGGCCCGCTCGAAGTCCCAGTCGGTCATGGCGTCGCGCAGACCCTCGGGCGGCAGCCACGCGCCGTCCGCCTCGTCGACCGCGGCGTAGGCGGTGCGTGCCTCGGCGCGGGGGGCCAGGGCGGCGCGCTGCTGGCCGGTGAGCACCCAGCGCCCGAAGACGTCGGCGCCGTTGCTGACGCCCCCTCGGGTCTCGAGCAGGTCGAGCCAGCGCATCCAGTCGGTGCGCCCGCCGTTGGCGTCCTTGGTGCCGGCCGGGTCGTAGGCACGCTCGCCGCGGATGGCGGCGCCGAGCACCGCGGCCAGCTCGGCGTCGTCGAGGCGACGGACGAGCGAGGAGGTCACCGCGTAGGACGCGGGGTAGGCGTAGGCGTCGACGTCCTCGGACCGGGACCCCGCCGAGCCGCCCCAGCCGTTCAGCGCGACGGCGTCCGACGACCCGCGCGACACCTTCGGGTGCACGTACGGCGTGCCGCCGGTGGCCTTGACCGCCCGCTCGGCCAGCACCTGGGCCAGCCCCTCGGACATCCAGCGCTGGTCGAACCGCTCGCCGGACACCCAGGCGTGCGACAGCTCGTGGAAGATCAGGTCGGCGTCGAGCTGCTCGCCGATGACGATCTCGTCGTCGGTCGGGTCGAACCAGCCGTCGTACCCGCGCAGCGAGGGCGAGGCGTCCTCCCGGATCCGCTCGAGGCCGCCCGGCCACTTCGCGCCGACCAGCTTCTCCAGGGCCGGGATCCCCTTGGTCACCTGGCCCGCGACGAAGCGGCTCCACTTCGGGTCGTCCTGGAACCCGTCGAGCAGGAGCGACACGCCGGCGACGTCGACCGCCCGCTCGTCGGTGCGCGCCGGGTCGCGCAGCGAGACCACGGCCCACGACCCGCCCTCCGGCGACACGGCGTCCGAGGAGTGGGTGGTGAGCTTGCCCTGCTCGGTGCTGGTGAAGTCGTCGCTCGTGGAGTCGAAGGTCATCGACGACGGTGCGACCACCTCGACCAGGTTGCGCCCCGGTCCCCGACCCCGTAGACCGCGAAGCTCGCGTAGCCGGGGCCGACCCGGGTGCTGTCCTTGGAGCGCGGCTTCTCGCCGGGCACCTCGAAGGTCAGGGTGATCGTGCGGCTGCGCCCGTAGAGCAGGTTCGGGAACGTGATGCGGCCAGCCTGGTCGACGGGTCCTCGCTGGGCTTCAGCGACACCGGCAGCGCCGAGCCCCCGCTGCGGGCCCGGGACCTTCTCGGCCCCCGGCCGGCACCGGCACGCTGAACCCGTCGTAGTAGTAGAAGAACCCGCCCCGGTTCGGCGTGGTGTTGCGGACGTCGATGGTCACCGTCGCCTTGACGGTCGTCGCCTCCGGGTCGAGCACGTAGCGGCTGCGGCCCCGGTCGACAGCCCCTCGTCGGCCAGCGCCGGCTGCCCGACGAGCGCCACCCCCACTGCGAGCGCGACCACCCAGGCGCCGCGTCGCCGATTCGTCCTGCCCCCACTGCCGTGTCCTCCGTGCTCACCGCCGCCCTGCTCATGGCTCTTGGCCAGCACTGTATGCCGGTGCGGCGCCATTTCGCGTCAGCCCGTCCCAGCACCGCCGGG
>CAWAKY010000049.1:0-11555 GCA_963782695.1 uncultured Actinomycetota bacterium | reverse complement strand
GGGGGAACGGCTCGACCACGAGCCGGCAGACCGCCGGCGTCGACGCGCACTACGGCGCGGCGAAGACCTGGGACTACTACAAGGAGTGCTCGGCCGCAACGGCATCGCGAACAACGGCGCCGGCGCCCACAGCCGCGTCCACTACGGCAACAGCTACGTCAACGCCTTCTGGGACGACGCTGCTTCTGCATGACCTACGGCGACGGCGCGGGCAACACCAACCCGCTGACCGCGATCGACGTCGCCGGCCACGAGATGAGCCACGGCGTCACCGCGACACCGCCGGCCTGATCTACTCGCGGCGAGTCCGGCGGCCTCAACGAGGCCACCTCCGACATCTTCGGCACGGCCGTCGAGTTCTACGCCAACAACGCCGCCGACCCGGCGACTACCTGATCGGCGAGAAGATCGACATCAACGGCAACGGCACCCCGCTGCGCTACATGGACAAGCCGGCAAGGACGGCGCCAGCCAGGACTGCTGGTCCACCGGCGCTGGAACCTCGACGTGCACTACTCCTCGGGCCCGGCAACCACTTCTTCTACCTGCTCTCCGAGGGCAGCGGCGCGAAGACCATCAACGGCGTCGCCTACAACAGCCCGACCTGCAACGGCTCCACGGTCGACCGGCATCGGCCGCGCGGGCCGCGAAGATCTGGTACCGCGCGCTGACGATCTACATGACCTCGTCGCACCAACTACGCCGGCGCCCGCACGGCGACGCTCAACGCGGCCACGACCTGTACGGCGCCGGCTCGGCCCAGTGCCCGCCACCGAAACGCCTTCGCGGCGATCGCGGTCCCGGCCGGCACCGAGACCTGCGGCGGCACCACCCCGCCGCCCACCGGCACCAACCTGCTCCTCAACCCCGGCTTCGAGTCCGGCACCACGTCTGGACCGGCACCGCCGGCCCGATCACCAACGACACCGGCCGCCCCGCCCGCACCGGTTCGTGGAACGCCTGGCTGGGCGGCTACGGCTCCCGACACCGAGACGATCAACCAGAGCGTCGCGATCCCGGCGACCGCGACCAGCGCGACCCTGTCGTTCTGGCTGCGGACCGACACCGCCGAGACCGGCTCCACGGCCTACGACACGATGAAGGCCCAGGTCGTCGACGGCGCCACGGTCGACCACCCTGGCCACCTACTCCAACGTCGGCACCAACGCCACGTACACGCAGAAGTCCTTCAACCTGACGGCCTACAAGGGCAGGACGGTGACGATCCGGTTCACCATGACCGAGGACTCCAGCCTGCAGACGTCCTTCGTCGTCGACGACACCTCCGTCGCGAACGCTACCGCACACCACCACGGCGGATGCCGTCCCTCACCACGGTGGGGGACGGCACCCCGGCAGTCCTCTCGACCGAAACGCGCGTTCGGCGCGCGTCGGAGCACTCCGCTCAAGCACCATTGACCTGCCGCGCACCGCCGCGGCGTCCTTCACCCAGGGGAGTCCCATGTCGACACGTCACCTCACCGGAGCAGCCCTCGCCATCGCCGTCGCGGCCACCGCCGTCACCGTCGCGGGCGGCTCCGGAGCCTCCGCCGCACCCGGGGGCAACGCCGCCCTCAAGGCGGCCGAGCAGTCCGCCGCCGCGTCCACCGGCAAGGCGCTCGGCCTGCCGGCCGACCAGTCGCTGATCGTGCGCATCGTGCTCACCGACCCCGACGGCACCCGCCACGTGCGCTACGACCGCACGGTCGACGGCCTGGCCGTCGTCGGCGGCGACCTCGTCGTCGCCAAGAGCGCCAACGGCACCGTCAAGGACAGCCACTGGAACCGCGGCAAGGGCGTCGCCCCGGCCTCCACCAAGGCCACGGTGACCAAGGCCGCCGCGACCACCACCGCGGCGAACGGCGCCGGCTACCGGGTCGACTCCAGCGCCGCCGCCCTCGTCGTCTACGCGAGCGAGGGCACCCCGCGCCTGGCGTGGCAGGTCGACGACGACCGGCACCCGCGCGAGCCAGACCCCGAGCCGCCTGAAGACCTGGGTCGACGCCCGCACCGGCCGGGTCATCGAGCTCGGAGGAGACCATCGAGGAGGGCACCGGCAACACCCAGTACTCGGGCAGCGTCACGCTCAACACGCCGGCTCCGCCTCGAGCTTCCAGCTGAAGGACTCGGTGCGGCAACTTCACGACCGACCTCAACGGCGCCACCATCCGGCACCGGCACCCAGTTCACCGACGCCGACGACACCTGGGGCACCGGCGCGCCGTCGAACCGCCAGACCGCCGCCGTCGACGCCCACTACGGCGCCCAGCAGACCTGGGACTACTACAAGAACGTGCTACGGCCGCAACGGCATCTGCAACAACGGCGTGGGCGCGCGCAGCCGGGTGCACTACGGCAACGCCTACGTCAACGCCTTCTGGGACGACACTGCTTCTGCATGACCTACGGCGACGGCGCCGGCAACGCCCACCCGCTGACCGCGATCGACGTCGCCGGCCACGAGATGAGCCACGGCGTCACCGAGACCACCGCCGGCCTGAACTACAGCGGCGAGTCCGGCGGCCTGAACGAGGCGACCTCCGACATCTTCGGCACCGCGGTCGAGTTCTACGCCAACAACGCCGCCGACCGCGCGGTGACTACCTCATCGGCGAGAAGATCAACATCAACGGCAACGGCACCCCGCTGCGCTACATGGACAAGCCGAGCAAGGACGGCGCGCAGCGCCGACTGCTGGTATCCAGCGTCGGCCGGCTCGACGTGCACTACTCCTCCGGGCCCGCTGAACCACTTCTTCTACCTGGTCTCCGAGGGCAGCGGCGCCAAGACCATCAACGGCGTCAGCTACAACAGCCCGACCTGCAACGGCTCCACCGTCACCGGCGTCGGCCGCGACGTCGCCGAGAAGGTCTGGTACCGCACGCTGACGACCAAGCTCACCTCGAGCAGCGGCTACGCGGCGGCCCGCAACGGTGCCATCGCGTCGGCCAAGGAGCTCTACGGCAAGAACACGGCGCAGTGCCCGCGGTGCTGAACGCCTTCAACGCCATCGCGGTGCCGGCCGGCACCCAGACCTGCTCCAACTGAGCCACCCGCAGCCCGGGGGTCAGCGGCACACCGTCCGCGCCTCAGCGGCAGACGGTGCGCTCCCGGGGGCAGCTGCACGTCGTCGAGCAGCGCGCGGGCCGTGGTCGACAGCGGGTCGCTGCCCTGCGCCTCGCCGAGGTCGATGGTCGTCCCGGCCCGCTCGACGCTCGCGGCGATCCGGTCGTTGCCGGCGTTGAGGCCGGTCGTGGGGGCCGCGGCGGTGGCGAGCACCTGCGCCGTCTCGACGGGCACGGTGCACTCGACCGCCCCGTTGCGGGTCGTGCCGGTCACGTGGCCGTCCGGCGCGACCCCCGAGGTCGTCCTGGAAC
The DNA here is from genome assembly GCA_963782695.1 of uncultured Actinomycetota bacterium. GTDB lineage: Bacteria > Actinomycetota > Actinomycetes > Actinomycetales > Dermatophilaceae > Fodinibacter. Next base: position 8,178 of record CAWAKY010000049.1, on the reverse strand, counting down.
CCCGCGACGCCACCGAGCCCCGGCGACCCGCACCTCGGATGCCGTGCCACTCGGTGCCGCTGCGGGCTCGCTGTGGGGGTCGCCGAGGTTCCCGAGCCCGCGGGCGTCCGGGTCGAGGTCTCCCCGCAGGCGCCCACCGAGGGCGACGGCGCCGCCGTCGCGCGCAGGGTGACCGTCATCCGGTCGGTGCCGGCCGCCGGGGCGACCGTGGGCGCGGGGGCGGTGGCCAAGGTCTGCACCGTCTCGGCGCGCACCGCGCAGTCGACGGATGCCGTGCGCGTGCTACCGGTGACCCGGCCGTCGGCCGCCACGGTCAGCCGGTCGTCGAAGCCGGCCATGCCACCCGGTGCGCCGCAGGTCGGTCGCGGATGCCGTGCCGCCCGGTGCCGCGGTCGTGCCGGCCGCCGTGCCCGACGGGCTCGCGGTGGGGGAGGCCTGCTGCCCGCAGGCACCGGTCGCCAGCGCGGCGGCAGGGCCAGCGGTGGCGAGGGCGGCAGCGGCGGGTCGGGGCCCGGTGAGCGGGCGCAGGGTGGACGGCATCCGCCCATCCCACCACCGGTCGTCGCGCGGGGCGACCGCTCGGGCGTGAGATGGGTCCCACCGACCGCCTCGGTGGCACCCGTGGCGCGACCCACCCCTCCGGCCCCGTTAGGCTCCCCAACGGACCACTTTCCATCTCAGCCGACCGACAGTGAGGACGGATCGCCTCGTGGATCTCTTCGAGTACCAGGCCCGTGACGTGTTCGAGAAGCACGGTGTCCCCGTGCTCGCAGGGGCCGTCGCGACGACGCCCGAGGAGGCCCGTGCGGCCGCCGACCGGATCGGTGCCGCGAGCGGCGGCGTGACCGTCGTCAAGGCGCAGGTGAAGACCGGCGGCCGCGGCAAGGCCGGCGGCGTCAAGGTCGCGAAGACCGCGGACGAGGCGGAGGAGCACGCCCGCGCCGATCCTCGGCATGGACATCAAGGGCCACACCGTGCACCGGGTGATGATCGCCCAGGGCGCCCAGATCGACGAGGAGTACTACTTCTCGATCCTGCTCGACCGCGCGAACCGCACCTACCTCGCGATGTGCTCGAAGGAGGGCGGCATGGAGATCGAGCAGCTCGCCGTCGAGCGCCCCGAGGCGCTGGCGCGGGTCGCCGTCGACCCCAACGTCGGCATCGACGACGCCAAGGCCCGCGAGATCGTCGAGGCCGCCGGGCTTCGACGCCGCGACCGCCGCGAAGATCGAGCCGGTGCTCAAGAGCCTGTGGACCGTCTACCTCGAGGAGGACGCCACGCTCGTCGAGGTCAACCCGCTCGTCAAGACCGCCGCCGGCGACATCGTGGCCCTCGACGGCAAGGTCACCCTCGACGAGAACGCCTTCTTCCGCCACCCCGAGCACGAGGCCCTCGAGGACAACTCCGAGACCGACCCGCTCGAGCTGGCCGCCAAGGAGAAGGACCTCAACTACGTCAAGCTCGACGGCTCGGTCGGCATCATCGGCAACGGCGCCGGGCTGGTCATGAGCACCCTCGACGTCGTCGCGTACGCCGGCGAGGAGTTCGGCGGCCAGAAGCCGGCCAACTTCCTCGACATCGGTGGCGGCGCGAGCGCCGAGGTGATGGCCAACGGGCTGCACATCATCCTGTCCGACCCGCAGGTCAAGAGCGTGTTCGTCAACGTCTTCGGCGGCATCACCGCCTGCGACGCCGTGGCCAACGGCATCGTCGGTGCGCTCGACGCCCTCGGCGACGAGGAGGACCGCCCGCTGGTCGTGCGCCTCGACGGCAACAACGTCGACGAGGGCCGCCGCATCCTGGCCGAGCGCAACCACCCCCGGGTCCTCATCGAGGACACCATGGACGGCGCCGCCCGCAAGGCCGCCCAGCTCGCCTCCGGCAACTGACCCCCGAGCGCGAAGAGAGACACGACACCCATGGCCATCTTCCTCAACGCAGACTCCAAGGTCATCGTCCAGGGCATGACCGGCTCCGAGGGCATGAAGCACACCCAGCGGATGCTGCGCTCCGGCACCGCGATCGTCGGCGGCGTCAACCCGCGCAAGGCGGGCACCACCGTCGAGTTCGAGGGCGGCACGACCGTGCCCGTGTTCGGCACCGTCGCCGAGGCGATCGAGGCGACCGGCGCCGACGTCAGCGTCATCTTCGTCCCGGCCGCCTTCACCAAGGCCGCCGCGACCGAGGCGATCGACGCCGGCATCCCGCTCGCCGTCGTCATCACCGAGGGCGTCGCCGTCAAGGACACCGCGGAGTTCTACAACTACGCCAAGGAGAAGGGCACGACGCGGATCATCGGCCCGAACTGCCCCGGCCTGATCAGCCCCGGGCGCCGCCAACGCCGGCATCATCCCGGCCGACATCTCCGGCCCGGGCCGCATCGGCCTGGTCTCGAAGTCGGGCACGCTGACCTACCAGATGATGTACGAGCTGCGCGACTTCGGGTTCTCCACCGGCGTCGGCATCGGCGGCGACCCGATCATCGGCACCACGCACATCGACTGCCTCGAGGCGTTCCAGAACGACCCCGACACCGACGCGATCGTGATGATCGGCGAGATCGGCGGCGACGCCGAGGAGCGCGCGGCGGCCTACATCAAGGACCACGTCACCAAGCCGGTCGTCGGCTACGTCGCCGGGTTCACCGCGCCCGAGGGCAAGACGATGGGCCACGCCGGCGCGATCGTCTCCGGCTCGTCGGGCACCGCGCAGGCCAAGAAGGAGGCCCTCGAGGCCGCCGGGGTCAAGGTCGGCAAGACGCCGTCCGAGACCGCCGAGCTGATGCGCGAGATCATGCGCGGGCTCTCCGCCTGAGTCTCGTCGCAGCGGACCGTGGTCGCCACCGCGGTCCGAATGCGTCCGGCTTCTCTTAGTCTGTTCGGCGCCGGGCTCGGCGTTGCTCGGACACCCTGGGGTCGTTCTCGCGCACACTGGTCGGGATGTCTGTCAGCGACCGCCTCCGCTCCGTGCTGCCCGGGTCCGACGACGCCACGGGGGATGTGTGGAGCCGCCGGCCGGGCCGCGCTGGTGGCGTGGGGCGATCGTCGGGGTGCTCACCGGGCTGTCCTCGCTCGTCGCTGGTGGTGGCCCCGGTGGTGCTCGCCTGGCTGGTCGAGCCGCTGTCGGCGGTGACGGCTGGCAGGCCGCCGGAACGGGGGCCGCGCTGTGGCTGCTCGTCTCCGGGGCGCACCTGACCCTCGGTGACGTCACCATCTCGCTGGTGCCGCTGCTCGGGCTCGCCCTGCTCGTCGGCGTGGCCTGGCTGGGGCGCGCGAGGCGATGGTCGACGTGTCCACCGACGGTGAGTACTGGCGCGGCACGCTGCCCCGCCCGCTCGCCGCAGCGCTCGGGTGCGTGGTGGGCGGGGTACGCCGCTCGCCGTCGCGGGCGCCGTCGGCCTGTCCGTCGCGGGGCCGTTCCGGGTCACGCCGGTGTCGCTCGTGCTGCCCGTGGTGGTCGTCCCGTTGCTCGGCGCTCGTGCTCGCCCTGCGCCCGGTGGCCCACGACGACCCCGACGTGCTCGGGCCGCGGCTCGGGTTCGCCTGGCTGCCCGAGCCGGTGCGGCGCGCGGTGCGCCCGGGTCTCGTGGGCGCCGGAGTGCTGCTCGGGGTCGGGGCCGCCGTGGTCCTCACGATGGTCGCCGTGTCCTGGCACCAGGTGACCACGATCTCGACGGCCGTGGCCGCCGGCGGCCTGGGCGGCATCGTGCTGGCCCTGGCCCAGGTCGCCTCGCTGCCGAACCTGGCGCTGTGGGCGGTGTCGTTCATGGCCGGGCCGGGTTCCGGGTCGTCGAGGGCGGCTCGGTCAGCTGGTCGGGCTCCGAGGGTGGGCTGCTGCCGATGGTCCCGGTGCTGGCCGCGCTGCCGCAGCCCGGCGACTTCCCGTGGTTCACCGCGCTCTCGGTGCTCGTCGTCGTCGCGGTGGGCGCCTTCGTGGCCCGCCGGTCCCTCGCCGAGGTCGCCCGGCTGTCTCGGCTGCGCACCAAGCTGGCCGTCGCCCTGTCGGCCTGCACCGTCACCGCCCTCACCCTCGCGGCGCTCGACCTCGTGGCCGGTGGCTCGGCGGGGCAGTTCCGGCTCTCGGCCGTGGGCGCCCCGACCGGCCGGCTTTCCTCGCCCTGCTCCTCGAGCTCGGCATCGGGGCCCTGGTCGTCGTGCTCCGCGACGCCTGGCGGCTGCGCCGCTGAGCACCGGGGTGCCCGACGGGCCCCTGTGCACCGTGCCAGACTGACCCCGTGCCAACTGCCTCCGAGCCGCTCGGGCTCGTCGTCCTCGTGTCGGGCTCGGGCAGCAACCTGCAGGCCCTGGTGGATGCCTCGGCGCAGCCGGGTGCCCCGTTCCGGGTGCTCGCGGTGGGTGCCGACCGTGACGGCACCGGCGGCGTCGAGCGGGCCGAGCGGGCCGGCATCCCGACCTTCGTCGCCCGGGTGCCCGACTACGTGACGCGCGCCGACTGGGACCTCGACCTCGAGCGCCTCGTCGCCGAGCACGAACCCGACCTCGTCGTCTCCGCCGGGTTCATGAAGGTGCTCGGCCCGGCGTGCTCAGGTCGCACCGCGTCGTCAACACCCACCCCGCCCTGCTGCCCAGCTTTCCCCGGGGCCCACGGCGTGCACGACGCGATGGCGCACGGGGTCAAGGTGACCGGGTGCACCTGCCACTGGGTCGACGCCGGCGTCGACACCGGCCCGATCATCGACCAGCGGGCGGTGCGGGTCCAGCCCGGCGACACGGTCGACTCCCTGCACGAGCGGATCAAGGTCGTCGAGCGCGAGATGCTCGTCGACGTGGTGCGCGGCCTGGCCGCCGACCGATCCTGGCGGTAACCACCACAGCGCCCGGGGTGGCACACTCACCGCGTGGCCACCGACCCCGCCGAGCTGACCCCGGCCTCCATCGCGTTCCTGGCCGAGCGGCACCTGGCGACCTTCACGACGCTGCGGCGCGACGGCTCACCGCACGCCGTGCCGGTCGGGTTCACCTGGGACGGCGACGCGCTCGTCGCCCGGGTGATCGCCAGCCGGCGGCACCGCCAAGGTGGTGCAGGCCCGGGCCGGTCGCCGGGCGGCGCTGACCCAGGTCGACGGCCGGCGCTGGATCAGCCTCGAGGGCACCACCCGGGTGCTCGAGGACGCCGCCTCGGTGCACGACGCCGAGCAGCGGTACGCGGTGCGCTACCGCCAGCCCCGGCCGAACCCCGAGCGGGTGGTCGTCGTGCTCGACGTCGACCGGGTGCTCGGCGGAACCTGGCCCGACCCGCTCCCGCCCTCCCCGTACGCGACCTGACCGTCGCTCGGTAGACTGCTGCGCGACGACTGGCGAGGGTGGGTCACCACCGGGAAGTCACACGTCGGGGCATCGCCCGCCTGGGTGCCCCGGAGCTGACCGACCCGACCCCGCAAGGAGCACCATGTCCGCCGCCGTCTCCGCCCCCGGCCCGTCGCAGGACGTCCGCCCCGTCCGCCGCGCCCTCGTCTCCGTCTACGACAAGACCGGCCTCGACGTGCTCGTCCGCGGCCTGCACGAGGCCGGCGTCGCGCTGGTCTCCACCGGCGGCTCCGCCGCGCTGATCGAGTCGCTCGGCCTGCCGGTGACCAAGGTCGAGGACCTCACCGGCTTCCCCGAGTGCCTCGAGGGCCGGGTCAAGACGCTGCACCCGCAGGGTGCACGCCGGCATCCTCGCCGACACCCGCAAGCCCGACCACGTGGCCCAGCTGGCCGACCTCGGCGTCGAGGCCTTCGAGCTCGTGGTCGTCAACCTCTACCCGTTCGCGGCCACCGTCGCCTCGGGGGCGTCCCCCGACGAGTGCGTGGAGCAGATCGACATCGGCGGCCCCTCGATGGTGCGTGCGGCCGCCAAGAACCACCCGAGCGTCGCCGTCGTCACCGACCCGTCCACCTACGACGACGTGCTGGATGCCGTGCGCGGCGGCGGTTTCACCCTGGAGCAGCGCAAGCGCCTGGCGGCTCAGGCATTCGTGCACACCGCCACCTACGACGTGCACGTGGCGTCGTGGATGGGCAACGCCTACACCGACAGCTCCGACGGCACCGGCTTCCCGGCCTGGGTCGGCGCGACCTGGGAGCGGGCGACGGTGCTGCGCTACGGCGAGAACCCGCACCAGCACGCCGCGCTCTACACCAACGGCTTCCAGCCGCAGCCGGCGCTGGCCCAGGCCACCCAGCTGCACGGCAAGGAGATGTCGTACAACAACTACGTCGACGCGGATGCCGCCGTGCGCGCCGCGTACGACCACGGCGACCTGCCGACCGTGGCCGTCATCAAGCACGCCAACCCCTGCGGCATCGCCGTCGGCACCGACATCGCCGACGCCCACCGCAAGGCCCACGAGTGCGACCCGGTCTCGGCCTTCGGCGGCATCATCGCCACCAACCGCCCGGTCACCGTCGAGATGGCCCGCACCGTCGCCGACATCTTCACCGAGGTCGTCGTCGCGCCGGCGTTCGACGCCGACGCGCTCGAGGTGCTCAGCGCGAAGAAGAACATCCGGCTGCTCGAGTGCGCGGCTCCGGTGCGCTGCGGCGCCGAGGTGCGCCCGATCGGCGGCGGCCTGCTCATGCAGCAGCGCGACGCCGTGGATGCCGTGGTCACCGGCGACGACGGCACGGTCACCGGCGGTGACGACGCCGCGAACTGGCGCCTGGTGTCCGGCGAGCCCGCCGACGACGCCACGCTCGCCGACCTCCAGTTCGCCTGGCGCGCGATCCGCGCGGTGAAGTCGAACGCCATCCTGCTCGCGCGCGACGGCGCCTCGGTCGGCATCGGCATGGGCCAGGTCAACCGGGTCGACTCCTGCCACCTCGCCGTGTCCCGCGCGGGTGAGGAGCGGGCGCGCGGTGCCGTCGCGGCATCCGACGCGTTCTTCCCGTTCGCCGACGGGCTGCAGGTGCTGCTCGACGCCGGCGTGCGCGCGGTCGTCGCCCCCGGCGGGTCGATGCGCGACGCCGAGGTCGTCGAGGCGGCGCAGGCCGCCGGGGTCACGCTGTACTTCACCGGCACGCGGCACTTCGCGCACTGAGGGCTCCCCAGGTCCGTCGAGAGTGCAACACGCCGCGTGCGCTTCCGTCACGCGGCGTGTTCCTACTCTCGACCCCCTGGACAGGTGCCGCCCGGGCCGCGGTGGCTGCGGGCGCAGCCGGTGCAGCACCCACTCGAGCGGGCCGGTGCCCCAGCGCCGGTCGAACCCCCAGCACAGCCCGATGACCACGACGAGGGTGGAGCCGAGCACCCACCACGCGGCCTGGGGGGCGTCGTCCCGCAGTGCCGCGAGCAGCGCGAGCCAGAGGATCTGCACGGTGTACGCCGTCAGGGCGAGCCGGCCGGTCGCGAGCAGTGGTGCGAGCGCGCGCCCTCGCCCCGGGCCCGGGCAGCAGGTCCACGACGAGGAAGCACCCGACGACGGTCGCGCTCGCCGCGAAGGTCGCGCCCACCACCTCGGCCGTCGTGCCCGAGTACGCGGCGGACCCGTCGGTGGTGCCCCGGCCGAGGGCGTAGGCGGCGAGGCCGAGCAGGAGCAGCACGCCGGCGACGACGTACCCGTCCGGCCGGGCCACGGCCCGTTGCAGCACGGTGCCGAGGGCCAGCCCGGCCAGGGCCATCGGCAGGAACGACACCAGCCGGTAGTGCTCACCGGTTGCCAGCCAGGTGACGAGGTCGAGCGCCCAGCCCGGCCAGGTCTCGACCATCGAGGGGTACGACTCACGGACCCGTTCGACGATGATCGGCCCGACCACGGCGAGGGCGCCGGCCAGCCCCACGGTGAGCACGGGCACCCGGTGCAGGAGCAGCGCCAGCGGGGCCAGCACGAGGATGAGCACGCCGAGGTAGGGCAGCACGACGTCGATCTGTGCGTAGATCGCCTGGAGCAGCACGCCGAGCACGATGAGCACGAGTCCGCGCTGCGCGTTGTCGAGCAGGAACCACGTCGGCGCCGGCCGGCGCTCGGTGAGCCGCACCCCCATCGAGATGCCGATGATCACCGCGAACAGCGGCGCCGTCAGGTACTCCGAGACGTCGAGGACGCCGCCCACCGGGCTCAGGTGCGCCACCAGCATCGACACGACCGCCAGCCCGCGGGCGGCGTCGAGGCCGTCGAGGCGGCGGGTCGTCGGCACCGCCCCAGTCTGCCGGGTCGGGTCGGGAAAGGTCAGGCGGTC
>CAWAKY010000048.1:0-10389 GCA_963782695.1 uncultured Actinomycetota bacterium | reverse complement strand
GGGGCAACGGCCACCAGCAACCGGCAGTCGGCCGGCGTCGACGCCCACTACGGCACCGCCGAGACCTGGGACTACTACAAGAACGCTACGGCCGCAACGGCATCGCGAACGACGGCACGGGCGCCCGCAGCCGGTCCACTACGGCAACAACTACGACAACGCCTTCTGGAGCGACTCCTGCTTCTGCATGACCTACGGCGACGGCGACGGCAACGCTCGACCCGCTGACCGCGCTCGACGTCGCCGGTCACGAGATGAGCCACGGCGTCACCGCCGCACCGCCGACCTGACCTACCGCGGCGAGTCCGGCGGCCTCAACGAGGCCACCTCCGACATCTTCGGCACCATGGTCGAGTTCTACGCCAACAGCGCCGACCGACCCCGGCGACTACCTGATCGGCGAGAAGATCGACATCAACGGCAACGGCACGCCGCTGCGCTACATGGACAAGCCGTCGCATGGACGGCGCGCAGCGCCGACTGCTGGTGCTCCGACGTCGGCAGCCTCGACGTGCACTACTCCTCGGGCGTCGGCGAACCACTTCTTCTACCTGCTCGCCGAGGGCAGCGGCGCGAAGACCGTCAACGGCGTCGCTACAACAGCCCGACCTGCAACGGCTCCGCCGGTCACCGGCATCGGCCGCGACGAGGCCGAGCAGATCTGGTACCGCGCGCTGACGACCAAGATCACCTCGAGCACCGACTACGCGGCCGCCCGCAAGGGCGCCATCGCCTCGGCCAAGGAGCTCTACGGCGCCGGCAGCGCCCAGTGCCTGGCCGTGCAGAACGGCTTCAACGCCATCGCGGTGCCCAAGGGCGCCCAGACCTCTGCGAACCGAGGCAGGGCCGCTTCGGGCGGCTACCGGGACGGCGTGCCGCGACCAGCGGCACGCCGTCCGGTTGCGGGGCCGGGCGGTCAGCGGCAGACGGTGTGCTGGTCGGGAGGCAGCTGCACGTCGTCGAGCAGCTGCCGAGCCGTGGTCGACAGCGGGTCGCTGCCCTGGGCCTCGCCGAGGTCGGCGGTTCCCGCGGCGCGCTCGACCGTGACCGCATCCGGTCGGTGCCCGCGGCGGGCGGCCATGGGGGCCGGCGCGGTCGCGAGGGTCGTGGCCGTCGCCGCGGGCACCCGGCAGTCCACCCGGCCCGGCGGGTGGTGCCGGTGACGTGGCCGTTGGCCGCCACCGACAGGTCGTCGGCGTAGCCGGCAACGCCCCCCGTGCGGGTCAGGGCGGATGCCGTGTCGCCGGGGTGCGACGTCGTGCTCGCCCGCGGTGCCGCCCGCGCCGGGGGCCGGTGCGGCCTGCTCGCCGCAGGCGCTCGTTGGCGGCGCGGCCCGAGGGCCGCACGGCATGGCGACGACGACCGGCCGACGGTCGGGGGCGGGGTGGCCGGCGGGGCGGGGCGTGGCGACGGCATCGGCCCATCCCACCACCGGTCGTCGCGCGGGGCGACCGCTCAGGCGTGAGATGGGTCCCACCGACCGCCTCGGGGGCACCCACGGCGCGACCCACCCCTCCGGCCCCGTTAGGCTCCCCAACGGACCACTTTCCATCTCAGCCGACCGACAGTGAGGACGGATCGCCTCGTGGATCTCTTCGAGTACCAGGCCCGTGACGTGTTCGAGAAGCACGGTGTCCCCGTGCTCGCAGGGGCCGTCGCGACGACCCCCGAGGAGGCCCGTGCGGCCGCCGAGCGGATCGGTGCCGCGAGCGGCGGCGTGACCGTCGTCAAGGCCCAGGTCAAGACCGGGGGCCGCGGCAAGGCCGGCGGCGTCAAGGTCGCGAAGTCCGCCGACGAGGCGGAGGAGCACGCGCGCGCCATCCTCGGCATGGACATCAAGGGCCACACCGTGCACCAGGTGATGATCGCCCAGGGCGCCCAGATCGACGAGGAGTACTACTTCTCCGTCCTGCTCGACCGCGCCAACCGCACCTACCTCGCGATGTGCTCGAAGGAGGGCGGCATGGAGATCGAGCAGCTCGCCGTCGAGCGCCCCGACGCGCTGGCCCGGGTCGCCGTCGACCCCAACGTCGGCATCGACGACGCCAAGGCCCGCGAGATCGTCGAGGCCGCGGGCTTCGACGCCGCGACCGCCGCGAAGATCGAGCCGGTGCTGAAGTGCCTGTGGACCGTCTACCGCGAGGAGGACGCCACCCTGGTCGAGGTCAACCCGCTCGTGAGCACCGCCGCCGGCGACATCGTGGCGCTCGACGGCAAGGTGACCTCGACGAGAACGCCTTCTTCCGGCACCCCGAGCACGAGGCCCTCGAGGACCACACCGAGACCGACCCGCTCGAGATGGCGGCCAAGGAGAAGGACCTCAACTACGTCAAGCTCGACGGCTAGGTCGGCATCATCGGCAACGGGGCCGGGCTCGTCATGAGCACCCTCGACGTCGTCGCGTACGCGGGCGAGGATTCGGCGGCCAGAAGCCGGCCAACTTCCTCGACATCGGCGGCGGCGCGAGCGCCGAGGTGATGGCCGACGGGCTGCACATCATCCTGTCCGACCCGCAGGTCAAGAGCGTCTTCGTCAACGTCTTCGGCGGCATCACGGCGTGTGACGCCGTGGCCAACGGCATCGTCGGCGCGCTCGACGCCCTCGGCGACGAGGAGGACCGCCCGCTGGTGGTGCGCCTCGACGGCAACAACGTCGAGGAGGGGCGGCGCATCCTCGGCGAGCGCAACCACCCCCGCGTGATCATCGAGGACACCATGGACGGCGCCGCCCGCAAGGCCGCCCAGCTGGCCTCCGGCAACTGACCCCCGAGCGCGAAGAGAGACACGACACCCATGGCCATCTTCCTCACCGCAGACTCCAAGGTCATCGTCCAGGGCATGACCGGCTCCGAGGGCATGAAGCACACCCAGCGGATGCTGCGCTCCGGCACCGCATCGTCGGCGGCGTCAACCCCCGCAAGGCCGGCACCACGGTCGAGTTCGAGGGCGGCACGACCGTTCCCGTGTTCGGCACCGTCGCCGAGGCGATGGAGGCGACCGGCGCCGACGTCAGCGTCATCTTCGTGCCGGCCGCGTTCACCAAGGCCGCCGCCACCGAGGCGATCGACGCCGGCATCCCGCTCGCCGTCGTCATCACCGAGGGCGTCGCCGGTCAAGGACACCGCGGAGTTCTACAACTACGCCAAGGAGAAGGGCACGACGCGCATCATCGGCCCGAACTGCCCCGGCCTGATCAGCCCCGGGGCCGCCAACGCCGGCATCATCCCGGCCAACATCTCCGGCCCCGGCCGCATCGGCCTGGTCTCGAAGTCGGGCACGCTGACCTACCAGATGATGTACGAGCTGCGGACTTCGGGTTCTCCACCGGCGTCGGCATCGGCGGCGACCCGATCATCGGCACCACCCACATCGACTGCCTCGAGGCGTTCCAGAACGACCCCGACACCGACGCGATCGTGATGATCGGCGAGATCGGCGGCGACGCCGAGGAGCGCGCGGCGGCCTACATCAAGGACCACGTCACCAAGCCGGTCGTCGGCTACGTCGCCGGGTTCACCGCGCCCGAGGGCAAGACGATGGGCCACGCCGGCGCCATCGTGTCCGGCTCGTCGGGCACCGCCCAGGCCAAGAAGGAGGCCCTCGAGGCCGCCGGGGTCAAGGTCGGCAAGACGCCGTCCGAGACCGCCGAGCTGATGCGCGAGATCATGCGGGGGCTCTCCGCCTGACTCTCGCAGCGGACCGTCGTCGCCACCGCGGTCCGCTGCGGGCCGGCTTCGTAGTAGTCAGTTTGCTCGGGCTCGGCGTTGCTCGGACAGCTTCGGGTCGTTCTCGCGCACACTGGTCGGGATGTCTGTCAGCGACCGCCTCCGTTCCGTCCTGCCCGGGTCCGACGACCCGCGAGGGATGTCGTGGACCCGCCGGCCGGGCCGCGCTGGTGGCGTGCGGCGGTCGTCGGGGTGCTCACCGGGCTGACCTCGCTCGTCGTCGTGGTGGCGCCGGTGGTGCTGGCCTGGCTGGTCGAGCCGCTGTCGGCGGGCGACGGCTGGCAGGCCGCCGGCACGGGGGCGGCGCTGTGGCTGCTGGTGTCCGGGGCGCACCTGTCGATCGGTGAGGTCACCATCTCGCTGGTGCCCCTGCTCGGACTGGCCCTGCTCGTCGGGGTGGCCTGGCTCGGTGCGCGCGAGGCCATGGTCGACGTGTCCACCGACGGGGAGTACTGGCGCGGCACGCTGCCGCGCCCGCTCGCGGCGGCGCTGGGGGCCTGGTGGGCGGGGTACGCCGCTCGCCGTCGCGGGGGCGGTCGGCCTGTCCGTCGCCGGCCCGTTCCGGGTCACGCCGCTGTCACTCGTGCTGCCCGTGGTGGTCGTGCCGCTCCTGGCGCTCGTCCTCGCCCTGCGCCCCGTCGCCCAGGACGACCCCGACGTGCTCGGGCCCCGGCTCGGGTTCGCCTGGCTGCCCGACACGGTGCGGCGGGCGGTGCGCCCCGGTCTCGTCGGGGCCGGGGCGCTGCTCGCGGTCGGCGTCGCCGTCGTCCTCACGCTGGTCGCGCTGTCCTGGAGCCAGGTGACGCACGATCTCGACCGCGGTGGCCGCCGGCGGCCTCGGTGGCGTCGTGCTGGCCCTGGCCCAGGTCGCCTCGCTGCCCAACCTCGCGCTCTGGGCGGTGTCGTTCATGGCCGGCCCGGGCTTCCGGGTGGTCGAGGGCGGCTCGGTCACCTGGTCGGGCTCCGAAGGGCGGGCTGCTGCCGATGGTGCCGGTGCTCGCCGCGCTGCCGCAGCCCGGCGACTTCCCGTGGTTCACGGGGCTCTCGGTGCTCGTCGTCGTCGCGGTGGGCGCCTTCGTGGCCCGCCGGGCGCTCGCCGAGGTCGCGCGGCTGTCCCGGCTGCGCACGAAGCTGGCCGTGGCCCTGTCCGCCTGCACCGTCACCGCCCTCACCCTCGCGGCCCTCGACCTCGTGGCCGGCGGGTCGGCCGGCCAGTTCCGGCTCTCGGCCGTGGGCGCCCCGCCGGCCGGCTGTTCCTCGCCCTGCTCCTCGAGCTCGGCATCGGCGCGCTGGTCGTCGTGCGTCCGCGACGCCTGGCGGCTGCGCCGCTGAGCACCGGGGCGCCCGACGGGCCCCTGCGCACCGTGCCAGACTGGCCCCGTGCCAACTGACCCCGAGCCGCTCGGGCTGGTCGTCCTCGTCTCGGGCTCGGGCAGCAACCTCCAGGCGCTGATCGACGCCTCGGCCGACGCCGGCGCACCGTTCCGGGTGCTCGCCGTCGGTGCCGACCGCGACGGCACCGGCGGCGTCGAGCGGGCCGAGCGGGCCGGCATCCCGACCTTCGTCGCCCGGGTGCCCGACTACGTGACGCGGGCCGACTGGGACCTCGACCTCGAGCGGCTGGTCGCCGAGCACGCGCCCGACCTCGTGGTGTCCGCGGGCTTCATGAAGGTGCTCGGGCCGGTGCGTGCTCGCCGCGCACCGCGTCATCAACACCCACCCGGCCCTGCTGCCCAGCTTTCCGGGAGCGCACGGCGTGCACGACGCGATGGCCCACGGCGTCAAGGTCACCGGGTGCACCTGCCACTGGGTCGACGCCGGCGTCGACACCGGCCCGATCATCGACCAGCGTGCCGTGCGGGTCGAGCCCGACGACACCGTCGAGACCCTGCACGAGCGGATCAAGGTCCTCGAGCGGGAGATGCTCGTCGACGTCGTGCGCGGGCTCGCGGCCGACCGCTCCTGGCGGTGACTCGCCACGGACGTCCAGGGGTGACACACTCACCGCGTGGCCACCGACCCCGCCGAGCTGACCCCCGCATCCCTCGCCTTCCTGACCGAGCGGCACCTGGCGACCTTCACGACGCTGCGGCGGGACAGCTAGCCCCACGCCGTGCCCGTCGGGTTCACCTGGGATGACGAGGCGATCGTCGCCCGGGTAATCGCCGGTCGGCGTGACCGCCGAGGTGGCGCAGGCGAGGGCCGGTCGACGGCGGCGCTGACCCAGGTCGACGGCCGGCGCTGGCTCAGCCTCGAGGGCACCACCCGGGTGCTGGAGGACGCCCTCGGTGCACGACGCCGAGCAGCGTTATGCGGTGCGCTACCGCCAGCCCCGGCCGAACCCCGAGCGGGTGGTCGTCGTGCTCGACGTCGACCGAGTGCTCGGCGGAACCTGGCCCGACCCCCTCCCGCCCTCCCCGTACGCGACCTGACTTGAGGGGGGGGGGAGGGAGAGTGGCCGTCGCCGCTAGACTTCTGCGCGACGACTGGCGAGGGTGGGTCACCACCGGGAAGTCACACGTCGGGGCATCGCCCGCCTGGTGCCCCGGGCTGACCGACCCGACCCCGCAAGGAGCACCATGTCCGCCGCCGTCTCCGCCCCCGGCCCGTCGCAGGACGTGCGCCCCGTCCGCCGCGCCCTCGTCTCGGTCTACGACAAGACCGGCCTCGACGGGCTCGTCCGCGGCCTGCACGAGGCCGGCGTCGCGCTGGTCTCCACCGGTGGGCCCGCCGCGCTGATCGAGTCGCTCGGCCTGCCGGTGACCAAGGTCGAGGACCTCACCGGGTTCCCCAGTGCCTCGAGGGCCGGGTCAAGACGCTGCACCCCGGGTGCACGCCGGCATCCTCGCCGACACCCGCAAGCCCGACCACGTGGCCCAGCTGGCCGACCTCGGCGTCGAGGCCTTCGAGCTCGTGGTCGTCAACCTCTACCCGTTCGCGGCCACCGTCGCCTCGGGGGCGTCCCCCGACGAGTGCGTCGAGCAGATCGACATCGGCGGCCCGTCGATGGTGCGCGCGGCCGCCAAGAACCACCCGAGCGTCGCCGTGGTCACCGACCCGTCCTCCTACGACGCCGTGCTGGACGCCGTGCGCGGCGGCGGTTTCACCCTGGAGCAGCGCAAGCGCCTGGCGGCGCAGGCCTTCGTGCACACCGCCACCTACGACGTGCACGTGGCGTCCTGGATGGGCAACGCCTACACCGGACAGCTCCGACGGCACCGGCTTCCCGGCCTGGGTCGGCGCGACCTGGGAGCGGGCGACGGTGCTGCGCTACGGCGAGAACCCGCACCAGCACGCGGCCCTGTACACCAACGGCTTCCAGCCGCGGCCGGCGCTGGCCCAGGCAACCCAGCTGCACGGCAAGGAGATGTCGTACAACAACTACGTCGACGCGGATGCCGCCGTGCGCGCCGCGTACGACCACGGCGACCAGCCCACCGTGGCCGTCATCAAGCACGCCAACCCCTGCGGGATCGCCGTGGGCACCGACATCGCCGACGCCCACCGCAAGGCCCACGAGTGCGACCCGGTGTCGGCGTTCGGCGGCATCATCGCCACCCTCTGCCCAGGTCGCGGCAGAGATGGCCCGCACCGTCGCCGACATCTTCACCGAGGTCGTCGTCGCGCCAGAGTTCGACGCCGATGCCCTCGAGGTGCTCAGCGCGAAAAAGAACATCCGGCTGCTCGAGTGTGCGGCTCCCGTGCGCTCCAGGTGCCGAGGTGCGGACCATCGGCGGCGGCCTCCTCATGCAGCAGCGCGACGCCGTGGATGCCGTGGTGACCGGCGACGACGGCGACGTCACCGGTGGTGACGACGCCGCGAACTGGCGCCTGGTCTCTGGTGAGCCCGCCGACGACGCCACCCTCGCCGACCTCCAGTTCGCCTGGCGCGCCATCCGTGCGGTGAAGTCGAACGCGATCCTGCTCGCCCGCGACGGCGCCTCCGCCGGTCGGCATCGGCATGGGCCAGGTCAACCGGGTCGACTCCTGCCACCTCGCGGTGTCCCGCGCGGGCGAGGAGCGGGCGCGCGGTGCCGTCGCGGCATCCGACGCGTTCTTCCCGTTCGCCGACGGGCTGCAGGTGCTGCTCGACGCCGGTGTCCGCGCGGTCGTCGCCCCCGGTGGGTCGATGCGTGACGCCGAGGTCGTCGAGGCCGCGCAGGCCGCCGGGGTCACGCTCTACTTCACCGGCACGCGGCACTTCGCGCACTGACACGGCTCCCCGAGCCCCGTCGAGAGTAGGGAACACGCCGCGTGCGGTTCGGCGCACGCGGCGAGTCCTCCCGGCTCGACCCGGCGTGCCGGTAGACGTGCAGGCCCGACGGTGGTGGCTGCGGGCGAAGCTGGTGCATGGCCCACTTGAGCAGGGCCGGTGCGCCAGCGCCGGTCGAACAGCCAGGGCACAAGCCGATGACCAGCCACGGAGGCTGGAGCCGCTGAGGTCCGCGCCGTTCGTCGCCCCAGGGCGTTGTTGCCCGCAGCGCCGCGAGCAGTGCGAGCCAGAGGATCTGCACGGTGTAGGCCGTCAGGGCGAGCCGACCGGTCGCGACCAGCGGCTTCGGCGCGCGCTTGCGCACCCGGACCCGGGCAGCAGGTGCACCACGAAGGAAGGACGCGCGACGACCGTCGCGCTGGCCACGAACGTCGCGCCCACCACCTCGGCCGTCGTGCCCGAGTAGGCGCCCGAGCCGTCGGTCGTGCCCCGACCGAGGGCGTAGGCCGCGAGACCGAGCAGGAGCAGCGCGCCGGCGACGACGTACCCGCCCGGCAGGGCGACGGCCCGTTGCAGCACCGTGCCGAGGTCCAGGCCGGCCAGGAGGTATCGGCAGGAACGAGACCAGCCGGTAGTGCTCCCCGGTGGCGAGCCAGGTGACGAGGTCGAGGGACCAGCCCGGCCAGCTGTCGGCCATCGAGGGGTACGCCTCGCGAGCCCGCTCCACGACGATCGGCCCGACCACCGCGAGGGCGCCGGCCAGCCCCACGGTGAGCACCGGCACCCGGTACAGGAGCAGCGCCAGCGGGGCCAGCACGATGATGAGCACGCCGAGGTAGGGCAGCACGACGTCGATCTGCGCGTAGATCGCCTGGAGCAGGACCCCGAGCACGATGAGGACGAGGCCGCGCTGTGCGTTGTCGAGCACGAACCACCCCGGCGCCGGCCGGCGCTCGGTGAGCCGCACCCCCATCGAGATGCCGATGATCACCGCGAAGAGCGGTGCCGTCAGGTACTCGGAGACGTCGAGGATGCCGCCCACCGGGCTCAGGTGCGCCACCAGCATGAACACGACCGCCAGCCCGCGGGCGGCGTAGAGCCCGTCGAGCCGGGCGGGGCGTGCGTGCGTCGACATGCCCCAGAGTCTGCCGTGGCGTGTGGTCAGCCGTACCGGTATCCGAGGTCCCAAACGGCGTCGTCGACGTCGGCGATGGTCGAGCTCCACGGGTCGAGGACCCGGTCGGTGGGGCTCAGCGTCGGTGTGTGGAGGGCAGGGTAGACGTTGGGAGTCTCCTGCCAGATCGACCACAGTCGGTCGACATTGGCGTGCAGCATCCAGAAGATCGGGTCGTAGGACGCGGTCGCGGGGTTCTGCAACGTGCCCTTGCACCAGTTGTGCACCTGGTTGTGGGCGTTGCCCTCGAGGTCGCCGGTGAAGCCCGAGTAGTCACCGCGCGCCAGGATCGCCGCGATGGTCGACCCACTGGGCAGGAACCCGGGGCCACCGGGAGCCGGCCGCGACACCGCACTGGGCCGGTGCACCCAGTCGGGGCGGCTCGAGCCGACGACGTAGTCCCAGTACGGGATGGTCAGCGTGCTGTCGACCGTGCGCAGCAGCTGCTCGGCCTCGAAGAGGTAGCGCCGGTGCCACGACAGGAACCGCTCGCGGCCGACGACCCCGTGGATGGAGTGGATCCGGTACAGGCCGCCCGACGCGTGCACGGCCATGAGCGTCTGCCAGGCCGGGTTGGTGTCCATCGCGGCCAGTGCCGTGGTGAAGCGGGCTCGCTCCTCGGGGCTCAGCGTCGCCTCGTTGCGCCGCACCCGTCGGTAGGACGAGATGAGGTTCATCAGGCCGCGGGAGATCGCAGGTCGGAACAGCTCGTCGCGCAGCTGGGGGAGCGGCCTGAGGATGAGGTCGCGCAGGTCGCGGTCGGTCACGCGGGTCGCCGTGGGGGGCGCAGGCTGCGGCATCCGCGCGTCGAAGCCGTCGGACGGCTCGAACCGGCGGGTCGTCGTGAGCCTGGCCAGCTCGCTGGCGGTGGGGGCGAGGACGAGCGGTGCCGGCGGCCTCGAGCTCGGCGTCGCTCGGGAAGTGCTCCCAGTCGTGGTGGTGGCCACCCCCGGCGGCGATGACGCACTCCGGGCACGCGGCGTCGAAGCCCTCGGCCGCGCCGTGCACGTGACCGGGCGCGTGCACGTGACCGGCCGGGTGCTCGTGGTCGCCGGGGTCGGGCGCGGCCGGAGCGGCCTTGGCTGCGCGCTTGGTGGGCGTGGTCTTCGCGCTGGCGCGGGCCCGGCCCGCTCCGCCGCTGCTTTCGGGTCGCCATGGCGGCCTCCTCCCGGTGGGCGCCCGGGTGGCGCCCTCCCGGAAGAGGAGGTGGCCGGATGCCGTTCCGATACACCCCGCAGCCGGGCGCGACCGGCCCCCCGCGCAGGGTCAGCCGGCGGC
>CAWAKY010000047.1:0-3194 GCA_963782695.1 uncultured Actinomycetota bacterium | reverse complement strand
ATATTCAGGGATGTCGGCGGGCAGCCGCTGGGTAGCGGGAGGTCATGATGAGAGTGTTCGCCGATGACGGCGGCCTGGCCTCGTTGAGCGGGCCGCTGATGATCAGCCTCCTGCTGGTGCTGCTGGTGCTGCTGGCGCTAGTGCTGACCGCGACGCTGATCGTGTGGCGGGTGTACCGGCGCATCCGCCGCTGGCGGGGATGGCACCGGGGCGCGGCCGCGATCCAGTCGCGGGCGCTGATGCCCGGGCCGGGACGTGACGTCGCCCGGTTGCGTCGTGACTTGCGCAGGGAGGTCGAGGCCGCCGACGTGATGCTGTCTCGCGCGAAGGACGGCCGGCTGTTCATCGCCGACGCACGTGCCCTCGTTGACGAGCTCAAGGTCAACGCCGCGGCGGTCGATGCCGACCTCGCCAGCATCCAGGACTACGCGGACATGACCCAGCAGCGCAGCGCCCTGGACGCGCTTGCTCCTCAGGTCGCGAAGCTGATCCAGACCAGCTACCTGGCTCGGCAGACGATGCTGCACACCGAGATCGCGGACCGCGAGCGACACCTCACGGACCTCAGTGAGCACGTCGAGCGGCAGGCCGCCGCGTTGAAGATCTATCGTCAAGGGGCGAACGGTCTCGACCTGGGCGATCCACAGGGCAACCTCGACAACTCGAGCGACCCGCAGTCCCCGGAGCCCAGCCAGTAACACGAGTTACCGCACCGCGGCAAGTCCTCGCGGAACCGGGGGTCAGCCAGAAGGTGGGCGTTGTGACGCGTCCCCGAGCTCGGCGAAGAACCCAGGCGGCGCCGCGCGTCGGACCACCTGGAGGGTCGCCGCCCGCGCCAACGCTGCCGCGATACCCTCTGCCTTCGAGGGTGAGAACTACACCGGAGTTGTCCCGAGGGTTCTCCCGGCCGTAGTCCTCACCCCCGGGCCTCTAGCTCAACTGGCAGAGCTGCGGACTTTTAATCCGTAGGTTGTGGGTTCGAGCCCCACGGGGCCCACGATCGCCGCAGGTCACGGCGGGCGGTGGTGTCAGTCGCCCTCGATCACGTCGGGCATCGTCGAGGGCCTCCCCCGCCGGGTGCGTCACGGTAGGTGCTCATCGACCCGGACATCGTCCGGAACACGGCCAGGTTGCCGGACGCCGTGTTGGCGTAGCGGGTCGTTCCCACCCCCAGCGCCTCGCCCTGCCACGCTGCGTCGTCGGCGCCGAGGAAGCGCACCTCCCAGCCGTACTGCTCGCGCTGCACGGTGAGCATGGAGCGGACCCGCTCCACCGTGTACTCGTGCGAGGAGTTCTCGTGCCCGTCGGTGACGACCACCAGCAGCACCCGCGCCGGACGCTCCTCCTCCGGCAGGCCGGCGAGGTCCTGCCCGGTGCGCACGACCTCCATCCCGACCGCGTCGAACAGCGCCGTCATCCCGCGCGGCTGCAGCTCGTACTCGAACGGCTCGCCGCCCATCCGGCGCACGGTGTCGAACGCGTCGTCGAACTGGCTCAGCGTGACGGTGAGCTTCCCGGGCAGCGAGAACTGTTCGGCGATGAGGGCGTTGATGCCGCCCTGCGCCTCGTCCTGAACGCTCTCCATGCTGCCGGAGCGGTCGACCACGAGGGTCAGGTGGGTGTAGTCGGCGTTGGTCACGCGGTCCTCCGTTGTTCAGCCACCAGGAACGACGCCGCGAGAGCTGCATCCGAGTTCCTGGCAACTCCACCACTGTCTCGCGGGGCACTGACAGAGGTCCGGCTCAACCGCCCCGCCACGTTCGGTCGTCGCCGAACGCGTCCTACGACCTCATCCCGGCCCGTGGGGGCCGACGACGAGGTAGGTCGCCATGGGGCCCTTGCCCTTGACGTCGATGATGCCGCGGGCCTCGCAGAGGTAGCTGTCCTCGATGAGCACCCGGGTGGCCTCGCTGACGTGGATGCGCCCGGGCACCCCGTGGGACTCCATCCGGCTGGCGGTGTTGACGGTGTCGCCCCAGATGTCGTACTGGAACTTCGTCCGGCCGATCACGCCGGCGACCGCGGGGCCCGAGCTGATGCCCACCCGCAGCTGGAGGGGGTGACCACTGCTGCCGTCGGCCGCGGCCTCCACCATGGCCAGCCCGAGGTCGACGAGCGCCGGGGCGTGGTCAGGGCGGGGGCCGGGAACCCCTGCCGCGACCATGTAGGCGTCGCCGATCGTGCGGATCTTCTCCAGCCCCCGCTGTTGGGTCATCTCGTCCAGGCGCGCGAAGAGCCCGTCGAGCATCGCGACGAGCTCGTCGGCACTCATGCCGGCGCTGAGGGGGGTGAACCCGACGATGTCGGCGAACAGCACGCTCACCGCGTCGAAGCGGTCGGCGATGACGGGCTCCTCCTGTTTGAGGCGATCGGCGATCGGCCCGGGCAGCACGTTCAGCAGCAGCCGCTCCGATCGCGCGCGCTCGGCCCCGAGCAGGGCGTACGCCCGGTCCTTCTGCGCGATGAAGAAGACCATCGCGCGGTAGGTCACCACGGCGGTGCCGACGAGGTTCAGCCCGAACATCGCCGCCACCAACCACGCCGGCAGTGCGTTGTCCGTGGTGGCCAACGGCTGCACGAACACCGCCGCGACGACCAGCACGGCGAAGATCACCAGCAGCGCGCTCGCCGTACGACGGGAGGAGACGAGCAGGGCGCTGATCGGCGCGCAGAACGCCCACACACTGACGGCGCTGCCCGGCACGAAGCCACCGAGCTCGACCTGCAGCAGGAACGGCAGCACCAACCACATGCCGAGCTGGATGGCGCGGAACAGGCGGAACCGGCCGGTCCGGCGCACGGTGGCCAGGCCCACCAACGACACCAGGCCGTAGCCCCACGGGATCAGCCCGGCCCGCGGCTCCCCGAACGCCAGGTAGACCAGGCCCCAGAGGAACGCCGCCGGGAGGATCAGCAGGGTGATCGTCAGGAGCAGCTGCTTCTGCACGTCAACCTCGCGGCGGGTCGCCGGCCTCGGCGCCGTACGACGCACCCCGCCGAGCAGGCGCCACCCAGGACGCATGCGAGTCCGACCTACTCGGGCTTCGCGCCCCGACCGCGCAGGATGAGGAAGACCCCACCCAGCGCCACGATCGGGCCGACGACCGCCCACAGGGCCACGCCGCTCATCACGCTGCCGCCGAGCACCCCGATGCCCTGGAAGAACCAGATCAGGCCGATGACGACGAGGATTC
>CAWAKY010000046.1:0-81742 GCA_963782695.1 uncultured Actinomycetota bacterium | reverse complement strand
CAGGAGGCCCTCCCCCGGGGGCCATCGCGGTCCCTTCGCACTTGACGGCGCTGAGGGCGAGAGCAACAGTGCCCCCATGGCTGACGACTTCCAGGGCTCTGATGTCTCCGATCGTCAGGCGCATGCCGAGGCGACGTACGAGCGCCTGTTCGGGCCACGTGACGCGGGTGCGCCCGACAACGACCCGGAGCTGATGCGCATCCTGCGCGGGTTCATCTTCGGAGACGTCTTCGACACCGGCGTCCTGGACGACCAGACCCGTGAGCTCATCACCGTCACGGTGCCTGTCCTGCCTGCAGACCCTGCCGCAGCTGACGTCGCACACGGGCGCCGCGCTCAACGTCGGCGTCGAGCCCGTGGCCATCCGTGAAGCCGTCTACCAGCTGGCGCCGTTCATCGGCTTCCCCCGCACCCTGAACGCGGTCGCGACGATCAACGAGGTCTTCCAGTCCAGAGGCATCCCCCTACCTCTGCCGGAGCAAGGCACCGTCACCGACCCCGAGCGGTACACCAAGGGCCTCGCCGTCCAAGCACCCCTGTACGGCGACGAGATCAAGGACAACCTGGCCGACCTGCCCGAACCGTTCAACACCGCACTGCCCCGGTTCCTCACCGAGTTCTGCTTCGGCGACTTCTACACCCGCGGCGGACTCACCCTGGCCCAGCGCGAGCTGCTGGTGCTGTGCGCGCTGGCCACGATCGGCGACACAGCCGCACAGCTCGGCCCGCACGGCCGCGCCTGCCTCCAAACGGGTAGCTCGAAGACCACCGTGGTGGCCGCCCTGGTCCACTGCTTCCCCTACATCGGGTTCCCGCGCGCGGTCGCAGCGATCCGGGCGGTCAAGGACCTGTAGATGCGGCGCTGCCCTGCCCTTGTCCGACATCGGGTCGACCTGGCTCACATCTTCACCAGTGCGCCCAGGGTCGGCTCGGGCAACGCCACTGAACGCCGTGGCAGCATGAGCAAGGTGAACCTGTCGGACTTCCTGGACCACGTCAACCGCGGAGCGGTCATCGAAGGCGGCTCGGAACAGCACCGGTTCATGCATGCCGCCGGGCAGGACGCCCTGCGGGTCCTCGCCGAGCTCAACACCGGGTACCGCACACCACAGGAAGTGCGAGCCCTGCTGGCACAGCTCACCGGCAGGGCAGTGGACGAATCGGTCACCGTCTTCCCGCCGTTCTACAGCGAGTTCGGCAAGAACCTGACCCTGGGCAAGGACGTCTTCATCAACATCGGGTGCACGCTTCCAAGACACCGGGGGCATCACGATCGGCGACGGCACGCTCATCGGCCACGGCAGCACGCTGACCACTCTCAACCATGGCGTTGATCCCGACCGGCGCGCCGACATGATCCCGGCGCCCATCGTGATCGGTCGCAAGGTGTGGCTCGGCGCCGCCGTGACGGTCGTCCCAGGCGTGACCATCGGCGACGGCGCGATCGTGGGCGCCGGAGCCGTCGTCACGCGCGACGTCCCAGCCAACGCGATCGTCGCCGGCGTCCCCGCCAGACTCATCCGGATGACCGGCTTCGACGCCTCGCACGGCTGAGTGCAGTCCACCCGAGGGATCACGACTGCACGGGGTGTCGCGCACCTCGGTCGCGCTCGCCGGACTGGGTTCGAAGCGACTCCGATGTGGCCTGTCAGACCAGGAGCTGATGCCGGGCGAGATCGCGGTAGAGCGGCGTCGAGTCGACGAGGTCGGAGTGGGTGCCCTGACCGACGACCTGACCGTGGTCCATGACGACGATGTGGTCGCTGTCGACGACGGTCGACAGGCGGTGGGCGATGACGATGAGCGTGCGATCGGTCGCGACGGCGTCGATCGCGTCGCGCATGCGCTGCTCGTTGAGGCCGTCCAGTGAGGAGGTCGACTCGTCCAGCAGCAGGATCGGGGGTGCGGCGAGCAGCGCACGGGCGATCGCGAGCCGTTGGCGCTCGCCGCCCGAGAGCATGACGCCGCTCTCGCCGACCGGGGCGTGCACGCCGAGGGGATTGCGCTCGAGCACCTCGCCCAGGTTCACGGCGCGCAGCACGCGCTCGCAGTCGTCATCGGATGCCTCGGGCGAGGCCAGTCGCAGGTTCTCGGCGATCGTCCCGGCGAGGGTCGGGGCATCCTGCTCGACGTAGCCGAGGCGCGTGCGCAGCGCGGCACGGTCGAGCGTGCGCGCGTCTTCTCCGTCGATCAGCACGGCGCCGTCCGACGGGTCGTAGAAGCGCTCGATGAGGGCGAGGGTCGTGCTCTTTCCTGCGCCCGACGGCCCGACCAGCGCGACGCGAGCGCCTCGTGGCACCGAGAAGGACACTCCGCGCAGCACCTCTCCGGTGACCGGGGCGGGTGCGTAGTTCTCGGTCCCCGACATCGAGTAGGCGTCGACGTGCGCGTTCTCGAGGACCGCGAGCGCCTCGGACTCCGCCGTGCGCCGCGCGGCGACGACGGCTTCGGGATAGCGGAAGTGCACGTCGCGGAACTCGATCGCCGCGCCGGGTGAACCGGCACGACGGTCGTCGGCGTCCCTCACGCGCGTCGCCAGCGCGGCGTCGCCCTGTGTCTCGGTCGGCAGATCGAGGATCTCCTGGATGCGGCCGAGGGCGCCCAGCGCCTGGTTGACGGACGTGATCGCGCCGAAGGTCGATCCGAGCGGGGCGATCAGCAGGAACAGGAACATGATGAAGGTGACCAGCGCGGCGACGGTGATCGCGCCGGAGGCGACCCGGAGTCCGCCGACACCGAGCACGACCAGCAGCGACAGCTGCAGCGCGATTCCCGCGATCGGCACGATGAGCGACGACACCTTCGCGATCCGCACACCCTGCTCGTAGGCCTCCTCGGCCAACCGAGAGATCGCGGCCTCCTCGCGGTCGCTGGCGCCCGGCCGCGCGCACGGTGCGGATCGATCCGACGGATCGCTCCACGCCCGACGCGAGCTCGCCCACCTTCTCCTGCTGGTCTCGCGTTGCCGTGCGGATCCGTCCGCTGAGCAGCGTCACGCCCCCGATCGACAGACCGATCACGACGACGATGAGACCCAGGAGCGCGGGGTCGATGAGCGCCATCGCCACGAGGGCGCCGACGAAGACCAGGCTGTTTCCCACGGCATCGGCCAGACCCTGGGTGAGGACGGCGTACAGCAGCGTCGTGTCGGTGCCGACCCGCGAGACGAGGTCGCCCGTTCGCCGCGCGTCGAACTCGCTGATCGGCAGGTGCAGGATGCGCCCGATCAGCTTGCGCCGCGACGAGTAGACCACGGCAGTTCCGGTGCGCTGCAACAGGAAGTGCTGAAAGCCCGAGATGACGGATGCCGTGACCACGAGCGCGAAGACACCCCACACGAGCATGCCCAGCGGCTCGCCCGCCTGCACGCGGCTGATGAGCAGGCCCACCAGCAGCGGCTGTGCGAGGGTCGCGATCGCGCCGAGAATGCTCAGGACCACGACGATCACGAGCACCCGACGGTGCTCGAGGAGGAACGGCAGCAGCTGCTTGAGGCTCGCGCGCGGACCCTCTTCAGGGGCGCGACGCGCCGCGGCGTCCGCGGGAGCGGGTGGTTGTGCTGGACATGCGGGTTCCCTGCCGTTGATGCGGGATGACGGGCGAGAGCCCTATCTACGACCGTACTTCTTGTGCACGGCCTGTCTGCTGACGCCGAGGGCGTCGGCGATCGCGACCCAGGAGCATCCCTGAGCCCGGGCCCGGCGCACCTGCTCGGCCTCGGCGCGGGCGAGGTCGCCGTGCAGAGCCTGCAGCCGGCGCAGCTCGGGCAACGGCTCCCCGCCCTGTGCAGCGCCGATCGCAGTGCGGATGTCGTCACTCACGACGTCAACCGTAGTTGACGAATCGGAACCGGCGTCAACTTCGGTTGACGCCGGTTGGGGCGGTGTCCTCACTCCCCGACGCGCCGCGTACGGCCCGGGACGTTCGCAGCCGGTGACGAGGCGGTGCCCGCCAGGTGGGCGGGCCGCATCAGAAGCCTGGTCGGCTCAGGGGGTGGTGAACCGCTCGCGGATCCGCGCGGTGTACTGGTGGCCGGCCTCGGTGTCGAGCCAGTCGCTGTACGGCTCGGCCGGTGAGTGCAGCAGGACCTGGTGGGCGATGGTGTCGGTCTCCACGGGTGCGTGAACCGCGTGGCAGGCGGCCCTGATGCCGGCGATGACCTCTGGCTCGGCGCCTGCGTCGACGCGGATGGCCAGGTGGTGGCGCTCGAGGTAGACGTCGGTGGCCGCCTCGACCAGTGCCTCGGTGGGCACCCCCGTCATCGGTACCGGGAAGGGTGCCCGGATGAGGGCGGCAGTCGCGTCGACGTCGCCGTCGTGCGCCATGCCGAGCAGTGGCCCCACATCCTGCACGCTGGTCGGATAGGTGGGCAGAACAGCAGTCTGGTTCACAGATACTCACCGTACTCGCCCGCCCCGTCAGGACAACGCGCGGCCCCGCCAGCAACTCGGGGATTGCGACGTGCACTTCGGGATTGTGCTGCAGCGCAACTGTATTCCGAGATGATCCGCAGCGGCACTCAGCCGACCGGCGAGTAGACGTCGGCAGGTTCAGCCACGACTCCTTGCCGCAGGGGTCAGTACACCGGGCTGTACATCGTGGAGCGGATGTGGGCCTCGAGGTCGTCTGGCCGTGGCACACGGGCCAGCCCCTGCGCATACGCCAGCTCCGCAACGGTGACGGCGATCTCGGCAGAGACGTCCCTGATGTTCCGCAGCGGCGGGTAGAGGTTCCCGGTGTCGAGCTGGTCCTGCGAGACCAGGTCGGCCAGCTTGCGCGCCGCCGCCATGAACATCTCCTCCGTGACGTGCGCCGCCTCGACCGCGATGACCCCGAGGCCGACACCGGGGAAGATGTAGGCGTTGTTCCCCTGCCCCGGGACCAGGGTGCGGCCCTGGTACTGCACCGGGGCGAACGGGCTGCCACTGGAGAAGACGGCGCGCCCGTCGCTCCACTCATACGCGCGGGATGCCGTGCACTCCGCCTTCGAGGTGGGGTTGGAGAGCGCGAAGATCACCGGCCGCTCGTTGATCTCAGCCATCCGCCGCACCACGTCCTGGGTGAAGGCCCCGTGCTGGCCCGAGACCCCGACGAGGACGGTGGGCCGCACTGCTTCGACCGCGGCCAGGAGGTCGGCAGCCGGAGCAGCGTCGTGCGCGAAGCGCAGCTTGTTCTCGGTGAGGTCGGTGCGGCCGGAGACCACCAGGCCCCGCGAGTCGACGAACCAGCACCGGGACCGGGCCTGCGCCGACGTGAGCCCCTCCTCGGTCATCGCGGCCGTGATCAGGGTGGCGATGCCGAGGCCGGCCCCGCCGGCGCCGTGGAACAGGAAGGTCTGGTCCACGAGGCGGCCGCCGGTGACGCGCAGTGCGGAGAGGACACCCGCGAGCGCCACGGCGGCGGTGCCCTGGATGTCGTCGTTGAACATGCAGTGTCCGTCGCGGTACCTCTGCAGCAGTCGGAAGGCGTTGGCGTTGCCGAAGTCCTCGAACTGGATCAGGGCCCGTGGGAACCGCTGCGTGACCGCCTCCATGAACTCGTCCAGCAAGTCGTCGTAGGCCTGCGCCGCGTACCCGCTGTTCCTTCACGCCGACGTAGAACGGGTCATCGAAGAGCTGGTGGTTGTCGGTCCCCACATCGATCGTGATCGGGAGGGTGGCTGCAGGGTCGATCCCAGCACACGCGGTGTACAGCGAGAGCTTGCCGATCGGGATGCCCATACCGTTCGCGCCCAGGTCGCCCAGGCCGAGGATGCGCTCGCCGTCGGTGACGACGATGACGCGGACGTCGTCGATCGGCCAGTTGGCCAGGACGTCGGCGATCGAACCGCGGTGCTCGAGCGTGATGTACATGCCGCGGGACCGGCGGAACATGGTGGAGAACTCCTGGCACGCCCGCCCCACGGTGGGGGTGTAGAGGATCGGCATCATGGTCTCGATGTTGTCCGTGACCACCCGGTAGAAGAGGGCCTCGTTCCGGTCCTGCAGGTTGGTCAGGATGGCGTACTTCTCCAGGTCGTTCGGTGCGGCGTGGAAGCTGTTGAGCACCCGGGCGACCTGGACCTCCTGCGAAATGACCTGGTACGGGAGCAGACCCCGCAGCCCCTGACTCTCCCGCTCCTCCCGCGAATGTGCCGTGCCGTGGTTGAGCAGCGGGTTGTCAAGGATTTCGAACCCGTGCTGTGGCATCGCGCCTCTTCGGTTGTGGAAGTGGATCTCTGCCAGATTACTGGCTCCTCAGCACGACCTTGTTCGGCGATCAGCGGCCCGAGCCGCGGTCCCGACTCCCCAACCCCTCACGACTCGTCGCGGCCGGCGGCGCGGCTCACACCACCGTCGGAAGCTCCGCCGGCAGCGCGGCCTTGCCCCGCAGGAACTCCTCGACCGTGGTCATCGTCGACGGGTCGACCAGCCCGCCACCACCGGGGCTCCACGCCGTCTCGGATGCCCCCATGTACCGGTTGAGCGCCATCGTCGCCGAGGGAACGGGCGCGAGGGGCCGCAGCACGGCCGCCATGACCGCGAACACGGCCGTCGGCGTCGACACCGCCCGCACCCGGCGCCCGAGCACCCGGGTGAAGGCCTCGGCGACCTCGACCCAGCTGAGCACCTCCGGGCCGCCCACCTCGATGGTGCGACCCGCCAGGTCGGCCCGGCCGACGGCCACGGTGCACGCCGCGGCGGCGTCGGCCACCGCGATGAAGGCCTGGCGGTGGCGGGTCGGCCCGGGCACGAGCATGAGCCCGCGGTTCTCGACCGTGGAGCCGGTCGCGCTGCGGAACCGCTTCAGGAACGGCGACGGCCGCCCGATGGTCGCGTGCGGCTCCCCGCGCAGCGGGAGGGAGGAGCCGACGAGCGCGAGCCAGACCTCCATGAACGGCGGGAACCGCAGGATGACCGAGCCGGGAACGGCGGTGCGCACGTGCTCCTCGAGCAGTCGCCGCTCCGCCGCGATCGGGACGTGCGCGTCGACGTAGGTGGTGGGCACCGACGGCAGCACGATCCGCGTGACGCCGAGCCGCCCCGCGGCGTCGATCAGGCGGTGCTCACCCTCGGTGAACCGAGCCGGGTCGTCGCCCGCGCGGGGAGCGGCGACGTTCGCCGTGATGACGACGGCGTCGACCCCGGCGAGCAGCGCGTCGAGGTCGGTGGTCCTGGCGAGGTCCGCCTCCACCACCTCGACCGACTCGAGGCCGACGGCCCGGTCGGGCGAGCGCACCGACCCCCTCACCGTGTGCCCCTCGGCGACGAGGGCGCGGCAGCAGGCCGCTCCCAGCTGTCCGTTCGCACCCACCACGAGAACGTTCATCCGCGGCCTCCTCACCCCGCGCCCAACAGCCCGATGCTACGCCGCCACGCGCCGCTGGCCAGCGGTGACGAGCGTCAGGCGCAGGCCGGCGCGTAGGCACGTCCTGGGACCAGTCGCTCCCACTCGTCACGCGTCAGGCGCCGGTCGGCGATGCGGCACGCCACGGCGCGCCACGTGGACTCGCGCAGGTCGATCAGGGCCACCTCGCTCTGGCTGGCCACAGCGAGAACCGGCTCGTCGGCTGCCTTCGCGAGGAAGATCCCGTCGTTGCTTCCGTCGCCCGACAGCGACAGCCGGGCCGAGAGCCGCCGCAGCTCCGAGGCGTCCCAGACCGCAACGTCGGTCCCGCTCGCCAGGAACATCAGCCGCCCGGCCGGCTCGATGAGAAGGTGGGCGTAGCCGGACGTGAGCGTGCTGAACTCACCCACCTGCGCCCACCCGTCGGTTGCGAACACCCGGCCGTGGCCGGCGAAGTCGACGAGCACCAGTCCATCACCGTCCGGGGTGAAGGTCATCGCGGACGCGTCCGCGTCCAGCGTGTGCACCACGCGTCGTGTGGTGAGGTCGAGCACGTCGGTGTCCTCGCCGAAGAAGCCCACCACGGCAGTGCGCGAGTCCGGTGAGACCGCGACAGTGCGCGGCTTGCGTTCCCCGGTGTCGAACCGAGCCAGCACCTCGCCGGTCCGCATGTCCCACAGCCGGACCCACGAGCTGTCAGGGGATCCGTCAGGTGACGGATCGCCCTCTCTCATGCTGAACTCGGCGGTGACGAGAACCCTGCCGTCCGGGGTCAGCCCGAGGAAGGCCGTGGGGGCGTCGCCAACGCTCCAGCGCACCTTGCGGTCCGGCCAGGACCACACCGTGAGCCGCCCGGTGCGGTCACCGGCGATGACGAACCGGCCGTCGCTCGTGGTGGCCAGCGCGCTGACCCGTCGGCGGGCGGCCTCGACGTCCGGGGGAGCGCCGAGCCGGCCGACCGGTAGGCGGAGCTCGCCGGCGCGCGCGAGGCCCTTGCGGTCGTACACGGCCACCACACCGCCTTCCTCGCCCGCCAGCAACGGCCCGCCGCCGGCGAGGAGCGCGACCGCGTGGGGGCGGGTGACCTCGCGCCGAGCCCCGAGCGACGTGGAGCGGCCGAGTGTCCTGGTGATGACGACGCCGGAGTCGTCGAGGCTGACCAGCCCCGGTCCGTCGTCGAAGGCAACCTCGCGCACGGCCGTGACGCCGACGCCGTGGCCGGTGAGGATTGACTCGACCGAGGCGGTGGCCACGTCGAGCACGTCGACCCTGCCGTCGCCACGCCCCACGAAGACCGTGCGGCCGTCGGGGGACCAGCCCAACGACAGCACCGGTGCCTGGCCCCCCGACGCGAGGACCGAGGCCTTCTCCGCGGCCGCTCGACGGATCCTCACGGAGCCGTCCACGCCGCCGATCACCAAGCGCTGGCCGTCCGGGGACAGTACGGCGCGCTCGATGTCGAGATCGTGCACGACGGGCCCCACGAGTCGCGCGGCACGGAGGTCGACCACCACCGGCACCTCGAAGTACTGGTACCACGGCGCGGTCATGGCCATCTCCGTGAGCACGGTTGCGAACCGGCCGTCGTCGCTCGTGGTGATGACCCTGGGCATGGGCGTGCCCGGGTGCAGTCCGGGCACCCGGAGCTCTCGTGGCCCGCGCCACTGCGAGCCGGTGCGGCGCCACCACCGCACGGTGTCGCCGGACATCGACACGAGCACCGAACCGTCCCGGGACGCCCGGATCCGGTCCTGCTCGAAGAAGTCCCCACAGCGAGACCCGGGGAGCGGCTCCGGCGGCTCGTCGACCACCCCCGTGGCCGCGTCGATCCGGCGCAGCTCGCACGCTCCGGTCAGGGCCCTCCTGCCCGACGCCGGCGGTGATCAGGGCCGTGCGTCCGTCGTCGACGAACCCCACCGCGTACAAGCCGGCCGACAGGTCGCCGGCAACTGCCGGCCGACCATCGGGCACCATCGCGCCGGTCGCGGGCTCGACCAGGTGGATGCCGTCCAGCTGCAGGGCGAGGAGCCGCGAGCCGTCCGGTGAGACCTGCGGCTCGGCTCCGATGAAACCGGTCGTCCCGGTCTCGTGCACCGAGCGGATGTCGGCGTGGGCGTCGATCGCGTGGAGCAGGTCGGAGGAGGTCTGCGGTGTCGATGCGAGTGCGACGGCCTGTCGCGCTGCCAACAGAGCGGTGTCGGCACGGGGTTCACGCGCCGCGAGGTCACCCAACCGGGCCGCGGCGAGCTCCCTCGCGGCCCGCTCCGAGTCGCGTCGCGACGACACCGCCAGGCCGCCGGCCGCCAGGGTGACGACCAGCAGGGCGGCGACGGCACCGAGCAGCATCCGCAGTCGCCGGTTCCGGCGTCGTTGCACCCCCAGGGCAGCCTGCTCGGCGCGTCGTTCGTCCTCGTCGTGGGCGACGGACGCTTCGAGGAAGTCCTCCTCGTCTGCTGACAGGGCGGGGCTGGAGGCCTCCCGCCACTCCAGCGCCGTACCCAGGCGTACCCCCGAGTAGAGCTCCGCCGCGGGGTGGCCGGTCGCCGCCCAGCCGGCCGCCGCCACCTTGAGGTGGTCCAGGACGCCTCGGCCGCGCACGTCGTCGTCCAGCCAGGCGCGCAACCTCGGCCAGGCCTGGGCGATCGACTCGTGGGACAGCGCGACGGAGCCGTCCTCCACCGTCACCAGCCGGTTCGACGCGAGTCGCTCGATGACCATGAGCAGACCCAGCTCGGTGCGGGGACCGGTGCTGAGGCGGGTGCCCACCGGTGCGCCATCCGGGGTGATCGACACGAGCCGGAGCAGGAGGGAGCGCAACGCCCGACGGTGGGGGGCGTCGAGCCCGGCATAGACGCTGTCGGCGGTCTGGGCGACGGCTCCGGCGATACCGCCCGTCGCGGTGTATCCGTCGACGGTCAGCACGTCGCCCTCCCTGTTGAGCCAGGTCTGCCGCAAGGCGTGTGACAGCAGAGGCAGCGCACCGGGCCGGTCGCCGACGTCCCGGAGGAGCACGTCGACCAGGCCCGGCTCGATCAGCAGCCCGACCCGGTCCGCCGGCTCCAGGACGACGCGGCGCAGCTCGGGGCCGCCCAACGGTGAAAGGAGGTACAGGCCACGGTTGGCGAGCTTGGCGAGCCGTGGTGAGGCGGTGAGCACCTCCAAGCGGTCCGACCGGACCGTGATGACGACCGGACCGTTGCGTACCCAGTCGGCGACCAGTTCGAGGTATGCCGCTCGCTCGCCCTCGTCGCCCACCGCCAGCTCCTCGAGCTGGTCGACCACGAGCACGGTCCCTGCAGCGGAGTCGGCTCGGGCGCAGCGCAGCTCCTCGGACGCGTCGCTCCCGGGGACGACGACCACGACCGCACGACTGGGCCGGAGCGCGGGAACCAGGCCCGCCCTCACGAGGGACGACTTGCCCGACCCGGATGGACCGACGACGAGCAGGAGGGCGTGTTCCTCGAGCCGGCGCAGGCACGCCACGACGTCGCTCTCCCGCCCCACGAACAGATCCTGGTGCTCCGGTTGGAACGCGGTGAGCCCCTGGTAGGGGCACACCTCGGACGAGCGCTGGGTTCGCGCCTGCGGAAGGCTCGGGTCGTGCCCCAGGATCGCTTCCTCGAGCTCGACCAGCCCGCCGCCGGGGTCGAGGCCGAGGTCCTCACGCAGGGTCTGCTTGGCACGTGAGATCGCGTCCAGGGCCTCGGCCTGCCGACCGCCCGCGTAGAGCGCCAGCGCGAGCAGCTCCCAGCGCCGCTCGCGATAGGGCGCCTCCTTGACGAGGCGCTGCGCCCCCGCGAGGGACTCCGGTGCCCGCCCCGTGGACACCGCGACGGCAAGCCGTTCCTCCTCCAGCTCGGCGTGCAGAGAGTCCAACCGCCGCACCTCGTCCTGGCCGGCGGGCCACTCGTCGAGGTCGGGGAACGGGCGTCCACGCCAGAGGGCGAGTGCATCGTCGTAGGCGGCCAGCGCGCGGGCCGGTTCTCCCGTCGCGTCGAGTCGGCGGCCACGGGCCAGCAGCTCCTCGAACACGATCGTGTCGACGTCTCCGTCCGGCACCACGAGCCGGTAGCCGTCGTCGCCGCGGTCGACGGCGTCGTGCCCCAGGGTCCGGCGGATCCGGACGACCGCCCCCTGGATGACCTTGGTCCAGGTGGCCGGACGGCGTCCATTCCAGAGGGCGTCGGCGATGTCGTCCGGGGAGCAGGGTGCCCCCCGACGGGTGGTCAGGGCGGCGACCACCACCCGGTCCCGTCGGGACAGCGTGGCGGGGGGTTCTCCGACGAGGAGCGGGCCCAGCGCGCGGATTCGCACGGTGTCGAGTGTCTTGCCGCGCTGCCGCCGCGGTCAACGGGCGCGTTACCGCGGCGTTACCGCTCCGGCGGCGCCCCGGCCCGGCGCGTTACCCGGGCGACACCCCGTGGCGGGATGGTGCGGGCAGCGGCGGCCGCCAACGGTCGTCTGCGAGAGGAGACCATCATGAACGCCAGCGCTTCCCCCCGTCCGCGCACGGTCCGCGTCCTCGCGGTCGGTGTCGGCCTGACCCTGGCCGGGGCACTCTGTGCCGGCCCGGCATCCGCGAGCCCGGACGTGACCACGACCGTCACGCACGACACGTTTCGACTGAGCGACGGCGACCACGGCCTGCTCTACTTCGTCAACAAGTCGCGGGCCGACCTGTGCACCCCCGAGCGGCTGGTGTTCGAGGCGGCGTTCGAGGCATGGCTCGACGGCGGCGCTGTCGGGGACCCCCCGGCGGAGCCCGCCGCGAGCCAGCAGGGCGTGGCGGAGGTGCGCCGGACGACGCGGCTCGTCGACGGCCGGGCGATGTTGAACATCGTGGGGGACGACGTGCCGGTGGAGGCCTGGCTGCTCGACGGCGAGGAGGGCGGCATCGACTGCACGGCGACCGACGGACCGGCATCCAGGCTGTTCGCGTCCGGCCCGATGGACTTCTCGGACGTCCGGAAGGTCTCGGACCCGAACCAGACCGGCTCGGTGACCCTCACCGGCGTCATCGTCGACCCCGGCGGCGCACGGTGGAATGCCGGCGTCCACTACGTCATCACGTTCGTCAACGGCCGGTTCGAGGTGAAGGGCACCAACCGGCTCGTGCCCCTCGGCTGAGCGCCCAGCCCGGATGACGACCGGCGCGCCGTGACTGTTCAGCGGGAGTTCGCCGGCGCCGTCGCCCCACACCGGTGCCGTCCTTCCTAGCGTCGGGGCGTCCCCATCGGGACGACTTCCAGGGAGAGGAACTCTTCGCATGTCTCGTTCCACACTTCGGCTCACCGGCGTGGCCGTGGCTGCCGTCGGTGCCATGGCCGTCGGCGGCACCGCGCTCGCCGCACCCGGGCGGCAGCACCGGCCCCAGCAGCAGCGACGCCCCGTACCTCGTGCGCCACGTCCCGGGCGTCACCCTCACCAGCCTGCTGACCAGCGGCGACTCGGTCGGCGGGTACCGGATGGCCGGAACCCCCGACGGGCTCGGCGCCTACGACAACGGCGACGGCACCTTCACCGTGCTGGTGAACCACGAGTTCGGCGCCGGCGTCAGCGTCCCGCGCTCGCACGGGAACACCTCCGGCGCGTTCGTGTCGCGCTGGGTGGTGGACTCCACGACGCTGAAGGTGCTCTCCGGGCGCGACCAGATCACCTGCCTCGTCACCACGGGCTCGCTCAACCTCGACCGGCTCTGCTCGGCCGACCTCGCACCCGTCAGCGCCTGGTACGACGCGGCCAGTGGCCTCGGCTACGACGGCCGGCTGTTCACCAACGGCGAGGAGTCGGCCCCCAACGGGCGGGCCTTCGCGCACGTCGTCGACACCGGGTCAGCTACGAGCTCACCGCCCTCGGCAAGGCCGGCTGGGAGAACGTCGCCGGCAACCCCTCCACCGGCGACCGCACCGTCGTCATCGGCCAGAGCGACGGTGGCACCCAGAACGTCTACGTGTACGCCGGCACCAAGCAGGCGACCGGCTCGCCGATCGAGCGGGCCGGGCTGACCAACGGCATCCGCAAGACCGTCTCCGTCGCCGGGTTCCCCACCGAGAGCGGCGCCGTCGCCTTCCCCGACACCCCTCAGCCGTTCACCCTCGCCGACACCGGAACGGCGTTCGACCGCCCCGAGGACGGCGCCTGGGACCCCACCAACCCCAACGACTACTACTTCGCCACCACCGCGAGCATGACCAAGCACAGCCGCGTGTGGAAGCTCAGCTTCACCGACGCCACCAAGCCCGAGCTCGGCGGCACCATCACCAAGGTGCTCGAGGACCGGCCGATGACAGCCCCTCCTCGGTCGGGCCGAAGATGATCGACAACCTCACGGTCAACGCGCGCGGCCAGCTGCTCCTGCAGGAGGACCCCGGCGGCAACGCCTACCTCGCCGGCATCTACCAGCTCGACCCCGACACCGGGGCCCTGCGCCGGATCGCCGACCACGACCCGCAGCGGTTCGTGCCCGGTGGCGGCGCTGTTCGACACCATCGACGAGGAGTCCTCCGGCATCATCCCCGCCCCGTTCCTCGGGGCCGGGAAGTACCTCGTCGCCGACCAGAACCACACCAAGGTGGCCGACCCGGCCCTGGTCGAGAAGGGCCAGCTGCTGGTGCTCAACGTGCCCCCGGGCCAGCCGGTCCGGTGACGACGCGAGCCGGACGTCGTGAACCTCGGCCGGCGGGTGGGCGCCGCGACGCCCACCCGCCGGCCACCGCGTCTCCACGCGCCGACGGGCCGCGCGCCCCTCGCCCGGAGGGGGTGGCTCCGGGCCGAACCCTTGCATGAGCGGGAGCGGCCCCGATTCTGTGGTGGTGGACCCAGCACACGAGGCGCGCCAGATGGCCGAGGTCCAAGAGCGCCTCGAGGCCCGGTTCCCCGACCTCGACCCGACGGTGGTCGAAGCCGCCATCCGGGTCTGCGCGGCCGAGATCACCGGGCCGGTCCGCGACTTCGTCCCCCTCCTCGTCGAGCGCGCCGCCCGCGAACGACTGCGCCGGTCGGTGGCCGACGAGGCCGACGAGGCCGCCGCCGACGTCCCGCTCGGCCCCTGACCCCGAGCCGTGGCGCGCCTCGGCAGGACGCGAGGTGAAATGACGGCCAACGACAGGTGAACTCGCGCTCGCGGGCCTTGTGGCGCCCCCACCGACCGAGCACGCTTACGGCATACGGACGGTGTGCAACGTGTCCGTGGGGCCGGGTGGCCTCCGCCGCTGCGTCCACAACGAGGCGCGGAGGCCACCTCCGGCCGAGGTCGGAAGGCGGACGCGTGGTGCTGAGGTTCGGAGTTCGCGGCCACCGGCTGAGCCGGCGGCCGCGACCTTCAGCGGGCGAGCGAGTACCAGAGCGCCGCGACCGCGAACAGGGCGACGCTGAAGCCGGGCACCCAGGCCCAGTGCACGTGCCCCTTCGGCACGACCGGCACGCTCGTCGGCGTGGGGGTCGGGTCGGTCCCGCCGGTCCAGCGCGGCGGGGCCGCAGGCCGGTCGTCGACCGACTCCTCGGCCGCCGCGGCGGTACCGACCACGTCGGCGGCATCCTCGGTCGCCTCGGGCAGGTCGCCCTCGGGCACCCCGAGCCGCTCGCCGAGCTCACGCGCGGATGCCGGGCGGTCGGCGGCCTTCTTCGCCAGGCACTGCTCGATCAGCGAGCGCAGCCCCGGGGGCACGTGCGGCGGCAGCGGCGGGGGCGGGTCGTTGACCTGGGCCAGGGCGGTCGCGACCGGGGTGCCCTTGTCGAACGGCCTCCTGCCGGTGAGCAGCTCGTGCGCCACCACCCCGAGCGCGTAGAGGTCGGACGCCCCGGTGGCCGCCTCGCCGAGGGCCTGTTCGGGGGACAGGTAGTGCGGCGTGCCGAGCACCTCACCGGTCTGGGTGTGCCCCGACCCGTCGACGGCGCGGGCGATGCCGAAGTCGGTGAGCTTCACCGTGCCGTCGGGCATGACGAGGATGTTGGCCGGCTTCACGTCGCGGTGCACGACGCCGGCCTCGTGCGCGGCGCCGAGCGCCAGCGCGGCCTGGCCCATGATCGCGCGGACCCGCTCCGGCTCGAGGGCGCCCTCGCGCTGCACGAGCGCCGACAGCGGCTCGCCGGGCACCAGCTCCATGACCAGGAAGGCGAGGTTGTCGTCCTCGCCGTAGTCGAAGACGGTCGCGATGTTCGGGTGGCAGAGGTTCGCGGTGTAGAGGGCCTCGCTGCGGAACCGCCGCGCGAAGACCTCCTCCTCGTCGGTGCCGGGCCGCAGCACCTTCACGGCGACCGACCTCGACAGCACCGTGTCGTCGGCCTCCCAGACGTCGCCCATGCCCCCGGACGCGATCCGGCTGCTCGAGGCGAGTAGCGGTCGCCGAGCACGAGTCCCTGGTGCAGCCGGTTCACCGGGCGCTCGCGAGTGTCACACGCGGAAGCATAAGTGCCGACGGAGCCCGTCACGGCCGCCGCTGACACGCGACTTCCGGAGCCGGCTGTGGGCGGTCTCAGGACGCGGCGCTCGGCGCCGGCGCGGGCCCGCTCCGACGGCAGCGGCTCCAGCTCGTAGGCCGACGCCGAGGCATGCGAGGTCCCGCGCCGTCCGTCTCCACGCCCGTCCACGTACCCGTTCGCGCCGTCGCCAATCCCTCGGCGGCGTCCGGCCTCGAGCCGCAGCCGGCGGCCCTCGGCGACCCGCTCTGTCGAGCTTCTCCTCGCGCCTTGTCGGAGTTGCGGGTGTCGCGCGGCGGCAGCTGCAGGGTGCGCTCGGCCCGATGCCGGACTGCAGCTCGCGCGCCCGCTCGAGCTCGGCGTCGACCTCGGCCCCGAACGAGCAGCGCGAGGTTGGTGATCCACAGCCACAGCAGGAACACGATGATCGCCGGCGAGCGAGCCGTAAGGTCTTGTTGTACGAGCCGAAGTTGCGACACGTAGAAGCCGAAGGCGACCGACGCGAGCACCCAGATGCCAGGATGGCCACGGCGGCGCCCACCGAGACCCAGCGGAACTTCGGCTGCCGCACGTTGGGCGTCGCGTAGTAGAGCACCGCGACCATGACGACGACGAGGCCGAGCATGACCGGCCACTTGACGATGGTGAAGATCGTCGTAGGCCAGGTCGCCCAGGCCCACCGCGTCGCCCATGGCCTGCGCGACCGGGCCGCTGACGACCAGCCCGATCAGCACGAGCGCCGCCATGAGCGACCAGGCCGACGGTGATGAGCAGCACCACCGGGCGCAGCTTCCACACCGGCCGGCCCTCGTCGACCTGGTAGATCCGGTTCATGGCGCGTCCGAAGGCGCCCGACGTAGCCCGACGCCGACCAGATGGCGGCCGCCGAGCCCGAGGACCAGCGCGAGCCCGGCGCCCTGGGCGCCCACCATCTGGTCGATCGGCCCCTTCCAGCTGGTCGGCGACCTGGCTCTGCCCGAGCTGCCGCACGATGTCCAGCAGCGTGGTCGGTGGTCGCCTCGCCCTGCCCGAAGACCCGAGCAGCGAGACCAGGGCCAGGATCGCGGGGAAGACCGACAGCACCGAGTAGTAGGTCAGCGCCGCCGCGAGGTCGGTGCACTGGTCGCGCTGGAACTCGGCCGAACGCCGCCTTCGCGGTGTACCGCCACCCGGGCTTGTCGATGTCGCTTGGGCGACTCGGGCTTGCCGGCCGGCGTCCGGGTCGGGTGCCGTCCTCGCGCGTACCGCCGCGGTGCCTTCTCGTGCCATGCGTTCGCTCCTACCCCCGGGATGCCGTGCGGCACACCTCGTCCGTGCCACCATCGCGACCCGTCCTGCCGCGACGGCGGTGCGGGGAGCCTGACGCCCGGCCTTCGACACGGCTCGGGCGTGCATCCGGGGCCGCGGCTGGGAGACTGTGGCGATGACCGAGTGACGGCGGACGTGCCCTGCCCCGGCGGCCGGTGCCCTTCGGGCCCCTCGCCATGGAGACCCACGGCGGCACGCTGCCCGGGCCGGCCGAGGTCACCGAGGTCGCGCACCAGACGGCCGCGATCCTCGTCGGCACCGGGCGCGCCGCCCACGACCCCGAGGTGACCTCCCGCCTCGTCACGCTCGTCGACGACCTCGGCCTGTCCACCGTCGCCGACCTCTGGTCGGCTCGCCCCGCGCGCTCCCTCCCCGGCGCGCTGTGGCGCCTCTACGCCCTGCGCGAGTGGGTGCGGCGCAGCCCGGAGCAGGCGAGCCGCGAGTACGCCGCCGGCATCCGGTTCACCGACGTCGCGCACGCCGTGGCCGGCATCGCCGAGCCGCCCGGCCCGGACGAGGTGCAGCGGGTGGCCGACCAGATCCTCGCGGGGGTCTTCGACGGCGACCTGGCGGTGGCCCTCGAGCGCGCCGCGGCCTTCTGCACGGTGGTCGCGGCGGGGCGCGCCGAGCTGGCCCACGACCGCGACGCGGTCGACCCCGGCGCCGCCAGCGACCTGACCCGCACCGGCGCCTCGATGCTCGCGACCGGCGAGGACCTGCGGGCCTGCGCCCGGCTGTGGCGGCTCGGCGACCTCGACTGAGTTCCCGGTTCGCTGACCCGGAGGGGAACACATCCCGGGGGTCGAGGCGTTAGGGTCGTCTGTGGGTGCCGGGCCGCGGCAGCCCCGGGTCCCAACATCAGCCGCTACGAGCGGCCACGCGCCGTGAGGCGCTCCCGGTCCGGCACCCACCTCCGTCCTCCTCGACGCGCCGCTCCTGCGGGCCGGAGGGCCGAGGCCCGTGGCGAGTCCGAGGCCACCGCTCGATTGGGCTGTGGACAACGAGCAACCCCTCCCACCCCGGACGTACGGTGGATGGATGAAGGACGACCCGTCGCTGCACGACGAGCAGCTCGAGAACGAGATCCGCCTTGTCGGTGACCTCGTTCTCGCTGCCTCGCAGGCGAGGGTCCGCTGTCCCAGGAGGCCATCGACCTGGTCCTCGGGCTCGACCCGCCGGTGGGGGTCGGCGAGGGCGGCGCGCCGGCCGACGCCACGGGCTGAGCAGGGCGCGGCACCCGGCTACCCGGCATCCGGGACGGGGCCCTAGCCTGTAGCCACTGTCCGGCCCTCTTCGTCCTGAAAGACCGCTCGTGGCGATCCGCCTCACCCCCAAGGAACCGCGCTTCTTCGACCTGTTCGCAGCGTCGGCGCGGCACCTCGTCGACGCCTCGGGCGAGCTGACCGCGCTGCTCGGCGCGACCGGTGACGAGCGCGACGTCATCCTCAAGCGGATGCACGAGATCGAGTCGGCGTCCGGCGACTCCACGCACGAGATCATCCGGGCCGTGAACGGGGCGTTCGTGACGCCGTTCGACCGCGCCGACATGCACGGGCTCGCCGTGGCGCTCGACAGCTGCGTGGGGCTGATCGAGGCGGCCGTCGACCTCATCGTGCTGTACCGCGTCGACGAGGTGCTGCCGCGGGTCGCCAAGCAGGTCGAGGTCATCTCGCGGATGGCCGAGATCACCGCCGACGCGATGCCCCGGCTGCGGGCGATGAAGGACCTCACGGCCTACTGGG
The DNA here is from genome assembly GCA_963782695.1 of uncultured Actinomycetota bacterium. Lineage (GTDB taxonomy): Bacteria > Actinomycetota > Actinomycetes > Actinomycetales > Dermatophilaceae > Fodinibacter. The sequence continues at coordinate 62,948 of CAWAKY010000046.1, read as the reverse complement.
TCGAGGTCGACCGGCTCGAGAACCGCGCCAACAAGGCCTACCGGCGGATGCTCGCCGAGCTGTTCAACACCCCCGGCGCCGACCCCATCACCGTGATGAAGCACAAGGACATCATCGACGCGCTCGAGGCGGCCGCGAACGGCTTCGAGCAGGTGGCGCTCAAGGTCGAGGCGATCGCCGTCCGGGAGTCCTGAGCGGGGGTGGACTGGCTGCCGGTCGCGCTCGTCGTCGTGCTGGCGATGGGTTTCACCTACACCAACGGGTTCCACGACGCCGCGAACGCGGTCGCCACGTCGGTGTCGACCCGGGCGCTGACCCCGCGGATCGCCCTCGGGCTGGCCGCCGTGATGAACCTGCTCGGCGGCTTCGCGGGCGTGCGGGTCGCGCAGACGATCGGCGGCGACATCATCGAGGTGCCGATGGGCACCACGGGCGTGGCCATCTGTGCCGGCGCCCTGATCGGCGCCACGGCCTGGAACCTGCTCACCTGGTGGCGCGGCCTGCCGTCGTCGTCGTCGCACGCGCTGATCGGTGGGCTGTGCGGCGCGGCGCTGGCCGGGGGCGCGACGGTGAAGTGGGACAGCATCCTGACAGCGTCGTCATCCCGATGGTGGTGTCGCCGGTGCTCGGCCTGGTCGGCGGGTTCGCGCTGATGACCGGCATCCTGTGGGCGTTCCGCCGGGCGGCTCCCGGGCCGACGGCGCGCGGCTTCCGCTACGCCCAGACCGTGTCGGCGGCGGCCATGGCCTTCGGGCACGGCATGCAGGATGCCGCGAAGACCGCCGGTGTGGTGGCGCTGACGCTGGTGGCGAGCGGGTACCGGCCGCCGGGTGACCTGGCGATCCCGTGGTGGGTCATCGCGCTGTCGGCGGTGGTGCTGAGCCTGGGCACGTACGCCGGTGGGTGGCGGATCATGCGCACCCTCGGCCGGCGGATCGTCGACGTCGACCCGCCGCACGGGTTCGCCGCCGAGACGGTGTCGGCGGCGGTGCTCTACGCGGCCACGGCCACCGGTGCCCCGATCTCGACGACGCACGTCATCACCTCGGCGATCATGGGCGTCGGCGCGACCCGGTCGCACAAGGCCGTGCGGTGGGGGGTGGTGCGCTCGATCTTCAACGGGTGGCTGCTCACCTTCCCGGGCGCCGGCCTCGCGGCAGCAGCCGCCTTCGCCCTCCTGACCCTCCTCTACTGACCCTGCCTTTCCCCCGACTCCGACTTCGTGCGACTTGAGCGCGGTCCTACGCGGCCCTGGGCCGGCGAAAACCGGTGCCTATCTCGCACGAAGTCACGGGCGCGTTGCAGCAGGAGCAGGTCAGGGTGGCCCGGATGGCCGCGGGTCGGTGCGCGCACCTCGGCCAGCCATCGTGCGCTGACCCGAAGCTGGTGACGGGTGATCTCGTCGGTGGTCCCACCGCACGACCCCCAGCCCGTGGCGCGCAGGCCGCATCTCGCGCTCGCCGGCGCGCCATGACGCGCTGCGCGACGGCATCCGGGCTTCGGTCGAGGCTCGGCTCGACGTCGCCGAGGTACTTGCCGCGCCGTCTGCCTCCGCCGACCACCCCGAGATCGGGCCACAGTGCCGTCGACCCGGCCCAGGAACCGGTCGCTGGGCGTCGTGACGATTCACCTGCGGGATCCACCGCGGCAGGCCCCATCCGGTCGAACGCCAGCCGCCGACCACGACTCGAACCACCCCTCGCGCCGCGGGTCGGCCAGGCGCAGTACGCGCTCGGTGCGCGCGATCCCGGGCCAACGCCTCTGGAACTCGCGCATGTCGCGGACGGCTCGGCAGCCGTGGCCAGCCGGATCGCACGGCGGCGTCGGCGACGGCCAGCCCGTCACCGGGTCAGGTGCCGCGCATGCAGTCGACCACTGTCCGCGAGCCCGGTGCGACGAACTCCGGTAACCCGGTCATCGACGTGTCCCGTCGGGCAGCTCTGCCGCGATAGAGCGTCATCCACGACCGGCGAGCGCGAACGGACGTGGTCGTCCACCGTCACCGACGGCCGGGGCAGGGGGCCTCGAGGGTTGGGTAGCCCGAGAGACAGCAGCCGCGCTGAGGTGGCTGAGCGCGCTGTCGTGCACCGCCCTGAGCGCGGCCAGGGCCAGCATGGAGTGCCGGCTCCTGCGGGGAGCTCGGCCAGCGCTGGGGGTCGGCGTAGATGCCGCGGCCGAGCCGCAGCGCCTCACCCGCAGCGACGGCGGTCTTCAGGCGTCTCGAGTCGAGGTCGCTCGGCAGCGCCTCGGAGGTCAGGAAGGCAGCCGGCAGAGCGGACAGGTCCGTACGCATCCGCCCACGGTCCCAGCCTCGACCGGTCCGAGAAGGCGGCACGAGGGCTGTGGACGACACCGGCATCCACCCTGTCCTGTGGACATCGACTTCGTGCGACCTACACACGGTTCTCGCACCCTCGCGGCTGTAAGAACCGTGTGTAAGTCGCACGAAGTCGGGGAGGCCCCGGTCAGCCGAAGCGGCCGCTGATGTAGTCCTCGGTGGCCTTCTCGGTGGGGTTGCTGAAGATGCGCTGGGTGTCGCCGACCTCGACGAGCCGCCCCGGCTCGCCGGTGGCCTTGAGGTTGAAGAACGCCGTCTGGTCCGACACCCGCGCGGCCTGCTGCATGTTGTGCGTGACGATGACGATCGTGTAGTCGACTTCAGCTCGTTGATCAGGTCCTCGATGGCCAGCGTCGAGATCGGGTCGAGCGCCGAGCACGGCTCGTCCATCAGCAGCACCTGCGGGCTCACCGCGATCGCCCGCGCGATGCACAGCCGCTGCTGCTGGCCACCGGACAGCCCGGCGCCGGGCTTGTCGAGCCGGTCCTTGACCTCGTTCCAGAGGTTGGCGCTCTTCAGCGAGCGCTCCACGACCTCGTCGAGCTCGCTTCTTGCCCTTCATCCCGTTCAGCTTCAGCCCGGCGGCCACGTTGTCGCGGATCGACATGGTGGGGAACGGGTTCGGCCGCTGGAACACCATGCCGACCGTGCGCCGCACCGCCACCGGGTCCATCGACGAGGCGTAGAGGTCCTGGTCGTCGAGCATCACCGAGCCGTGCACGCGCGCCCCCGGGGATCACCTCGTGCATCCGGTTCAGGGTGCGCAGCACGGTCGACTTGCCGCAGCCGGACGGGCCGATGAACGAGGTCACGGAGCGCGGCTCCACCGTCATCGTCACGCCCTCGACGGCCTTGAAGTCGCCGTAGTAGATGTCGAGGTCCTTGACGTCGATCCGCTTTGCCATGGTGTCGGTGCCTTCTGTCGTTTCTCGGATGCCGTTGGGCGGGTTGCGATCTCGGGGCGCGCGAGGCGCGGGTCAGCTCTTGACCTTGCTGAACCGGCCGATGAACCGGCCGAGCAGGTTGAGCACGAAGATGAGCAGGATCAGGGTGAGCGCGGCGCCCCAGACCCGGTCGAGAGCCGGCTGGAGGTTCTCGCCGCGGTCGTTGTTGATCATCGTGGGCAGCGTCGCCATCAGGCCGCCGAACAGGTCGCTCGCGATGACCTTGGTGTACGGGCCGAGGATGATCAGCGGCGCCGTCTCGCCCATGACCCGGGCGAGGCCGAGCAGGATGCCGGTGATGATGCCCGAGAACGCCGTCGGGAGAACGACCTTCATGATCGTCTTCCACTTCGGCACCCCGAGCGCGTAGGACGCCTCGCGCAGCTCGTTGGGCACCAGCTTGAGCATCTCCTCGGTGGAGCGCACCACCGTCGGGATCATCAGGATGACCAGGGCCAGGGTCACCGCGAACGGCACCCGCTGCAGCCCGATCGTCGAGACCCACAGGGCGTAGATGAACAGGGCGGCGACGATCGAGGGGATGCCGGTGAGGATGTCGACCATGAAGGAGACCAGCCCGGGCCAGCCGCCCGCGCCCGTACTCGACGAGGTAGACCGCGGTCAGGACGCCGATCGGCACCGACATCGCCGCGGTGACCAGCGCCATGTAGAGCGTGCCCTGGATCGCGTGCGCGGCACCGCCGCCGACCCGGCGGGGGTGATGCCGGCCTGCGAGTTGGTCCACCACTGCGACTCGAGCAGCATCTGGCCGCCCTTGAGGAGCACGCTCGCGAGGATCCAGACCAGCGGGATGACGGCGATGAAGAACGCCGCCCACATCACGAGGCGCGCGATGAGGTCCTTCGCGGCCCGTGACGACGACTTGGACGCCAGCTCCGGGCGCCGCGGCGGTGCCGGCGGGCGTCGTCGTGGTGGTGTCGAGCTGCACGGTGCTCATTCGGTGAAGGCCTTCCTGCGCTCGATGACGATGCGGGCGATGGCGTTGACGGCGAAGGTGAGCACGAAGAGCACCAGGCCGGCGGCGATGTAGGCGCCCGTCTTCTGCGGGCTGTCGAACTCGCTCGCGCCCCCGGCGATCTTCGACGCGAAGGTCGAGCCGCCGTTGAAGACCGACCAGTTCCACCCGGCGCTCGAGTTGAGGCCGGAGAGGAGGATGACGACGGCGAGGGTCTCGCCGAGCGCGCGGCCCAGGCCGAGCATCGACGCGCTGATGATGCCGGGCTTGCCGAACGGCAGCACCGCGGTGCGGATCATCTCCCAGTGGGTGGCGCCGAGGGCCAGGGCGCCCTCCTTGTGGGCGGTGGGCACCTGCTGGAAGACCTCGCGGGAGATCGCCGTGATGATCGGCAGCACCATGATCGCGAGGATGAGGCCGGCGAAGGCCAGCGTGCTCTTGGCGCTGAACCCGGCGTCGCCGAAGAACGGGATCCAGCCGAACACCTTCGACAGGCCCTGCTGGATCGGCGTGAAGAACTGGCCGGCGATGGTCAGGCCCCAGAAGCCGTAGACGATCGAGGGGACCGCGGCCAGCAGGTCGATCGTGGCGGCGGCCGGCCCGCGCAGCCAGGCCGGCGCGTACTGCGTGATGAACAGCGCCACCGCGATGCCGAGCGGCACCGCGACGACCATCGCGATGATCGAGGTGACCGTCGTCGCCCAGAACATGTCGAGGATGCCGAAGCGCGGCTCGGTGCCGCTGGGCACCCACTCCCGTCGAGGTCAGGAAGTTGACGTTGTTGTTGAGCAGGGCCGGCACCGCCTGGATCACCAGGAAGGTGCCGACCAGGGCGACGATGCCGACGACGAGGATGCCGGCCCCCTTGGCGAGCCCCCCGAAGACCCGGTCCCCGAGGCGGCCGGTCGAGGCGCCGTCGCCGCTCAGCGGGCTCCGGCCGTCCGGCCCGGGCAGCTCGTCGACCGTGCTGCGGCCGGTGATCGTGGGTGTCACGGCGGGTCGTCCCTCTCGTGGTGCAGGGGGCGGGCCGGGTCGCGGCCCGCCCCCTCGCGGTCGGTCGGCGCGTCAGCGCCGGTGGTGTCGTGATCAGGAGAGGGCGTCGACCGCGGCCGCGACCTGGGTCTGGACCGAGGTCGGGAGCGGCGCGTAGCCGATCTCCTCGAGGCTCTTCTGCACGTCGACCGAGGCTGAAGTGCTTGAGGAAGGCCTTGATGTTGGCGGCCTTGGTGGCGTCCGAGTTCTTGGAGCAGACGATCTCGTAGGTCACCAGGAGGATCGGGTAGGCGCCGGCCTCCTTGGTCGTGTAGTCGAGCTTGAGGCGCAGGTCGTTGCCCTCGCCGTCGGCCTTGGCCGCCTCGACGGCCTTGCCGACGCTCTCGGCGGTCAGCTCGATGGCGCCGCCACCGTTGTCGACCTGGGCGATGCTCAGGTCGTTGTCCTTGGCGTAGCTCCACTCGACGTAGGTGATGCCGCCGTCGGTGGACTTCACGCCCTCGGCGACACCGGCCGACTTCTCCTTGCCCTCGCCCTTGCCGCTCCAGACCTTGGCCGGCTCGGCGGTCCACTTGTCGGGGGCGGCGGCGTTGAGGTACTTGGTGAAGTTCTCGGTGGTGCCCGACTCGTCGGAGCGGAAGAAGACCTTGATCGGCGGTCGACGGCAGGGTCACGCCGGGGTTGATCGCGGCGATGGCCGGGTCGTTCCAGGTGGTGATCTTGCCGTTGAAGATGTCGGCGGCGACGGCCGGCGTGAGGACCAGCTTGTCGACACCCGCGACGTTGTAGGCGATCGCGATCGGGCCGGTGACCATCGGGATGTTCCAGGCGGGGGAGCCGCAGGTCTTGGCGGCGGCGTCGGCCTCGATGACGCCGTCCTTCTCGCACGGTCTTGAGCGCCGAGTCGGAGCCGGCGAAGTCGACCTGGCCGGCGATGAACTGCTTGATGCCCGCGCCGGAGCCGGTGGGGTTGTAGTTCACCGTGCCGCCGGGGCACTTCTCGAGGAAGCTGGCGGCGGCCTCCTCGAAGGCGTTCTTCTGCGCCGAGGAGCCCTCGGCGTTCAGGGTGCCTTCGAAGCAGTCGGCGGATGCCGCGGAGCCGGTGGCGGAGGAGCTCGAGCTGGAACCGGCGGTGTTGTTGTCGGAACCGCAGCCCGCGAGGGCGATCGAGCCGACCAGGGCGAGAGCCGCCACCTGGCCGAGACGTTGGATCTTCACTGTGTGTACCTCTCGGAGGACAAGGGTCAGGGAGGCGGGCGACGCTGCCCGACACGAGTGAAGGTATGGATGCCGGATGACGCGCCGGCTCGCAGCGGGTGAACGCACCGTGAACGGCATCCGGACATTCGACGTCCGGACGGTCAGGGCGAAGTGGCGTGCGGTGCAGGCCCGCCCGGGGCGGCTGCGAGCGGCGGTTCAGGGGAGGTGGCGCTCCACGGCGACGACCCGGGCGGCCTCGCCGGTGCCGACGACGTGGCAGACCAGGGCCTCGCCCTTGGCGAGCCGCTCGTCGCGGGCCTGCGGCGAACTCCTCGACGACCTCGACCGACCCCGCGGCGTCGAGGTCGAGCCGCCTGGCCAGGTCGTCGAGCAGGGCGGGGAGCACCGGCCCGTGGGTGCACAGCAGCGACGGCTCGCCGCGCTCGAGCAGCGTCGCGAGGTGGCGGTGGGCCTTGGTGGGGTCGGCCTCGAAGCCCTCCTCGGACAGCCCGCGCCGGGTGCGCAGCTTGACGCCCGCGGAGACGGCGTACGGCTCGACGGTGCGCAGGCAGCGCTCGGAGGGCGAGGTGACCACCCGGGTCACGCCGTAGGCGGTGAGCACCCCGCTCAGGGCCACCGCGCGGGCGTGGCCGAGGTCGTCGAGCGGTGCGCTTGGTGTCGTCGCCCCGCCAGTCCCCGCGGGCGACGGCGTGGGCGTGCCGCACGAGCACGAGCGGCCAGGTGTCGAGCCGCTCGGTCTGCTGCAGCCGCACCAGGGCGAGCAGCTGGTCGCGGTCGCGGGCGTAGTCGAGCCGGGCGTGCGCCTCGGGGACCGGCGAGCCAGACGACCTCGTCGATCTCGTTGAGCAGGTGCCCGTCGCCACCGGTGACCCGGGCCGACCAGTAGCGCACCACCTTGTCGTCGGGGGTGCCGTCGCGGCCGAGCAGCGTGTAGCGCGCCTCCGGCAGCGGCGGCCCGAGGCGCACGACGAAGCCGGTCTCCTCCTCCGTCTCGCGCACGGCGGCCACGGCCCAGTCCTCGTCGGGGTCGAGCTTGCCCTTGGCCCAGGACCAGTCGTCGTAGCGGGGGCGGTGGACGATCGCCACCTCGAGGACGCCGTCGACGAGGCGCCACGGGAGCGTGCCGGCGGCCGGGATCCTCACGTCGTCCCCCCGGGCGTCGGCGTGGTCGGCCGGGTCACCGGCGGCGGGCCTTGCGGCGCCGCCTGGCGTGCATCTCGATCAGGTCGGCCTGCAGGTCGGTGCGCGGGTTGCCGTCCTCGTCGAGGTGGTGGCGCATCCACCGGCCGTCGCCGCCGAGCTTCCAGTGCGAGTACTCGTCGCTCATGCCGCGCTCCATCAGCGACTCGAGGTCGGCGAGGTGGCGGGGGTCGACCAGCCGCACCAGCGCCTCGACCCGGCGGTCGAGGTTGCGGTGCATCATGTCGGCGCTGCCGATCAGCGCCACGGTGTCGCCGCCGCGCGCCGAACAGGAACACCCGCGAGTGCTCGAGGAAGCGGCCGAGGATGGAGCGCACCTCGATGTTCTCGGACAGCCCGGGCACGCCGGGGCGCAGCGCGCAGATGCCGCGCACCCACAGCTGCACCTGCACCCCGGCCTGCGAGGCGCGGTAGAGCGCGTCGATGAGCTGCTCGTCGACGATCGAGTTGACCTTCCAGGCGATGTGCCCGGTGCCCGGCTGGCGCTGCTCGTGCTCGATCTCGGCGTCGATCAGGTCGATCAGGCCCGAGCGCACCGAGCGGGGCGCGACGAGCAGCCGCTTGAACCGGCTGCGCGGCGCGATGCCGGAGAGCTGGTTGAACAGGCGGGTGAGGTCCTGGCCGACCTGGTCGTCGACGGTGAGCAGGCCGAGGTCCTCGTAGAGGCGCGCGGTCTTCGGGTTGTAGTTGCCGGTGCCGACGTGGCAGTAGCGGCGCAGCCCCTCGGCCTCCTGGCGGACGACGAGGCACAGCTTGGCGTGGGTCTTCAGCCCGACGATGCCGTAGACGACGTGCACGCCGGCGTGCTCGAGCTTGCGCGCCCAGGAGATGTTGTTCTGCTCGTCGAAGCGGGCCTTGATCTCGACGACCGCGAGCACCTGCTTGCCGGCCTCGGCGGCGTCGATCAGGGCGTCGATGATCGGGGAGTCACCGCTGGTGCGGTAGAGCGTCTGCTTGATGGCCAGCACCTGCGGGTCGGCGGCGGCCTGCTCGATGAACGCCTGCACCGACGTCGAGAACGAGTCGTACGGGTGGTGCAGCAGGATGTCCTGCTTGCGGATCGACGCGAAGATGTCGCGGGCCTTGGCGCTCTCGGTGGGCGCGAGGTCGGGGTTGGTGCGGGCCACGAACGGGTCGAAGTGCAGGTCGGAGCGCTCGAGGTCGGCGATGACGTTGAGCGCGCGCAGGTCGAGCGGCGCCGGCAGGCGGTAGACCTCCGAGCCGGCGACGCCGAGCTCGCGCACCAGCAGGTCGAGCACGTGCTCGTCCATGTCGTCCTCGACCTCGAGGCGCACCGGCGGCCCGAAGCGGCGCCGGGTGCAGCTCGCGCTCGAGCGCGGTGAGGAGGTTCTCGGCGTCGTCCTCCTCGACCTCGAGGTCCTCGTTGCGGGTGACCCGGAAGGTGAAGTGCTCGCGCACCTCCATGCCCGGGAAGAGGTGGTCGAGGTGGGCCGAGATGACGTCCTCGAGCGGCACGAACCGGGTGTCGTACATGTCGGCCAGCGGCGACTCGTCGGGCCCGGGCTGCACGCGCAGCAGGCGGGGCAGCACCGGCGGCACCTTGACCCGGGCGAAGTGCTCCTTGCCGGTGCGCGGGTTGACGCAGCACGACGGCCAGGTTGAGCGAGAGCCCGGAGATGTAGGGGAACGGGTGGGCCGGGTCGACGGCCAGCGGCGTGAGCACCGGGAAGACCGGGCCGGTGAACATCTCGCTCGAGCCGGCTCGCGCTCGACGTCGGACAGCTCGTCCCAGCGCACGATCGTGATGCCGGCGGTCTCGAGGGCGGGGCGCACGTGGGCGCCGTAGACCTTGGCCTGCATCGACGAGCAGCTCGTGGGCGACCAGCGAGATCTGCTCGAGCACCTCGCGCGGCTCGAGCCCGGAGGCCGAGCGCACGGCGATGCCGGTGGCGATGCGGCGCTTGAGGCCGGCCACCCGCACCATGAAGAACTCGTCGAGGTTGGAGGCGAAGATCGCGAGGTAGCGGGCCCGCTCGAGCAGCGGCACGTTCTCGTCGGCGGCGAGCTGGAGCACCCGCTCGTTGAACTGCAGCCAGGAGATCTCGCGGTCGAGGAAGCGGTCGGCCGGCAGCACCTCGTCCTCGTCGGCGACCGGCGCCGTGCCGGGCGGGCCGACGACGAAACGGCCGTTGGCGGCGCGCGGCTGGTGGGTGCGGGTCTCGGTCGCCGCGGCGCTCGCGATGGAGACCTCGCTGACGATGCTCGCCCCTGCGGCAGCGTCGGCCGCGGCATGGCTCGCCGACCTCAGCTCGTCGACCTCGACTCCCGGATTCGCCGTCATGACCCAATCCTGTCAGGTCGCGGCAAGGGTGTACTGCCCGTCGACCGCCGCGTCGGTGAAACCGAGCCGTTCGTAGGTGCGCCGGGCGGCCGTGTTGTCGCCGTCGACGTACAGCTCGACCTCGCGCAGCCCGAGCCGGGCGAGGTGCGCCAGGCCGAGCCTCGTGACCGGCCCGCCGAGCCCGCGGCCCTGGTGCGCCGGGTCCACCCCGACCACGTACACCTCGCCGGTCGTCGACCCCGGCTCCACCTTGGTCCAGTGGAAGGCGACGACCTGGCCGGTCGGCGTCCTCGACGACGAGGAGCAGCCCGGCCGGGTCGAACCACGGCTGGGCCATCCGCTCGTGCAGGTCGGCCACGGTCAGCCGGCCCTGCTCCGGATGCCGGGCGAAGGCGGCCGCGTTCAGCCGCACCCAGGTCTCGTCGTCGCGGCCCGGCTCGAAGGCCCGCACCGAGAACCCCGGCGGCAGCTGCGGGTCGACGGCATCCGCGTCGGTGAGCGGGCGCGTCATCCGGTGCAGGCTGCGGGTCATCTCCAGCCCGGCCGCGCGGGCCAGGGCGTCGGCGGCCGGCAGCATCCCGTGCGCCCACACGCTGCGCGCGCCCTCGGCCAGCGCCGCGTCGAGCAGCGCCCGGCCGTGTCCCCGGCGGCGGTGGGCGGGGTCGACGACCAGCTCGGCGACGGCATCCGGCGTGCCGGCCTCGGCCGACCTGCGCGTACCCGACCAGGGTGCCGTCGTCGGCCCACCGCAGCAGGTGCACGACCCCGTCGCGCGGCGGCCCGACGGCCAGCCGGAACGCCTCGCGACACCGCGCCGACCCCGTCGGCCTCGGCCGCGCGCGCCCACAGGCCGCGCAGCGCGCACGCCGGTCGGGCTCGTCGACCTCGAGGACGCGCTCGGTGCGCGCCACGTCAGGCCTCGAGCTCGGAGAAGGAGTCGGCCACCTCGGGGACGAAGCGGTAGCCGACGTTGCGCACGGTGCCGATCAGCACCTCGTAGTCGGTGCCGAGCTTGGCGCGCAGCCGGCGCACGTGCACGTCGACGGTGCGGGTGCCGCCGAAGTAGTCGTAGCCCCAGACCTCCTGCAGCAGCTGCGAGCGGGTGAAGACCCGGCCCGGGTGCTGCGCGAGGTACTTGAGCAGCTCGAACTCCTTGTAGGTGAGGTCGAGCAGGCGCCCGCGCAGGCGCACCGAGTAGGTGGCCTCGTCGATGACGAGCGCCCCGGCCGTGATCGGGCCGCCCTCGTCGACGGCGGCCTCGACGGTGCGCCCGACGGCCAGCCGCAGCCGGGCCTCGACCTCGGCCGGGCCGGCGGTGTCGAGGATGACGTCGTCGACGCCCCAGTCGCTGGTGATGCCGGCCAGGCCGCCCTCGGTGACGACGACGATCAGCGGGATCGAGATGCCCGTGGTGCAGATGACCCGGCACAGCGACTTGGCCATCGCCAGCTCGCGGCGGGCGTCGACGATGACGACGTCGGCCTGGGGGGCGTCGACCAGGGCGGAGGCCTCGGCGGGCAGGATGCGAACATGGTGCGACAGCAGCCCGAGCGCCGGAACGACCTCGGCGCTGGGCGCCAAGGTGTTCGTCAGCAGCAGCAGATGGGCCATCGTCGATCAGGATAGGCGGTCATGCACAGCAGCGAAGGCGTCGAACGCGTCACTGAGACGGTGCTCGTCCGGTACTGGGCGGGCGCCCGGGCCGCGGCGGGTGTCGACGAGGAGCGCCTCCCCGGGGTCGCGACCGTCGGTGACCTCCTGGCCCGGCTGGCCACCGCCCACCCGGCGCTCGAACCGGTGCTGCCGGTCTGCTCGGTGCTCGTCGGCGGCCGCGCGAGCACGCGGCGACGACCCGGTGCCGCCCGGGGCCGTCATCGAGGTCCTCCCGCCCTTCGCCGGGGGATGATGGAAGGATGCCGCGCGTGGACGACCAGCCGACCGACCTGAGCCCCGAGGCGGAGCCGGCGCAGTCCGAGGCCGTCGAGGGCGGGGCCGAGCCGGGTCCGCACCGCGGACGCGCCGGTGGTCGAGACCCGCGCCCAGCGCCGCGCCCGCCGCGAGGCCGTGCTCAAGGAGCCGGTGCTGCCGGCCCTGGCCACCGTGCGCCGCCCGATCGCGGTCATCGCGACGATCGTGCTCGCCGCCCTGCTCGTGCTGGCCCTGCTCGCCGACCCCGTGCTGCTCGCCGCCGGCCTGGCCTGGGCCGGCATCGTCGTCGCCTGGGGCTGGCCCTCGCTGCTGGGGTCGTCGAGCCGCTTCGGCTCCTCGCTCGCCATCGGCGTCACCGGGCGTGCTGGCGCCCGTCGCCGCCGTCGCGACCACCGACGAGCCCTACCTGCGCCTCGTGCCGGTGGCCCTGGTCATCGGGCTCGCGATCATGTTCGGCCACCAGATGGTGCGCCGTGACGGCCGCCCGCGGCTGACCGAGTCGATCGGCATCACCTCGCTCGGGCTCGCGGTCGTCGCGCTGGGCACCACCTGGATGCCGCTGTCCCGCACCGACCGCGCCACCGACATCGCCGTCATCGGCTTCGTGTCGATCGGCGTCGCGTCGCTGGCCGACCTCGTCGCCGGGTTCGCGAAGGTGCGCCCGTGGATGCTGCCGCTCGCGATGCTGCTCGGCGGCGCCGGTGCCATGGTCGCCGCGTCGGTGGCGGGTTCACCCGCCCCCGGGCCGGCCGCCCTCGTCGGCTTCCTCTGCGCCGCCGTCTCGCACGCCACCCGCCGGATGCTCAGCGTGCTCCCGGCCGTCACCTCGGTGCGCGGCCAGCTGTCGACCGCCGCGGCATCCCTGCTGGTCCCCGGCGTGGTCGCCTACGGCCTCGCGCTCGCCATCGTCGGCTGACCCGCACGTGCGGGGTTTTCCGCACGTCGCGGATCCGGAGCCACGACGTCTCAGTAGACGAGGGCCCGGGCCCCGGGCGCGACGACCTCCTCGACGAACGCGGCCGCCCCGCGGATCACCACCCCCGGCAGCAGGTCGTCGACGGTCAGGCCCCGGCGGGCGGCGCACTGGCCGCACACGGTGACCCGGGCGTCCTCGAGGAGGGTGTCGCGCAGCTCGGCGAGCGGCACGGCGTACGGCAGCTCGACCTCCTCGGCGCGGCCCGGCACCATCAGGAACGTCGCGTCCCCGGTGAGCCAGAGGCTGACCTCGACCCCGGACGCCAGGGCGGTGGCCGCCACCGTGAACCCCTGGTTGAGCCGCTCGAGCGCCTCGGTGCCGCAGGTGACCTTGACGACGAGGGAGGTCGCGGGGGAGTCCATAGACTGCAGCGTATGGTCTTCACCCTCGACACCTCCCTCCACGAGCAGCTGGCCCCCCTCGCGTGGCTGGTCGGCCGCTGGCAGGGCGCCGGCCTGGTCGGCTACCCCACGATCGAGTCGCAGCAGTTCGGCCAGGAGATCGTCTGCAGCCACGACGGCCGGCCGTTCCTGCGCTGGGAGTCACGCACCTGGCTGCTCGACGACGACGGCAACCAGGTGCGCCCGCTGGCCACCGAGCTCGGCTTCTGGCGCCCGGTGCCGACGCACACCGACGGCACCAACGTCGAGCTGCTGCTCACCCACCCGACCGGGTTCGTCGAGATGTACGCCGGCATCGCCGAGCCGGCCAAGGTCGAGCTGCGCACCGACGGGGTCATGCGCAGCCCCACGGCCAAGGAGTACACCGCCGGCCACCGGATGTACGGCTACGTCAACAGCGACCTGCTCTGGGTGATGGACATGGCCGCGGTGGGCCAGCCGATCCAGTCGCACGTGTCGGCGGAGCTCAAGCGCGTCGAGTGACCGCCCGCGCGGCGTGACGCCCGGTGACCGCGCTCAGGGCGTGACGAAGACGTCGGTGTACTCGTCCATCGTGTCGGTGCGCAGGGCGGTGCCGAGCTCGGCCATGCCCTTCTTGTCGACGACGTCGATCGAGGCGCCGCCCGAGGTGGTGCCGAACCCGCTGAACGGGGCCGTCGAGAAGACGACGTCGCCGCCGCGGATGTCGCGCAGCGAGACCGCGTAGTCGCGCAGCTGGCTGATGCTGAGGTCCTGGTCGAGCACGAGGTTCTTGGTCGCCGCGTCGGTGAACTTGGCGATCTTGATCGGGTTGGTGACCGTGGCCGGGCTGATCGCCTTGAGCATCAGCGCCTTGATGAAGGACAGCTGGCGGCGGCCGCGGGAGATGTCGCCCTGGCTGAGCGTGTAGCGCTCGCGCACGAAGCCCAGGGCCTGCTCGCCGTTGAGGTCGTTCCAGCCCTTCTTGATGACGACCGGGCCGCCGTTCCCGGTGCCGTTGCTCGCCTCCTCGGCGTACACGCGGACGCCGCCCACGGCATCCGTCATGTTCTTGAACCCGTCGAAGTTGGTCTTCGCGACGTGGTGGATGCGGATCTTGAGCAGGTTCTCCATGGTCTGCACCAGCAGCGGCTCGCGGCCGAAGGCGTAGGCGGCGTTGATCTTGTTCTTGCCGTGCCCGGGGATGTCGACGTAGAGGTCGCGCGGGAAGTGGATCATGTTGACCGTGCTTGCCGTCGGCCGGGATGTGCACGAGCACGATGACGTCGGAGCGGCCGGCGTCGCCGGGCCGGGTGTCGGTGCCGATGACCAGGAAGTTGGTGCCGGTGCCCTTCTCGGCGACCTTGGTGCCGTCGGGGGCGGTCACCGGCGGGCGGTTCTCCGGCAGGAGGTCCTGGTGGGTGACGTTGTCGTTGACCGTGTAGCCCAGGTAGCCGACGAACGCCGCCGCGCCACCGAAGAGGAAGACGAGCAGCGCGAGCAGCGCGATGAGGGCCCGCTTGACGCCCCGGCGGTCGCGTCGTTCGCCCTCGGTGCGGGTCTCGTCCGAGTCCCCGCCGCCCTGGGTCAGCGAGTCCACGCCCTGGTCCGTCACGCGGCCAGTCTAGGTGCGCGGTCTGGACGTTGCCTGAGTCCCGCATACATTGGTGGGGTGAGTGATCTCGGGGAGCGGCTGCGGGCGCGGGGCAAGCGCCTGACGTCGCAGCGCGAGCGCGTGCTGGCCGCCGTGGGGCGCCTCGGTCACGCCACCCCCGACGAGATCGTGGATGCCGTGGCCGCCGACGGCGGCGGGACGCCGTGTCCGCGTCGACCGTCTACCGCGCCCTCGAGGCGCTGCAGGAGCTCGGCCTGGTCGGGCACACCCACGTCGACCACCGCGCACCGAGCTACCACCTCGCCGAGCACGCCACCCACCTGCACGTCGTGTGCCGGGGCTGCGGCTGGGTCGGCGAGGCCCCGTTGTCCGTCGCCGACGAGCTCGTCGCGCGGCTCGACGAGTCGCTCGGGTTCGCCTCCGACGTCTCGCACGCCGCCGTGCACGGGCTGTGCCGAACCTGCCGGGAGGGGTCCGTCACCACCACGGATGCCGCCCCCGCCACCTCGAGCCGGAAGGCCACCCCATGACCACCTCCACCACCACGTCCGTCCTGCTCGCGCGCCACGGCGCGGTCGAGGGCCAGGGCGCCGACGCCGGCGTCGCCTGCGCACTACGGCGACCCGGTGCGCGAGCAGCGCCTGCTCGCCGAGGGGCTGGCCGCGGTCGACCTGTCGCACCGCGAGGTCGTGACCGATCACCGGCCCCGACCGGCTGAGCTGGCTGCACTCGATGACCACCCAGCACCTGCTCGGGCTGGAGCCGCGCACCTCGCGCGAGTCGCTCGTGCTGTCGCCCAAGGGGCACGTCGAGCACGCGCTGCACCTCGTCGACGACGGCGAGACGACCTGGATCACGGTCGAGCCGGGCACGGCGTCCGCGCTCGTGGCCTGGCTGGAGTCGATGCGCTTCATGCTGCGCGTCGAGGTCGCCGACGTGACCGCCGACTGGGCGGTGCTCGGGGAGCCGCTCGGCGCGGAGTCGGCGCCCGGCGAGCCGCTGGCCTGGGTCGACCCCTGGCCCGGGCTGGTCGGCGACACCGTGGCGTACGGGCCGGTCGAGGGCCACCCGGCCGCCGGGCGCGCCTGGCGCGAGCTGCTCGTGCCCCGCGGGCCGACTGGCGGCGGCCGTCGGCGACCGGCCGCTGGCCGGCACCTGGGCCGCCGAGGCGCTGCGGGTCGCCGCGTGGCGGCCGCGGCTGGGCTTCGAGACCGACCACCGCACCATCCCGCACGAGGTCGACTGGCTGCGCACCGCCGTGCACCTGCACAAGGGCTGCTACCGCGGCCAGGAGACGATCGCCCGGGTGCACAACCTGGGCCGGCCGCCGCGCCGGCTGGTGTTCCTGCACCTCGACGGGTCGGGCCACGTGCTGCCGGACGCCGGGTCGCCGGTGCTGCTCGGCGAGCGCGAGGTGGGCCGGCTCACCTCGGTGGCGCGGCACCACGAGGACGGCCCGGTCGCGCTCGCGGTCGTGAAGCGCTCGGTGGCGACCGACGTGGATCTTGTCGTCGACGGCATCTCCGCCGCGCAGACCGTCGTCGTGAGCGGCTGACCGCCGCAGATCCTCCTGTCGGCCGGTGATCGCCGGCTGCCATGATGGAGCCATGGCTCCCGTCGCACCCGCCTCCGCCGGCACCCTGATCACCGTCGCGCCGACCGGCGCCGAGCACGCCAAGGCCGACCTGCCGCAGCTGCCGACCACGCTCGACGAGCTCGTCGAGACGGCGCGGCGCTGCGAGGCGGCCGGCGCCTCGCTCATCCACCTGCACATCCGCGACGGCGAGCACCGGCCGACCCTGGATGCCGGCCGGCTGCGGGCCGCGGTCGACGCCCTGCGCTCGGAGACCGACCTCGTGGTGCAGCTGTCGACCGGTGGCTCGGTGCACGACCCGCTCGAGCAGCGGCTGACCGTGCTCGACGCCGAGCCCGACTCGTGCTCGCTGACCTGCGGCACGACCAACTTCGGCGACGACGTGTTCCTCAACCCGTGGGGGTTCATGAGCGACCTGTACGTGCAGGCGCAGGAGCGTGAGGTGGTGCCCGAGTTCGAGCTGTTCGACCTCGGCCACGTGCACGCGCTGCGCCGGCTGCTCGACACCCACGGCCTGCCGTTCGGTGGGCGGGTGCACGTCGACTTCGTGACCGGGGTGCCTGGCGGGATGCCGGCCACGACCGCCGCGCTGATGGCCGGGGTCGCGATGCTGCCGGCCGAGGTGACCTCGTGGTCGGCCACCGGCATCGGCCGGGGCCACCTGCCGATCATGGCGGCGTCGCTGTCGGCGGGTGGGCACCTGCGGGTCGGCATGGAGGACAACGTCGTCTTCGCCCGCGGGCAGGTGGTGCAGCACAACGACGAGCTGGTGGCCCGGGCCGCCGAGCTCGCCACGCTGATGCAGCGGCCGCCGCTGGGCACCGACCAGGCGCGCGAGCTGCTCGGGGTCAAGGACCGGCGCTCGCGCTGAGCCGACGGAGGCCGCGGCGGGTGACGTCGCCGGCGGCGGTGGCGGCAGTGCCGGCGGCGTGCGGGTCCGGCGGCGGCGGTCGGCGGGTGACGGCGACGGCATCCGGGCTGCTCACGCGCGTCCGAGGTGTGGACGTCGCTGGGCGCGCGGGGAATGCATCTCCATAATCACGAGTTATGGCATCCGTGCGCAACGCTTTTGGATTCCCGGCCGTCGTCAACGAGAAGGCCGCCCGGGTCGTGGCCGGTGGGGTCGTGCTGATCACGGCCACCGCCCTGCTGACCGGCTGGCTCTGGCTGAGCGCCGTGCTCGCCGTCGGCTTCGCGCTGCGGGTCGCGGCCGGGCCGCGCTACAGCCCGCTCGGGCAGCTGGCGACCAAGGTCGTGGCCCCGCGGCTGGGTGCCCCCAAGCTGGTGGCCGGCCCGCCGAAGCGCTTCGCCCAGACCGTGGGCCTGGTGTTCACCCTGGCGGCCACGGGCTTCCTGGTGGCCGGGCTGCCGGTCGTGACCGTCGGCCTGCTCGCCGTGCTGCTCGTCTTCGCGATCGCTGGAGTCGGTGTTCGCGTTCTGCGCCGGCTGCTGGGTCTTCGCCCAGCTGATGAAGGTCGGCCTGGTCCCCGAGGAGACCTGCGCGGCCTGCGCCGACATCTCCCTGCGCACCCGCGAGACCGCCGCCGCCTGAGCCGAGCGCACCGCTCGCTGGCCCGGTCGCGCGCCGCCAGAAAGGTGTTTCGGCCCCTATTGGATGCTCGCCCTGGGTGAGCAACTTTGAAAGTTGCGCCCTGGTGGGGAGCATCCAATAAGGCGCGGGGAGGACTTCTTCCGGGCGCGCTTCGCGAGTTCCCGGCAGGCGTGTGAGGACCCTCACGCTTGCTGCAGTTTGCATTTTGCTAACTAGAGCAAGCACAATGGACTCGTGAGCAAGAATCCGCTGAACGACCTGGGCAGCAGCCTCGGCGAGTACCTGCGCGAGCAGCGCACGGCCGCCCGGCTGTCCCTGCGTCAGCTGTCCGAGCTCGCCGGGGTGTCCAACCCCTACCTGTCCCAGATCGAGCGAGGCCTGAAGCGCCCGAGCGCCGAGATCCTCCAGCAGCTCGCGAAGGGACTGGAGGTCTCCGCCGAGAGCCTCTACGTCAAGGCCGGCATCCTCGACGCCGAGGTCGCGCCGCACACCCCGCGCCCACGACGTCCGTGACGCCATCGCCGCGGACCCCGCGCTCACCGCGCGGCAGAAGAAGACGCTCCTCGACATCTACGAGTCCTACGTCGAGGACACCCCCACGGCAATGACGCCGACCCCCCGAACCCGCAAGTCCCCCAGCACCACCACGAGCTGAACACCCCGGTACCACCAGAAGGAGACACACCATGTCCGTCATCGAAGACCTCAAGAAGACCGTCGACACCACCCCGTTCTTCGCCGCCGTCGGCGCCACCGACCTCGCGGTCGAGAAGGTGCGCGAGGCTCGCCTGCGCGCCGACAAGGCCCGTGCCGACCTCGCCGTCCGCGCCGAGAAGGCCCGCGTCGAGCTGTCCACCGACCTGGCCCCGGCCAGCGTCCAGGCCCGCGCCACCAAGGCCGTCGACGAGGCCAAGGAGATCCCGGCCATCGCCATCAACCAGACCATGGTCTTCGGCGGCAAGCTCGACCGAGGCCTACGACGAGCTCGCCGCCCGCGGCCACAAGCTGGTCAAGCGCATCCAGAACCAGAAGGCCACCAAGGACCTCGTCGCCCAGGCCGACACCACCGTGGCCCAGGTCAAGGGTGCCGTCACCTCCGCCCGCAAGGCGACCGCCGACATCGAGCGTTCCGCCAAGGCCACCATCACCACCGCCCGCAAGGAGGCCGCGAAGGTCGTCACCGTCGTCGGCGGCTCCGTCGCCGAGGAGACCAAGGTCGCCGAGGCCGAGGTCACCAAGTCGGCCAAGCACACCCGCACCGCGGCCAAGCGCACGACCACCACGACCAAGAACGCCACCAAGAAGGCCACCACCTCGGCCAAGGCCGCGACGACCAGCGTTCGCAAGACCGCCGTCGCCGCCGAGAAGGCCACCGAGAAGGCTGCCGAGAAGGTCGGCCACGAGCCGCAAGCACGTCGCGCCAGCCTGGCGACCCCGGCCGCCAGCTGACCTCACCCCCACCACGTCGGCTACACGCCGACCACCCGTCACCGGGTTCCACCCCTTTCCCGGTGACACCCCCGACGACCGGGGCCGGCTACCGGCCCCGGTCGTTCGGCGTCCCGACCCGGTGACCCGCGGATGCCCCCGCCCACCACGGCGGATGCCGGCCGCCCCGGCCCCGCACCGGGATGCCGGTCGCCCACCGCGCGCGGATAGGGTCGGCCACGTGCCCGACCAGACCGCACCCGCCCGCAGCGCCCCCACCCCGCCCGCCCTCGCCGACGCCCCCGTCGTCGCCACGTGACGCGCGGGCGGGTTCGTGGAGTCGGCCCACCGCGGCAGCATCGCGGTCACCGGCCCGGACGGCGCGGTGACCCACGCCTGGGGCGACCCGGCCGACCCGGTCTTCCCGCGCTCGTCGAACAAGCCGATCCAGGCCGTCGCCATGCTCCGCGCCGGCCTCACCCTGCCGCCCCAGCACCTGGCCCTGGCCTGCGCCAGCCACTCCGCCCAGCCGTTCCACCTCGACGGGGTGCGCGACATGCTCGCCGCCGCCGACCTCTCCGAGGCCGACCTGCAGAACACCCCCGACCTGCCCTACGACGCCGACGAGCGCGACATCTGGATCGCCGCCGGGCGCACCGCCCGCCCGCTCGCCCAGAACTGCTCCGGCAAGCACGCCGCCATGCTCGTCACCTGCCGGCTCAACGGCTGGGACCTCACGCACCTACCGCGACCCCGACCACCCGCTGCAGCGGCTGATGGCCGACACCCTGGCCGACCTCGCCGGCGAGCCGGTCGCGGCCACCGCCGTCGACGGCTGCGGCGCCCCCGTCATGGCGATCTCGCTGGCCGGGCTGGCCCGGGCCTTCGGCCGGATCGCCTCCGCCGAGCCCGGCACCCCCGAGCACGAGGTCACCGCCGCGATGCGCGCCTACCCCGAGTTCGTCGGCGGCACCCGGCGCGACGTCACCGCCCTCATCCGGGGCACCGAGGGCCTGATCGGCAAGGACGGCGCCGAGTCGGTGCACGCCGTCGGCCTGGCCGACGGGCGCGGCATCGCCCTGAAGATCGCCGACGGCGCCCAGCGCGCCCGCCCGGTCGTGCTGGCCGCGGTGCTCCGCCGGCTGGGCGTGGAGTCCACCGCCTACGCCCGCCTCGAGGACGCCCCGATCATGGGCCACGGCCACCCGGTCGGCGCGGTCGTCGCCGTCGGCATCGAGGAGTGAACCGCTCGTGAGGGCCGTGCTGCAGCGGGTCTCGCGGGCCTCGGTCACCGTCGACGGCGAGGTCGTCGGCGAGCTGACCCGGCCCGGGCCTGCTCGCCCTGGTCGGCGTCACCCACGACGACGGGCCCGAGCAGGTCGCGACGATGGCCCGCAAGATCGCCGACCTGCGCATCCTGCACGACGAGCGCTCGGTGCTCGACGAGGGCGCCCCGGTGCTCGTGGTCAGCCAGTTCACCCTCTACGCCGACACCCGCAAGGGCCGCCGGCCCTCGTGGAACGCCGCCGCCCCCGGGCCGGTCGCCGAGCCCGTCGTCGAGCAGGTCGTCGCCGCCCTGCGGGCCCGTGGGGTCGAGGTGCAGACCGGCCGGTTCGGCGCCCACATGGACGTCGAGCTGGTCAACGACGGCCCGGTGACGATCCTCCTGGACGTCTGACGCCTACGCTTGTACCCATGTCGTCGCTCGCGCAGCTCCAGAGTGTGGATCGTCCTGGGCCTGTCGGTCGTGGCCCTCGGCGTCGAGGCTCTACGCGCTCGTCGACTGCCTGCGCCGCCGCCCCGACGCCTTCGTCGCGGCCGGGAAGCGCACCAAGCAGTTCTGGCTGCTCGTCACCGGCCTCGCCGCGCTGCTGGGCGTCGTCGCGCTCGGCGGCGGCTCGGCCTCCTCGCGATCATCGCCATCGTCGCGGCCGGGGTCTACCTCGCCGACGTCAAGCCGGCCCTCGACCAGGTCATGGGTCGCGGCCAGGGCAACCAGGGCCCCTACGGCCCCTGGTGACCCACGCGCCGGGCGACGCCGCCCGCGCACCCGGCGCCACGGCATCCCAGGCCAGCGTCAGCTCGCCCAGCCGCCAGCGTGACGGTCCGTCGAGAACCGGCCACCCGGCATCCCGCATCGCCCCCGCCGTGGCGATGAACCGCTGCCGGATGCCGTAGGCCGCCTGCGGCGCCTGCCTCGCCCACGCCTCGTCGAGGTCGGTGAGCAGCCGGTGCACGCCCTCGCCGGGCACGTTGCGGTGGATCAGCGCCTTCGGCAGCCGCTCGGCGACCACCCCGGGCCGCTCCAGCCCGCGCAGCCGCCAGCTCAGCGACAGGCTCACCGGGCCGGAGGCCGTCACCGCCACCCAGGTCGCCAGCCGGCCCAGCTCGTCGCAGGTGCCGTCGACGAGCAGGCCGTCGGGGGCCAGCCGCGCCACGGTGGTCGCCCACGCGTCGGCGACCTGCGACTCGTCGTACTGGCGCAGCACGTTGAACGCCCGCACCACCACCGGCCGGGCCCCGCCGGGCAGCGGCACCTCGAACCCGCCGACGGCGAACCGCAGCCCCGGGCGCTCCAGCGGGCGGGCGGCCGCCACCCGGGCCGGGTCGATCTCGATGCCCACGACCTCGACGTCCGGGCGCACCCGCCGCAGCCGGTCGTGCAGCTCGAGCGCGGTGACGGGGGAGGCGCCGTAGCCGAGGTCGACCACCACCGGGGCCGCGCGCGCTGCCGCCGCAGCCGCCACGCCTGCGGCCCGGCGAGCCAGCGGTCGCAGCGGCGCAGCCGGTTCGGGTTCGTCGTCCCCCGGGTGATGACCCCGACGGGTCGCGGCTGCGGCACGGGGCCCAGCGTAGGACCGGCTTACCCTGAAGGGGTGCGTGAGTGGTGGCGGGAGCGGTCGCGGGAGGGCCAGGTCAGCCTCTCGATGGTGGCGCTCGTCGTCTCGCTCGCTCGCCGCGCTCGTCCCTCGGCCTCACCTCGTGGGTGCCCCGCGTGCTCGAGCGCGACATCGGGGTGGCCGACGTCGCGCCGGGCCTGCTCGAGGTCGCCCAGGACGCCCGTGGGGTGCAGTCCCTCGGCGCCGGGCTCTCGGTGGCCCTCTACGACTCGGGCTTCCGGCTCGCCCGCGGCAGCACGGTGCTCGCCGACACGGTGACCCGCGGCGCCCCGGTCACGGCCGTCATGGGCAGCCTCGACGAGGTCAACGGCCACCCCCGCGAGCAGGTCACGAGCACGCTCATGCACGTGCGGATCGACGCCGTGCGCCGGGTCAAGGACATCGTCGCGCTACAGCGGGGTGGTGCACGACGACACGACGAGCCAGCCGCTGCGCATCGACTTCCAGCCGATCGACGGCCGGATCCGGATGGATGCCGCGGTGCCCGGCGCCGACGCGGTCGCCATCCACCTCGACTGGCGGCCCGCGACCACGCGGCATCGCCCCGGCCCTGCCCGAGCGCAACCTGCGCGAGCGCGCCTACTGGGTCGACCCCACGCGTCGTCGAGCAGCCGGCCTTCACCTGGGTGCTCGGCACCGACGTGTCGATCGGCCCGGTGCAGGTGCCCCGCGCCGTCGACCTGCGCCAGGACGGCCGGATCGCGGTGCACGTGTGGGCACCCCGGGCCGTGGTCACCGTCACGGACACGCCCCGCGATGCCGTGACAGACTCGAACGCATGAGCACGCCCCCGCCCCCGCCCGCCTCGCAGCGGGTCGCGATGGTCACGCGTGCACACCTCCCCGCTCGCCCAGCCGGGCGAGGGCGACGCCGGCGGCATGAACGTCTACGTGCTCGAGGTCGCCCGCCAGCTGGCCCGCCGCGGCATCGCGGTCGACCTCTTCACCCGCACCACGAGCGCCTCCCAGCCGGCCGTCGTCGAGGTCGAGCCCGGGCGTCGTCGTGCGGCACGTCGCCGGCCGGGCCCTACGAGGGCCTGTCCAAGGAGGACCTGCCCGGCCAGCTGTGCGCCTTCGCCGCCGGCATGATGCGGGTCGCCGCGCACGCGCCGCCCGGCTACTACGACCTGGTGCACTCGCACTACTGGCTCTCCGGCCAGGTCGGCTGGCTCGCCGCCGACCGCTGGGGCGTGCCGCTGGTGCACACCATGCACACGATGGCCCGGGTCAAGAACCTGCACCTCGCCGACGGCGACCTGCCCGAGCCGCGCGGCCGCGAGATCGGCGAGGCCCAGGTCGTCGAGGCCGCCGACCGGCTCGTCGCCAACACCGAGCGCGAGGCCCGCGAGCTCGTCGAGCTCTACGACGCCGACCCCGACCGGGTCGCCGTCGCCGAGCCCGGGCGTCGACCTCGCCGTCTTCAGCCCCGGGTCGCAGCTCGAGGCGCGGGCCGCCGTCGGCGTCCCCGCGGATGCCGTGCTCCTCCTCTTCGTCGGCCGCATCCAGCCGCTCAAGGCCCCCGACGTGCTCGTCAAGGCCGCCGCCGAGCTGGTGCGCCGGCGCCCCGACCTGCGCTCGCGGGTCGTCGTCGGCGATCCTCGGCGGGGCCAGCGGCACCGGCGTGCGCAACCCGATGGGGCTCGACCGAGCTCGCCGAGCAGCGCGGCATCGCCGACCTGGTGCGCTTCGTGCCGCCGGTCGACCGGCCGACCCTGGCCCAGTGGTACCGCGCGGCCGACGTCGTCGCCGTGCCCTCGCACAACGAGTCGTTCGGGCTCGTCGCCGTCGAGGCCCAGGCCTGCGGCACCCCGGTCGTCGCCGCCAACGTCGGTGGCCTGCCCACC
The DNA here is from genome assembly GCA_963782695.1 of uncultured Actinomycetota bacterium. Taxonomy (GTDB): domain Bacteria; phylum Actinomycetota; class Actinomycetes; order Actinomycetales; family Dermatophilaceae; genus Fodinibacter. Next base: position 38,778 of record CAWAKY010000046.1, on the reverse strand, counting down.
GCGGTCGGGCAGCGCCGGCGTCCTCGTCGACGGGCACGACACCGCCGACTGGGCCACCGCCATCGCCGGGGTCGTGCTCGACCCCGACCGCCGGGCCGGCCTGTCCCGCGCGTCGGCCGAGCACGCCGCCGGGTTCGGCTGGGCGCGCACCGCCGAGCGGCTCGCGGAGGTCTACGCCGACGCGATGGCCCGGCCCCGCGAGGCGTCGATCAACGACGCCGAGACGCTCACCGGCATCCCGCACGGCGGTCATCCCGTGACCGATCGCGCCACCGTCGCGGCGGTCGTCGAGGCCTACCTCGCCGAGTCCGGCCACGACTGGGAGCCGGGCGCGCGCGACGACGAGTTCGTCGTCACGCTGCCCGGGCGAGAAGAAGCTCAAGACGGTCGCCTCGGCTCGTCGTCTCCGACACGGCCCTGTCGGTGTCGGCGTTCGTCATCCGCAACCCCGACGAGAACCACGACGAGGTCTACCGCTTCCTGCTGCGCCGCAACCTGCGCCTGCCCGGGCTCGCCTACGCCGTCGACAAGTGCCGGCGACGTCTACGTCACCGGGCGCATGCCGGCCGCCGGGGTCGACGCCGAGACCCTCGACCAGCTGCTCGGGGTCGTGCTCACCGCGGCCGACGAGCCGTTCAACGAGCTGCTCGTCATGGGCTTCCTCAGCTCGATGCGCAAGGAGTGGGAGTGGCGCGTCTCGCGCGGCGAGAGCCTGCGCAACCTCGAGGCGTTCCGCACCATCCTGGCCCGCCCGGGCGACCCCGGTCCCGCGGAACAGCCCGCCTGACCCCGCCCGCGGCGGGTGGCTAGGCTGGCGGCATGACGGCACACACGCTCATCCTGCTGCGTCACGGCGAGTCCGACTGGAACCAGAAGAACCTGTTCACCGGGTGGGTCGACGTCGACCTCACCGAGAAGGGCCGTGCCGAGGCGCGTGCGCGGTGGCCAGCTGATGGCGGATGCCGGCCTGCTGCCCGACGTCGTGCACACCTCGGTGCTGCGCCGCGCGATCACGACGGCCAACCTCGCGCTCGACGCGGCCGACCGGCACTGGATCCCGGTGCGCCGCAGCTGGCGGCTCAACGAGCGGCACTACGGCGCGCTGCAGGGCCTCGACAAGGCCGCGACCCGCGACAAGTACGGCGACGAGCAGTTCATGCTGTGGCGCCGCAGCTTCGACACCCCGCCGCCGCCGATCGAGGCCGGCAGCGAGTTCGACCAGACCGGCGACCCGCGCTACGCCGGGGTCGACGTGCCGCTCACCGAGTGCCTCAAGGACGTCATCCCGCGGATGATGCCCTACTGGGAGAACGAGATCCAGGCCGACCTCACCGCCGGCCACACCGTGCTCGTCACCGCCCACGGCAACTCGCTGCGCGCGCTGGTCAAGCACCTCGACGGCATCAGCGACGACGACATCGCCGGGCTGAACATCCCCACCGGCATGCCGCTCGTCTACCGGCTCGGCGACGACTTCATGCCGACCGGCCCGGGCGAGTACCTCGACCCCGAGGCCGCTGCCGCCGCCGCCGCCGCGGTCGCGAACCAGGGCCGCTGACCCCCACCCACCCGGTCGTCACCGCACCCGCGGCCACAGGTCGCGCGGGTCGCGGCGGCGGAGCAACGTCTCCCACCCGCCCAGCCGTCGCCCGCGCCGGTCCCAGATGACCAGCGCGGTAGAGCGCGGCCCGCCGCGCGTCCGCGATCTCCAGCACCCCGGTGCCGTCGCGCAGCGCGGTGACCTCGGAGGCCGGGTAGGTGTTGGATGCCGTGCCGATCAGCTGGGCGCCGCGCCGCGCCGGGAGCGACCACGAGGAACCGGCTCACGCCGCTGCTGAACCCCGGCAGCCGGGTCGCGAAGGGTGCGGCCACGTCGGCCGCACCGATGACCCGGGTGGTCTCGAGGTCGACCGGGCCGACCTCGCCTCGACCGTCGCCGACCACCCGCACCGTGCGCAGCAGGGCGTCGTTCGGCAGCCTGGTGAGGGCGACCACGACCCGTCCGCGCCCGACCCGCTCGCCCTGCTCCGCCGGCACGAGCACGTCGCCGGCCACGGGCGCCTCGAGCGCCACCGTGCTGCGCACCGCCGACGACCGGCAGGCCGGTGCACGCGGCCACGAACGGGCCGAGGTCCTCGAGGAGGGGCTCGGCGAGCGGCGCCGACGGGTCGGGGTCGGGGAGCCCCAGGGGCGCGACCCCGAGCGGGCCGCCGTCGTAGCCGTCGACCCGCACCCGGAAGGTCGGGGGCATCGGCCCGCGGATCGGCACCGTGGCCACGCCGTCGTCCAGTGGCACCTCGGTCCACTGGCGGCTGACCCCGCCGTTGCGCTCGTACGAGACCAACGGCGAGTACGACGCCTCGAGCACCAGCGGCCGGGCGAGCAGCAGCACCGCGCCGGCGCCGTCCTCGTCGGCGACACCCGCCTCGACGGCCAGCGGCCACGACGTCGTCCACCAGCGCCACCCGGTCGCGGACCAGCTCGACCGTCGTGAGCGAGGCCGGGTCGGCGCCGCGCGGGCCGGCCCACATCCGCACCAGGGTGCCGCCGGACCCGCTGCCGTCGGCCGGCCCGGCGACGACGACCCGCTGGCCGGCCAGGTCGTCGGCCCAGAGCAGCCGGGCCCGCGGGGAGGCGCTCGGCCACGAGGGCGGCGACCCCGGCATCGGCCGCCAGGCGGCCGCGGGCCGGCCAGCTGTTGGTCGACGTCCAGGCCGGGTCGCCGGGGCGCGGCGGGCAGCGGGGCGGCCTCGGAGGTCGCGCCGCTCATGACCGCGTCGACGACCCAGGCGGTCACGACCCCGGCGGCCAGCGTGGCCCCGGTGCCGAGCAGGACCGAGCGGCGGCGCACCTGCCGGTGGCGCTCGCCCGACCAGCGCCGCGACGTCCGGCGGGTCGGCGAGGTCGTCGAGCAGCAGGTCGAGGGCCTCGTCGAGGTCGCGGTCGAGGGCCCACTCGGCGGGCTCCCACCCGGCCGCCGCGCGGGCGGCGGTGTGCGCGGCGAGGAGGCGACGACGCACCGCGAGGTCGGCGTCGCGGACGGTGGCGGGCGGCATCTCGAGCAGGTCGCCGACCCGCCCCGGGTCCAGGCCCCAGACCGGTCGCGGCCGCGAGCGCCGCCCGCTCGAGCGGGGCGGCGCGCCGCACGACCGGCAGCAGGGCGGCCACGGCGAGGTCGTCCGGGTCGTCCACGGGGGCGTGGTCGTCGTCGGGCCCCGGGTGGGCGTGGTCGTGCGGCCGTGCCGACGGGCGGTGCCGGGTGGCGGCGAGGGCCCCGGTGAGCACCGCCTGCCGGGCCTCGGCGCCCGGCATCCCCTCGTCGACCAGCTGGCCCCACCGGCCGTGCAGGTCGGCGAGCGCCTCGGTGGTGACCCGGCGGGCCGTCGGCCCGTCGAGGGTGACCAGGTGCGCCACCGGCTCGAGGTCGGCCCACCGCGCGACGACGAAGTCGCGGAAGTCCTCCTCGGCGGTGGCCGTCATCAGAACAGGGTCTGCTCGCCGGGGAACAGGTCGAGGAGGTCACGGCCGGTACGGGGGACCCCGGCGCCGATCCGGCGCCCGGTGGCGTCGCGCCGCACGAGCCGGAAGGCCGCCGCGTCGTCGGCGTTGACGACGTCGACGACGGCGACGCCACCGGCGCGGGTCCGGGTCACCTTGGACACGGGGTAGGCGTTGGGCGAGGTCGCCAGCAGCTGCACCCGGGTCGCGCCCGGGGCGATGACGAGGTAGCGCCCGACCTGGGGGCGCGCGTCGTCCAGCCGCAGGACGACCGGCTCGTCGGCCGGGGTGGCGGCGGGCAGCACGCTCGGCGGCTCGAGGTCGAGCCAGTTGATCCGGGAGCGGCCGTCGTCGACGACGCGCACCGAGCGGATGACGACCCCGTCGGCCGTCGTCGTGCGCAGCACGCGCACCCGGCCGTCGCCACCCTGCGCGGACATCGCGGTGGGGTCGATGACGCCGCCGCCCACCTTGGCGTCGGTGACGACCTCGGTGCGCACGGTGTCGACCGGGGCGCCGAGGGCGGCGGCGACGAAGCGACGGGTCTCCTCGGCGAAACCCGCGAACGCGTCGGTGCCGCCCTGGTCGACCCAGGTCTGGGCCGACCCGGCGACCGGGCCGTCGAACCCGGCGCAGCGCACCCGGAAGGCCGGGCCCTGGCTCACCGTCCCAGCGGGTCGCCCCGATGCCGGCCGTCAGCGCCATCGACGTCCAGCGGCGGCCGATGGTGCCGGCCCTGGTCGGGCGCACGGTCGGGGAGTACTGCGCACCGGTGACGGTGGGCCGGGCCAGCACGAGGAGCAGGGTGCCGGGGGAGAGCGGCAGCGCGAGCGGCACGGCGCCCTGGCCGGCGGCCACGAACGGGCTCTGCAGCGGCACCTCCTGCAAGCGCGGCCGGGTCCGTCTCCGGCAGCGCCCTGCCAGGCCTGCAGGATGACGTCCTCGGTGCCCGGGTTCAGGGTCGACGAGACCACGACGCGCTGGCCCATCACGTCGTCGGCCCACAGCAGGCGACCGCCGCCGTTGGCCCGACTGATGACGAGGCCCTGCACGCGCGGCGTCGGTGGCGAGCCGACCGCGAGCCGCCCAGCGCGACACGCTGCCCCAGCTCGGGTCGTCGGCGGCGGGCGGGCCGGACGGGCGCGTGCTGGCCGAGGCGGCGAGGCACCGCTGGCGGGGGCCGGGCCACGGGCGAACGCGAACCACCCCACGGCGCCGGCCGCGACCGCGGCGGCGCCACCCGCGACGACCGAGCGCCGGCGCACGGAGCGGCGGCGGTCCTCGACGAGGGCGGCGGGGTCGGGCGGGTCGCCCTGGCCGGCGAGCAGGTGCTCGACCACGGCGTCGAGGTCGACGTCCAGGGCCCAGTCCGCGGGGGCGAGCCCCTCCGCCACCCGGGCCGCGTCGTGGGCGGCGGAGAGCGCGACCGCGCAGGGCGGTGGCGCGCTCGCGGACCTCGGCCACCGGCATCCCGAGCAGGTCGGCCACCTCGTCGGGCCCGGCCCCCCAGACCGACCCGGCGCCCGACGAGGGCCCGTTCGAGGGGGGTCGCCGCGCGCACGACCGCCTCGAGCGCGGTCAGCACCGGGTCGTCGTCCGCCGGCTCCGCCCACGGGTTCGGTGACGGCCCGGCACCCGGGCCGGCCATCGCGGTCGACGGGGCTCGCCGGGCCGCCGGTGGGCGCCGGGCGCGGCCTCGCCGGAGCCGCCGCCACGGCGGCGGCCAGCACCGACCGCCGCGCCGTCGCGCCCGGGCGACCCTCGTCGAGGGCCTCGCGCCACTGCTGGTGCAGGGTGGCCAGGGCGTCGGTGGTGACCCGGCGGGCCGTGGCGGCGTCGAGGGTGACGACGAAGGCGACGCCCTCGAGGTCGGGCCAGCGCGCGGCCACGAACTCGCGGAAGTCGTCCTCGACGGTGAGTGTCACCCGTCCAGTCTCACACCGGGCGGCGGGGTGCGAACAGGCCTGTGCAGGGTCAGCGCAGTGCTGCGGCGCCGTCCTCGGCGTCCTCGTGGCTGTCCTCGCTGGCCGGGTCGAACTCGCCGGTGACCAGCCAGATGACCCGGTGGGCGACGCTGACGGCGTGGTCGGCGAAGCGCTCGTAGTAGCGGCCGAGCAGGGTGATGTCGACGGCGGCCTCGGTGCCGTGCTGCCAGCTGCCGTCGGTGACCCGGGCGAACAGCTCGCGGTGCAGGTCGTCCATCGCGTCGTCGTCGCGCTCGATCTGGTGGGCGGCCTCGACGTCGCGGGCGGCGATGACCGACCCGGCCTTCTCGACGATCCGCTCGGCCACCTGGCCCATCTGCAGGATCGTCGCGCGCAGCTCGGCCGGCACGGCGGATGCCGGGTAGCGCAGCCGCGCGACCTTGGCCACGTGCCGGGCCAGGTCACCCATCCGCTCGATGTCGCTGCTCATCCGCATGCTCGTCACGATGACCCGCAGGTCGGTCGCCACCGGCTGCTGGCGGGCCAGCAGGTCGAACGACATCAGGTCGAGCTCGGCGCGGCGGGCGTCGATCTCGGCGTCGGCGGCGATCACCGAGTCGGCGAGGTGGATGTCGGCGTCGAGCAGGGCCGTCGTGGCCCGGTTCATCGCCGACGACGCGAGGTGGGTCATCTCGACGAGCGTCTCGGCGACGCGGTCGAGCTCCTCGTGGAAGGCCTTGCGCATCACGGGGTGTCCTCCGGGGTGTCGGTGCGGGGGCAGGTCGGGGCGAACTGCACGCCCACGGCACTGTGGCACCCCGGGATGAACCCGAGACGCACCCGAGGTGAACTTCTGGCTGAGGCCACGCGCACCGGGCCGGAAGTGCGCCGGGAGGCGCCGCGCGCGCGCACGTACCCTGACCTCGTGGACCCCACGCTCGCGGCGATGCTCGGCGGGGCGGCCGGCCTCGTCATCGGGGCCGTGGCCGTCGCCGCCACGCGGTGGTCCGAGCGCAGCGACGCCCACGCCGAGCCCGAGGAGCCCCCGCTGCCCCGCGGGCGTCGGCGACGTGCTGTCCGTGCTGCGCTCGATCGCCGTGGTCGTCGACGCGAGCGACGCCGTCGTCAACACCTCGGCGTCGGCGGTCAGCTACGGGCTGGTGCGCCACGGCGAGCTGGTGCACCACGAGCTGCGCCACCTCGCGCGCCAGGTGCGCCGCGACGGCATGATCCGCGAGGCCGAGCTCGACCTGACCCGCAGCCCGAACACGACGGCATCCGTGGTGATGCGGGTGCGGGTCGCGCCGATCGCGGTCTCGCACGTGCTGATCCTCGCCGAGGACCACACCCACGCCCGGCGGGTCGAGGAGATCCGCCGCGACTTCGTCGCCAACGTCAGCCACGAGCTGAAGACCCCGGTCGGCGGCATCTCGCTGCTCGCCGAGGCCGTGCTCGGCGCCAAGGACGACCCCGAGGCGGTCGAGCGGTTCGCGCAGCGCATCCTCGTCGAGTCCTCCCGGCTCACCCGGCTGGTCCAGGAGATCGTCGACCTGTCGCGGCTGCAGGTGGCCGACACCCTCCACGAGCCCGAGCTCGTCGACGTCGGGTCGGTCGTGGCCGAGGCGGTCGACCGGGTGCGGGTGGCGGCCGAGGCGCGCGACATCGAGCTCACCCTCGCCAGCGAGGACGGGCTGCGGGTGTTCGGGGATGCCGAGCTGCTCACCACCGCGGTCGGGAACCTGGTGACCAACGCCGTCAACTACAGCGAGGCCGGCACCCGGGTCGGCATCGGGGCCCGCCGGGTCGAGGACTCGGTCGAGGTGACCGTCACCGACCAGGGCCAGGGCATCCCCGCGGCCGAGCAGGAGCGCATCTTCGAGCGCTTCTACCGGGTCGACGCCGCCCGCTCGCGCGCCACCGGCGGCACCGGCCTGGGCCTGGCGATCGTCAAGCACGTCTGCGCCAACCACGGGGGCCGGGTGAGCGTCTGGAGCCAGGAGGGGCGCGGCTCGACCTTCACGATGACCCTTCCCGCGGCGGCCGACCGGCCGCGCGTGGTCGAGCCCGAGCGACGGCCGCACGCTGGCCGGAACCGTACGAGGAGAGAGCACTGCATGACGCGCATCCTGATCGTTGAGGACGAGGTCTCGTTCTCGGACCCGCTGTCCTACCTGCTCAGCAAGGAGGGCTACGAGGTGTCGGTGGCCGAGAACGGCCACGACGCGCTCACCGCCTTCGACGCGACCGGCGCCGACCTCGTGCTGCTCGACCTCATGCTGCCCGGGCTGCAGCGGCGTCGACGTGTGCCGCGCGCTGCGCCAGCGCTCGAACGTGCCGGTCATCATGCTGACGGCCAAGGACAGCGAGATCGACAAGGTGGTGGGGCTCGAGCTCGGCGCCGACGACTACGTCACCAAGCCGTACTCCTCGCGCGAGCTGCTGGCCCGGATCAAGGCCGTGCTGCGGCGGCTGGCCGAGCCCGAGGAGATGCTGCCGACCACCCTCGAGGCGGGCCCGGTGCGGATGGACGTCGAGCGCCACGTCGTGACCGTGCGCGGCGGCCAGGTGTCGTTCCCGCTCAAGGAGTTCGAGCTGCTCGAGATGCTGCTGCGCAACACCGGGCGGGTGCTGACCCGCGTGCAGCTCATCGACCGGGTCTGGGGCAGCGACTACGTCGGCGACACCAAGACCCTCGACGTGCACATCAAGCGGCTGCGGGCGAAGGTGGAGGCCGACCCGGCCAACCCGACGCACATCCTCACCGTGCGGGGGCTGGGCTACAAGTTCGAGGTCTGAGCCCGACCCGGCACGAGTCGAGACACGCCGCCGCGCAGCTGCGCGGACGGCGTGTTCCTACTCTCGAGGGCTCAGGAGGACGAGGCCGTCAGGCCGGCGTAGATGCCCTTGTTCACGAGCACGGGCACCGTGACGACGTTGGCGCCGGCCTCGGCCGTGGTGACGGTCATCTGCACCATCGTGCCCGGCGCGACCGGGATGCCGGGGATCTCGACGCCGGTGGTGGCGTCCGACAGCGTCCGGCCCGAGCTGGCCGGGACGGCGACGGTGGCGGGAGCCGGGGCGCCCTCGACCGCGAAGGTCACGTCGACGGCGGAGCTGCTGCGGTTGACGGCCTGGCCGACGACGATGCCGGTCTCGCCCTGGGCGGGCACGACGACGGCGAGGCCGCGCAGGTCGAGGCCGACGATGGTCAGCGGGACCCCGTCGCCGGCGTCGACGGCGTAGTCGGTCTGGACCGGCGAGAACGCGGAGGCGCACCCGGAGGCGAGCAGGATGGTGCCTGCCAGGGCGGAGGCCCGCAGGACGGAGGCGGCGCGGTTCGTCACGCGGCCAAGGATAGCCATGCGGCCCCCCGCGCCGTCCACGGTGCCCGCCGACACGGTTCCCGACCGCGCCCGGGCCCGCGTCCGACACGCGCGCGAAGCATGGCGGATGCCGTTCTGTCAAGACCCGATTTGCGTCTCGTACAGCCCCATTCAGGGCCCTGACCTGCACAAACGACGAGGTCGCCGATTATTGCGACACGCCGGTGCGTGGTATCCTGAGTGTCGCGAAAGGGGACAACAACACATGGTTTTCAAGGTCGGCGAGACGGTCGTGTACCCCCACCATGGGGCAGCACGTATCGAAGAGATCAAGACCCGCACGGTCCGCGGAGAGGAGAAGCTCTACCTCAAGCTGAAGGTCGCCCAGGGCGACCTCGTGATCGAGGTTCCTGCCGAGAACTGCGACCTCGTCGGTGTCCGCGACGTGGTCTCCAAGGAAGGCCTCGACAAGGTCTTCGAGGTGCTGCGCACCCCGTTCGCCGAGGAGCCGACCAACTGGTCGCGCCGCTTCAAGGCCAACCTCGAGAAGCTCGCCTCCGGCGACGTCATCAAGGTGGCCGAGGTCGTCCGCGACCTGTGGCGTCGTGACAAGGACCGCGGCCTGTCCGCCGGCGAGAAGCGCATGCTGGCCAAGGCCCGCCAGATCCTGGTCTCCGAGCTCGCGCTCGCCGAGAAGACCGACGAGGAGAAGGCCGAAGTCATCCTCGACGAGGTCCTCGCGTCCTGACGCCCGGGCCTGGCCCACTCAACTGACGTGACCGACGCCGACGCTGCCCCGTGCAGCGTCGGCGTCGTCGTCGTCGCGGCCGGGTCGGGCAGCCGCCTCGGGGCGGCCCTGCCCAAGGCCTTCGTGCCGGTGCGCGGCCGTCCGCTGCTCGGGTACGCCGTCGACACCGTCCGCGGGCTGCCCGGGCTGGCGGCGCTGGTCGTCGTCGCCCCGGCCGGGCTCGCCGACCCCTCCGGGCCGTCCTGGGCCGGCATCGAGCTGCCGCCGGATGCCGTGGTCGTCGCCGGGGGCGCCTCGCGCACCGACTCGGTGGCCGCCGGCCTGGCCGCCGTGGGTGACGTCGACGTCGTGCTGGTGCACGACGCCGCGCGCTGCCTCACCCCGCTGGCGGTGTTCGAGCGGGTCGTCGCGGCGGTGCGTCGGGGGAGCGGCGGGGGCCGTGCCCGGCATCCCGCTGGTCGACACGGTCAAGACCGTCGACGCCGACGGCGTCATCACGGGCACCCCCGACCGCGCGTCGCTGCGGGCCGTGCAGACCCCGCAGGGGTTCGCCCGGGAGGTGCTCGTCGCGGCCTACTCCGGTGGGCTGGAGGCGACCGACGACGCCGCCCTGGTCGAGCTGGGCGGGCACCACGTGGTCGTCGTCGAGGGTGACGCCGCTGGCGTTCAAGGTGACCACGCGTCGACGACCTCGAGCACGCCGAGCGGGTGCTGGCGCAGCGCGCCACGGCCGTCGCCGGCGGGCTGCCAGACTGACGCCATGAGCGCACTGCCCAGGGTCGGCATCGGGGTCGACGTGCACGCCCTCGCCGCGCCGGGGTCCGGGCGCGAGCTGTGGGTCGCCGGGCTGCACTGGCCCGGGGAGCGCGGGCTCGACGGCCACTCCGACGCCGACGTCGCCGCGCACGCCGCGTGCGACGCGCTCTTCTCGGCGGCCGGCATCGGCGACCTCGGGGCGCACTTCGGCACGGCCCGGCCCGAGCTGGCCGGGGCGTCGGGGGTGACCCTGCTGGCCGAGGCGGCCCGGCTGGTGCGCGCGGCCGGGCTTCGAGATCGGCAACGTCGCGGTCCAGGTCGTGGGCAACGCGCCCAAGGTCGGCAGCCGCCGGGCCGAGGCGCAGGCCGCGCTCTCGGATGCCGTGGGCGCACCCGTGTCGGTCAGCGGCACCACCACCGACGGGCTGGGCCTGACCGGCCGAGGTGAGGGCGTCGCCGCCATCGCGACCGCCCTGGTGGTCGCCCGCCCGGGCGACATCGACCACTAGGTCACTCGGGCGACGAGCCGGCGCCGACCCGGCGCTCGCGGCCCGTCACGGTCGGCAGCCACCACGGTCGCCAGGGCCAGCAGGGCGGTGAGCTCGAGCGCCCGGGGGAGCCAGTCGTCCCGGAAGAGCTCGGCATCGGTGGGACGGCTCCTGCTCACCTCGAGCACGGCGTCGTCGAAGGACACCGGCAGGGCCGACCACCACCACATCGTGGCCGAGCCGAGGAAGACCAGCGCCAACCCGACGAGCAGCACGGTGCGCCACCGGCCGGGCGCCTTGCGCAGGGCCGCGAGCGCGCCGACGACGGCGACCAGCATCGGGCCGAGCACGACCAGGGCGAAGTCGAGGGTGGAGGCGAAGTAGGGCGCGGTCACCGGCTGCGGTCCCCGCCGACCCGGCGGTCGTTGCCGACGATCCGGGCCATCCGCTGCAGCTCGGCCACGTGGCCGCACAGCGCCTCACGGCCGGCGGCGGTGAGCACGACCGTGGTGACCTGGTGCCCGTCGCGCACGGTCCGCTCCAGCCGGGTGTAGCCGCGTTCCGAGAGGGTCTTGAGGTGCTTGGACAGCGCCGAGTCGGACAGGCCCATCTCGTCGCGCACCGTGGCGAACTCGGTGCCCGTCGACGGCACGAGCATCGCGCAGATGCGCAGCCGGTGCGGCTCGTGGATCACGTCGTCGAACACCGGGTAGGGCATGGGTCGCAGCATACGGCGCGCTTTCCTGCGCGGAAAGGCGTTCGAGGGCTGTGCCACAACCGAACCGGCCGCTTCCCGCCTGCAACGGCACTTCCCGGCATCCGGCGGCGGGCGTTAGCGTGACGCGCAGACCGCCGCCGTCCGACCTCAGGAGTACCCGTGCCGCAGACCGTCCAGGGAGTCATCGCCCGAGCCAGGGGAGCCGAGGTCGAGCTCGTCGACATCGTGGTGCCCGACCCCGGTCCGGGTGAGGCCGTGGTGCGCGTCGAGGCGTGCGGGGTCTGCCACACCGACCTGCACTACCGCGAGGGCGGCATCAACGACGACTTCCCGTTCCTGCTCGGCCACGAGGCGGCCGGCACGGTGGAGTCGGTCGGCGAGGGCGTCACCGACGTCGCGCCGGGCGACTTCGTCATCCTCAACTGGCGGGCGGTGTGCGGGCAGTGCCGCGCCTGCCTCAAGGGCAAGCCCTGGTACTGCTTCGCCACCCACAACGCGACCCAGAAGATGACCCTCACCGACGGCACCGAGCTGACCCCGGCGCTGGGCATCGGCGCGTTCATCGAGAAGACCCTGGTGGCCTCGGGGCAGTGCACCAAGGTCGACCGCGACGCCGACGCTGCCGCCGTGGGCCTGCTCGGCTGCGGCGTGATGGCCGGGTTCGGTGCCGCCGTGAACACCGGCGGGGTCGCGCCGCGGCGACTCCGTCGCGGTCATCGGATGCGGTGGGGTCGGCAACGCGGCCATCGCCGGTGCCAGCGTGGTCGGGGCGACGACGATCATCGCGGTCGACGTCGACGACCGGAAGCTCGAGGCCGCCCGCGGGTTCGGCGCCACCCACACGGTCAACTCGTCCACCGAGGACCCGATCGAGGCCATCCGCGCGCTCACCGGCGGGCACGGCGCCGACGTGGTCGTCGAGGCGGTGGGCCGGCCCGGAGACCTACGAGCAGGCCTTCTACGCCCGCGACCTCGCCGGCACGGTCGTGCTCGTCGGGGTTCCGACGCCCGACAAGGAGATCACCCTGCCGCTCATCGACGTGTTCGGCCGCGGCGGTGCGCTGAAGTCGAGCTGGTACGGCGACTGCCTGCCCTCGCGCGACTTCCCGATGCTCGTCGACCTCTACCGGCAGGGCCGCTTCGACCTCGACGCGTTCGTCAGCGAGCGGATCGGCATCGCCGACGTCGAGGCCGCCTTCGACAAGATGCACCAGGGCGACGTGCTGCGCTCGGTCGTCGTCATGGACGGCACGCGGTGAACGGGCGTGGACCGGTGACGGCCGACGTCGGGATGCCGGTGCGCACGTCCCCGGGCGGCGTGCGGGTCGAGCGGGTGGTCACCGCCGGGGCCTTCGAGCTCGACGGCGGCTCGTGGGAGGTCGAGAACAACGTCTGGCTGGTCGGTGACGACACCGAGGTGCTCGTCGTCGACGCCGCCCACGACGCCGGCGCGATCCTGACGGCCGTCGGTGAGCGGCGGATCGTCGCGGTGGTCTGCACCCACGGCCACAACGACCACGTCAACGCCGTCGACGCGCTCGTGGCCGCGACCGGTGCCACGTCCTACCTCCACCCGGACGACCGGGTGCTCTGGGACCAGAGCCAGACCGAGCCCCCCGGGGCCGAGCTGGCCGACGGGCAGGTCTTCACCGTCGGCGACGTCGAGCTGACGGTGCTGCACACGCCGGGCCACGCACCCGGCGCCTGCTGCCTGTCCGCACCGGCCCTGGGTGCGCTGTTCTCGGGCGACACCCTGTTCAACGGCGGGCCGGGCGCCACCGGGCGGTCGTACTCCGACTTCCCGACCATCGTCGAGTCGATCCGCACCCGGCTGCTCGACCTGCCGGCCGACACCGTGGTGCTCACCGGCCACGGCGACCCCACGACGATCGGCGACGAGGCCCCGCACCTGCAGGAGTGGATCACCCGCGGCCACTGACGCCTGAGCTTCCCCGACATCACAGTGACGTCGGGGAAGCCGCCGCTGTCGGGGACATTTCCCCGACGGCCTGAACAACCCCGACGTCACCAGTGATGTCGGGGTTGTTCAGGAGGCCGGTCGGGCCGAGGACGCCGCCGCCCGCTCGAGCGCGGAGCGAACCAGCGCCTCCACCCGGCGCGGGCGCTCGAGGTCGGCCCAGGTGAGCCGCACGACCTCGTAGCCGAGCGAGCGCAGCCAGTCCTCACGGCGCTTCTCCGCCGCCAGGGCCGCCCGACCCTCGGCGCCCTCGTACTTCACGAGACCGTCGAACTCCACGACCACGCGGCCAGCCGACGAGGAGGTCGACCCGGGCCCCGACCACACCGGCGTCGTCACTGATCCGCACCTGGCTGCGCACGTCGTGCCCGAGGTCGAGCAGCAGCAGCCGGGCCCGCGTCTCGCCGACCGACTCGCTGGCCCCGTCGGCCTGCGCCAGCCACCGCACCGCCCGACCGGCCACCCGTGGCGAACCCGCCAGCCGGTGCACCAGCTCGGTCACGTGGTCGAGGGATGCCGTCCCGGCCGCCAGGGCTCGATCGGCCGGGACGACCACCCCGACGCGACCTTCACGGAGAGCGACCTGCGCGAGCGCGACGTCGATGCTGACGGCGCGACACCCTCGACCTCCACGACCTCGAGCAGGTGGTCGGCGGGGTGGATGCGAAGGTCGCCCGGCTTGCGGACCCGCACGACCGGAGCGGCGATGTCGACCACGTCGAGGGGAACACCGAAGAGTGGCAGCCCGTGAACGGCCAGGGCGCTCTGGTGCGTGGCCGCCTCACCGGCTGCGCCACGCGCACGCAGCACCGCACGGGTGCACAGGGCGAGTCGCTGCTCCGGGGTCGCGGCATCCCAGTCCTCGCCCACGACGTAGGCAGAGCGCCGCACGCGCCGGAGCGCACCCGAGCGCACGAGTGCGGCCAGGCCGTTGGCGTCGACATCGACGGCCTGCGCGTCAGCGGCCGACAGCACGCCGCAGTGGGCGGCGGCCAGGGCGAGAAGTCGTTCGGACATCACCCAAGGGTGCCCGTCCGGACCGGAGCGGCCGTTGCGTCATCCACAGGCTGCGGTGAGGCTGCCCGGCATCCCGCGACCGGCCGCCCGATGAGCTTCCCCGACACCACGGTGACGTCGGGGAAGCTCATCACTGGTCGGGGAAGTTTCCCCGACCGGCCTGAACAACCCCGACGTCACAGGGATGTCGGGGAAAGCTCGACCCCGGTGAGCCGTGCGGCGCGGCATCCGGCGCAGTGGGGGAGAGGAGTCGGGGGATGGGCGCCCGCGCCGGTAACCTTGCCCGGTGACCCTCAGGCTGTTCGACTCCCTCACGCGCGAGCTGCGTGACTTCGTCCCCGTCGTGCCCGGCAAGGCGGGGATCTACATCTGTGGGCTCACCACGCAGGCACCGCCGCACCTGGGCCACGTGCGCTTCGCCGTCGCCTTCGACGTGCTGCGCCGCTGGATGGCGCGCGGTCACGGCCTCGACGTCACGCTCATCCGCAACGTCACCGACATCGACGACAAGATCCTCGCGAAGTCGGCCGAGAACGGCGAGCCCTGGTACGCCGTCTCCTACCGCAACGAGGTCGAGACCGCCGCCGCGCTCGAGGCCCTCGGCGTGCTGCCCCCGACCTACGAGCCGCGCGCCACCGGGCACGTGCCCGAGATGGTCACCCTGATGGAGACCCTCGTCGCCCGCGGCCACGCCTACGCGGCGCGCGACGGCAGCGGCGACGTCTACTTCGACGTGCGCAGCTGGCCGGCCTACGGCGAGCTGACCCACCAGAAGGTCGACGACATGGTCGACGCCGAGGATGCCGACCCGCGCGGCAAGCGCGACCCCCGCGACTTCGCGCTGTGGAAGGGCCGCAAGGAGAGCGAGCCCGCCACCGCCTCGTGGCCGACGCCCTTCGGTGCCGGGCGCCCCGGCTGGCACCTCGAGTGCTCCGCGATGGCGCGCAAGTACCTCGGCGACACCTTCGACATCCACGGCGGCGGCGTCGACCTGCGCTTCCCGCACCACGAGAACGAGATGGCGCAGTCGCGCGCGGCCGGCCTCGGCTTCGCCAACTACTGGCTGCACAACGCCTGGGTGACCATGGGCGGCGAGAAGATGAGCAAGTCGCTCGGCAACTCGCTGCGGGTCAGCGAGGTCGTCAAGGAGCACCGCCCCATCGCCGTGCGCTACTACCTCACCGCGGCCCACTACCGCTCGATGATCGAGTTCCACCCGGGCTCGATCGAGGAGTCCGACACCACCGTCGAGCGCATCGAGGGCTTCCTGCGCCGCGCCCTGCCGGGCGTCACGACCGCCCTGCCGACCGGCGACGAGGACCTCCCCGACGAGTTCCGCGAGTCGATGGACGACGACCTCGGCGTCTCGGGCGCCCTCGCCGTGATCCACGAGGCCGTGCGCACCGGCAACACCGCCCTCCAGGACGGCGACCGCGACGACGCGGCCACCATCGCCCGCACGGTCATCGCGATGACCGACGTGCTCGGCGTCAACCCGCTCGACCCGGCCTGGTCGGCCGGCGACGGCGGGGCCACCGACGCACTCGCAAGCCTTGACGCCCTCGTCAAGGGGCGCATCACGGCCCGGGCCCAAGCCCGGTCCGCCCGTGACTACGACACCGCGGATTCCATCCGCGACGAGCTCGCCGCCGCCGGCATCGCGCTCGAGGACACCGCTGCAGGGGCCCGTTGGTCCCTCGCACGGGGACGGAGCGATTGACATGGCAGGTAACTCCCAACGACGTGGCGCAGTGCGCACCGGCAACAAGAAGGGCCCCCAGGTCGGGTCCGGTGGCCAGCGCCGCCGCGGCCTCGAGGGCAAGGGCCCGACGCCCAAGGCGACCGACCGCCCGAACCACAAGGCGCACAAGGCCGCCGAGCGCCGCGGTGGCGGCCAGGCCGGCCGCACCAGCACCCGCAAGAACAAGGCGAGCAGCGAGATGGTCGCCGGGCGCAACTCGGTGCTCGAGGCGCTGCGCGCCGACGTGCCGGTGACGACGATGTACGTCGCCGGCCGGATCGACTCCGACGACCGGGTCCGCGAGGCGCTCAAGATCGCGACCGAGCGCGGCATCCCGGTGCTCGAGACCCCGCGCGGCGAGCTCGACCGGCTCACCGACGGGTCGGTGCACCAGGGCCTGGCCCTGCAGGTGCCGCCGTACGAGTACGCCCACCCGAGCGACCTGATCGACCCCGAGCTGCCCGGCATCCCGCTCGTGGTGGCCCTCGACGGCATCACCGACCCGCGCAACCTCGGCGCCATCGTGCGCTCGGTGGCGGCGTTCGGCGGCCACGGCGTGGTCGTGCCGAGCCGGCGCTCGGCCGGCATGACGGCCTCCGCCTGGAAGTCGTCCGCCGGTGCGGCGGCGCGCATCCCGGTGGCCCAGGCCACCAACCTGAACCGGGCCCTCGAGGACTACAAGAAGGCCGGCTTCTTCATCATCGGCCTCGACATGGACGGCGACGTCGAGCTGCCCGACCTCGAGCTGGCGTCGGAGCCGCTCGTGGTGGTCGTCGGCTCCGAGGGCAAGGGGCTGTCGCGGCTCGTGCGCGAGCACTGCGACCAGATCGTGTCGGTGCCGATGAGCTCGGCCGTCGAGTCGCTGAACGCCGGCATCGCCACCGGGGTCACCCTCTACGAGGTCGCGCGCCGGCGTCGTCGCTGAGCCGGCTCAGGCCGGGGACAACCAGTCCCAGCCCGGGATGTTGCGCAGCACCCCGAAGACCAGCGTCGCGACCGCGATGCCGACCGGCACCCAGGCGGGCACGGCCGGTGCCGCGGTGCCGTGGCGGCGTCGGTACGTGACGCGGTAGGTCAGGAAGAGCAGGACGGCGACGAGCAGCACGGGCACGGCCGGGTTGCGGGCCATGGCGCCGGCGACGTCGCCGTGGAGCAGGTCGTAGGCGGCTCGGGTGCCACCGCACGCCGGGCAGTAGATGCCGGTCAGGCTGTAGAGGACGCACTGCGGGTAGCTGCCCGCCACGTGCGGGTCGTGGGTGCCGAGGTAGGCCAGCCCACCCGCGGCAGCGACCGACCCGGCCACGACCAGCCCCGCCCCGGGGCGCCGAAGCACCCCGGGGGCGGAGACGTGGCTCGTCATGGTCGGTCCGGTCCGGTGCTCAGCTGCCGAAGACGTTCGACGCGCCGATGCCGAAGGCGATGATCGACAGGACGACGGCGACGCCGCCGGTGATCAGGCCACCGAGCGCGAGGTTCTCGCTCTCCTTGCCGACACCGGTGCGCTGGATCTCGGCGCGGGTGAGGTAGCCGAGCACGGCACCGACCACGCCGAGCACCAGGCCGATCGGGCTGCAGCAGAAGGCGAAGACGATGCCCGCGATGCCGGTCACCAGGGCGATGACGGCCCTGTTGTTGCGCGGGGGCGCGGCCGTGGGGAACGGCGGCGGGGCGCCGCCCGGCATCCCGGAGTCGTACGCGCCACCCGTGGGTGCCGGGAGGTAACCGCCCTCGGCCGGCGGCGGCGGGGGCGGCGGGTAGCCACCAGCGGCTGCGGGCGGCGGGGGGTAGCCACCCTCGCTGGGCGGCGGGGGAGGCGGCGGCGCCCAGCCGCCCTCAGCGGGCGGGGGTGGCGGGGGGAAGCCGCCCTCGGCCGGGGGCGGGGGAGGCGGCGGCGGGAAACCGCCCTCGGTGCTCGGCGGCGGGGGCGGGGGCGGCGGTGCGCTGAACGTGCCGTCGCCGCTGGGGTCGGACGTCGGCGGGGGCGAGACCTCGTCGGCGGCCGGCTCGTCCGCGGGAGGCGGCGGGGGCGGCGTGGCGCCGTCGTCGGCGCTGGGCTCGCGCGGCTCCTCGGGCGGGGGCGGGGGCGGCGTGGTGCTGCTCATGGGTGCTCCGTAGGTCGTCGGGCCTGGGCTTCCTTCCGTCGCCACCCTAGCGTCGCGGTGCAGCGTGGGCCCTGAGGTGACGGGTTGGCCACGCGTGCGCGTCGCGCGTGGTCGGGGGCCGCCGGCCTGCGGACGGACGGCCGTCAGCATCGTGGATGACCTGTCGGGCGATGCCGCGATGCGGTACAAAGGTGTCTCGTTGGGGTCCCGCCGGGGAGTGTGGACCCCCCGTGCACGTGAAAGGGAACCATGTCTGACGCCGGATCGCCGCCCCCTCCCCCGCCGCCGTACGGCTCGGACGGCGGCGGGTACGCCGCACCCCCGCCGGTGCCCTACGGCGGCGGTGCCGCCGGGGGCCCGCCCGACAACAAGCTCGTCTGGTCGATCCTGGTCACGCTGTTCTGCTGCCTGCCCTTCGGCGTCGTGGCGATCATCAAGTCGGCCGAGGTCAACAGCAAGTGGAACGCGGGCGACGTCGCCGGCGCCAACCAGTCCGCGGCCGAGGCCGGCAAGTGGATCAAGTGGTCGGTGATCACCGCGATCATCGTCGACGTCATCGCCGTGCTCCTCTGGTTCCTCCTCGTCGTCGTCCTCGCGGCGAGCTCGTCCTCCACGAACGGGATGTAACGACCCTCGTGTCCGTCCGGCTGGATCACGTACGGCCCCCGCTCGAGCGATCGAGCGGGGGCCGACGCGTGCTCGCGCCCCTCGGGGTGGCCGCCGCGGCCGCGGCGGTCGTCACGACGGTCGGGCTGGTCGACCCGAACGTGGCCGGGCACTACCCCACCTGTCCGTGGCTCGCGATCACCGGCACCTACTGCCCCGGGTGCGGGTCGCTGCGGGCGATCCACGCCCTCGCCCACGGCGACCCCGCCACGGCCATGGCGCGAAACCCGTTGGCGGTCATCGCGATCGGCTGGCTGGCCGTCTGGTTCGTCGTCTGGGCCCGGCGCACGATCACCGGCCGGGTGCGCACCACGATGGCGCCGGCCTGGGTGCTCTACGGCATCCTCGGCGTGATCCTGGCCTACTGGGTGGCGCGCAACGTCCCCGGCTGGACCTGGCTCTCGCCCGTCTGACCGCCCCGGTGGTGGTGACCCGTCAGGTCTTCGGCAGGACCACGACGTTGGAGTGCACGGACTTGTCGCCGAGGGTCTGCTTGTCGGCGTCCCAGAGCATCCAGAGCCAGCCGAGGTAGACGATCTGGTTGACCAGGCTCTGCACGAGCTCGCGCAGGAAGCACATGCCGGCACCGATCGGCTGGCCGGTCTTGTCGTCGAGCAGGTAGAGCCCGATCACCTTCTTGCCGACGCTCTGCCCGGTGCGACCCATCTTGAAGATGCGGTTCCAGATGGTGATGCCGATGCTGATCAGCGCGCCGAGCGCGATGAGCAGGCCGCCCACGGCGGCGAGCGCCGGGTCGAAGTCGTTGCTCGAGACGGTCGTACCGAAGTCGTCGGTCGTCGTCGTGACGGAGTTGGAGGCCCCCACCGCGAGGACGATGATGCCGATGATGACCGGCACCAGCCCGATCAGGGTGAGCGCGGTGTCGATGAGGTAGGCCAGGGCGCGCTGCCCGAAGTCGGCCACCTTGCCGAAGTTCTGCTCGACGTAGGCGAGCGACCCCGGGTAGGCGGGCCCGCCGCCACCGGCGTAGACCGGCGCCTGCGAGTAGCCACCGTAGGGGTTCGCCGCGGGCGCGGGCTGGTACCCGGGCTGGGCGGGCTGACCCGGCTGTGCCGCACCGGGGTTCGTCGGGTAGCTGGGCGGGCCGGCCGGCGGGGGCCCGGGCGGGGCGCCGTACGGCGCGGCCTGCGGTGGGGGGCCCTGGGGCGGGACGGGCGGCACGGGTGGAGCCGCCGCAGCGGGCGGCGTGGGCGGCGCGGTGGGCGCGGCCGGGGGAGCGGTGGGCTCGTCGGGCGTCGGCTCGGCGGGGTCGTGCGGCTGGTCGGTCATGGTGTCCCCTAGGCGAGACGAAGCGGAGCGTGCACCTCGATCCTAGGCTCGGCCCTGCGGGCTGGCGATGACGGGTAGCTCACGCGTGTCGACCCCGAGCACCGCCCGCTCGTCGGGCTTGCCGGGCAGCACCGACGCGACGTAGTCGTCGATCGCGGCCTCGATCGGGATGTCGTGCTGGGCGCGCTCGGCCATGTACCAGCGGTGCTCGAGCACCTCGTGGAAGACCTCGGCCGGCTCGAGCTTGGCGACCAGGGCGCGCGGCACCCGGCGGGTCACCGGCTCGTAGACGTTGGCCAGCCAGTCGTGGGCGACGATCTCCTCGTCCTCCCCCTGGCGACCGGTCGCGGCCGTGTAGGCGTCGAGGTCGTTGAGCAGCCGGCGGGCCTGGTTCTCGCGCACGTCGAGGCCGGTGAGCCGCAGCAGCCGCCGCGAGTGGTGGCCGGCGTCGACGACCTTGGGCTGGATCTGGATCGACGTGCCGCCGATGTCGGTGGTGATGGCGAGCTCGTCGACGTCGAAGCCGAGGGCGTTGAGCCGCCGGATCCGGTCGTCGACCCGCCAGCGCTCGTTGTCGTCGATCAGCTCGCTGCCGGTGAGGGCGTCCCACAGCTCGCGGTAGCGCAGCACGATCCGCTCGCTGACGGCGACCGGGTCGCGGTCCTCCTGGAGCAGGCCGCCGGCCTCGAGGTCCATCAGCTCGCCGGCGATGTTGACCCGGGCGATCTCGAGGTCGTGCTCGCGCTGGCCGTCGCTGAGCCGCTCGCGCAGCTCGCCGGTCTCGGCGTCGACGAGGTAGGCCGCGAACGCCCCGGCATCGCGCCGGAACAGGGTGTTCGACAGCGAGACGTCGCCCCACCAGAACCCGGCCAGGTGCAGGCGCACGAGCAGCACCGCGAGGGCGTCGATGAGCCGGACCGCGGTGCCCTTGCGCAGGTTCTGGCTGTACAGCGCGCGGTAGGGCAGCGAGAACTGCAGGTGCCGGGTGATCAGGCAGGCGTCGAGCGGCTCGCCGTCGAGCCCGATCCGCCCGCTGACCACGGCGAACGGCTCGACGCACGGCATGTTCAGCCGGTTCAGGCTGCGCAGCAGCTCGTACTCGCGCCGGGCCAGGTCGGCCTTGATCTCCTTGACCGCCAGCACCCGCCCGGACAGCCGCACGAACCGCACGACGTGCCGCGAGATGCCGCGGGGCAGCGCCGCGAGGAGGTCGTCGGGCCACTCCTCGAGCGGGATCCGCCAGGGCAGGTCGAGCAGTGCCGGGTCGGGTCGGGCGGCCGAGATCTCGAGTGCCATGACGGGCCTTTTCGTGGGAGCGACGGTGCGCAGTGGCGAGCCTACGACGGCGGGGGCGCGACGGCATCCAGCGGGATGCCGGATGCCGACCGGCGGGATGCCGTGACGGCATCGGCGGGATGCCGCGACGCCCCGGACGGTGAGGTCCGGGGCGTCGCGTGGAGCAGCGGGTCGGCTCAGCCGAGGCGGGCGCCGCTCGCGGGGTCGAACACGTGCATGTGCTCGGGGTTGGGGTAGACGTAGATCTTCGACCCCTTGTCGGGCACCTTGCGGCCGTCGACGCGCGCGATGAACGGCTTGGCGAGGCCGTCGTCGCCGCCCTCGAGCTTGACGTGGTCGCTGGCCGGGGTGGCGTAGACGTAGGCGTCGGCGCCGAGCTCCTCGACGACGTCGACGATCAGCTCGAGGCCGTCCTCGTTCGTCGTGACCTCGACGTCCTCGGGGCGCATGCCCACGATGACCTGGTTGCCGACCTTGCCGAGCAGCTCACGGTTGACCGGGAGGCGGTGGCTGCCGAACTGCACGCCGTCCTCGGTGACCGGCACCGAGACGAGGTTCATGGCCGGGGAGCCGATGAAGCCCGCGACGAACACGTTGTTCGGGCGGTCGTACATCTCGCGCGGGGTCGCGCACTGCTGGAGGATGCCGTCCTTGAGCAGGGCGATGCGGTCGCCCATCGTCATGGCCTCGATCTGGTCGTGCGTGACGTAGACCGTGGTGACGCCGAGTCGCCGCTGGAGAGAAGCGATCTGGGTGCGGGTCTGCACGCGCAGCTTGGCGTCGAGGTTCGACAGCGGCTCGTCCATGAGGAACACCTGGGGGGAGCGGACGATCGCGCGGCCCATGGCGACGCGCTGGCGCTGGCCACCGGAGAGGGCCTTCGGCTTGCGCTCGAGGTAGTCACCCAGGTCGAGGATCTGGGCGGCCTCGGCCACGCGCTTCTTGATCTCGCTCTTGTCGACGCCGGCGATCTTCAGGGCGAAGCCCATGTTGTCGGCGACGGTCATGTGCGGGTAGAGCGCGTAGTTCTGGAAGACCATCGCGACGTCGCGGTCCTTGGGCGAGAGGTCGGTGACGTCGCGGTCACCGATCCAGATCTTGCCGCCGTTGACCTCTTCGAGGCCGGCGAGCATGCGCAGCGAGGTGGACTTGCCACACCCGGAGGGACCGACGAGGACGAGGAACTCCCCGTCGGCTACGTCGATGTCCAGCTTGTCCACCGACGGGGTGTCGTTGCCCGGGTAGATGCGAGTGGCTTGGTCGAACTTGACAGTTGCCATGGCGTCATTGCCTTCCTTCACCGGCAGGAACGTGCCGGACGATCCGTTGTAAAGGTGGTGGAGCTCCCGCCACATCGGTGTAAGCGGTTACGCCAGTATGCCGTGTCCGCGCCGCGGCGCGGTAGTCCCGTCCCACCCAAGTGCGGGACGGCACCCGCTGGCGTTGTTAGATTGCGCCCCGTGACCGAGATCCGCTCCGCCCGGCTGGCCGACATCGCGGCGCAGGCCGACGTCAGCGAGGCCACGGTGAGCCGGGTGCTCAACGACCGGCCGGGGGTGTCCGACTCGACCCGGCAGGCGGTGCTCACCGCCATCGACGTGCTCGGCTACGACCGGCCCACCCGGCTGAAGCCGAAGTCGGCGCTGCTCGTCGGCCTGGTGATGCCCGAGCTGGTCAACCCGATCTTCCCGGCGTTCGCGCAGGTCATCGAGACCGCGCTGGCCGCCGAGGGGTTCACCCCGGTGCTGTGCACGCAGACCCCGGGCGGCGTGCACGAGGACGACTACGTGCAGATGCTCTGCGACCGCGGGGTCTCCGGGATCATCTTCCTCAGCGGCCAGCACGCCGACGCCACCTCCGACCCGGCCCGCTACCAGGGGCTGCGCGAGCGCGGCCTGCCGATCGTGCTGGTCAACGGCTGGCTGGCCGGCGTCGACGCCCCGTTCGTGTCGAACGACGACGTCGCGTCGATGGACCTGGCCGTCAACCACCTCGTGCAGCTGGGCCACACCGAGATCGGGCTGGCCCTGGGCCCGGAGCGCTACACCCCGGTGATCCGCAAGGTGCAGGGCTTCCGGGTGGCGATGCGCGAGCACCTCGGCGTGGAGCCCGCCCACCTCGAACGCCTGGTCACGCACACCGTGTTCAGCCTCGAGGGCGGCGCCGCGGCGGCCGGCCGGCTCATCTCCCGCGGGGCCACCGCGGTGATCTGCGGGTCCGACCTGATGGCCCTGGGCGCCATCCGGCAGGCCCGCTCGATGGGGCTGACCGTGCCCCGCGACGTCTCGGTGGTCGGCTACGACGACTCGACGATGATGGCGTTCACCGACCCGCCGCTCACCACGATCCGCCAGTCGGTCGAGGCGATGGGGGATGCCGCGGTGCGCGCGCTGCTCGACGAGATCGGCGGCGAGGGTCCGCCGCGGGCGGAGTACGTGTTCCGGCCCGAGCTCGTCGTGCGCGGCTCCACCGGTGCGGTGCCGCACCGCGCCTGAGCCGGCGTGACGCGCGCGATGCCGGGTGGCCGGCATCCGAGGTGACGTCGCCTACCGCCTGGTAGGTGGACGTGATCGGTGCATGCCTACCAGGCGGTAGCCCGAGCCGTACCGCGTCGCGATCCCCGGAGCCGGCCCGGGGATCGGCTACCAGGTGGCCGGGCGCGGGCCGGTGTGACGCGGCATCCGGGCCGTTGGTCTGGCGCGTCGCCGGAGGCACCCCTATGGTTCGGGTCATGAGGATCTCGGACGTGATCAAGCGCAAGGGCGGGGACGTCATCACCGTGCGCACCGACGCATCGGTGACCGAGCTGCTGTCCCTCCTCTCGGAGCACAAGATCGGTGCGGTCGTGGTGAGCGACGACGGCGAGAGCGTGCACGGCATCGTCAGCGAGCGCGACATCGTGCGGCACCTGCACACCGACGGCGCGGCCCTGCTCGACGCCCCGGTCGGGCAGATCATGACCGCCGAGGTGCACACCGCGAGCCCGGAGGACAGCCTCGACGCCCTCGAGTCGATGATGACCGAGCGGCGGTTCCGGCACGTGCCGGTCGTGGTCGACGGCAAGCTCGTCGCCATCGTGAGCATCGGCGACGTGGTCAAGAACCGCATCGACGACCTGCAGGCCGAGGCCGACCAGCTGCGCACCTACATCCAGTCCTGACCCCGACTCTTGCGAACACCCACCGGTGGGGCCCTCGTGGGCGCCCCTGAGGTGGGTCTTTCGCAATGAGTCGGGGAGCTGCGGTCGGGGGCGGGTCCAGCGCGTACCCAGCAAGAGCGCCTACCGTGGTGGGCATGACCGCCGACGCCATCGCCGACGGCCCCGAGCCGGAGGACGACGAGACCGAGCAGCCGCCGCGTGCACGCGCGCCTCGGTGAGTACCGCCTCGTGCAGCGCCTGGGCGAGGGCGGGATGGGCGTGGTGCACCTCGCGCTCGACCGGCACGGCCGCGCGGTGGCGATCAAGGTGCTGCGCCAGCACATCGCGCACGACCCCGACGCGCGCGCCCGGCTGACCCGCGAGGTCAAGTCGCTGAGCCGGATCACCAGCCCGCGGGTCGCCCCGATCATCGACGCCGACGTCGACGGCCCCACCCCCTACATCGTCACCCGCTACGTGCCCGGCCCCTCGCTCGACGACTACGTGGCCGAGCGCGGCCTGCTGCCGCCGGCCGACCTGCACCGGGTGGCCTCCGGCCTGGCCGAGGCGCTCGACGCCATCCACTCGGCCGGGGTCGTGCACCGCGACGTCAAGCCCGGCAACGTGCTGCTCGTCGACGGCGAGCCGGTGCTCATCGACTTCGGCATCGCCCACGTGGCCGACGACATCCGGCTCACCATGACCGGCCTGGTCATGGGCACGCCCGGCTACCTCGCCCCCGAGGTGGTCGGTGGCGAGGACGTCACCCAGGCCACCGACTGGTGGGGCTGGGCCGCCACGACCGCCTTCGCCGCCAGCGGCACACCGCCGTTCGGCACCGGGCCGATGAGCGCCGTGCTCGCCCGGGTGAGCGCCGGCGACCCCGACCTCGAGGCGGTCGACCCGCGCATCGAGCCGCTGCTCTACGCGGCGCTGTCGCCGAACCCGAGCGAGCGCCCGCACCACGACGAGGTCGTCGCCGCCCTGGAGCGCTACGCCCACGGCGCCCCGGTCACCGAGGCGATCCAGGTGCGCCGGGTGCGGCCCGAGACCCAGCGCCTCTCCGTGCCGCCGACCACCGCGCTGCCGCTGCCCCCTCCGCCGCCCTCGCGCCCTGCCGTCGCGCCGGTGATCGGGGCGGCCGCGGCCGGTGCCGGTCTGGCAGCGCGCGCCGGCGGGTACGCCGTCCCCGCGGCCTCCGCTCCTCCCGTCCCGGCCCGGATGCCGTCGCCGGCGCCCGCGCCGTCGCCGCTCCCGCCGCCGATGGTCACCACCGGCCGCCCGGCCGGCCCGCCCGGTTGGGAGCAGGCCCGCCCCGTGGCGCCGGCAGTCGCCGCAGCCCCCGCCGCAGGCCCGACCCGCGCCCCTGCCGCAGCAGCTCGCCCCGGCTCCCGGTCAGCCCGGCCCGCCCGGTGCGCCGGTGCCCGACTCCGAGTCGGACTGGGATGCCGCCCGGCTCGGCCACGGGCCGTGGGGCGACCCGCGGATCGGCCGACCCAGCCGCTCCGGCACCCTGCTGGCCCTGCTGGCCGTGCTGGCCGCCGTCTCGGCCCGCGCCCCGATGGTGGCCGTGCTCGGGCTGCTGGCCTGGGTCACCCTGGCCCGCACCGCCGACCGCTCGGTGACCTCGCTCGTCATGCGCCGCCACGAGCGCGGGGCCCGCGGCAGCGACGTCGCCGTCGCGGTGGCGACCAGCCCGTGGCACCTCGTGCTCGGCCTGGTCGGGGCGGCCGCGACCCTCGTGCTGCCGCTGTTCGTCGGGGTCTGCGCGATGTTCGCCAGCGCCCTGGTGCTCACCGCCGTGCGCGGCACCGACGTGCGCACCGACGACGTGCTGCCGCTGGTCGTCGCCGGCGTCTTCGCCGGGCTCACCGCGTGGTGGGGGCCCGGCGGCGCCAGCCTGCGCCGCGGCAGCCGCAGCATCGTGCGGGGGCTCACCCCGGGTGAGACGGCCGGCCAGGTGGCGGCCGGCATCCTGCTCGTCGTGGCCGCGGTCGTGCTCGCGATGACCGTCACCGGCGACGGGCCGACCTGGTGGCCCCGCACGACGGCGCCCGGCTGGGCGTCCCAGGTGGTGCCGACGCTGTGACCGAGCCCCCGCGCGACCGCTCCGGACGGATCTTCCAGGGCGAGTCGCCGACCGAACCCATGCCGATGGCCGACCTGCTGCGGCGCACGCCGTACCGGAACATGCGCATCCCGGGCGAGGCGCCCGAGGACACCCAGGTGCGCTGGGCGCTCGACCTCGCGGCCCGGGTCGGCGAGCTGATGCTGCGCTGCGGCGCGGGTGCGCCCCAGGTGGTCGGCAGCGTCGCGGCGGTGGCGGCGGCCGCCGGGGTCGACCTGGTCGAGGTCGACATCACCCTGCAGTCGCTGCTCATCCAGGCGACCAGCGCCACCGGGCGCCCGCACACCCTGCTGCGCGTGGTGCGCCGCACCCGGCACGACTACGCCCGCCTGGTCGCGGTGCACGAGCTGGTGCGAGACCTGGCCGCCGGCGAGATCGACTCGCGCGAGGCCGACCGGCGGCTGCGCCGGATCAAGCGCAGCCGGCGGATCTTCCCGGTCTGGGCGGTCTCGATCGCCAGCGCGCTGCTCGCCTCGGCCGTCGCCGTGATGATCGGCGCGACCGCGCTCGCGGCGCTCGCGACCGTGCTCGTCGTGCTGGCGGTCACCGCGGTGAACCGGCTCTACGCGCGCACGGCGCTGCCCGAGTTCTACGCCAACGCGATCAACGCCCTGGTGGCGACCCTCCTCGCGGGGGCCGTCTACGCGGGGACGGTGGCTGCCGGGCACCCGATGGCCGAGCAGGACTTCGCCTTCATCGTGGCCGGCGGCATCGTCGCGATGCTGCCCGGGCGCTCGATGGCCTCGGCGATCGAGGACGTGCTGTTCGGGTTCCCGCTGACCGGCGCCGGGCGGCTGCTGTCGGTGCTGGTCTCGCTGATGGGGCTGATCATCGGCATCGCCGGCGGGCTGACCGTGATGCTCTCGCTCACCACGATGCTGGGGTCGGACTTCGTGTCGCCGTCGGTGCTCAAGCTCGGGGTGAACCAGTCGTCGGTGGCCGCGGCCGTGGGTGGTGCGCTCGTCGTCGGGCTGAGCGGTGCGGTCACCGTGCAGAGCCTGCGCCGGCTGATCCTGCCGACCGGGCTGCTGTCGGTCGGCACCGCCGTGGTCGCGGCGACGCTCGCGCGAGGGGTCGGCATCGGGGCGATCGCCGCCACCGGGCTGGCCGCCGTGGCGCTGGGGGCGGCCGGTCGGGTGGTCGCCGCGCGGCTCGGCGCACCCTCGATGGTGCTCGTGGTGCCGGCCAGCTTCGCGCTGCTGCCCGGTCTGACCATCTTCCGCGGCCTGTACGAGCTCGTGGCTGCCAGTGGGGACTCGCCGGGGTCGCTGACCATCCAGTCCGGGCTCACCACGCTGCTCGGCGCGGGCGCCATCCTGGTCGCCATCGCGACCGGCACGGTGTTCGGCGAGATCCTGGCCTCGCCGTGGGACCGCTCGGTGGCCGGAGCCCGCCCGAAGGGGCGCGACGGCAGCCCGCGGTCGGACGACGACGAGGGCGGCGACCTCAGGCGTGCGTGAGCCGTGCCTGGGCCGCGGTGCCTGAGGCACGCCTGAGCCGCGCGGGGCGCGGGGTGAGCGGGCGGTGAGCACCCGGCATACGGTGGCCGGCATGCGTACCCCGAACCCGTGTCGTCGCCACCGCCTGCGCGATCGGTGTGCTCGCGGCGTGCACCGCCGACCCCGAGCCGGCGGCGACGTCGAGCGCGCCGAGCGCCACGGCATCCACGACCGCGGCAGCGCCGGACGTGGTGGTGCACGGGGCCGACGAACCCCTCGCGGCCCTGGTGCGCAAGCAGTACGCCGGGAAGACCGGCGTCGAGGCGACGGCGACGATGGGCACCTGGGGGTCCGAGAAGGTCGCCGTGGTGACGTCCGGAGACGACGTGACGCTGGCGGTCGGGCCGTCGTGGAAGGTCGTCGGGGGCTGGTGGCCGTCGCTGGGCAAGGCCACGCCGCAGCTCGGCAAGGGACCGCGGTTCGTGCTGGTCGTCGGCACCGACGCGCGGGTGAAGGAGCCGCTCAAGGGCAGCCGGGGCGACACCCTGCAGGTGATCGGCATCGACGGCAAGGGCGGTGGGGGAGTCATGGGCATCCCGCGCGACACCTGGGCGCCGCTGCCGGGCGGGGGCTCGGGGAAGATCAACGCGGCCTTCGCCTACGGCGGGGGAGCGGGCCAGCTCGCGTCGGTGCGCAGGGTGACCGGGCTGCCGGTCGAGGGCTACGTCGCCACCGGGTTCAAGGGCTTCACGGCGATCGTGAACCAGTCGGGCGGGGTGCCGATGGAGATCGCGAAGAAGATCGTCTTCCTGCACAAGCTGACCATCCCGTCGGGCAAGCAGTCGCTGTCGGGCAAGGAGGCGCTGGCGTACGCGCGGGAGCGCAAGTCGCTGCCCAACGGCGACTTCGGCCGCTCGGCGCACCAGAGCCAGATCCTGCTGGCGGCCGCCGTCGCGGCCCGGCTGTCCGGGGTGGGCATCATCCCGAAGGAGATGTCGGTGGTGTCGGCGAACGCCGTGAGCGACCTGAGCGCCGCCGACGCGCTGACCTTCGTGGCGTCGTTCTACCGGCTCGACCCGCGCAAGGTCGGGCACGAGGTGGCGGTCGGGTCGATCGGCACGAGCTCGGACGGCCAGTCGATCGTCAAGGTCAACGGGTCGGCGCGGTCGGTGTTCGCCCGGTTCCGCGACGGCCGGCTCTGAGGCCACCGGTCGCCGAGTCGGCGGGACCTGCGCAGGGCGCGGAAGTTCGTGCGGCACGCAGCAATTGCTGCGTGCGATCCGAGGTGCTGCGTGCCCGTGCGTCGGTGGCCGATGGCGGATGCCGTCGCACGTCTCCGCGTAGACTCCGGGGCTGTCCGCGCCGGGTTCGGCGCGGGCACGCTGGCGTGGCGCAATCGGTAGCGCACCTGTCTTGTAAACAGGGGGTTGAGGGTTCGAGTCCCTTCGCCAGCTCAACGTAGGTCTTGCTCAAAACCCTTGTCCCGTGCTGCTATTGAGCACGCGCAGCAGCGCTGCTCGGTGGGGACAGGAGTGGTCACGGATGATCACGAGAAGTCAGAGATATCGCACGGATATCGCACGACTGTGGCACGAAACGGGTGCGTCATGAGTGGCCGGAGCCGTCGACGGGGCTTCGGCTACGTGCGAAAGCTGCCCTCGGGCGGTGGCAGGCGAGCTACGTGGGGCCCGACCTGGTGGGCGGACGGCGCCGCACACCTTCGACACCAAGGCGGATGCCGAGGGGTGGCTGGGCCGGCGGCGCGAGGAGGTCGTGTCGGGGGAGTGGCGGCCGCCAGTGCCGGTGGAGCGGGCAGCGTCGCTGACCTTCGACGCCTACTCGACGCAGTGGCTGCGGGAGCGTGCCCTCAAGCCCCGGACCCGGGAGGGCTACGAGCACCTGCTGGGTCGCTACCTCGTGCCCGGTGCTCGGCCGGATGCCCATCGACACGATCACGCCGAGCGTGGTGCGCACCTGGTGGGCGCGGCTGCCGGCCGACAAGCCGACCGTCCGCGCTCGCAGCTACGCGCTGCTCAAGGCCGTGCATGAACACGGCGGTCGCCGACGAGGTGATCGACAGCAACCCGTGCCGCATCCGCGGGGCCGCGAACACTCCCCGGGCCCGGGAGATCCGACCGGCGACCATCGAGGAGCTCGAGGTGATCGTCGAGGCCATGCCCGACCGGCTTCGCGCGCTCGTGCTGCTCTGCGCCTGGTGTGCGCTGCGCAGTGGCGAGGTGCTCGAGCTGCGCCGCCGGGACGTCGACGTCGCGACAGGGACGGTGCGGGTCGTCCGCGCGCTGTCGTGGGTCGGCGGCGAGCCCATCGTGGGCACGCCGAAGTCGGCGGCAGGGACGCGGGTGGTCTCCATCCCTCCGCACGTCGTCCCTGCGATCGCCCACCACCTCGACACGATGACGGCGCCGGGTCCCGACGCCCTCCTCTTCCCCGGGCGCGACGGCGTCTCGCACCTGCAGCCGTCGACGATGCACCGGCACTGGCGGATGGCCCGCGAGGCGGCCGGCCGCCCGGACCTTCGAGTGCACGACCTCCGGCACACCGGCGCCACGATGGCGGCGCGGGCAGGCGCGACGCTCGCCGAGCTGCAGGAGCGGCTCGGCCACAGCAGCGTCAACGCCGCCCTGCGGTACCAGCACGCCGCCCGTGGCCGCGACCAGGAGATCGCCACCGCCCTGTCGGCGATGGCGCGCGCCTCCGGGACGTAGGCGGCCCGCGTCCTGAGCCATCCCTCGCACGCCTTGATCGACCCCGCCCACGACCGCCAGCGCAGCCCATGTCCCACCCCGCCATGCCCCACATCGCCACTGCGCATCCCCGCCCAGCCGACCCGCCTGAACCTCCGGAACGTCCCTCCCCGAAAATCGGAAACGCCGTCAACTGCACACCTCATGCACTCCGGTTTGCGGGACGTTTCGGTGATGCGAAATGCGCGCCGTTTCGTTACCGTGGATATGGCGGGGGAGGAGCCGCGGGGGTGCCCGCAGTGCGGCGCGCCGGTGTCGTATGGCGGCCGCGGCCGCCGCCCCGTGTGGTGCTCGAGCCGCTGCCGAAACATCGCCGCAGTGACCCGCCGCGGCGCCCGCGAGGCGGCCGTTCAGGTCCGGATGATCGACGTCCCGAGGACACCCAAGCCGCGTCCCGAGCGCACCCCGACGCAGCAGGAACGAGACGAATCGGCGTATCTCGCGTGGCTCGTTCCTCGCGGCTCTCCCGGGATCTCTTGGTCCGACTGCGGAGCCGTCGGCAGCCGTGGCGAGCTCGACAGCGAGGTCTGGGACGACATCACGGCGATGCTCGACCACTTCATCCCCGGCTACTCGCCGAGGCTCGCACCGCCGGCGCCAGACCGCACGGCCGCCTCCGAAGCCCGCGTCCGCGACCACCTTGCCCGAACTCATCCAGGCCATCGACCGTCTCTCGGCCGGCCTCGAGACCGGCCGGATCTACGACCGCGACATCGCCACCCTGAGTCCGCCCTCAACCGGCTCGGCGACGCCTGGATCCGCCGCACCTCCCGCTGAGCGCGCTCGGCCGCCGAGAGGCGGTTCGGATGTTCACTGACATGCCGAGTTCCGGATGCTTCTGAGCGGGCAAGGGCCACGCCGGTTGGAGTGGGACGCCCCGCGGGCCTGAAGACCGCCACCGTGCGAGGTGTGGATGGCTTCGTGAGATGGAATCGCGTCAGAGGAGCAGCTGGTGATCGCCAACTACTTGGCTGGTATCTACGGTGATTTGCCGGGGCGCTCGACAGGCCGCTTCGCGGGCTACCTCAAGTGAGCGGGGCGGGGCCGAGTCGTTGGATCGAGTTGACCCCTGTCTTGCACGCGGTCATTGGTGCTGGCTTCGAGCATCGCGCGGAGTTTGCAGTCCGTATCCGCACAGCCGTTTCGACGTCGATAAGGAGGGCGGTCAGTTCCTGTGGTGATGCGTCCGCAGTGACCGACCACCACTTGTTCTGGCGGTCGGGGAAGGCGTTGCCGATGCGTTTCATCATTTGGCCGGGGGATCGAACGCTCGCCGATGGGCGCACGCCTAGTCCATAGTGCTGCCACTCGCGAAGCTCGCTCCACAAAGTCCGGTTCGCGACCGACAGGTTGATCGTGAACTTGACCAGGTGAGAGGCGCTAGTAGGTCGACTTCTGCAGGCCGAGCAGCGCCCAGCACTTCCTCGCTGGGCAGCGTGAAGGTCTGCCCGACCCCCGAAAGCCCATGCCGCGCAGCGTTGGAGCAAGGGCATCTTTGGTCCACACCTTGAACACCTCGAGTGCACCTTCCACGGCTGCATCATTTCAAACCATCTGAAGGGTCCTTCGCGCAGCACAATGGGCCTCACGTCATGACGGTGGTGACCCCGTGACACCGTGATCGGGCAGACGAGACATCGCCGGCTCTGGAGGGAGACAGCCACTGTGAAGACGTCAGATGTTGGCACTCTCCGGGTGATCGTCGGTTGGGCCGGTTGCCGCTGCCGGTGCTGTCGGCATTCACGTCGGCGACCTGCGCGGAGGTCGCGCGGTGGTTGGACCAGCTGTCCAAGGGAAGGCTGCCCCAAGAGTCGACGCCGAGAGGAATCAGGTCCAAGCTCATAGAGCTGCCGGAGCTTGACGTGGACGATCCCTACGACCCGGCCTTCTACTGTTCGCTGGCCGTCGGCGTCACCGTCTGGATCGGCCTTGAACTGTTCGAGGGCGGCCACGAACAGGTCAGGCCCGAGCCGAATCGCACGTCCTTGAGTTCTCGAGCGGTCGGGGCGGTTGGTGTGGCGGGGGGGCCGCAACTCGTTCAGGCGGAGCTTGCCGTGGACGAGGTTGTCCGCAGTGGCGCGCTCTCCGACGTGCTGTTCATGAGCATGGTGCGCAGGGAAGTCAACGCACTTGCGGCGACCTTCGCTGAGCTGAGCACTCTGCCCTAGACCAGTCCGGGCCGAAGGCCGAAGCGGCGCCTCCCCATCTCGCGGCAGATCGCTTGCGCGTCGCCAGCGAACGTCGGGTCGCGCACTAGGTCGCCGAGCTGGTGTAGCTCCTGCCACACAAGTGCCCGCCCCGCTATCGACCCCATCCCGGCGATCCTCGCCAAAGGCGATGCCCATTAGATCCAGACGCACGCTCATCGGCGCCCCGCGGTTGCGCTCAGCGACCCGCTTTGGCGCCAAGGCGGTGGCGGTCCCCGACAAGCACGGGCTGGGAGCGTCGCTGATGGCCCAGTGCTGAGCGCGATCGACCTTGAGATCTTCGTGGAATACAGCTTTGTCGAGCTGATGGCGGAGGATGACCCACCGGATCTGATGGCGGCGCGCGGGGCAGCGCAACGGTATCTGTGGCGCCCAGGCGCCCAGGCGCCCGGGCATTTGATGGTGACCGCCGGGACTCGCACGACACGGTGCAGTTCCGGTGGACTTCCACGACGAGGCGCCGCCTGTGGGCGACAGGTGGGAGGACGTGGTGGAGACGATGAGATCCCCGCTGCCACAATGCACTTGGTCTCCTTCGACGAACGGTTCGATGTTCCTGGGTCAC
The DNA here is from genome assembly GCA_963782695.1 of uncultured Actinomycetota bacterium. GTDB lineage: Bacteria > Actinomycetota > Actinomycetes > Actinomycetales > Dermatophilaceae > Fodinibacter. The sequence continues at coordinate 4,989 of CAWAKY010000046.1, read as the reverse complement.
TCCGGGCTGGCATGGCGCCCGGTACTGCGCGCAGGCGATGAACGCCGGCGGTGATGAGGACCCGTCAGACGACGAGGTGGCGCCGGACCGGTACCTCCTTGCGATGTGGCCCTCGTCCCCTGCGCCCGAGGTAGTGATTCGAGAGTACCACGAGCAACACGGCGCGCTATTGGGCGAGCGTGAGCTGCGGTAACGAGAAGAAGCTTGCCGACGAGGCGGGCCTGGCAGTGACGAGGACAGGCGGCGAGGTGCCTGATCGGTCAGTCGACGGTGCACGTCTCGTTGAACTGCCGCGGGACGAGTCCGGATATCCGCCGCAGGATCGCGAAGCAGTGGACGCCGAACCGGTCGAGGGCCGTTTCCGTCTCCTCCGGTCCCCGGTGTACGCCAGTGGTGTCGCACTGGGTGACGTCGTCACCAACGTCGAGGTGATGCCGAGTGGGCAACGAGTGTCGGTCGGTGATGCCGGCAACTGGTGCGCTCGCGTGGTGCCGTTCCGGCCGCTCGAGGCAAGCTTCGTCGAAAGCCGGTTGGCCGCGTTCAGTGCACGATGTGGACCACTCGCATCGGGTTGGTGGTGGTCGAGGTGGCTGCATCGGCGCCGACCGACCCGCTGTTAACCGAGCTCATTCGTGGGCGCGAGGGAGAGCGTGGACTTTGATCTGGGCGTCGCACCTGACTCTGAGGTCCTGCGTCGATATGCAGGCAGGTAAGGGGCTCGCGCAGCAACTTGCAGTCCGCCGGGGCGGGTCCTCGAGATTCAGTGAGGCTCGTTAGATGACGGCACTTCGGTGGTGCTCGACGTCCGCCGTGCACCACGCGCAGGGCCTGGCCGGCTGCCTTGGAGGGGCTCGCTGTGGGTGGCTTGTTGGTGTCACTGGCTGTGCACGGCCGGCTACGTCATCTGGGGCTCAACTGCCCCATTCGGCGGCGCGTGGGCTTCGCCCTCGGGGGCGCCGGGGATTCCACACGCGTTCCTGAGCCCGTAGACCAGGGCGTAGGTCGTCACCCTTGCCCCTTGGGCTCTAGGACCAGCCCAGTTCAGACCAACGTTCGAGGATGCGGCATCAGGTGCAGGCGCCCCACTTGGTCAGCAGCCCGTCGAGGGTGAGCCGTTCCAGGCGGTGCCCCTTGTTCGCGGGGACAGTGAAGGCAGTGTTCGCGGCCCGGTTCTCGGTGGACCACAGCCCGACGGCGAGTTCCCCGGCCTTGGTGGCGGCCTGCGCGTCGCCGGGGCCTGCGTCGTCGTCGATTCGTAGCAGCCACACCGCATCCCGATCCACGGCCTCCTTGAAGAAGGCGGCGGCGTGGAGGTCAGCAGTGGACGCGAGGACCCGCATGCCAAGCAGATCGCCTGGTGACTGCGTTCGGTGTCCATACGCCAAGCGGAAACCAGCGTGTCGCTGACGGGGCTCCGGTCAACCGATCGGTTGGCTCCACGGTGGCCCACGGGTGGCGGAAGGACTTTGGGCAGCGGAGAGTGGTCGAGGGCGTCGCCGCGTCCGATGGTCACGCCGGTCGGCATCGGCCAAGCGCCCACCGGGTCCTCCACCGGCCAGCCAGGTGGAGTCCGCGCCCTCCCACTCGCTGGAGTCCACCGTGAGCAACAGCGTCATCGCGGTGCCGTCATCGCAGGCCATAGGATCCGGGTCGGTCGTCGACGGCTTCGCAGTCCGCCACCTTCCACCCCGGGGCCAAAGACAAGTCCCGGTCATCATGAGGCACGGACTGGGCCGGCAAAGATTACGGCTGGACTACTTGCCCCAGGCGGCGATCCGTACCGTCGAGTTCTTCGGGCGACGGCCCGCCGTACTGGTATCCACGGACCTGCTCCGGGTGCGGCGCGCATGGCGCAAGGGCAGGTCCAGCGTCGTCACCCACGAGCTGGTCGAGCAGCGCGTCCAGCGGCCGGCCAACCTCGCTCTTGAGCGCCAGTACAAAGTCACCCGCGGGATGTGACCCGCGTCCGGGTGGTAGACGGACACCGCCAGAACCTGCAGCACATCTGTGCCGTCCGGGCCGGCCCATCCAACGTGTCGACGGTGAAGCTGCGCCACCGCAACCAGCGGGATCGGCTGGCGCAACAGATGGTGGGGCTCGGAGAACGTGGGGTCCTGCAGCGCCGCGCGCTCGTCAGCCGTGAGCTGGTAGCGGGTGCCTGTCGCAGCCTCGCGCGACCGGGCAGCGGCGTGAATGGCCTGGCTCCGGCGCACCGTTGAGGGCGTCCTAGCTCCGACGCGTGGTGGCCGTTGCCGTCGGTGCACATGGGCCAGGCCTCCTCGGCCGGCCACAGCAACGGCCCGCCGACTGAGCTGTCAGCGGCCGTGGGACTTCCTGGCCGGGGGTGCGGCCGCGTCGCCGTCGTCGAATGCCGGCTCAGCTCGGGAAACGCCGCTGCGATGTCCACCGGGCGCGGTGGCATCGTGCGGGCCATGGCCGATGATCGTAGACCGACGCCTCAGCGCAGAAAGTCCCGGCGCAACGGCCTCACCGAGTCGTGCCGCAAAGTCCCACGGTGAAGGCCCAGCTCAGACGCGCCGGCCGCGGGCGTCGCCGGAGGCGTTCGACCGTCACCATGGTCAAAGTCGGACCGGGCGCCCCATAGCGCGTCTGCCGTTGAGCTCCAGGCCCGGCCTTGGGCTGAGTGCCACTGGTCACCGCCCTGGCCGGGCCACGGGGATGGGACGCCTTTCAGCTCGCGTGCCGCTGCACGGTTGGCCTCGGCACGTTCATGCTCGCCGAGGTGGTCGGCCAGGATCACCCGCTGAGACGATGTTGGCTGGCCGTCCCGCGTACTGCTTGCCGATGCGGATGCCGTCGCGCTCGAGGACGCCGGCCTCGACCGCGTCGAGGATGTCGTAGGGGCTGGTAACGGCTGCCAACGCGGGGGCGTAACCTGGTCGATCAGCTGCTGCACGTCCTCGGCGTCTACGGGCCACGGCCTCCCAGTCCTCCCCAATGCGGACGTCCACACCCATCCGCCCGTACGTGCCCAGTGACTCCAGGAAGTCGGCGACACCGACCCACACCTGTGCGTTGAGCTCGTCGTGCCTCTTGTGGACGCATACGGAGTACCACAACTCGCCATCGACCCAGCGGCCGATGTCGCGCTTGGGGGTGACGTCCGCGGGAACCAACCGTTGATCCTTCAAGGCGGCCCAGTCTGCGGCCGACTTGCCGGGTCGCGCCATGACTGCCTCCTTTACCCATGCGGGCTGCGCCCTGTCCAGGTGCCGCTGACCGCACCGTACCGGCCGGAGGCGCCATCCGTCGGGTGCAGCATGGCCGCTGCCAGCCCCGACGCCTCCCAGCTAAACCCCGGTTGCGTGGTCTCGGCACAATGACGCCCATGAGTCGTGCCGCCCAGCATCGCTACCGGTTGACTGCGACCTCGCACCGCAGCGTGCGCGCACCGGAACCGGACGTCGTCCTGGCGGTGATGAAGACGCTGCCGCGTGACGGTTCTGCGGTGCTGGTGAGCATGGACGACCCTGAGGTGTACATCCAGGTCTGGTTGCGACCAGATGGGAGCTACCAGCTCGAGCTGCGTGAAGGATCTGTGGACACCCACGTCCAGACCCGGTCGGTGTCGCGGGAGCGGGTGGCCGCGGCCTTCACCGGCTGGCTGGAGGAACACAGCGGCGACGGTGAGGGCCGCGTGGCGGGGCGACTACCAATGGAACGACATCAGCGCGACCTTCCCGGCACACCACTGGCCGCAGAACCGGAAGGGGAACCGACGAGTCCCCTGCCGACCCGGCAGCAATACCGGGCCGCCGCAGACCCCTCCTCGATGGAGCCATCGCTGAGCTACTGAGCACTGAAGGCTTCACCTGCCGCGGCTGGACCTTCGCCAGGCGGGACCACGGGATCAATGCCAACGCATCAGATTCGACCTCCACGTCCGCCCGCCGGCGTTTCGTTCCGGCGCTCAGCTGACCCTCTCGGTGACGTCACGCCTGCCGGCGGTCGAGGCGGCGCTGGTACCCGGCATGACGGCGGACCTCGCGCGCGACAGGACCCAAGTGGTCATTCCCATCTTCGCCCCGTCGAGCGACATGCCGAGCAAGGTGTGGAGCTTCACCGGCGCAGACGACGTGCTCGCTCTCGAAACCCCGGTGCTGCGCGCACTCTCACCGACCGCGCGCTGCCGGTGCTCGCACAGCTGGGCGGCCGGCGACAGCGCGCAGGCCTGGGCCGCTGATCGCTTCGAGTCCGCCGTGGCCAGGTACGGCCAGGACCCGGCCGACACCGGCTGGCTCCTGTGTGGGTTGCTGCTCGTTGCGGAGCGACGAGACGACGCCATGGAGGTCTTGCGACGCGCCTATCCACGCGGCCGTCAGCGCCTCGCCGTCTTGGCCCTCGAAGAGGCGCTTGTAGGCGGGCCGGGCGCCGACTGGTTCGGGTGCAGGTTCCTGATCAGTGCCGGCCGACCCTGCTGTCGAACGGGTCTCGGCTCGGCTCGACAATCATGAACCGTTGGTCGAAGGCGACAAGGTCCTGCGACAGGGCGGCGTCCGTGCGCAGGATATCCACCACGGCCCGAGCAATGTGCCCGCGCAGGCGAACACGCGACGCGGCTTCCTGCGCGAGAAGCCCGCCGACGCTACGAGTGCGGCAATGAAGTCAAGGTCACCATCAGTTGCCTGTGCCCGTCGATCTCGTTGAGCAGTGGACCGCTCGGCCTCGATCTCGGCCAGTAGCCGCTGTGCTTCGCTGCGTCGAGATGCCACACCCGAAATGTAGTGGCGCTGGAGCAACGGTGCGTGTGTGTCCTTCGATCGGGTCCGCGATGCGTCCGATCACGCGTGTCTCTGGCGATTCTTCTGTTAGTTAGCGGCGTTAATGACCGACAGGCGTGGCCAGGATCGGCCGTGGGTGCGGCCCGACGGCTCGAGCTCGTCGGGGTCCAGCTGGTGGTTCCGTCGGTGAGGTCCAGCTCGCTGTCCAGGTCGGCCGAAGCGGCCAGCGGCGGCGAGCTGCTCAGAT
>CAWAKY010000045.1:0-16895 GCA_963782695.1 uncultured Actinomycetota bacterium | reverse complement strand
GAGCTCATCGCCTTCGCCGGCCTCGAGCGCAACTCGCTCGTGCTCAAGCAGGTGGGCGAGCCGGTCAGCGTGCCCCACCGCGGCAAGAGCGACTCGCTCAGCCCGGACGCGAAGGTCACCGTCACGCGCGTGCGCCTCGAGCGACACCCGGAGAAGGCCGGAAAGGTCCCCGACGCGTGGCGCTTCCTCCAGGACGCGCTCACCGAACCCTCGGAGCGCGGCAGCCTCCTGTACGACAGCTCGGCCTGGGCCGGCTGCCCGACCCGACCGACAGCACCGAGGGCGACGCCAAGCGGCGGCTCCGCGAGCGCCGCGACCGGCGCGGGCGCAGCATGGCCAGCGGGGTCAGCGTCGAGCACGTCCTCACCGCCGGCGGCGGCGTGTGGGGTGGCGGAGGTGGCGTCTGGGGCGGAGGCGGCGGCGTGTGGGGTGGCGGAGGCGGCGTCTGGGGCGGAGGCGGCGGCGTGTGGGGCGGTGGCGGCCTGCTCGCCGAGTACGGCACCCCCGGCATCGGCGGCCGCAGCCCGGTAGTATGATCGGCCACCGAGCCCCACGCACGTCCGTGACCCCGAGCGCGAACGCACCCGTCGTCGCGGTCCTCGACACCGGCCTGGGGAAGCACCCGTGGTTCCCCGACGAGCCGGAGGGAGCCACCGCCGAGCAGTGCACCGGCACCTGCCCCGGCGCACACCGGCGAGTGACCTTCGATGGTGAGCCGATCGGCGTGTGGAAGGAGCCGTCCCGCGACCCCGAGAACACCGGCGTGATCATCGACGACGTCAACGGCCTGGTCGACGTGCTCTGCGGCCACGGCACCTTCATCTCGGGCATCATCCGGCAGCGTTGCCCCGAGGCCGTGATCCTCGAGGTTCCGATCATGGCCTCCGACGGAGCCGCCCTCGAGGACGACATCGTCACCGCGCTGGGCCTCCTGCTCGACCGGCACCGCGCCGCGAAGGCCACCCCGGCACCATCCCCCACGGCGTCCTCGACGTGGTCAACCTCTCGCTCGGCTACTACCACGAGACCCCCGAGGAGGCCGACGACTCGGCGCTGCACGACCTCCTCCAGGACTTCGCCGACGAGGGCGTGGTCGTCGTCGCCTCCGCCGGCAACGACGCCACCCGCGCGCGCTTCTTCCCCGCCGCCTTCGCGGAGCCGGGCACGACGGTCTCGTCGGTGTCGGCGCGACCAACCCCGACGACCGCAGCATCGCGCTGTTCTCCAACGTCGGCGACTGGGTCACCGCCCACGCCCCCGGCGCCGGCGTCGTGAGCACCGTTCCGACGACCCTCTCCGGCTCGCTCAACCCGGTGCTCAGCGTCGAGGGCTTCGGGCCCGGCCCGCGGTCCGGCGTCGACTTCGACGACTTCCGCTCCGGCTTCGCGGTGTGGAGTGGCACGTCGTTCGCCGCGCCCTGGATCGTCGGCGACATCGCCGCCGAGATCGTCCTCGGCAAGAGGCCCCGACGGTCACCGGCAGCCCGTCGCGGGCGCTCGCGGCGTCCGCCCAGGTCGTCGCCCGGGCCCAGGCCGACCGCTTCGCCCCGGAGGAGGCCTGATGGCCACCGACGACACCGTGCAGTCGCTCGCGACGCGGGCGGCATCCGCGTTCAAGGCGTACCGCGACGGCGACGTCAGGGCCATGGACGAGCTCGTCGACCTCCTCACGCCGGTGCTCTGGCACACGGCGCGAGCCCAGGGCGTCCCCGACGGCGTGGCCCAGGACGCCGTGCAGACCGCCTGGCTGCGGCTCGTCGAGAGCTGCGAGCGGATCAAGGACCCGCAGGCCGTCATGGGCTGGCTCATCGTCACCGTGCGCCGCGAGACCTGGCGAGTGCACAAGGCAGCGGGCCGTGAGGACCACGACCTCGACGAGAACCTCCCCGACTCCGTTCCCGACCCCTCGACCGTGGTGCTCCGCCGTGAGGGGCACCGGGTGCTCTGGGGCCACTTCCAGGACCTGCCCCCGAAGTGCCAGGCGCTGCTGCGCGTGATCGCCTTCGCCGAACGACCCGACTACGCCGCGGTCTCCGAGGCACTGAAGATGCCGATGGGAAGCATCGGCCCCACTCGCGGCCGCTGCCTCGCCAAGCTCCGCACCGCTCTCGCCAATGACCCCGCCTGGGAAGGAGGTGCGCTGTGAGCACCGACCGTGACATCGCCGCGCAGCCGCTCGACGACTTCGACAGCACCATCCTCGACACCATCGCGGAGGTCTTCCGCGCCGCCGACCCGGTGCCCGCCGGGCTCACCGAGGACATCAAGTTCGCCCTCACCGTGCAGGCGATGCATGCCGAGGTGGCCGAGCTGCAGCGGGTCGGCGCGGAGAGCGCCCTGGCCCGTTCCGAGTACACCCAGACCCAGACCCTGACCTTCAGCGCCGAGGCCATGTCGGTCATGGTGACCATGTCGCCCATCGACGCGGACGAGGTGCGGGTCGACGGCTGGGTCACCGGCCACGACTCGCCGGTGCGGGTCGAGATCCGGACCGGCACCCGCACCATCACGGCGGAGGTCGACGACGACGGCCGGTTCACCGTCGACCCGGCACCGCGGGGCCTCGTGCGCTTCGTGTTCCTGCCCGAGGGCGATGTCCGCCCCGTCATCACGCCCACCGTGGAGATCTGAGGGAACGGATCCGCCGCGACCTGCACGACCACGTCACCCGCCTCGTCGAGGAAGCCGTCCTCGCCAACGCCGCGGGCGCGCCTGCGCGCGCGGAGGCGCTCCTGCGTCGGGCGATCCGCCGCCTGGACACCGAGGCCGACCTCCTCGACGACGCGGTGGTCCTGCGGGCCGGGTGCACGTGACGCACGCGGTGTCCCGTGTCCAGCGCGGCGATCGCGCGGGGGCGTTCGCCCTCCTGGACAGCGCCGACGGCCTGTTGGCCGGTGCCCGCCGACCACGTCCACTCCCTGGTCGTGGTCCAGCGGGCGGGGCTGCACGGGCGGGTCGGCGAGTGGGAGCGCACCCGCGAGCTGCTCGAGGGCGTGTCCCTCACGGCCGAGGTGGCGCCGAGGACCCGGTGCCTGCTGCACCTCAACCTCGGCCTGACCTACCAGTTCCTCGGCCGGTACCACGACAGCGACGTGCGACTCAGGCGCGCCCACCAGGATGCCGTGGCGCTCGGCTTCCCGGACCTCGCGGCCGCCGCGCTGCACAACCGCGGTCGCCTCCAGATGTTGCTCGGCAACCTCCCGCGTGCCCTGGCACTCATGGAGCAGGCGCGCGAGCTCGGCGGCGACCTGCTGCCACCGGCAGCCGTTCTCGACCGCGCCCGGGTGCTGTCGGAGGCAGGTCTGATCGACCAGGCGATGGAGGCCCTCGAGGAGGGCGAGCAGGCGGCTCGCGCAGGCGGCATCGCCCACGACGTCGCGGAGGCCGACCTCGAGCGGGCGCGCCTCGCCCTCCTGCGCCACGAGCACGCCGATGCCCGTGGGTTCGCGGCCCGCGCCGAGCGGCGGTTCGCCCGGGGGTCCGAGACGGCGTGGGCGGTTCGCGCCTCCCTGCTCCGCCTTCAGGCGGAGCTGCTCCTGGGCCGGAACCCGTCGGCCACCGCGACGACGTTGTCCGCCCTCGCCGACGGCCCCGCAGGGTCCAGCGCCGTCGGGGCCGAGGCCGCGGTGCTCGCCGCGGAGGCGAGCGCGCTGGTGGGGAACGTGGACGAGGCCCGCCGACAGCTGGCCCGACCCGAGGTGCGGCGTGCGGCCGCCTTCCCGCTCCGGCTCCAGCGCACGCTGGCGCTGGCCCAGCTGCACGACGCCGAGGGTCGCCCGGACCTCGTGCGCCGCGAGCTGCGGCGCGGGGCGCACCGGCTCGCCGTCGAGCAGGCGCGGCACACCTCGATCGACTCGCGCACCGCCGCCGCCCTGCACACCAGCCGGCTGCGCGACGCCCACCTCGACCTCGCCATCGCCAGCGGCTCCCCGGCGCAGGTGTTCGATGCCACCGAGCTGTGGCGCGGTGTCTCGCAACGCCTTCCCCCACTGGTCGCCTCACACGACGTGGAGCTGGCCCGCCTCACCGCCGATGCACGCCGGCTGCACGCCGAGGCGTTCGACGCCCCCGACCCGTCCCGCCGAGCCGCACTGGAGGCTGCGGCACGAGAGGCCGAGCGAGCCGTGGCGCGCCGCGACTGGGAGGAGTCGGGCGCTGCCCATCCCCACGCCGAGGAACGGCCGGTCACGGTCGCAGCGCTGCGACCCCTGCTCGACCAGGCTCGTTCCGGCCTGCTGAGCCTGTTCATCCACCGCGGGCTGCTCTGGGCGGTCACGGTGACCCCGAGCGGCGCGAAGCTCACCCGGGTTCCCGACGGCGCACGGGTGGTCGAGGCCGCGGCCCGGCTACGGGCCGATCTCGCCACGCGCCGTCTCGCGAGGGGAACCGCCCTCGAGGAGGTCATCGAACGCTCGATGCTGCGCACGGCGGCGTCGCTGGGTGAGGTGCTCGCCCCCGTCCTGCCCCGCGCGCACCGGCTCGTCATCATCCCGTCGGCCTCGCTGGCGTCCCTGCCGTGGCGGCTGGTCCCCGGCATCCGCGGCCGCATCGTCACCGTCGCGCCGTCGGCGACGTTCTGGGCCCGCCGGTCGTCGTCGACTCGGCACCCCGGCCAGGAGCAGCGGGTCGCAGCACTGGCCGGCCCCGGCCTCAGCCGCGCGGTCAGCGAGGTGCGGGACGTCGAGCGAGCCTGGGGCATCGGGCCGGCGGTGGGCCAGAGCGGCGTCGCGACGGGGGCACAGCTGCGAAAGGCCCTGTCCGACAGCACGATCGTGCACGTCGCGGCTCACGGCATCCACCAGGACGAGAGCCCGCTGTTCTCCTCGGTCGTGATGGGCGACGGCCCGGTGTTCGCCCACGAGTTCCAGCGCACCGGCATCGGGGCCGAGCACGTCGTGCTGTCGTCGTGCGAGGTCGGGCGCACCCACGTGCGGGCCGGCGACGAGGCGCTCGGTCTCACGGCCAGTCTGCTCGCCACCGGCGTGCGGTCCGTCGTGGCGGCCGTCGGGCCGGTCGGCGACGAGGACGCCCACACCGTGATGTCGGCGTACCACCAGGTGCTCGCGCAGGGCCTGGATGCCGCCGAGGCCCTCGAGATCGCGAGCGCGGGCGTCGAGGAGGGGCGGCTGTTCTGCGCCTACGGGGCGGACTGGGCCGCTGCTCCTGTCGCGCACAGGGCTGCCGCGGCCAGGGTCAGATGAACAGGGCGGGCTCGGCGAAGAGCGCGTCGTAGGGGTCCTCGTCGGGGCGCTCGGGGAAGCGCACCTTGGCGGGGATCCCGGTCGCGACCGCCCCCGCGGGAACCGGCTTGACCACAACGGAGTTCGCGCCGATCTGCACGTCGTCGCCGATCTCGATGTTGCCCAGCACGCGCGCGCCGGCCCCGATGGTGACCCGGTCACCGACGGTCGGGTGCCGCTTGGTGCCGCGGGCGAGCGACCGACCGCCCAGCGTGACGCCGTGGTAGAGCATCACGTCGTCGCCGACGACCGCGGTGGCGCCGATGACGACACCCATCCCGTGGTCGATGAAGAAGCGGCGGCCGATCTGCGCGCCGGGGTGGATCTCGACCCCGGTCACCGACCGCACGACGGTCGACAGCGCCCGGGCCGCGGGGCGGGCCCCGGGCTTCTGCCACAGCTGGTGCAGGCCCCGGTAGGCCCAGATCGCGTGCAGCCCGGGCGAGTTCACGGCCACGTCGAGACCGCGTCTCGGCGGCGGGGTCACGCAGCATCGCGGCGTCGAGATCCTCGCGGATGCTCGCCCGGGCGGCACGGATGATGGACATGTCAGTCGACGAGACCCTCGAACAGGATCGTCGACAGGTAGCGCTCGCCGAAGCTCGGGATGATGACGACGATGGTCTTGCCGGCGTTCTCGGGGCGCGAGGCGACCTGGTTCGCGGCGGCGAGCGCGGCGCCGGAGGAGATGCCCACGAGCAGGCCCTCCTCGGTGGCGGCGCGGCGGGCCCACTTCACCGAGGTCTCGGCGTTGACGTCGATGACCTCGTCGTAGACCGTGGTGTCGAGGATCTCGGGCACGAAGTTGGCGCCGATGCCCTGGATCTTGTGCGGGCCGGGGGCGCCGCCGTTGAGGATCGGCGACTCCTCGGGCTCGACCGCGATGATCTGCACGCCGGGCTTGCGGGCCTTGAGCACCTGGCCGACGCCGGTGATGGTGCCACCGGTGCCGATGCCGGCGACGACGATGTCGACCGCGCCGTCGGTGTCCTTCCAGATCTCCTCGGCGGTGGTCTTGCGGTGGATCTCGGGGTTCGCGACGTTGGCGAACTGGCGGGCCAGCACGGCCCCCTCGCGCTCGGCGACGATCTCCTCGGCCTTGGCGACGGCGCCCTTCATCCCGAGCGACGGGTCGGTGAGGATCAGCTCGGCGCCGTAGGCACGCAGCAGCGCGCGGCGCTCCTTGCTCATCGACTCGGGCATCGCGAGCACGACCTTGTAGCCACGCGCCGCGCCGACCATGGCCAGGGCGATGCCGGTGTTGCCCGACGTGGCCTCGACGACCGTGCCACCGGGCTTGAGGTCACCCGACGCCTCCGCCGCGTCGATGATCGCGACGCCGATGCGGTCCTTCACCGAGCTCGCCGGGTTGTAGAACTCGAGCTTGGCGGCAACGATCGCGTCCCCGTCGATGATCCGGTTGAGCCGGACGAGCGGGGTGTTGCCGACGGCCTGGGTCACGTCGTCGAGGATGGGCATCGCGGGGCCTTTCGCTGGAACGGGGCCGACCACGCACCCTGGGTGGGCACACGGCATCCGGCTCGGCGGAGCCGACGACGGTGGCAACCGTCGCCTGCTTATACGTATTCCAACAGAGAGTTATCCCCGGGCACAACGACGTCTCGTGGGCGTGCGCAGGCGGTCAGCGGTCGAGCAGGTCGCGCTGCACCGCGTTGAGCGGCAGGCGGCGGGCCTTGTCGTCGGCGGCCGCCGCCTCGCCCGGCCGGTCGAGGCGGCGCAGCAGGGCGGCCCGGGTCGCGTGCCAGAGCGGGTAGTCGCGCAGGCCGTCGATCGCGTCGACCAGGTCGAGCCCCTGCTGCGGCCCGCGCGCCTCGGCGACCGCGACGGCGTGGTTGAGCCGCACCACCGGCCCGTCGTCGACCCGCAGCAGCACCTCGTACCAGGACTCGATGGCCGCCCAGTCGGTCTCCTCCCACGACGGGGCGAGCGCGTGGCAGGCGGCGATCGCGGCCTGCACGACGTACGGGTCGGGGTGCGCGGGCGACAGGCGCAGCCCCTCACCCACGAGCGGCACCGCCTCGGTGATGGCGGCGCGGTCCCACCGGGTGCGGTCCTGGTCGGCCAGGAGCACGGCGGCCCCGGTCGCGTCGGTGCGGGCGGCGCGGCGCGAGTCCTGGAGCAGGATCAGCGCGAGCAGCCCGGTCGCCCCGGGGTCGTTGGGGCGCAGGCGGTGCAGCAGCCGGGTGAGCCGCAGCGCCTCGGCGACCAGGGCCGGGCGGGTCAGCTCGGGGCCGGCGGTGGCGGCGTACCCCTCGTTGAACATCAGGTAGGTCGTGGCGAGCACGGTGTCCCAGCGCTCGGGCAGGTCGTGGGCCGACGGCACCCGGTAGGGGATGCCGGCCAGCCGGATCTTCTGCCGGGCGCGGGTCAGCCGCTTGGCCATCGTCGGCTCGGAGACGAGCAGCGCCCGGGCGACCTCCTCGGTGCCGAGGCCGCACAGGGTGCGCAGGGCCAGGGCGACCCGGGTCTCCGGGGCGAGGCTGGGGTGGCAGCAGGTGAACACGAGCCGCAGCAGGTCGTCCTCGACGACCTCGGGCCCCGGGTCCTCCTCCGGCAGCACCGTGTCGGCGAGCGTCCCGAACGCGAGGGCCTCCTTGGGCCCGCGGGCCGACTCGCGGCGGATCAGGTCGACCGCGCAGCGGCGGGCCGTGGTGCGCAGCCACGCGACCGGGTTGTCCGGGATGCCGTCGCGCGGCCAGGTCTGCAGCGCGCGCAGGCTGGCGTCCTGCACGGCATCCTCGGCGAGCGCGAGGTTGCCGGTCCAGCGGGCGAGGGTGGCGAGGACGTCGCGGCCGGCGACCCGGACGATCTCGGCCAGGGCGCGGTGGGCGTCCTCGGGGGCGAGCGGACCCGCCCCCGAGGCGACGGCACTCACATCGGGAACTCGATGACGGGGCGCACCTCGACGACCCCGTCCCAGGCGGCGGGGATGGTCGCGGCGACCCGCACCGCCTCGTCGAGGTCGGCGCACTCGAGCAGGTAGAAGCCGGTGAGGGCCTCCTTGGTCTCGGCGTAGGGCCCGTCGGTGGTCATCGGCGTCCCGCCCTTGGCCGCGACCCGCACGGTGGTGGCGGTCGAGGTGGGGTAGAGCGCGGCGCCCCCGCGGATGACGGCGCCGGCGGCCTCGGCGAACGCGGTGTACTCCGCGGTCTCGTCGGCGTACTCGGGCAGGCTCCAGTCGACGTCACGGCTGTAGATGAGGGCGGCGTACTGGGTCATGGCGACTCCTTGGTTGTCGGTGGTGGGCCGCACCGGTGTCGGCCTCACCCTAGAGACGAACGGGGTGCCGCGAGAAGGACAACGGCACCGCACCGATCTCGCGCGCACCTTCGACGGGGACCCGTGGGGCCCGTGGGGTGAGGGTCACACCGAGGTATGCAAGCGCTTAGCGGTATATAGACTCGGGGCGCGTCGGCCGCGGTACCGCTGGTCGGCGCGCGGCCACGCAACCACCCACCCGCCGGATGGAGCACCACATGACCGCCGTCCTCGTGATCGGCCTCCTCATGACCGCGATCGCGCTGCCGCTCGCGGCACGCCGGGTGTCGTGGATCTACCGGCTGATCCGCAGCGGGCAGCCCGCGCCCGACCGGGTCGAGGGCGTCACCGGCCGGGTCGCCGCCGCGGTGAAGACGCAGCTCGTCGAGGTCTTCGGGCAGCGCAAGCTGCTCAAGTGGACCGTCCCCGGCATCGCCCACTTCTTCGTGTTCTGGGCGTTCCCGATCCTGGCGACGGTCTACCTCGAGGCGTACGGCTCCCTGTTCCAGGAGGGTTGGGCGATCCGGTCGTCGGCCACTGGGGCGTGCTCGGCTTCGCGCAGGACTTCATCGCCGTCATGGGCCTGCTCGGCATCATCGTGTTCGGGGCCATCCGCGTGAAGAACTCACCGAAGCGGCTCGGCCGGCGCTCCCGGTTCCAGGGCTCCACCTCGGTGGCGCCTGGCTGACGTTGTTCTTCATCTTCAACGTCATCTGGACGATGTTCCTCTTCCGCGGGTCCAGCGTGGCCACCGGCAACTTCCCCTACGGGAACGCGGCCTTCGCCTCGCACGCGGTCGGGCGGGCGATCGAGCCCCTGGGTGAGTCGGCCGCGACCTTCCTCGAGCACGTCGGCCTGCTGCTGCACATCGGGGTCATGCTCGTCTTCCTCATCTTCGTGCTGCACTCCAAGCACCTGCACATCTTCGTGGCGCCGATCAACGTATGTTCGGCCGGCGGCCCGTCGCGCTGGGCGCGGCCAAGGAGCTCATCGTCGCGGGCAAGCCGTTCTCCATGGAGGAGATCGAGGAGCTCGACGAGGGCGCCTCGCTCGGCGTCGGCCGCGCGGAGGACTTCACCTGGAAGGGCCTGCTCGACTTCACGACGTGCACCGAGTGCGGCCGCTGCCAGTAGCCAGTGCCCCGCGTGGAACACCGAGAAGCCGCTGTCCCCGAAGCTGCTCATCATGGGGCTGCGCGACCACGCGAACGCCAAGGCGCCGTACATGCAGGCGCTGGCCAAGGACGACGGTGACCGCGAGAAGGTGCCCGCGGGTGTCAAGGCCGTGCCGGCGTACCACGGCACGCCGGCACCGGAGGGCCTGTCCTGGGACGACCTGCCGCTCATCGGCGACACCGGGTATGACGGCGACTCCCTCGCTGCCTACACACCGCACGGTCCGGGCGCGTCATCGACACCGACGTGCTGTGGTCGTGCACCACCTGTGGCGCGTGCGTCGAGCAGTGCCCCGTCGACATCGAGCACGTCGACCACATCATCGACATGCGCCGCTACCAGACGCTCATCGAGTCGGCGTTCCCGAGCGAGCTGGGGGGCCTGTTCAAGAACCTCGAGGGCAAGGGCAACCCGTGGGGCATGGGCGCCCGGGCCCGGCTCGACTGGGCCAAGGACCTGCCCTTCCCGGTCAAGGTGCTCGGCCGGACGTCGAGAAGGCGTCGGACGTCGAGTGGCTGTTCTGGGTCGGCTGCGCCGGGGCCTACGAGGACCGCGCCAAGCAGACCACCCGCGCCGTGGCCGAGCTGCTCGACACCGCGGGCGTCTCCTTCGCGGTGCTCGGCGACGGGGAGACCTGCACCGGCGACTCGGCGCGACGGGCCGGGAACGAGCTGCTCTTCCAGACCCTCGCCCAGCAGAACGTCTCGACCTTCGGTGAGTTCGGCGTCACCAAGGTCGTCGTCACCTGCGCGCACTGCTTCAACACGATCAAGAACGAGTACCCCCCGCTCGGTGGCACCTACGAGGTCGTGCACCACACCCAGCTGCTCAACCGGCTCGTGCGCGACAAGAAGCTCGTCCCGGTGGCGCGCCGAGCGACGTGCCGGGGATGTCGTCGGCGAAGAACGCCGCTCGACCGCGTCCACCGTGACGTACCACGACCCGTGCTACCTGGGCCGGCACAACGGCGTCTACGCCCCGCCGCGCGAGCTGATCGGCGCGCTGCCCGGTGTCGAGCTGCGCGAGATGGAGCGCACCCGCGAGAAGTCGTTCTGCTGCGGCGCCGGCGGCGCCCGCATGTGGATGGAGGAGAAGCTCGGCACGCGGATCAACACCAACCGCACCGAGGAGGCCATCGCCCCGGCGCCGAGCGGATCGCCATCGGCTGCCCGTTCTGCCGGGTGATGATCTCCGACGGGCTCGCCGCCACGCAGGCCGAGGGTGAGGCGCAGGCGGTCGAGGTCGTCGACGTCGCGCAGATGCTGCTCGCCGCGGTGCGCCGTGGGGAGCCGTCGATGGTGCGGTCGGCGAGGCGGAGGTGACGGCCGCGATGCCGTCCGCCCCGGCTCCGAGGTCACCGCACCCGCCGCTGCGGCCACCGCGGCGGCTGCGCTGCGGCTGAGCGTTGCGCCGCGGCCGAGGCTGCACCGGCAGCCGAAGCCGACCCTGGGACGAGCCGGCCGCTCGCCCCTGCCGCTACAGCCGCTGCCGCGGCGGCCGCCGAGGGCGAAGCCGACCCCTGGGACGAACCGGCTGCCCGCAGCAGCGTGTCGCGCGCTGCCGCCAGTCGAGGCAGACCCCTGGGACGAGCCAGCCGACGCCGTGCGGCGCGTAGCCGCGACCTTCAGGTCCCTGGGACGAGCCGGCCACCGCTGCCGTCGAGCACCGCGCCGCCGAGCCGAGGCAGACCCCTGGGACGAGCCGGTCGCGACAGGTCCGGCTGCTTGACCGGTGAGCCAGTGGGCCGAAGCCGACCCCTGGGACGAGCCCGCCGCCTCCGCCGCCGCCGCACCTGCAGCCGGCGAGCCAGCCGAAGCCGGACCCCGGGACGAGCCGGCACCAACCGCGACGGATGACCAGCCGGTGAGCCGGCGGCGGTCGAGCCGTGCGGTCGCGGACCCGCACCCGCATCGGCCGGGCGAGGCCCCGTCGACCCGCGGTGACGAGCCGCCGACCCGACCGTCTGAGGCAACGGTCGCCGACGCCCGACCGAGGAGGCACCGGCATCCGTTGCCGGCATCAGCAGAGCCCGTCCTGAGGTCATCGGGTCGACACAGCCCCCAGACGAAGCCTCGGAGCATCAACGACAGAGACGGCGAGTGGGGCCGCGGACGGGTTCACCGCCATGACGCCGCAACGCTCGACGAGCCGGACCCCCGGGACTGAACCACGACGGATCCGGGTCAGGGGGAGGGGGGGGGGGTGGGTGCTGGGGCGGTGGGCGGGCCGGGGCCCCCGAAGCCCGCGCCCGATCGGGGTCGGCAGCGGCGCACGACGGAGGGACGACCCGAGCCGGGGGGAGGGGATGGGGGAGGAGGTGGAGTAGGTGCGTAAGGCCTGATGGGAGGCTCCTGACTCCGCGGGAAGACGCCCGGGTTTACCGACGACAGCGCCGGATCCCCACGCAGGGGCCGGGCGCGGTCGGTGCCGGTTCCGGGCTGGGGTCAGCCCAGGCCGTTGTCGGACAGGAACTCCTTGGCGACGGCCGGGGGTCCTTCTTGTCGACGTCGGCCTCCTTGACCAGCCCGGCGAACGTCTCGGTGGTGAGCTTGGCCGAGACGGCGTTGAGCGCGGCCGTGACCTTGTCGTTGCGGTTGTCCCGCATGGAGCCGCACGACGTTCTGAGAGCCGAACAGCTTCTCGGGTCCTTGAGCTGACGAACCCGTTGGCCGAGATGGCGGGGTCGGTGGAGAAGATGTTCGCCGCGTCGGCCTGGCCGTTCTTCAGGGCCTAAGACGACGCCCGGCCCGGTGAGCGAGCGGAACCACTTGACGGTGAAGCCGTAGGCTGCTCGAGACCGGGGAAGCCCTGCTGGCGCGTCTGGAACTCGGGCGGCGCCGCCACGGTGATGTCGCCGGCGACGGCCTTGAGGTCGGCGATCGACTTCAGGTGTACTTGTCGCGTCTCCTTGGTGACGCGATGGAGTTCTTGTCCTCCGCGGTCGACTTGTCGAGGACGGCGAGGGTCTTCGGCAGGCCGTGGCGCGCTGTACACCTCGTCGGGGTCGTGCCGGGGCAGGCCTTGTGGAAGTTCATCAGGGCGCCGGTGTACTCGGGGACGATGTCGATGGAGCCGTCCTGGAGCGCCTTGATGTAGACGTCGCGGCTTGCCGTGTTGGGCTTGGTCGTGACCGTAGCTGTCCTTGGCCTTGATGGCGCCGGCGTAGATCTCGCCGAGCACCTGGGACTCGGAGAAGTGGGCCGACCCACGGTGATGCTGCCACCCCAGTTGGCAGCCGAGGCCGTGCTGGTCCGCCACCACCTCCCGCCGGGGTGGTGGGGTTGTTGTTGGCGCCGCAGGCGGCGAGGGCGAGCGCCGCGACGGCGGCCGCTAGCCCCCGGTCATGAGGATCGTGCGCTTCATACGAGTGCGGGCTTCTCGGGCTCTGGTCGCTCAGGCCATCCAGGCTTTTCGGTCTTTATGGGAGAAAAGGCAGGAATTGATCGAGGCAATCGCCTCGGGCCGTAGTCTTGGCTGACAATAACCGAGCCGGTCTTGATTTTTCCCGGGTGTTCCTGAACTTCACCGGTGAGTCCCGGGGAGACTGCGGTCCGCTGGACGATCGAGAGGATGCCGTCCATCACCAGGGCGAGCGCGGCGACGAGGATCGCGCCGCTGGCCATCTTCGGCGTGTCGCTAACACTGAGCCCGTCGATGAGGTAGCGCCCGAGGCCGCCGAGGCTGATCGACGCCGCGATGGTCGCCGTGGCGATGACCTGCAGCGTGGCGCTGCGCGGCCCCGGACAGCAGGAGGGGCAGGGCGCACGGAAGCTCGACCTTGCGCAGCACCCCCGCCCCCGTCATACCCATGCCCTTGGCCGCGTCACGGGCGGCCGGGTCGACGCCCTGGATCCCCGCGTAGGTGCCCGACAGGATCGGCGGCACGGCGAGGAGCACGAGGACGATGACGCTGGGGATCACGTAGGCGAGGCTGCTGGCGATCTTGGGACCGAGCCAGAGCGCCACGGCGAACAGCAGGCCGAGGCTCGGGACCGCGCGGAGCGAGTTCGCGAGCGAGACCGTCCACTTCGCGCGGCCGGAGTGACCGACGATCACGCCGAGCGGGATGGCGATGAGGGCGGCGATGACCAGGGCTGATCCCGAGTAGCGAGGTGTGGAGGACGCAGTGGGGATGCCGTTGGGGCCCGGCAGGTCGCCGGGTCGGTGAGGCAGCCAAGATGGGCGGAGAAGCGTCTCACCTGGTGCTCGCGCCAGGGCGTCATGGCCCAGGTGCCCAGGACGATCACGGTGTCGAGGAGGAGGGCGAGGACGATGCAGCCGGGATGCCGGTCAGAGCCGCCGAGATGACCCGGTGGTAGCCCGTCGCGAGGAGGTCACCGAGCTGGGGGACCCCGACCAGCGAGGCCACGCTGACGATGCTGACGTTGGTCACCGCCGCGACCCGGAGGCCGGCCGCGATGACCGGCACCGCCAGCGGCAGCTCGACCCCGAACAGCCGGCGCAGCCCTTGTAACCCATCGCCGTCGCCGCCTGCCGATGTCGTCGGGCACCGCGCCGAGCCCGTCCGCCACGGTGCGGACGAGCAGGGCCACCGTGTAGATGGTCATCGCGACGAGACGTTGACCGGGTCGAGGATCTTGGTGCCGAGGAGACCGGCATGATGACGAACAGCGCCAGCGACGGGATCGTGTAGAGCAGCCCGGTCGTCGTGATCATCGCCGGGTAGGAGCCGACCAGCGCCTCGCGACCCACCCCGAGCGGCACAAAACGACGAGCCCGATGACCAGCGGGAGCCCGCGAGGTAGAGGTGCGCCAGCGCGAGCGTCCAGCACCGGGCTCCAGTTGTCGGCGAGCCAGGTCATGCACCTCCTCGCCGCGGCGCACCGCGGCAGCGCCGCCGTGCACCGGGTCGGCCGTCGCGCTCGGGCCGCTCGGTGGCTCGATCGCGGTGAGCACTTCGTGGGCGAGCACGGTGCCGCCCAGCACCCCGCCGTCGTCGACGATCGCGCCCCGACGGCTCGGCGACGACAGGCGGCGTCGAGCGCCGCACGCAGAGAACCGTGTTCGCGCGGCGACGGTGCCGCCACGGTGCAGGTCTGCCTCGGTCACCGGCCGGTCCCCGATGCGCGTGGTTCGACCCAGCCCAGCGGCTGCCGGTCGTCGTCGACGACGAGGAGCCACCCGGCATCCGTGCGGTCGGGGCGTTCACCGAGCACGACGGTCGGCTCCGAGTGCAGCGAGAGCCGCGGCGCTCCTGGAAGCCGAGGGCGCGGTAGCCGCGGTCGCGCCCGAGGAAGTCGGCGACGAACTCGTCGGCCGGGTGGGCCAGCAGGTCGGCCGGCGCGGCCATCTGCGCGAGGCGGCCGCCGACGCGCAGCACGGCCACCTGGTCGCCCAGGTTGATCGCCTCGTCGATGTCGTGGGTGACGAACACGATGGTCTTGCCGAGCTCGTCCTGGAGCCGCAGGAACTCGTCCTGCAGCTGCTCGCGCACGACGGGGTCGACGGCGCCGAACGGCTCGTCCATCAGCAGCACCGGCGGGTCGGCGGCGAGGGCGCGGGCCACGCCGACGCGCTGCTGCTGGCCGCCCGAGAGCTGGGCCGGGTAGCGCTCGCCGAGCTCGGGGGCGAGCCCGACCCGCTCGAGCAGCTCGCGCGAGCGGTCGCGGGTCTTCTTCTTGTCCCAGCCGAGCAGCCGCGGCACCGTGGCGATGTTGTCGAGCACGGTGCGGTGGGGGAAGAGGCCGGCCTGCTGGATGACGTAGCCCATGCCCCGGCGCAGCTCGTGCCGGTCATCCGGCCGGTGTCGTGGCCGTCGATGGTGATCGTGCCGCGGGTGGGCTCGACCATCCGGTTGACCATCCGCAGGCTCGTCGTCTTGCCGCAGCCCGACGGTCCGACGAGCACGGTGATCTCGCCCGTGGGCGCGTCATCGAGAGCTCGTCGACGGCGACGGTGCCGTCGGGGAACCGCTTGGTCACGTCGTCGAACCGGATCATGCGCTGGCCCCTCACGAGATCGGCGACGGGGCCTCACGACCTAGCCGTTGCCGGCGACCACGGGCACCTCCTCGGCGCCTCACCCACCTGCGCCGTCTGTCGAACTTGCCGGGTCGCTCGTCCGGGGGCGGGTCACGACGGCGTGGTACGGATACGGGGTGTACTCGCAGGCCGTGAACGCGTTCTCCGCCACCCGACCCGGGTCGTGGCTGGTCGGGCACGTCGCGGCGAAGGTCGACCCCACGCTGTTCCGGTGGTCCGGGGGCCGCGTGACGATCACCGGCGTGCCGACCCTGCCGATGCTGGTGCTCACCACCACCGGTCGGCGCAGCGGCCTGCCGCGGTCGGTGCAGCTGGCGCACCTCGCCGAGCCGGCCGGCAGCTGGCTGGTGGTCGCGAGCGCGATGGGCCAGGACCGGCATCCCGACTGGCTGCTCAACCTGCGCGCCGACCCGCGCGCCCGCATCCTCCTGCCCGGTCGCGAGCTCGAGGTGGATGCCGTGGAGCTCACCCCCGCGGAACGTGACCAGCACTGGCCCGCCCTGGTGCGCGCCATCCCCCAGATGCGCACCTACGTGCGGCGCACCACGCGCGACCTCCCGGTGATCTGGCTGGCGGCGCGGTGACCGAGCAGGCCCTCGACCGCTCCTCCACCCGCGGGCGGCTGATGCTCTCCGGCGTCATCCTCGGCTCCGGGGTGGCGATCCTCGACGGCTCGGTCGTCAACGTCGCCCTGCGCACCATCGGGCGCGACCTCGGGGCCTCACTGGCCCAGCTTCAGTCGGTGGTCAACGGCTACCTGCTGGCGCTGGCCTCGCTCGTGCTCGTCGGCGGGTGCGCCGGCGACCCGTTGGGGCGTCGCCGGGTCTACCTCATCGGTGTCATCTGGTTCATGGTGGCGTCCGTGCTCTGCGCCGCTGGCGCAGACCCCGGGGCAGCTGATCGCCCTGCGCGTCCTCCAGGGTGTCGGCGCAGCGCTGCTGACGCCGGGGGCGCTGGCCCTCATCCAGAGCGCGTTCCGCCGTGAGGACCGCGCCCCGGCGATCGGCACCTGGGCCGGGCTGGCGGGGGTCGCCGCGGCGATCGGGCCGGTGCTCGGCGGCTGGCTGGTCGACACCGCCTCGTGGCGCTGGATCTTCGCGATCAACGTGCCGCTGTGCGTCGCCGTCGTCTGCGCTGACCCGGTACGCCGCGCCGGAGAGTCGCGACACCACGATGACGGGCCGCTTCGACGTGCCGGGT
>CAWAKY010000044.1:0-7487 GCA_963782695.1 uncultured Actinomycetota bacterium | reverse complement strand
GACCGTGCTCGGCATCCGCCCCGGCCCGGTGCTCGGGCGCGCCTACAAGTACCTGCTCTCGGTGCGGATGGACGAGGGGCCGGTCGGCCAGGACGTCGCGCGCGAGCGGCTGCTCACTGGTGGGCCCAGCAGCCCGAGTCCCAGGGCTGACACCACGCGGTACCGGTCCACCGCCGCGTCGGGCGCGCCTCCCCCGGCATCCCGTTTTCGCATTGGGGAGTCCTCCCCATGGGTCGGCCCAGCCGGCACGGCTAGGCTCGACCGTCCGCGTCCGTCGCCCCGAGGGAGCTCGTCCATGCCCGTCCTCGCGTTCCCCGGACCCGCGGCACCGTCGCCGCCGTCGGTCACCGTCGAGGTGCCCGAGGGCTGGGACGCCCTGCCGGCCGGGTCCGACCTGCTGCGGGTGCGCGGCACCGGCGCGGCGGGTGAGCCGGTGGAGGTGACCGTGCGCAGCCACACCGGGCCGGTCGGCTACGGCGCGACCGACCTGGTCGACGCGCTCGTCGACGGCGTGACCCGGCCCGGCACCGAGGTGGAGCCGTCGTTCGTCGTCGAGATCGGCGGTCGCGAGTGGGTGGCGCGGAACATCTCCTGGGACGAGACCAGCGGCCCGGTCGTCGAGGTTCACCTCGCCGCCGTGGTCGACGGCACCACGGACGGCGGCACTGCTCACGGCGTCAGCCGGCTGGTCGTCGCCACCGGCCGGGTGCGCGGCGCGACCCTGGACGCCGACTACGACGTGCTGCAGTCGGTGCTCGAGACCCTCGTGGTCGGCGGCGCCTGATGGGCGCCACCGAGCACCGGGTGCTGCACGGCACCACCCTGCGGGTGCGCTCCGGGTCGGCCACCGACGTCGGGCGGGTCCGCGACCACAACGAGGACTGCGTGATCGCCCGGGGGATGGTCTTCGCCGTCGCCGACGGGATGGGCGGCCACGCGGCCGGTGAGGTGGCGAGCCGGATCGCCGTCGAGGGGCTGGCGACCCTGGTCGAGCACCCGGCGACCCGCACCGAGGACGTGGCGGACGTGCTGCGCGAGGCGAACGACGGCATCCTGCGCTCGCAGGAGCGCGACCCGGAGCAGCGGGGGATGGGTACCACCGTCGCCGGGCTCACCGTCGTCGACGCCGGCGGCAGCGAGCACTGGGTCGTGTTCAACATCGGTGACTCGCGGGTCTACCGGCTGGCCGACGACCGGATGAGCATGGTCACCCGCGACCACTCCGAGGTGCGCGAGCTGATGGATGCCGGCCTGATCGACGCCGCCGAGGCGGCGCGGCACCCGATGCGCCACGTCATCACCCGGTCGCTCGGCTCCGACCCCGCGCCGTCGCCGGACGTGTGGGTGCTGCCGCCGGCGCCGGGGGAGCGGTTCATCGTGTGCACCGACGGGCTGTCCAACGAGCTCGACGACCGCGAGATCATGCTCGTCGCCCGTCAGTACGCCGACCCCCAGATCGCGGCCGACCAGCTGGTCGCCGCGGCCGTGCGGGCCGGGGGCGCGACAACGTGTCGGTGGTCGTCGTCGCCGTCGACGCCGGTGCGGACGACGGCGAGGACGACGCCGACACCGAGCCGCCCACCGGCCTGCCGCGGTCCTGAGGCCGCCGGGAGGCCGGGGTCAGCGGGGCGCGACGCTCGTCGGGATCTCTTCGACGACGTCCCAGGTGTCGGGGTCGTCGCCGTCGAAGCGTCGCCGCACGAACACGATCGACGACACCGGCCACGGCGGCGAGGCGTGCTGGCCGAGGTCGGCCACGAGGCGTTCGAGGAAGGGCAGGGTCGTGGCCGCGGTGACCGACCCGACGGTGAGGCGTGGCGCCCAGCGGCGGCGGTCGACGAAGTAGCCACGCACCGTCACCAGGTCCCACATGCTGCGCGCGAGCTCGTCGACCCGGTCGATGTCGCCGGCCAGGGGGAGGCCGACGGTCAGGTCGCCCTCCGCCTCGAGCGCCCAGACCCCCTCGAGGCGCACCTGCGGCGGCGGCCCGCTGCGGTCGAGCTCGGCGTGCAGGAACTCGGCGACGGCGCTCGCCTCGGGGCGGGTGACGTTGCCGAGCGAGCAGACCGTGATCATCAGCGAGCCGCGGGCCACGCGCTCGAACTCACCCGGGGGCACCGGGGTGCGGGCGAGCGCCGCCTCGACGTGGTCGAGGACGTGCTCGGGCGGGACGATCGCGACGGTGACGTGCACGGCAGGACCTCCTTCGGACCCGGGACCCATGGTGCCCGTTCGGGGTGGGTCGTCGCTGGGCTCCCGGGTGAACTGGTGCCCCACTACGCTGGCCGGGGGATCCACGGCGCCACCCACCGGGGCGGCGCCTGCCGCGTCCCCCGCCGCCGACGAGACGGAGGAGCAGCCCGTGAGCACCGTGCGCACCGTCGTGCACCCGGGGTGGCTCGCGGTCAGCGGGCCGGAGGTCGACGCCGTCGTCGAGGCGGCCGACCGTCACACGGAGTCGCTCGAGGCGGCCGCCGCCGACGGCCTGGTCGCCCTGCTCGAGGCGCTGACCGCCCACGGCCTGTCCTCGGCGCCCGGGTTCGTGGCGTGCGCCCCCACCCCGACCGGTCTGCGGGTGGTCGCGCGCGGCGCCGCCTGTTTCGTGCTCCCCGACGGCACCCGCGTCGACGCCCGGGGCCGGATGCCCTGGCTCGACGTCGACCTGGACCTGGACGTCGCCGACGAGGGCGAGGTGGTGCTCGAGGCGCCCCGGCCGCAGCCCGCGCGCGGCTGGCGCCGGCCGGCCCGGTTGTCCCGACCAGCCGAGGCAGCCCCGGCCGCCCCGCCGCCCCCCGTGCCCACCCCGACCGAGCTGCTGCCGGTGGTCGACCTCGACGCCCCGACCCACGTCGTGCCCGAGCCCGGAACCGGGGAGGACGCCGAGCAGCCGGTGCCCCCCAGCGGCCAGGAGACGCTCGAGGTGCCGGGCCCGGCACCCCAGCACCCGACTCCCGACGTCACCACCGACCTCGACCGCCCGGTGGTGCTCGCCGTGCTGTGCCCGGCCGGGCACCCGTCGCCGCCGCACGCCGGCAGCTGCCGCACCTGCGGGCGCGCGATCCCGCCCCAGCAACCGTTCCCGATGCCCCGCCCCTCGCTCGGTGTGCTTCGGATGTCCACCGGAGGCAGCGTGCCGCTCGACCGTGGTGTCCTCCTCGGCCGGGCGCCACGGGTCAACGAGGAGCTGCCGGCCAACCAGCGACCGCACCTTGGTGCGGGTCGGCGGCCCCGACCGCGACATCTCGCGCAACCACGCCGAGATCGTGCTCGATGGCTGGCACGTGTTGGTGCGTGACCTCGGCTCGACCAACGGCACCACCGTGACGCTGCCCGGGCAGGAACCGGTGCGGCTGCGGCCCACCGAGGACCAGGGCATCGAGCCCGGCACTGTCGTCACCCTCGCCGACGAGGTCGTGCTGACCTACGAGGTCCAGGAGTGAGTGCAGCCGACGCGCGCCGGATCCCACTGGCGGCGAACGGAGACAGCGAGCGGGCGGCATCCGGAACAGGTCCGGATGCCGCCCGCTCACGGTGAGGGGTCAGAGCGCGGGCTCAGCGCTCCTCCTCGCCGCGGATGAAGGCCTCGACGCTTGGCGCGGCCGCGTCGTCGGGGCGCTGCTCCGGCGGCGACTTCATGAAGTACGACGACGCCGACAGCATCGGGCCGCCGATGCCGCGGTCCTTGGCGATCTTCGCCGCGCGGATCGCGTCGATGATGATGCCGGCCGAGTTCGGGCGAGTCCCAGACCTCGAGCTTGTACTCGAGGTTCAGCGGGACGTCGCCGAAGTCGCGGCCCTCGAGGCGGACGTACGCCCACTTGCGGTCGTCGAGCCACGCGACGTAGTCCGACGGGCCGATGTGCACGTTGCGGTCGCCGGAGGTCGCGCGCCGTGAGCTTGCGAGGTGACCGACTGGGTCTTGGAGATCTTCTTGGACTCCAGGCGCTCGCGCTCGAGCATGTTCTTGAAGTCCATGTTGCCGCCGACGTTGAGCTGGTACGTCCGGTCGAGCGATGACGCCGCGGTCCTCGAACAGCTTGGCCAGCACCCGGTGCGTGATGGTCGCGCCGACCTGGCACTTGATGTCGTCACCGATGATCGGCACGCCGGCCGCCTCGAACTTGTCGGCCCACTCCTGGTCGCCGGCGATGAACACCGGGCAGGGCGTTGACGAAGGCGACGCCCGCGTCGATGGCGCACTGGGCGTAGAACTTCGCGGCCTGCTCGGACCCCACCGGCAGGTAGCAGACGAGGACGTCGACGGCGCCTCGCGCAGCGTGGCGACGACGTCGACCGGCTCGGCGTCGGACTCGGTGATGGTCTCGCGGTAGTACTTGCCGAGGCCGTCGAGCGTGTGGCCGCGCTGCACGGTGATGCCGGTCGGCGGGACGTCGGCGATCTTGATGGTGTTGTTCTCGGAGGCGCTGATCGCCTCGGCGAGGTCCAGGCCGACCTTCTTGGCGTCGACGTCGAACGCGGCGACGAACTCCACGTCGCGGACGTGGTAGTCGCCGAACATGACGTGCATCAGGCCGGGGACGGTGCCGTCGGGTCGGCGTCCCTGTAGTACTCGACGCCCTGGACGAGCGACGACGGCGCAGTTGCCGACGCCGACGATGGCGACGCGAACGGAACCCATGGCTTCTCCTTGATTCGGTGGTTGATGAACTGACGTACGTCGATGCCTGCGCCCCCGGTACCAGCGGGGGCCGGGGTCGGTGGGCTGCGCCGCTCGTTGTCGATCAGCTCGTTGAGCCAGCGCACCTCGCGCTCGGCGGACTCCGTCGCCGTGCCGCTGGAGTGCGAGGTGTAGGCGTCGATCCGCTCGCGGCTGCGCGGCGCGTCGCGCACCCGCTCGAGCCGCTCCTCGAGCCGGGAGCGCCGGCCCTCGAGGATGCGCAGCCGGGCGTCGGGGTTCGGTGCGGCCGAAGAACGCCAGCTGGACGGCGAAGCCCGTCGTCCTCCCAGGCTCTCGGCGCCGGGCTTGTTCGCCGAGTCCGCGAAGTGCTCCTTGCCGGTCGGCGGTGATCGCGTAGACGATCCGGGCGGCGCCGCCGCGCCGGGCGGCCGGGTCGGCGGTCTCGTCGATCCAGGCCTGGCCGAGCAGGTCGCTGCAGGCACGGGGTAGAGCGAGCCGTAGGACAGGGCGCGGAACGGCCCGAGCACGGCGTTGAGCCGCTTGCGCAGCTCGTACCCGTGCAGTCGGCCCCTCGGGGAGCAGGCCGAGGACGGCGAACTCGAGCAGGCGGGCGCGACGCGTGGTGACCACGGGGACCTCCTGGAACGGGGATCGGACGGCGGTCGGGTCGGGAAGGACTGACATACGGGCCGTTTGTCAGGGCGAGACGCTAACACAGATATATCGCCACGATACATCGCGGATGCCGTCACGGACCCGCTTGGCCCGAGCAGGCGGCTCAGGTTTCTCCACGGTTGACCGCCATACTGATCGCTGGGTTCGTGCGTTTTCGCCCCGTCCGCACGCCCCCCGACAGCCGCGCCGCCCGTCCCGAAGCGCATAGCCAACGCAAGCCAGAATCCCGGGCCGAGCCAAAGGCCGGCCACCCGTCCCCCTCGGCCGCTCCGGCGGTTCCGGGGTCCGACGGCGGCCGTCCACGGCATCCGCCGGCCGTTCCCGCGGCAAGAAGTGGCTGCTGCGTCGCCCTGTCGGCCGCGCTCGCTCTGGGGGCCCTCGGCCGTGGCGGTCGCCATCGCCTACGCCCGCACCGACATCCCGGCCGCCAACGACCTCGCCGACGCCGCAGGCCTCGATCGTCTACTACGCCGACGGCAAGACCGAGCTGGCCCGCCTCGTCCGACGCCCAGGGCAACCGCGAGTCGGTGCCCCTGAGGAAGGTCCCGGACCACATCCAGAAGGCCGATGCTCGCGGCCGAGGACCACGACTTCTACACGAACCCCGGCTTCTCCCCGAGCGGCATCGCCCGGGCGGTGTGGCAGGCGATGCAAGGGTGGCCAGACCACCCAGGGCGGCTCGACGATCACCCAGCAGTACGTGAAGAACTACTTCCTCACCGCCGACCGCACCGCTGACCCGCAAGGCTCAAGGAGATCCTCATCTCGCTCAAGATCGACCAGCAGCAGGCCAAGGACCAGATCCTCGAGAACTACCTCAACACCGATCTACTACGGCCGCCGGGCCTACGGCATCCAGACCTCCTCGCAAGGCCGGACTTCAACAAGGACGTCTCGCCAGCGACCCCTGCCGCGAGCGCGTTCCTGGCCTCGATCGTCCGCGCGCCCTCGCTCTACGACCCCGCGCTCGGCGACAAGCAGACGGCCAACCCGAAGGACCCCCCGGCTTCGTCCTCGACGCGATGGTGACGGAGGGCTGGCTGACCAAGGCCGAGCGCGACGCGGTCACCGTCCCCGAGTTCCCGCCCGCAACAAGCCGCGATCCCAGAGCGGCCCGAACGGCTACCTCGACGCAGATCATCAAGCACGAGGTCGGCAACACGTTCAAGCTCCCGGAGTCCGACATCGACCGCGGTGGGCTGCGGATCATCACGACGATCAACAAGGCCAAGCAGGCCGCCGTGGTCACGGTCCGGGCCTACCGCCCAAGGAGGCCCCGGACGGTCCACGCCGGCCTCACCTCGATGAAGCCCGGCGACGGGGCCATCGTCGCGATCTACGGCGGCGAGGACTACACCGAAGCGCCAGCAGAACGCGTCGACCGAGGCCATGATGCAGGCCGGCTCGACCTTCAAGCCCTTCACCCTGATTGCGGCCCTCCAGTCCGGTGACTTCAGCCTGAACTCGCGCCTGTCCGGCGCCAGCCCGCAGTACTTCGAGGAGTTCGCCGACCCCAGTGCGCCCACGGCCAGCGGTCGTCGTGGCCGGGTGAAGAACTTCGGCAACGAGTTGTTCGGTGACATCGACCTGCGCAAGGCGACCGGCAGCTGGCTTAACACCGTCTACGCGGCCCTGAACATCGACGCGACCCCGGAGAAGTCGAGCAAGGCGGCCAAGGACGCCGGCGTGCGCAGCGCGCTCGAGCCGAACATGGCCAACGTGCTCGGCACCGACTACGTCACCGTCCTCGACATGGCCAACGTCTACGCGACGATCGCCGCCGAGGGCGTGCGGGCGAACCCGTACATCGTCAAGGAGATCCGTTTCCAGGACAAGAGCGTCCCGACCATCAAGGCCAAGGTCGTCAAGCAGCAGGTCTTCGACAAGGACCTGATGAGCGACGTCATCGACGCCATGACCTACCCGGTCAACGGCGGCATGGCCCGCTACGTCGGCGAGAACCTCGGTCGCCCCGCGGCCGGCAAGACCTGCAGCTCCGAGAGCTTCCGCTCGGCCTGGTTCAACGGCGACGTCCCGCAGCTCGAGACTGCGGTCGGCCTCTACCGCAGCGGCAAGGACGGCGAGGAGCTCCCGATGGAGAACCTCCCCAACGCCGGCAACATCACCGGGGCACCTACCCGGCCCGGATCTGGACCGCCTACATGAAGGCCGC
>CAWAKY010000043.1:0-11302 GCA_963782695.1 uncultured Actinomycetota bacterium | reverse complement strand
CGCTTGGATGCGTCGGGGGCGGGCAACACCCTGCGATCTCGATCAGGGCGTTGACCGGCTCGGCTGCCACGGCCAGTGTGGTCTGCATGCGACGCGAGGCGTTGTGGGAGTACATCCGCGGGGCGCTGTGGGTCCTGCCCACGATCGCGGTGGTCATGGCGCTCGGCATCGGCCTGATGCTCTCGCAGATCGAGGTGTCCTCGACTCGCTGGTTCGTCTTCCAGGGAACCCCGGACGACGCGCGGACGCTGCTCATCGCGATCTCGAGCACCTTGGCGACCGTGATCGCTCTGGTCCTGGGCCTGACCGTTGTGGCGCTGCAGCTGGCTTCGACGCAGTTCTCACCCCGGCTGCTGCGCAACTTCCTGCGAGACCGGACCAACCAGGTGGTGCTCAGCGTCTTCGTCGCCACGTTCACCTACAGCACGGCCGGCCTGTTCACCGTCGGAGTCTCGGCGGGACAACGGGTGGAGGACTACCCGCGGCTCGCGGTCAGCTTCGCACTGGTCCTGCTGTTCGTCAGCCTGCTCATGCTGGTCTTCTTCGTGCACCACCTGGCGCACTCGATCCAGATCGACGAGGTCATGAGGGGCGTCGAACGCAGCACGCTGCGGGTGATCGAGCACGACCTACCCACGCAAGGAGTGAGCGCCGAGCCGGTACCGTCTCCGCCCGCCTGGGCGGTCGCGGTGCCGGCGTACCAGTCTGGGTGGGTCCAGACCATGCGTCCCGACGTGCTCCTTCCGCTGGCGCGGGAGCACGACCTGGTGGTGGTGGTGTCCACCATGGTGGGCGAGTTCGTCGTGGAAGGTGCGCCGCTGTTGTGGGTGTGGGCACCGTCCCCGGACGCGCCTGCACCAGACCCGGCGTCGTTCCGCGAGGTCCTACGCGTGGCGGTCCGTCTGGGCTACGAGCGCACCGCCGAACAGGACGTGGCCTTTGGAGTGCGGCAACTCGCCGACATCGCCGTCAAAGCGCTGTCTCCCGCCATCAACGACCCGTACACGGCGATCCAGGCGCTGGAGCACCTGGGCGTCCTCCTCGCAAGGCTGGTGCGCCGACCGCTTGGCAACCAGCGCCTCCACGACGACGCCGGCAACGACAAGAGTCGTCGTACCCGGCCGGGACCTGTCCTACTACCTCGACCTGGCCACCGGCCAGATCCGCCGGTTCGGGTGCGCCGAACCCCGGGTGGACCGGGCCCTGCTACGGGTGCTGGCCACCACCGGCACGTTCTGTCACGACCCTGACGACCGGGCGCTCATCGCCGGGCACGTACAGCTCGTGGTCGAAGACGCCCAGCGGACCATTCCACAACCGGCCGATCTGGCACTGGTCCGCTCCCACGCCGCCCTCGTCCTGCATCAGCTCGGTGGATCAGAGTGACCGCACCTCCGAGCAGCCCAAGGGTCCGCCTCGACGCCGGGTTGCGGCTGGCGGCGATGAGACTCACCAACGCGTTCGCGACGGCGGACGAGCACCCGAGTCTGATTGAGCCTATGGGCTCTCGCATCCGGGTGCGTCGGTCGTGAGTGTGGCTCTACAACCGCCGGACGGAGAACCGCCCGGCGTCCTCGACGAGCAGCACGCCGGCACCCTTCGCGAGCGGCTCCACGACCTGCCCGGTGAGGCCGGCCAGGGCTGCCTCGTTCGTCGGGCTGTGGCCGACGACCATCGCGCGCCCACCCTCGGGCAGCGACTCGACGACCACCCGCAGCGCCGAGCCGAGGAGCCGCTCCTCGTGCTCGACCAGGTCTGGGTCGACCTTGCGGATCTGCTCGACCGTGGCCCCCTTGCCCGCAGCCTTGGCGGCGTCTCGCCAGCGGTCCTCCACCGTCGAGCGCAGCCCGGTCGCCGCCGTGATCGGCAGGTCGTCCTGCCCGGCGGCGTGGCGCAGGATGGTGGCCATCTGGGTGGCCCGGGCGGCACCCGTTGAGATGAAGGCGGCGTACGGCGGGTGCAGGTGGTCGCGGCCGATCGCCTCGGCATCGGCGACACCCTGGGCCGTCAGCTCGTCCCCGTCGTTGTCGGTGTGCCGGCGCAGCTCGACGTAACGCATCCCCCATCGTCGGCGCAGCAGCGAGAGCGGCGCAAGCCGGCGAACCCTGCCCCGTGAGCGCCCGCGCCGGAGCTTCTGGGCGGCAGAGACCCACGTGCCGCTGTCGCATCCGGGCCGAGCCGTTCGTAGTACAGGTGGGAGCAGCCGTGCGCGCGTGCCCCCCGGCTCGCGCCCGCGGAGCCACCGCCACCCTCGAAAGGAACTCCCATGTCGACCACCATCGCGATCATGTCCATGTCCCTGGACGGCTTCGTCGCCGACTCGTCCGACGGGGTCGCCGAGGTGTTCGACTGGTATTTCACCTCGGGCGAGGTCGAGCTCGACACGGGTGGCTCGGACCCGATGACCTTCATGGTCTCCGAGCCGAGCGCCCAGCAGTACCGCGCCCTGAGCGCCGAGCTCGGCGCCGTGCTCACCGGTCGGCGGACCTTCGAGGTGGCGCAGGGCTGGGGCGGCAACCATGCGTGGGGCCCGGCGTTCGTGCTGACCCACGACGTCCCCGGCGGGTGGCCCCGGCCCGACTCGACGGTGCACTTCGTGACCGACGGCATCGAGAGCGCCGTGGCGCAGGCCAGGGCCGCCGCCGGCGGCAAGTCCGTCGGCATCCACGGGGCCGACACGATCCAGCAGTGCCTCAACGCCGGTCTCCTCGACGAGCTGCACATCGACCTCGCCGCGGTGCTCCTCGGTTCCGGCGTGCGGCTCTTCGACCACCTCGCCGCCACACCTGCCGTGCTCGGCAACCCCACGGTCACCCGGGGAGTCGGCGTGACGCACCTGCGCTACCCGGTGGGCCACCAGGGTCCCGCACAGTGACGGGGAAAGGCAGGCGTCCCGGGCCGGCCGAGGGCTCGGCACGGGGGTGAACGAGAAACCCTCGGGTAGGTTTGACAGCACGTCCGCGAACAGGGGTTGATCGCGTGTGACCGGTGCTGGAGCAACCTTCGACCTGGTGGTCGCTGCCAACCGCCTGCCCGTCGACTTCGTCGTCGACGACGCCGGCGAGGGCACCTGGCAGCGCAGCCCCGGGGGCCTGGTGTCGGCGATGGAGGGCGCGATGGCCGACCGGGAGGCGGCCTGGGTGGGCTGGGCCGGCGAGCCAGGGCCGGCACCCGACCCGTTCCACCAGGACACCCTGCTCATGCACCCGATCCCGCTGAGCGCTGACGAGGTCGAGGAGTACTACGAGGGGTTCAGCAACGACACGCTGTGGCCGATCTACCACGACGTGATCGTGCCGGCGACGTTCCACCGCCAGTGGTGGAACACCTACCGCACGGTCAACCGCCGGTTCGCGGAGGCCGTCGCCGAGGTGGCCGCGCCCGGCGCGACCGTGTGGGTGCACGACTACCAGCTTCAGCTCGTGCCCGCGATGGTGAGGGCGTTGCGGCCCGACCTGCGCATCGGCTGGTTCGACCACATCCCCTTCCCGCCGGTCGAGCTCTTCGCCCAGCTGCCGTGGCGTGCCGCCCTCGTCGAGGGGCTGCTGGGCGCCGACTTCCTGGGCTTCCAACGCACCGCGGACGCCGAGAACTTCCTGCGGGCCTGCCGCCGCCTGCTCGGCCTGACCACCAAGGGCCACACGGTGACGTTCACCCCGGCTGGTCACGACTCGGCACCGCGCACCGTGCGGGCGACCGCCATCCCGATCTCGGTGGACTTCCAGGGGCTCTCGGCGCTGGCCGACACCCCGGAGATCCAAGCCCGCGCGGCGGAGATCCGGGCCTCGCTCGGCGACCCCGAGATCCTCATGCTGGGCGTCGACCGGCTCGACTACACCAAGGGGATCCGGCACCGGCTCAAGGCCTACGGCGAGCTGCTCCAGGAGAAGGCGGTGTCCCCACCCGGCGTGACGCTGATGCAGGTCGCCATGCCCACCCGGGAGCGGGTGGACGCCTACCGGGTGCTGCGCGACGAGGTGGAGCGCACCGTCGGGCAGATCAACGGCGAGTACGAGGTTCTGGGCTCGACCCCGATCCACTACCTGCGCCACTCCTACCCCCGTGAGGAGATGGCGGCGATGTTCGTGGCCGCGGACGTCATGCTCGTGACGCCCCTGCGCGACGGCATGAACCTCGTCGCCAAGGAGTACGTCAGCTGCCGCAACGACCTCGGCGGCGCCCTGGTGCTGTCGGAGTTCACCGGCGCCTGGCACGAGCTGCACCAGGCCTTCATCTGCAACCCCCACGACATCGAGGGCATGAAGCAGACGATCCTGCGCGCCATCAATGCCTCCGACGACGAGCGTCGCCTCCGGATGCGGGCGATGCGCAGGCGGGTCGCCGACCACGACGTGCACCGGTGGGCGTCGCGCTACCTCGACGCTCTCGCGGCCGCGCCGGCACGGCCCCATCAGGGAGAAGCGGCGACCGCCCGGTGAGCTCGCTCGGTCAGGACCTGCGGGCGGCGCTGCGTGCCTTCGCCGCGCTGCCCGGGGTGCTCGTGGCGGTCGACTTCGACGGCACGCTCGCCCCACTCGTCACCGACCCGCTTCAGGCCAGGGCACTCCCCGGCGGGCTCGAGGCGCTGCGAGAGGCGGCAGCGCTGCCGGGAGTCACGACGGCGGTCGTGTCCGGGCGCGACCTCGACACCCTGGCGATGTTGACCGGGATCGAGGCGGACGACGGCATCACGCTCGTCGGGAGCCACGGTGCCCAGACGAACCGCCCGGAGGTGGGCCTCTCGGGGTCGACTGCCGGTGCTGCAGGCCTTGATGAGTCGGCGACCCAGCTGATGCGGGCGCTCGGTGACGAGCTGGAGGAGATCCGGTTGCGTTGTCCCGCAGTGCGGCTGGAGCACAAGCCTGCGGCCGTTGTGCTGCACACCCGTGGCGTCGAACGGTCCATGGCGGAGGCGGCGACGGCGGCCGCACTCGAGGTGGGGGCTCGACACGCGGGAGTGCACGTCATCCGCGGAAAGGAGGTCGTCGAGCTGTCCGTCTCCCCGGCCGACAAGGGCACTGCCCTGACCGACCTCGCGCTCGCGTCGCGGTCGGACGCGACCCTGTACCTCGGGCGACGACACCACTGACGAGCGGGCGTTCGCCGCGCTCGACCCCTCCTCGGGCGACCTCACCATCAAGGTGGGCCGTGGGAAGAGCGTTGCGCTGCACCGGGTTCCCGACCCAGCTGCCGTCGTAGAGCTGCTCCGGCTGTTCGTCGATGCGCGACGGGGGTGAGCACGAGGTCGATCGACGCGGACGCGGTGGTGTGGTCGCAGCCTCTCAGCGCGGACTTCGTCGCTGCCGCCAAGGGCTTCACCGGCGCCGCCCTGACGTCGCCCTCGGGAGTGACTGCCCACGACTGCACCGGATGCCGTGCAGCCGGCTTCAGCGGGAACCTCACCGCTGTCAGGTCTCGCGGACGACCTGGTCGGGGCTCTTGTCGGGTCGCAGGCCGCGCCATGCAGGGTGCCGCAGCCGTCGGTCACGCGTCCACTCGGTGAACCGCACTTCGCCGACCAGCTCGGGCCTGACCCAGTGCGCGTCACGGGCGTCGGCTCTCGGTACGTCGTCGCCGAGCGGGGAGACGTCGGTGGTCAGCGGTTCGAGTCGACGCTGAAGCTCCTGCAGTGCATCGGCGGTGAAGCCGGTGCCCACCTTGCCGACGTACTGCCATCCGTCGGCACCGGGGACCGCCAACAGCAGTGACCCGATGCCGTCCGCTCGCCGCCCCTGCCCCGGCCGCCAGCCGGCGACCACCACCTCCTGGGTTCGCAGGTTCTTGACCTTGAGCCAGCGCCGCGACCGTGCCCCGGGCTCGTAGGTGGAGTCGACCTGCTTGGCGACCACCCCCTCGAGGTGCTGCTCACGGGCGGCGGCGAGCACGGCCTGCCCGCCGCCGACCCAGGCGGGAGGGGTCTGCCACGAGGGACCGGACAGGCCGAGCTCCTCCAGCAGGGCGCGGCGCTCTCGGTACGGCAGCGACATGGTCGAGCGGCCATCGAGGTGGAGCAGGTCGAAGACGTAGTACGTGACCGGGACCGACTCGGCCAGGCGCCGGATTCGGGCCGCGCCCGTCACGTGCATCCGGGGCTGGAGCCGCTCGAAGCTGGGGCGCCCGGCCTTGTCGAGCGCCACGAGCTCGCCGTCGAGCACGGCCTGGGTCGCCCCCATCGACTCGGCCATCGCGCGCAGCTCGGGGTAGGTGTCGGTGATGTCGATGTCGTTGCGCGACCACGCCGTCGGGCGACCGCCGTCGACGTGCACGACCGCGCGCACGCCGTCCCACTTCATCTCGTAGGCCCACCGCTCGTCGTCGGCCGGCAGCGAGTCGGCCAGGGTCGCCATCATCGGCGCCACCCTCTCGGGCAGCGGCAGGAAGCCGTCGGGAGGCGGGCTCATCCGGTGCATCATCCAGTTCTTCCCTCCGGTCCTGAACAGCACGTACCGGCCGTCGACCCGCGAGCCGTGCAGCACCACCTTGACCTTGCCGTCGGTCCACTCCTGCGTCTCGTAGGTGCCGGAGTCCCAGATGCGCACGCGGCCCCCGCCGTACTCGCCCTCGCCGATGTCGCCCTCGAAGCCGGCGTACGCCAAGGGGTGGTCCTCGGTCTGCACCGCCAGGCGGTTCACCGACGGGTCGAGCGGTAGGCCCTTGGGGACCGCCCACGAGACCAGCACACCGTCTCGCTCGAGGCGGAAGTCCCAGTGCAGGGCACTCGCGTGGTGCTCCTGCACGACGAACGTGTCGTCGTTGCCCTGGTCCTTGGGGCCTGGCGACGGCACCGGCTCGGGCGTGCGGGCGGGGTCGCGCTTGGCGCGGTAGGTGGCCAGCCCGTCGACGGTCATGGCCACATCGTCCTCCGGGCAGCGGCGTGGCGGCCTTGTCAGCGCTCATCAGTTGGTCGGCCTCGTGGCCACTGGGCTGGGTCGCACCGGGTTGCGCAGCCTTGAGGGCGAGGGCGAGGGCGAGGGCGAGGGCGAGGGCGAGGGCGAGGGCGAGGGCGAGGGCGAGGGCGAGGGCGAGGGCGACGACGCACTGCGGTCGACTGTCACCCGATCCGAGTACCCGGCTGGCTACCTGCTCGCGGCCGTTGCGCCCACGACCCCAAGGAGTCGGGCGGCGGCTCGGGGGAGGGAACGCCGGCAGGTGGGCTGATCGGGTGGTCAGTCCCAGAGGGCCAGCTCGGCATCGCGAGGTGCCCAGGTCAGCTCGGACGCGACGTCGAAGACCATGACTGCCCGCTCCTGCGGCGTCCAGGGCCGCCATCCCGGCGCCCCGTCGCGCCCGAAGGCGACCCAGGCCCGGTGCATCTCGTCGGCGAGGTGCTGCGGAGCGGCCTCCCCGACCATGGACGTGCCCTCGTGCGAGAGTGTCGAAGACGAACGGGAGCTCGAGGGCGTGGCAGGCCCTGAGACCCAGGACGGCGTGTCGGCCACCCGAACTCGTAGGCATGGACCGTGCCACCAGCGGCGTGGTGGGCGGCGGCGAGTCGTGCCGATGGTGCCCGGAACGCAGCGTCGGTGAGGATGGCGCAGGCGATGTCCCCCGCGGAGGCGCCCGGACGGTTAGCGGTATAGGTCTCGACGGCCCGGGGCGGCCAGCCGTAGCGTGCGGCCAACAACGGCAGCGCCTCCGACGTCACCGTGGCGGCGACGCCGGTGGGCACGAGGAAGAGCCGGAACTCCTCACGGGTCGTGCCGATCAGCAGTGGCATCGCGGCGGCGGACCCCTGCGCGATGCGCCTCAGCGGGACGTCGGGGACGAGCTCGCCGTCGATGACGGGGAACAGAGTCATGATGCCCAGCCCGCCGCTGAGGACGCTTGCCGCCCCAACGCTGCGGGTCGGGGTCGCCCTGGATGGCCAGGGCCACGACCGACTGTGCCGCAGTGACCACATCGGGGTCGATGGCGGCGAAGGCGTCGGCTGTCGCCGGCACGCCGAGGTGGGCTGCAACTTCGGCGCTCACCCTGCGGGCGTCCTCCAAGTGCAGACGGCCGTCCCCCCTCCGCTCTGGATGACGGCGCGGTGGAAGAGGCCTTCGGCTGCGGGACAAGCCATCAGCGTTGCGACGCTCATCCCACCGGCGGACTCGCCGAACAGGGTGACGTCGTCGGCATCGCCGCCGAACGTGGCCACGTTGTCACGAACCCACTCCAGGGCCGCGATCTGGTCGCGTAGGCCGAGGTTGGTCGGGGCGCCGTCCAGCACGGCGAACCCGGGCACGCCCAGCCGGTAGTTGACCGACACGACCACGATGCCGTCGCGGGCGAACGCCGACCCGTCGTAGATGGGCACGGAGTTGGCTCCCCGGACGAAGGCGCCCCCGGGGAGCCACACCATGACCGGCCTGCTGCTCCCCTCGGCCGGGGCCCACACGCTGACGTTCAGGTAGTCGTCACCGGGCGTCACCGAGCTGGGGAGCACGGTATCCATCGGCGGCGGATACGCCGACTGAGCCGCGGTCGGCCCGGGCGCGGTCGCGTCCCGCTCGCCGTCCCACGGCACCACCCGCTGCGGGGGTCGGTACCGGTCCTCACCGACGGCAGGCCCGGCGTAGGGGATGCCCAGGAAGGAGTTGACCCCCTCGCGGCTCGAGCCGCGCACGAGGCCACCGGTGACACGCACGACGGGATCCATGGTCCCATCCAACCAGCCCACGCCGGTCCGCTGCCGGACACCAGTGGCCACCCGTGGCCGACGTCTGAGAGCACGCGCGGCGACAGGCGGCGAAGAGACGCAGGGTGCGTCGTCGGCGCGGACCGCGGGGCGTACCTTGCGGCGCCGTGCGATTCCTAGGGCTGGCCGGTGGAGCTTCCGGCCGCAACCAGCCACTTGACGTAGGGAGCGGGGTCGACGGTGGAGGGGGTGAGGATGGCGACGGACAGGGCGCTCGCGGGGAAGACGGCGAGCACCGTGCGGTACCCGGGCAGCACCCCGAGGTGGCCCACGGCCTCGCAGGGTGGCGTGCGAGAACCGCCCGCTGGAGAAGTCCATGGTGCCCAGGCCGTAGCCGTCTCCGTCGTCGAAGTCGGTCATCTGTGCCACGGAGTCGGGCTTGAGAAGGCGGCGCGCCGTATAGGGCGTATCCCCACCGTGCGGTGGTCTCCGCGTCGCCAGCGACACCACCGGCGGGGCCGAAGACGCTGGCGATCGAGCGGGAGGGGAGGTAGGGCTGGTTAGGGGTCCCGTTCGGGAGCTCCTCGTCGACTCCGGGGCGAGCCAGAGGGGGCGCCAGCGTCTGCTGGTCCTGGTAGGCCACCCGGGTCAGTCCCAAGGGTTGCCACAGGTCGCGGGCTGAACGCTGCGGCCGGGTCCAGCCCGGTGACCTTCTCGATCACCAGGCCCAGAAGGATGTAGTTGGCGTTGACGTAGCTGAACTTGCGTCCCCGGAGCAGCTGTGGGTGTGGGGACCGGCGCGAGCGCCTGCTTCGTCGACCAGCGCCTGTCGAGCTCGCTCATCATCGTGGTGTACGCCGATCCTCGCCCTCGGCGATCGAGGAGCGGTGCGCGAGGAGCTGCGCGGATGGTGGTGCCGTTGGCCAGCGCGGGCTGGTCGACGTAGGTCGAGGCCGGCACGTCCAGGTCGAGTAGCCCGCGTTCGGCCAACAGCAACACCTCGGCCGCCGTGAAGGTCTTGGTGATGCTCGCCAGTGCCATCCCCGAATCCGGCTGCAGGGGGATGCCATCGCCGTCGACTCCGGCAGCAACACGTCCAGACACCCTGAGGACTGACCACCGCAACGGTCACGCCGGGGAGCAGCTCCTTCTCGACCCACCCGTCGGACCTCCGCTCCATCCTCGATGCCACCTTGGCGGGAAGCGCCCGAGCGGGAACGGGCGGCCACTCGGAGGCCCCAAGAGCTGTCGCAGACGCGGTACTCGTGACTGCGTCGAGGGCCGTGAGGCCGGTACCTGGCTGGACGTGCAGGCCGCCACACTAGAGGTGGCCGTCACGGCGATCAGTGCCGAGGCCACCAACCTGCGTCGAGCGCCCGGCTTACGGCCAGGACATGCCGGTGGGCCTCGCCGGCACCTCCCACGGTGATGTGGGCTCCGTTTCGCCGCCGAAGTACCTCTTCCGGCGAGCGACCTTTGGCACCCCGAGCGCATTGTACCAGCCCCCAGCCTGTCGCCCGCAGCGGCCTCCGCGCCCCCACCGCCGCCTCGACCTCACCCAGCCCCGCGCCACCAGGCCTCGCCTGTGCCGCTCCAGCCCCCTGAGAGGCTCACGTCGTAGCCCTGCTGAAGGCCGTATGTGATGGGTTCCCCCTTGACTTCGCACCACCGCCTTGGTCACGAGTAACACGATCAGGAAGAAGGCCATCAAAGCGATCCAGAACCACATCACAGACTCCTCTGCTCACGCCGCCGAAGGCGGCGGGCCAACCGGAGACGATCTCGCCCGATTCGGACCCACCATTTGTCTCGCACCGGAGCGTCGCCGTATGTACCCGTCGGCACACACACCGTTGATCACTGCGCACCCGAGGGGCGACGAGGCTGGCCCTCGGCGGCACCGATCTCCGAGGCGACGGCTCGCGGCGCGTGACGCACTCTCGCTACTGGGACGAAGTCCCACTCAGAGGCAGTTCCGCGGGCAGCTGAGAAGGCTTGCGCGGGTGACCTTGCATGTCGCGGTGTCAGAGGCCCTTTCAATCCCGGTCGATGAACCGGGTAGCGACCCACAGCACCCCGCCGACGAGCAGCCCGGCGAGCAGAAGGGTGTAGATCTCGGCGGTGGGCATGGCGATCATGATGGCAGGAACGCTCGAGCGCTCAGACTGCTCGGCCCACACGGCGATGCTGGACCGTGGCCGTCAAACGGTTCGAGCCATCCAGACTCAACGGCTACTGGCGGCGAAGAGACGCACGCGTGTCGCCCTCCGACTCTCGGCTTTCGAGCTGTGTCGTCACGAGTGGGCACCCTGACAATCTGGTCATTCGTCAGTAACGGCCGTGGGCAATTGGCATCCGATGTCGTCGAGGCAGCGGCCCGATACTCCGCTGGTGGTCCGACAGGGCCGCGCATACGGTTCTCACTGTGAGTGGATTTGGGAGATCCGAGAACCACAAGAAGCAGGAAAGGGGCCCGAGTGGTCCCGAGGGGCCCTCGCACGGATGGCTCAGTCCATGAGGTGTCCGGAGTGTCAGGTCGTGGGTGGGCTGCGGTTGGAGTGGAACGGTGCATTGGGTGTCTTCTCCTGCGAGGCGTGCATCCCTTCCGAGAGGTGAGCGGGTGCTCACCGCCGGTGACGTGAGCAATCTTGGGTGACCGGGTGGTTCAACGCCCACCGGGTG
>CAWAKY010000042.1:0-82764 GCA_963782695.1 uncultured Actinomycetota bacterium | reverse complement strand
CCCAGTGGTGGTTTCGCATGCGCCAACATCAAGAGGAGAGGGTCATGCTGAGATCGGCGGTCTTGATCGCGATTGCCGGTGTCATCGTGCTGGTATTGGTCTTCGCGTACTTCGCACTGGAATTCACGAGTCAGTAGCGGCCCGGAGGACGCCCATCGCCGGCTCAGGCCGGCGCCGGCACTCGTCGCGTGAGCTAGGGTGGAGCGGCCCTTCCACACATCGCCG
Organism: uncultured Actinomycetota bacterium; assembly: GCA_963782695.1. GTDB lineage: Bacteria > Actinomycetota > Actinomycetes > Actinomycetales > Dermatophilaceae > Fodinibacter. The sequence goes on along the minus strand of CAWAKY010000042.1, from coordinate 82,539 downwards.
CCATCGGACGGCCTGTCCGAGAGCCCCCTGTCTGGGGTGGAGGGAGGCTCGTCATGCCGCTGTGGGTTTGGGTTGTCGGGTTCATGGTGCTGCTCGTGCTGGTGGGGGTGTGGTTCGACCGCCGCTTCTCCGGCAGGGATATCGAGAGTCACGGAGACAGTGACCCGCACAATGTTGGCTCGTTCCATGCCGGCGGGCCCGACGACGGTGGTGGCGGCGGCATATAGCGACGCCCGCCGCTGCGATGGCAATCGCCCTTGCGCGGCCATGGCTGACTTGAGCGTTCGGCTGTGCCCGGCTGGGGCACTGGAATCCGTGGCCCCGAGCGTACGGACCCGAACGTCCGCACGCTCGCCGCTGCGAACGGATCGGCATGCGTCAGATCGCCGCCAGTCGGCCCGACGCGGCACGGTACGGCGATGGCTGGTGCAGGAGCATGGTCAACCTCGCGAAATCCTTGGCCCTGGGGGCATCCGCGGATGCGCTTTGCGCCTTTCACACCGCCCGCAGGATGGTATCGAGCAGCTCGCGGGTGTGCGGTTCGTCGAGAACCTCGCCGATCCACGCGGCGGAGTCGGCTCGCTCGGGCGAGCGGGGATTGGGCTTGAGCCAGTCGGTGGCGGCGATCTCGGTGATGTGCCCGAGCTGCGCGATGAGCATCGAGAAGTGTCCGCGCCGGTTCACTGTCGCCGGCCCGCCGGCTTCCCGGTAGGCGCCGGTCAGCGCGCGGGCCCGGCCCAGGGTCGGCGCGGGCGAACTCGAACAGGACGCACCCGAGCTCCTGGCTCGGATCAGCCGGCCCACTGTTCTCCCAGTCGATGACGCACACTCCGCCGTCCGCGGTCGGCAGGACGTTGTCGGCCCACAGGTCGCGGTGACAGGTCGAAGCATCTCCGGAGGCTCGATCCAGGACTCCAGCGCGACCAGCTCATCACGCAGATCGGCCAGCCGGCCGGCGAACGGCGCTCCCGCCTCACGCAAGCTGCCCGACCAGATGGTCCCAGCGGTCGGCGCCAACCGGTTCGTGATACCACGGGTCCAGCGGGCCGGGGTCAGTGGCCGACACGCGGTGGATGGAGGCCACGACCGCGCCGACCTGCGCCGGATCCAGACCGGGGTCGGGGGCGCATCAGGTCAACCCACTCGTACACGCCTGCCTGCCCACCGTCGATGGAGGCGAACACGTCCCCCTCGGTGGTGCGCCGCACCTGCGGCGTTGGTACGCCGGCGGCGTACGCCGCCTCCTGGAACGCGGTCGCCGCAGCGCACCTCGGCCTCCTGGACGTGGGGGAACGGCACCTTCACCGCCCAGCTGCCCTCTGTCGTGTCCAGCCGCCACACAAGCCCCTGCTTGCCCCGCGCGACCGGCCCGTCCGACAGCCTCGCAGCGCCGCCAAGCGCGAAGTGCCGAGCCAGGTCCGCCGCATTCACCGGCTCATTCGAGCATCAGATCGCACCGGCGTCGACCGCTGTTGTTTGTGAGTGACATCCCTGGGTGCTGGACGGCTAAACGCGTCGCGGTCGCGAACGGCGCAGCGCTGCCTGTCACGCTGGGGCTCAGTGCGGCCTGGCGTCGGGAACTTCAGGCGCCGGTCGCCCCGGTTACACGAGCTCTGGCTTGGACATGTACCCGGTCGCCCAAACTGCCACAGCCATCGCCATCCCCCACGCAGTCGTGCACCACCCCGCTGCTCCGCCGACGCTGCCCAGCAAGTCAGGATGAGTCGCGCAGACGAAGCCGAACCACACCGCTGAGCCGGCCGGCGGCACGATCGCGAACCTCCAGTTGGCCACTCGGTTCGCCATCGCCAGCACGGCCACAGCTGCCGCCGCCGGGACTGCGAGCGCGAACCCGGCCTGCATCGGCAAGTGCATCAGGTCCCACGTGTCGTCGTCCTTCACGCCGGTACGGGCGGTTCGGAGGATGTCCCACGCGTGCACCAGCGCGCCGGCCAGGCCGACCACCACGAGTGCGTCCACCGGCCAGAACGTGGGGGACACGGCCACGCGACGGATCGACAGGACCTGCCGCGGTCGCCACATCCGAGGAAACCCTGCGCAAGCCGCGATGAGGACCGCCACCAGCACCTGACCCCAAGCGGCCGCCGCGAGGCCGGCGACCATCACCCCCGCCGCGACCGCGACGACCTGCGGTCCCACCCATCCCACCGGCCGGACCGCCCACGCGATCAGCGGCATCGGAACCAACGCGGTGAACAGCAGGCCCCAGCTGGTCTCCACGACCACGAACGGTTCGAAGCCCGGGAACTCGGACGGGATGACGCCGACCAGCAGGTCGATCACACCGAAGAACCCCGCCGCCCACCACAGCGCCAGAGCGACCGCGCCCAGGCGAGACCCCACAGCCCGGTCGCCACGATCGGTGCGATCCGGCATCGCCATCGACTCAGCGTCCCACGCGAAGACGTCTGCGGCCATGGTCATTTGGGCAAGGACCCACTCCCGTGCTGGGCCGATCAGGCGGCACGGAGAAGCCGCCGAGGCGGACGACCGTCATTGAGCGCCGACCATCGACACCACCGGCGTCTTGGATGAGCGTCTCCACGCCGCGTGTCCAAGCCGCTGGGTGGGCTACCTACGGCCGCGGAGCAGGCCGAGCGAGCTCGAACACGGCATACGTCGTGGGGTCACTCACGTGCTGCGTCTCGCCACGGTGGCGCATACCCAGCTTCTCGAGCGTGCGCAGCGATGCCTTGTTGTCGGACGTCGTCAGCGCTACCAGTCGATCGAGTCCGGCTCGCGTGAAGCAGTCCACCGCGACAAGCCCCGCCGCCTCGGTCGCGATGCCTCGGTTCCAGTGCGTCGGATGGACGATGAGCCCGACTTCGGTCTCACCCGCCGATATGCCCTCCCAGCCCGCGCCCATCGGGTCGAGCTCCACACGCCCCAGGCGCTCACCGCTCTCTCGATGGAAGACGGTCCAGGTTCCGAAGCCGTGCTCCTGCCACCGGCCGATCCACCCCTGGAGCTGGCTTTCGACCAGCGACCGCGGCTTGGGCTCGTGGTCCGCACGAGCGAGGATCTCTGGCCTGTTGCGCATCTCGAAGTAGAAGTCCAGGTCCGATTCGCTCGCCGGCCGAAGCACGAGACGCTCACTCACGAGTTCCACGCCGTTCAACGTACGGCACAGGCAGCGCGACTCGTACCAGGGCCCGCGACCCCGCTGGTCCACGGCACGGGCACGCGGTGGCTCGGCATGTGCTGCGCCAGCAGGCCACCGGGGCCCCGCGCCGCGGGGGCTCCCAGGTGGCGTGCGCGCTGCGTTCTCGCTGGTCAGTAGGCGATGACGACGCGGCCGTCGATCTTGCCGCGGGCTTCATCTCGTCGAAGATCTCGTTGATCTCGTCGAGCTCGCGGGTGGCCACGGTGGGGTGGATCTGGCCGCGGGCGTAGAAGTCGAGTGCCTCCACCATGTCCTGCCGGGTGCCGACGATGGATCCGCGGACGGTGAGCCCCTTGAGCACGATCTCGAAGATCGACGCCGGGAAGTCGCCCGGCGGCAGGCCGTTGAACACGATCGTGCCGCCGCGCCGGGACATGTGGATGGCCTGGCCGAACGCTGTCGGGGTGCACTGCGGTGACGAGGACGCCGTGGGCGCCACCGGTGGCGCGTCTGGATGACCTCGATCGGGTCTTCGTGCGGGCGTTGACGACCAGCTCGGCGCCGTGCTTCTTGGCCAGGGCGAGCTTGTCGTCGGCGATGTCGACCGCGGCGACGCGCAGGCCCATGGCCATGGCGTACTGGACCGCGATGTGGCCGAGTCCGCCGATGCCGGAGATGACGACCCACTGGCCCGGGCGCGCCTCGGTCATCTTCAGGCCCTTGTAGACGGTCACGCCGGCACAGAGGATCGGGGCGACCTCGACGGGGTCCGCGCCGTCAGGGATGAGCGCGGCGTACGCGGCGTCGACGAGCATGTACTGGCCGAAGGAGCCGTCGACGCTGTAGCCGGCGTTCTGCTGCTCCTCGCACAGGGTCTCCCAGCCGGTGATGCAGTACTGGCACTCGCCGCAGGCCGAGAAGAGCCAGGCGTTGCCCGACGAGCTGGCCGACGTGCAGATGCGTGACGCCCTCGCCGAGGGCGACGACCTCGCCGACGCCCTCGTGGCCGGGGATGAACGGCGGTGTCGGCTTGACCGGCCAGTCGCCCTCGAGCGGCGTGCAGGTCGGTGTGGCAGACCCCGCTGGTGATGAGCTTGACCAGCGCCTGGCCGGGTCCGGGCACCGGAATGGGCAGGTCCTGGATGATCAGCTTGCTGCCGAACTCCTCGACGACCGCTGCCTGCATGTGTGTCATGGGTGGTCCTTTCGACGTCGTTGTCGCGAACGACAGCGACGCTAGGCCCGGGCAGGTTGCGACAACGTTGCGCGCCTGGTCACGGGTGGTGCGGCCGCCCCCGGTCCGCCCTCGGCAGCCCGTACTCCCGGTCGAGCCGGGCCAGCTGCCCGGCCGCGATGGGCCTGAGCGGCGAGGAGGGGCCGAGGGCCTCGAGCTGGGCCTGCCACATGTCGTAGTCATCTGCGCCCCATGCCGAGCGGGTCCAGCTGGACATGAGGTCTGGTTCACGAGAGGTGAGCACGGCCTGCCGCAACGAGGCCTCGAGGTGCTCCCGCATGCGCACCACCCCTGGGGCGACCGAGGCCGGCAGCAGCGGCCCACGGTAGCGGCGCAGCGCGGCGACCACCTCACCCCTGGCCAGATGGGCCTCCACGACGCAGCGAGTCGGCGGTGCACTCGGCCATGAGTCGGTAGGGGCGCGAGGCGAGCAGCTCCTCACCGAGCAGGTGCCGAAGCCGGTTCAGCTCGGCTCGTAGCGTCGACGTGCCGCTGTCCTCGACGTAGAGCAGCACCGCCAGTTCGTCACCGGACAGCCCACGCGCCGTCGACGCCAGCAGCAGCAGGATCTCGCTGTGCCGGGGACTGAGGCGGAGCGTGTTCCGCCTCCGGCGACCGTCGTCGATCGTGAGCAGGGCGTGCGTGCGGCCGAGGGAGTCCAGGGCCACGACCAGGGTGCCGGTCGACGGCTGGGTATCCTGCCCGCGCCGAGCGAGCGCCTCCCGCGCGAGCTCGGACTCGGCCAGGCGGGCCGCCGCGCGCACGAGCGCGTTGGTCTGTGGGACCACGATGTTGTCGCCCCCGGTGATGTCCAGCACGCCGAGCAGCGTATGCGTGGTGGGGTCGTGGATGGGCGTTGCGGCGCAGCTCCACCGATGCATCGAGTGGCGGAAGTGCTCGGCACCGGTGACCTGCACGGAGTCGTCCAGGGCCAGGGCCATGCCTGGGGCGTTGGTGCCGGCCATCCGCTCGTCCCAGTTGCTGCCCTCGATGAAGCCGACCCCCTCTGCTCGGCGCAACACGCTCGGCGACCCGCTGACCCACAACAGCTGTCCGGCCGCGTCGGAGACGGCCATGATGGCGTCGCTGTCACGAGCGGCCTGGCCGAGAACGTCGTCGAGCAACGGGAACACCAGGGCCAGCGGGTGGGCCTCTCGGTGGTCACGCAGGGCTTCGGCGGGCAGCGTGATCGGGGCGGTGACCGTCTCGGCGCGCACCCCTGCAGCGGCCGAGCGAAACCAGGACTCGACCACTTGCGTTCGGACCCGCCGCTTCGAGGGCATCTCTCCATTAGAGCGCGGCTCCACCCTCGCTGGCGAGGCCAGCACGCCGGCGCATCGAGCTAAGACCAGATCTTCTTCCGGAAGGTGATGAACGCCGGGACGTCGTCGCGGGCGGCCTCGAGTGTCGCGATCTGACTCAACATCTCGCGCAGCGCGCCAAGCCCCGGGCGAACCGGATTCGACTGTCGCAGTGACGATCCCGCGTAATTCGCGGTGTCCCGCGGCGTTGCCGCCGCCGTCGACCGGTCCGCCGGGTGGGTGCCCGGCCGAGCGCACGACAGGGTGCGAGTTACTAGCGAGTTCAACAATATGTGGCGAACCAGACTGCCCGCGCAGGCCCGTCTGGGGGCGCGGTCGCGACGTGGACGAGCGTACGGTCGGTTTGTACAGAGGGCAGACCACCACTTGGGCGCTGACCCGCCCCGCGCCAGTAGCGAAGGGCAGCCCCATGAAGATTGTCGTTCTCGTCAAATACGTCCCCGAGCCGACGGCAACCTGGTCGTTCGCTCCGGACCTCACCCTGGACCGGGCGGCGGTGGAGGGCCGGCTCTCCGAGCTCGACGAGTACGCCGTCGAGCAGGCCGTGCGCCTGGTCGAGGGCGGGCTGGACGCCGAGGTCACCTGTCTGACGGTGGGACCCGGCCGGTGCCGTCGACGGTCTGCGCAAGGCGCTGGCCATGGGTGCCGACCGGCGGTGCACGTCCTCGACGACGGAATGCACGGCTCCGACGCGCTGTCCACCTCGCTCGTCCTGGCCGAGGCGATCCGCACGGATGGGCTTCGACCTGGTGCTGACCGGGATGGGCTCGACCGACGCCGAGATGTCGGTGATGCCCTCCATGGTCGCCGACCGGCTGGGCGTCAAGCAGGCGACTTCGCCTCCGAGCTCGGTGTCGCCGAGGTGCCGTGACGATCCGGCGTGAGGCCGACGCCGCCATCGAGCCCTGACCGCCGACCTCCCCGCCGTGGTCTCCGTGACCGACCGGACCGGTGAGGCGCGCTACCCGGCTTTCCGGGCGATCATGATGGCCAAGAAGAAGCCGGTCACCACGTGTCACTGGCCGACCTCGGCGTCGACGCCGGGCGGGTCGGCCTCGCCGCCGCTGCCACCCGCGTCGTCGGCACCGAGCAGACACCGGCCCGTCGCGTCGACGACGGCACCGTCGTCACCGACGAGGGTGAGGGCGCCGTACAGATCGCCGACTTCCTCTCGGCCCGCGGGCTGTTGTGACCACACCCCGACTCTCGGAAAAGAGAGACATCGTGTCCGAAGTGCTCGTCCTCGTCGACCAGTGCCGAGCGGAGTCCGCAAGGCCAGCCTGGAGCTGCTCACCGCGGCCCGTGGCCTGGGTGAGCCCAGCGCCGTCGTCTTCGGCGACGCCACGACGACGCGGTCGTCCAGCCTCGGGGACTACGGCGCACGACGGTCTACGCCGTGCTCGGTGACGAGCCCGAGCAGTACCTCGCGGTTCCCCAGGCTGAGGCGCTCGCCGCGCTCGCCCAGCGGGTCTCCCCGGTCGCCGTCCTGGTCAGCTCCGGCCCCGAGGGCAAGGACGTCGCGGCGCGGGTCGCGGTCCGCCTGGACTCAGGGATCATCACCGACGCCATCGCCGTCGCGCTGGTTGCGGGACCGTGCGGCCACCCAGTCGGTTTCGCCGGAAGCTGGCCGGCCACCAGCGAGGTCGTCCGCGGCACTCCCGTGGTCACCGTCCGACCCAACGCCGTCTCGGCCGAGCCGGCACCGGCGCACCCCGTCGGTCGAGACCGTCGACGTCGCTTCTCCGACGCCGCTCGTGGCGCCCGGATCACCGACCCCCGCCCAAGCAGTCCACTGGCCGGCCGGACCTCACCGATGCGGCCGTGGTCGTTGCGGGCGGTCGCGGAGTCGGCTCTGCGGAGGGGTTCGCCGTGATCGGCAGCTGGCCGACGCCCTCGGCGGCGCGGTCGGTGCCACCCGCGCAGCCACCGACCTGGAGTGGGTCCACCACGACCTCCAGGTCGGCCAGACCGGCAAGTCCGTCGCCCCCCGCTGTACGTCGCCGCGGGGGTCTCCGGTGCCATCCAGCACCGGGCCGGCATGCAGAGCAGCAAGACGATCGTCGCGGTCAACAAGGACCCCAAGGCGCCGATCTTCGGAGTGGCGGACTTCGGGGTCGTCGGCGACCTCCACAGGTGCTGCCGGCGCTGACCAGCGAGATCGCTCCGACGCGAGGGTCTGAGCCCCATGACCCATCCGTGCACGTCCGGTGGTTCTCGGGCTCTTGATGACGGTGGTCTGCTTGGGTCTCGCCGGTCGCCGGCTCTGGACGCTCTACCGCCTCGGTAGACCGGGCAGCCGGTGGAGCCGGGCCGGTTCGGCGGTGCCGGGGCACATCGCCCGCGCCGAGCTCGTCGAGGTCGCTCGGGCCAACGCCGCCTGTTCGCGTGGACCGCGCCCGGCACTGGCCCACGCGCGCCGTGTTCTGGGGGTTCCTGGTCCTCGTCCTCACCATCATCGAGGGGTTCGGAGTCGCTGTTCGACCCGACACTTCGCGATCCCGGTCATCGGCAACTACGCCGGCGCTCGGCTTCATCGAGGATCTCTTCGCGCTGCTGTGCCTCGCCGCCGTCGTCGCGTTCACGGTCATCCGGCTCCGCGAGGCGCCGCGCGAGCAGGGGCGCCGGTCCCGGTTCTTCGGCTCCCACCTGGGTGCTGCCTGGTTCGTGCTGTTCATGATCTTCAACGTCGTCTGGACCCTGCTGTTCGCCCGCGCCGCCCAGATCAATGCGCAGGACGTGAACACGGATGCCGACTACCTGCGTTACCTGCGCGGCGCCTTCGCCTCCCAGTGGATCGCCGGCGCTGCTGGAGCCGCTGGGCCAGACGCCAACGAGGTTCTCGAGACCGTTTCCTGCTGCTGGCGCTGGCGGTGCTGCTCGGCTTCACCGTCTTCGTCACCTACAGCAAGCACCTGCACATCCTGCTGTCGCTGCCCAACGTCGCCCTCGCCCGCCGGCCGCGCGCGCTCGGTGCCCTGCTGCCGGTCCACTCCGACGGTGTCCCCGTCGACTTCATGGACCCGGGCGAGGACGACCTGATGGGCGTCGGCAAGGTCGAGGACTTCACCTGGAAGGGGCTGCTCGACTTCGGCACCTGCACCGAGTGCGGCCGCTGCCAGTGCCAGTGCCCGGCGTGGAACACCGACAAGCCGCTGTCGCCCAAGCTGCTGATCATGGGCCTGCGCGACCACGCCCTGGCCAAGGCGCCCGTACCTCCTGGCCGCCGAGGAGGCCCGCGACGGTGACGCGTCCCAGCGTGACGTCGCGTCCGTCCCGCTCGTGGGGCGCCGGGTACGCCGCCGAGCGCCGCTCGCGGGTACCGCCCGACCGGCCGGGCGCCGTGATCGACCCCGACGTGCTGTGGTCGTGCACCACCTGCGGGGCCTGCGTGCGAGCAGTGCCCCGTTGACATCGAGCACGTCGACCACATCGTCGACATGCGCCGCTACCAGGTGCTGATGGAGTCGTCCTTCCCCGAGCCGAGGCCGGGGTCATGCTGCGCAACCTCGAGCACGCCGGCGACCCGTGGGGCCGCGGGGCGCCGCAGCGGCTGGGCTGGACCGAGCCGCTGGACTTCGACGGTGCGCGTCCTCGGCGCCGACGGCGGGAGCACGATCCCCGACGACGTGGACTACCTGTTCTGGGTCGGCTGCGCCGGCGCGCTCGACGACAGGCGCCCAGCGGACCGCCCGCGCCGTGGCGACCCTGCTGCACGAGGCCGGGGTCGAGTTCATGGTGCTCGGTGAGGGCGAGTCCTGCACCGGCGACCCCGCCCGCCGGATGGGCCACGAGTTCCTCTTCCAGATGCTCGCCCAGCAGAACGTCGAGGTCGCTCGAACGAGGCCGGCGCCCGCCGAATCGTCGTCACCTGCGCGCACTGCTACAACACCCTGGCCAACGAGTACCCCCAGGTCGGCGGCCACTACGAGGTGGTCCACCACACCGACGCTGCTGGCCCCGCTCGTGCCGAGGGCCGGCTGGTCCCGGTGGAGCCGGTCGCCGAGACGGTCACCTACCACGACCCGTGCTACCTGGGCCGGCACAACCAGATCTTCGCCGCCCCGCGCGAGCTGCTCGGCGCGATCCCCGGCGCCACGCTCACCGAGATGCCGCGCAACCGGGAGCGGTCGTTCTGCTGCGGTGCCGGCGGCGCCCGGATGTGGATGGACGAGACCCTCGGCACACGGATCAACCTCAACCGCACCGACGAGGCGCTCGCTCTCGCGCCCGACCTCGTCACCGCCGCCTGCCCGTTCTGCCTGACCATGCTCGGCGACGGCGTCGCCCAGCGCCGGCTCGAGGGCACCGCACGCCGAGTCCGTCGAGGTGCTCGACGTCGCCGAGGTGCTGCTGTCCTCGGTCCGACCCGACCTCGACGCCCCACGCCGCCCCGACGCCACCACACCCACGCCTGACCCGGTAGGACCACGCCCGATGACCGACCGACCCCGACACCACCACGCCGGTCGGCCACTTCGGCGGAGCGGGCTGGACCTGCGCGAGCCTCAACCTCATGCTGGAGGCGCTCGACGACTTCGTCGACGCCGCGCTCACCCCCGAGCTGCAGCTCGAGCTCGACCACGAGGACCGCTGCCCCGAGGACATCGTGCGGGCCATGTCGCGACCCGACGACCCTCGGCGTGCAGCTGGTCTTCATCCCCGAGGCGTACGGCGGGATGGACGGCGGCGCCTTCGACTCCTACCGGATCTGCGAGGCGATGGCACGCAAGGACATCGGCCTCGCCACAGCCGTCTTCGCGACCTTCCTCGGCTCGGACCCGATCGTCGTCGGCGGCACCGAGGAGCAGAAGCAGGAGTGGCTCGGCGCCATCGCCGAGCAGGGCATCGTGTTCGCCTACGGGGCGACCGAGCCCGATGCCGGCTCCGACCTCGGCGCGATGACGACGACCGCCACGCCCGGTCACCGACGACGACGGCACCGTCACGGCGTACCGGCTCAACGGCCGCAAGCAGTGGATCTCCAACGGCTGCATCGCCGACTTCTCCACGATCCTGGCCGCGACCCCCGAGGGGCCGTCCTGGTTCGTGGTCGCCAGGGACACCCCCGGCTTCACGCTCGGCACCGCCCGAGGACAAGCACGGGCATCCGGCTCTCCAACACCGCGGCCCTGTTCCTCGACGACGTCGAGGTGCCGGCCGTCAACCTCATCGGCGGCGCGGCGGGCTGGGCCTGGTCCAGGCCCAGCAGGTCTTCGGCTACACCCGGCTGATGGTCGCGGCCTTCGGCCTGGGCGGCGGCTGGGAGGCCCTCGACCGCGCCATCGAGTACTCCACGCAGCGCGAGCAGGGCGGCGGCCCGCTCAGCGAGAAGCAGGGCTTCACGCACAAGCTCATCGTCCCGCACGCCGTCCGGCTCGAGGCCGCCCGCGCGTACATGGAGGACACCGCCGACCGGCTCGACCGCGGGCTGAGGGCGACAACGGCGCCATGAACACCGAGGGCGCCATCGCCAAGTACGTCGCCACCGAGGCCGGCAACGCCGCCGCCGACGCCGCGATCCAGGCCCACGGCGGCTACGGCTACACCCGGCCCTACGTCGTGGAGAAGATCCAGCCGCGACGTCCGCATCACCACGATCTACGAGGGCACCTCGGAGATCATGGAGATGACCATCGCCCGGGGCCGCTGGCAGCAGCACCTGAAGACCGCGCGGCCGCTACTACCTCGACCTGGCCACCGAGATGGCGTCCCTGCACGCCCGGCAACCCGCGCGTCGGCGCCGACGCCGCCGCGCTGGCGGCGAGGCCCTCGCGGTCGTGCTCGACGGCCTGCCGGGTCGGGCCGCCTCACCCGCAACCAGCACGTGCTCTTCCGGCTCGGCGAGCTGATCGCCACGACCGAGACCGCCGTCATGTTCGCCCGGCGGCGGACCGCGGCGATGGCGGGCCGGCCGCTTCGAGAAGACCCCGACCGCGGTTCGACCGGCGAGGCCCTCGCCGCGATGTCCCGCGTCTTCGCCCGGGACGCCGCGCAGAAGGTCGCCCTCGACGGCCCCCGCTGGGTCGCCGGCGCGCTCGACCCGGGCAGCCCGGTGCTGGCCGGCTCGCAGCCATGCCCGACCGCGGCGATCCGCGCCGCCCAGGCCGGGCTGCTCGCCGACATGGACCACGTCGCCGACGCGCTCTACGACCGCACCCCGCTGACGCCGACCGACCCAGCGACTCGACCACCCACCCTCGACCGCAACCACACCGATTCGGACCACCATGACGCACCACGAGAGCCACCCCGTCGCCATCGTCGGCATGTCGGCGATCATGCCCGACGCCCCCGACGGGGACGCGTTCTGGCAGAACATCACCGCCGGCAGGTACTGATCACGCAGACGTCCGCCGGACCGGTGGGACCCGGCCCTCTACTACGACGAGGACCACAGCGTCCCGGACAAGACGTACTGCACGATCGGTGGGTGGGTGCGCGAGTTCGACTGGAGCCCGCTCGCCTGGCGGCTGCCGGTGCCCCCCATGGTCGCGGCCCAGATGGACGAGGGCCAGCGCTGGGCGATCTCCGCCGCGCGGGCGGCGCTGATCGATGCCGGCTGGCCGGGCTGGCCGGTCGACACCGACCGGGTCGCAGTCATCCTGGGCAATGCCCTCGGCGGCGAGAAGCACTACCAGTCGAGCATGCGGATCCAGCTTCCCGGAGTTGCTGCAGCGCCTCGAGCAGTCAGCCACGCTCGCCGCGCTCGCCCCGGAGACGCGCGAGCGCGATCGTCGAGGAGACGCGGCGCGGCTTCCTCGACAACGTCTTCGAGCATCACCGAGGACACCATGCCCGGCGAGCTCGCGAACGTCATCGCCGGCCGGGTCGCCAACCTGTTCAACCTGCGCGGGCCGAACTTCACCACCGATGCCGCCTGCGCGTCCGGCCTGGCCGCCCTGAACTCGGCCGTCGCCGGCCTCGTCGACCACCAGTTCGACGCCGTCGTCACCGGCGGCCTCGACCGCAACATGGGCGTCGACGCGTTCGTGAAGTTCTGCAAGATCGGCGCGCTGTCGGCCACCGGCACCCGGCCGTTCGACGCCGGGGCCGACGGCTTCGTCATGGGGGAGGGCGCCGCCGTGTTCGTGCTCAAGCGGCTCGAGGACGCCGAGCGCGACGGCGACCGCATCTACGCCGTCATCCTCGGCATCGGCGGCTCCTCGCGACGGCAAGGGCAAGGGCATCACCGCGCCGAACCCGGTCGGCCAGCAGCTCGCCGTCCAGCGGGCCTGGGAGCGCGCCGGAGTCGACCCCGCGACGGCCGGCTGCCGTCGAGGCCCACGGCACCTCGACCCGGGTGGGCGACGCCGCCGAGCTGGCCAGCCTCGCCGCGGTCTTCGGCGCCGCCGGAGCTGCCCCGCGGCTCGATCGCCCTCGGTTCGGTCAAGTCCAACATCGGCCACCTCAAGGCCGCCGCCGGCGCCGCCGGGCTGTTCAAGATGGTGCGGTCGCTGCACGACAAGCTGCTACCCGCCGAGCCTGCACTTCGTCGACCCCAACCCCAACGTCGACTGGGACACCCTCCCGTTCGCCGTCAACACCGAGCTGCGCGCCTGGGCCGCAGCCCGCCGACGGCGTCCGCCGCGGGCGGCGTCAGCGCCTTCGGCTTCGGTGGCACCAACTTCCACGTCGTCGCTCGAGGAGCACGTGCCCGGGTCGCCACCGCCCGCCGGCGAGGAGCTTCGCGTCCGCCGGCATCCCGGGCGAGGCCACGGCCGCCGATGTGCGCCGGCGGCCGGCGCCGTCCGCGGCCGCGCGGCAAGGCGCCGCTGCGCGGCGCGCTGGTCCTCGGTGGCCGCGACGACGCCGACCTCGCCTCGCAGGTGCAGGCCGCCCTCGCACAGGCCCGCACCGGGGTCACGCCCCCGCGCACCGCTCCGGACCCGGCGCTCGCCTCGGCCGCGGTCCGGGTCGCCGTCGACTACGCCGACGCCGCCGACCTCGCCACGAAGCTCGACCAAGCTCGCCAACGCCTTCGCATCGGGCAACCCCGCGGCGTTCCGGCTGCTGCGCCAGCAGGGCATCTTCCTCGGCCGGGGCCCCGCGCCCAAGGTCGCCTTCCTCTACACCGGGCAGGGATCCCAGTACGTCAACATGCTGCAAGTCCCTGGCCGCGCAGCGAGCCGATCGTCGCGGCGACCTTCGCCGAGGCGGACCGGGTGATGACGCCGCTGCTCGGGCGCTCCGCTCACCGTCGTTCATCTTCGTCGACGGCGACGACCCGGCCGCGGTGCAAGACCCTGAACCAGCAGCTGCATGCAGACCGAGATCACCCAGCCGGCGGTGCTCGCCACCGACATCGCGCTCACCCGGCTGCTCGCGGCCTACGGGGTGCAGCCCGACATGGTCATGGGGCACAGCCTCGGCGAGTACGGCGCGCTCGTCGCCGCCGGCGCGCTCACCTTCGACGCGCGCTCGAGGCGGTCAGTGCCCGCGGCCGCGAGATGGCCAAGCCTCTCCGTCGCCGACAACGGCGCCATGGCGGCGGTCTTCGCGCCGCTGGCCGAGATCGAGCGGATCGTCGACTCGGCCGACGGCTACGTCGTCATCGCCAACATCAACAGCACCAGCCAGGCCGTGGTCGGCGGTGCGACCGACGCCGTCGAGCGGATCGTCGAGCGGTTCACCGCCGGCGGGCTCACCGCCACCCGGATCCCGGTCAGCCACGCCTTCCACACCTCGATCGTCGCGCCGGCGTCCGGGCCGCTGCGTCGACGCGCTGCGCCGGCTCGACCTCAAGCCGCCCGACGAAGCCGATCGTCGCCAACGTGACCGGTGACTTCTACCCGCCGGACGCCGACGGCCGAGACGGTGCTGGACTACGCCGGGCCGGCAGGTCGCCTCGCCGGTGCAGTTCGTCAAGGGCCTGCAGACCCTCTACGACGCCGGCGCTCGGGTCTTCGTCGAGGTCGGTCCGAAGAAGGCGCTGCACGGCTTCGTCGAGGACGTGCTCGGCTCCGAGCACGACGACGTCCTCGCGCTGTTCACCAACCACCCGAAGGTGGCGACGACGTGGCGTTCAACCAGGCGCTGTGCGGGCTGTACGCGGCCGGCCTCGGCCTGGACCGCGCACCGAGACCCCGGCGGCCCCCGTCGGCGTCTGCCGCGTCGCCGTGCCCCGCGGCCGCAGCCCGCGCGGCGCCGCGCCGCGGCACCGACGACCGCGCCCCGGACGGCCACTGCACCGGACGCCCCCGGCGACGACACGATCCGCGAGCTCGGGCCTGCTCTTCGCCGACGTGCTCGAGCAGGGCATGCACCTGTACGGCGGGACGGGCGCCGTGCAGCCAGCCGTTGCGCCGCCGCCGGCGCGCCCGGCTCCCGGCCGGCCCGGCGGGCGGACCGCCGGCCCTCGAGCCGGTCGTCATCACCGGGGCCGCCCTCGGCCTGCCCGGCGTCGAGCAGGTCTTCGACGACGACAACGTCGCCCGGATCCTCGCCGGCCAGCAGTTCATCGACGCGTCCCGCGGCGACGACGCGCGCGCCGATGGTCGACATGCGCATCACCCGGCTGGTCAAGACGCGAGCCCGGGGGCCGGCAGCTTCGCGACCATCGACGACCCCGCCGACGTCATCAAGCTCGCCGGCGTGCACGCGCCCCTCGACGTGGTCGAGCAGTTCGGCGTCGACCAGGCCCGCGACGAGGCCCTCGACACCACACCCGGCTGGCCATCGGCGCCGGGCTTCGACGCGCTGCGTGACGCCGGCATCCCGCTGGTCATGCAGCTACAAGACCACGACGCTCGGCACCCAGCTGCCCGACCGCTGGGGGCTGCCCGAGGCGCTGCGCGACGACACCGGCGTCATCTTCGCCTCCGCCTTCCCCGGCTACGACCGCTTCGCCGACGGCGGTCGAGGGCTACGCGCTCGACCGCGGCCGGCGCGAGCAGCTGCTGGCCCTCGAAGGCGCTGCGCGCCCGGATGAGCGACGACGACCCGGCCGCGGCCGAGGTCGACGGCGCATCGCGCCGAGCTGCGCGCGACCTGCTCGAGACCGAGCCCTACGAGTTCGACCGCCGCTTCCTGTTCCGGGTGCCTGTCGATGGGGCACTCCCAGTTCGCCGAGATCATCGGCGCGCGCGGCCCGAACACCCAGGTCAACGCCGCCTGCGCGAGCACGACCCAGGCGCTGTCGCTGGCCGAGGACTGGATCCGCGCCGGCCGCTGCCGCCGCGTGGTCGTCGATCTCCGCCGACGACGCCACCGGCGACACGCTGCTGCCGTGGGTCGGCGCCGGGCTTCCTGGCCAGCGGCGCCGCCGCCACCGACGACGTGGTCGAGGACGCCGCCACGCCGTTCGACCGGCGCCGGCACGGCATGATCGTCGGCATGGGCGCGGCCGCGTTCGTCGTCGAGTCCGCCGACGCGGCCCGCGAGCGCGGCATCCAGCCCATCTGCGAGGTGCTCGGCACGGTCACCGCCAACAGCGCCTTCCACGGCACCCGGCTGGACGTCGAGCACATCGGCGAGCGTCATGGAGGCGCTCGTCCGCCGAGGCCGAGCGCCGCGGCGTCGACCGCCACGCAATCGCCGCGCAGCACCGTCTTCGTCTCGCACGAGACCTACACGCCGGCCCGCGGCGGCAGCGCGGCGGCGGAGATCAATGCGCTGCGGCGCGTCGTTCGGCGCCGGCGCCGACCAGATCGTGATCACCAACACCAAGGGCTTCACCGGCCACGCGATGGGCGCCGGCATCGAGGACGTCGTCGCCGTCAAGGCCCTGGAGACCGGCATCGTCCCGCCGGTGCCCGAACTTCAAGGAGCCCGACCCCGAGCTGGGCCGCTGAACCTGTCCCGGGGCGGCGCCTACCCGGTGCGAGTACGCGCTGCGGCTCGCCGCCGGCTTCGGCTCGCAGATCGCCATGACGCTGCTGCGCTGGACCCCCATGCCCGACGGCCGGCGCCGGGCGCCGGGCGAGCTCGGCTACGCCTACCGGATCGTCGACCCGGCGGCCTGGCAGCGCTGGCTGGCGCGGCGTGACCGGCCACGCCGAGCGCGCGGCTCGAGGTCGTGCAGCGGCGGCTGCGCGTCGTCGACGCCGGGCCCGCCGGCCGCGGTCGCCGCGCGGCCACGTGCCGGTGCCTACGCCGCGCCGCGGCGCCGAGCCGCGGCGGTCGCCCTGCCGCCCACGCCCGCCGCCGCTGCTCCGGCGCCCGGCGCCGCCGCCGGCACCCGCGCCCGGCCCGGGCGCCCGGTGCGCCGCGCGGCCGCGCCGGCCGGCCGCGGCGCCGTGCCGGCGACGCCGCCGGGGACCCGGTGCTGGAGCGGTGACCGCGATGGTGGCGGAGATGACCGGCTACCCGCCGGACCTGCTCGACCCCGACCTGGACCTGGAAGCCGACCTCGGCGTCGACACCGTCAAGCAGGCCGAGGTCTTCGCCGCGGTGCGGGAGCACTTCGGGATCGAGCGCGACGACACCGTGCAGCTGCGCGACTTCCCGACGCTGATCCACGTGGTCGGCTGGGTCCGGGCAACGGCTGGTCCGGCGCCCACGGCGGCCGCGCCGCGCCGGCCGCGCCGCCGCGGCACCGGCCGGCGTCCCGGCCGCGGCTCGCGCGGTGACCGGTCGCGGACCCGATGCTGGTCGATGGTGCTCAGCGTCGTGGCCGAGATGACCGGCTACCCGCCGACCTGCTCGACCCGGACCTGGACCTGGAGGCCGACCTCGGCGTCGACACGGTCAAGCAGGCCGAGGTCTTCGCCGCCGTCCGGGAGCAGTTCGGGCATCGAGCGCGACGACACCTCCAGCTGCGCGACTTCCCGACGCTGACCCACGTGGTCGGCTGCGTCCGGGACCGGACCGGCTGCCCGCGCCGCCTGCGGCGCGGCCGCCGCGCCGGCGGCGCACCGGCTGCGGCCCCGCACAGCCGTCGCCGGCGGCTGCCGGCGCGGCGTGGACCCGGTGATGGACGAGGTGCGTGCACGGGTCGTGGCCGAGATGACCGGCTACCCGCCGACTGCTCGACCCCGACCTGGACCTGGAGGCCGACCTGGGCGTCGACACCGTCAAGCAGGCCGAGGTCTTCGCCGCCGTCCGGGCGCAGCTTCGGCATCGAGCGCGACGACACCCTCAGGCTGCGCGACTTCCCGACCCTGACCACGTCGTCGGCTGGGTGCGCGCCGGGAAGCCGGCGCCCAGCCGGCTGCCGCGCCCGCCGCGGCGGCGCCGCCGGCCGCGCCGGCGGCGCCTGACCGCACGCGCCCGCCGCCGGAGCCCGCGGCCGACCCGGTATCGGCAGGTCGTGCAGGTCGTCGCCGAGATGACCGGCTACCCGCCGGACATGCTCGACCCCGAGCTGGACCTGGAGGCCGACCTCGGCGTCGACACCGTCAAGCAGGCCGAGATCTTCGCCGCCGTCCGGGCACGCTTCGGGCATCGAACGCGACGAGAACCTGAAGCTGCGCGACTTCCCGACCCTCGGCCACGTCATCGGCTTGGTCCGTGACCGGAGACCGGCGTGCCCGGCCGCGCTGCCGCGCCGCCGCGCGGCCCCGGCCGCCAGTCGCCGCCGCGCCGCAGCCGCGGCCCGGCCGCAGCCCGGCGGCGACGCCGATCCTGGCGACGGTGGTCGATCGTGCGATCGTCGCCGACAAGACCGGCTACCCGCCCGACATGCTCGACCCGGACTGGACCTGGAGGCCGACCTCGGCGTCGACACCGTCAAGCAGGCCGAGGTCTTCGCCGCCATCCGGGCGCCTTCGGCATCGAGCGCGACGACACCCTCAAGCTGCGCGACTTCCCGACCCTGGACCACGTCATCGGCTTGGTCCGCGACGAAGACCGGCGTCGCCGCGACGCCGGGTCGACGCCGGCGCCGCCGCGGCCGAGCCGCACGCCGCGGCCCGACAGCGGCCGCACCCGCCGGCTCCCGCCGCCGGTCGCCGGCGACCTCGCGGCGGCCGACCGGCTGCCGCGCCGGGTCCCGGTGCCGGTCGCTGCGGCCCGCGCTCGACCGGTGCAAGCCGACCGGGGTGACCCTCGGCGGACGACCCGCGGTCGTCGTGATGCTCGACGAGGGCGGCGTCGGCGAGGCGCTCGTCAAGCGGCTGGCGCAAGCTCGGCGCGACCGCGCTCGACGCTCGAGCCCGGCACGCCGACCGAGACGCTCGCTGGCGCAGCTCGACGGCTGGCTCGCCGACGGGCCCGGTGCACGGGCGTCTACTGGCTCGCCGCGCTCGACGACGAGGGCGCCGCTGCGGCCTCGACCTCGCGCGGCTGGCGCGAGGCGCTGCGCCGCCGGGTGAAGAACCTCTACGCCGACGATGCGCCGCCTCTGGTACGAGCGACGCGCCGTTCCTGGTCTCCGCGACCCGGCTCGGCGGCTTCCACGGCTACGACGACGCGGGCGCGCCGGCGCCCGCTGGGCGGCGCCGTGACCGGCTTCACCAAGGCCTACAAGCGCGAGCGGCCCGACGCCCTGGTCAAGGCCGTCGACTTCCCGCGCGAGCCGGAAGACCGCGGCGCTCGCCGACGCTGCTGATCGAGGAGACCCTGCGCGACCCCGGCTGCGTCGAGGTCGGCGGCGTCGACGGGCTGCGCTGCGGCGTCGGCCTCGGCGAGCGTGCCGTTCCGGCCCCGAGCGGGCGCCCGCCGGCGACGATGCACCGCTCGGCCCGGACACCGTCGTTCGTGGTCACCGGCGCGGCCGGCAGCATCGTCTCGGCCATCACCGCCGACCTGGCCGCAGGCCTCGCGGCGGCACCTTCCACCTGCTCGACCTGACCCCGGAGCCCGACCCGGACGACCCGGACCTGCGGCGTTCCGCGACCGACCGCGACGGCCTCAAGACAGACCTGATCGCACGGATGAAGGCAGCGCGGCGAGCGGCCCACGCCCGGCGCTGATCGACAAGGAGCTCGCCGGACTCGAGCGGCTGCAGTCGGCGCTGACCGCGATCGAGGCGGTCCGAGGCGGCGGGCGGCACGGCGCACTACCACACGGTCGACCTGACCGACGCCGCGGCCGTCGCCGCGTCATGGACCAGATCGCGCGAGCGCAGCGGGCGGATCGACGTGCTGCTGCACGCCGCCGGGCTGGAGATCAGCCGGCAACCTCGCCGACAAGGAGCCGCGGGAGTTCGACCTGGTCTTCGACGTCAAGAGCGACGGCTGGTTCAACCTGCTGCACGCGGCACGGCGACCTGCCGATCGGCGCCGTCGGTCGCGTTCAGCTCGGTCGCCGGGCGGTTCGGCAACAACGGCCAGACCGACTACAGCGCGGCCAACGACCTGCTGTGCAAGATCGTCTCCAGCCTGCGCGCGCACCCGGCCGGGCACCCGCGGCATGGCGCTCGACTGGACGGCCTGGGGCGGCATCGGCATGGCCACCCGCGGCTCCATCCCCAAGATCATGGAGATGGCGGGCATGACATGCTGCCGCCCGAGGCGGGCGTGGCCTGGATCCGGCGCGAGCTGCGCCAGTGGCCGTTCTCGCGGCGAGGTGATCGTCGCCGGTGCGCTGGGGATGATGGCCGCGGAGTACCGACCCGACCGGTGGGCTGGACACCGGCCGCGTCGCCGGCGTCATGCTCGGCCCGAGGTCCGGCCGTCAGCGTCGCATGACGGCCTGGTGCGTCGAGGTCGACGCTCGATCCCGACCGAGCAGCCCTTCCTCGACGACCACCGGATCGACGGCACCCCGGTACTGCCGGGCGTGATGGGGATGGAGGCCTTCGCCGAGGCCGCCGGGCTGGCTCGCCCCCAGGGGTACGCCGTCGCTGGCGTCGAGGACGTCGCGTTCCTCGCGCCGGTGAAGTTCTACCGGGACGAGCCGCGGACGCTGCGGATCGACGTCACCACCGAGCCTGATGCCGCCGGCGCCGACCTGCTGGCTCACTGCCGGCTGAGTGCCGAGCGCGCGCTGCCCGGTCAGGAGGCACCCGGTGCGGACCGTCGCACTTCACGGGCACGGTCCGGCTCGGCACGGGCGACGTGGCGGAGGAGCGGGACGACGCTCGACCTGAGCCCGGCGGGACCGGAGCTGGTGGCCGAGCAGGTCTACTCGTTCTACTTCCACGGACCCGCCTACCGCGTGGTCGACGGCGCCTGGCGCTCCGGCGACCGGGCGGTGGCGCGGCTGGCCGCCGACCTGCCGGACGACCGGGTGCCGCGCGGACGCCCCGCTGGCCAACGCGCCTCGCCTGGTGGAGCTGTGCTTCCAGGCGGCCGGGCTGTGGCAGGCCGGACGGGAAGGGCAGCTGGCGCTGCCCCAGGCCGTCGACCGGGTGGCGGTGCTGGTGCCCGACGCGGACGGTGAGCTGTACGCCGTCGCCGCACCCGCCGGTGAGTCGGTGTTCGACGCGGTCGTGGTCGACGCGGAGGGTCGCGTCGTGGTCCGGTTGGAGGGCTATCACTCCATCCCCGTGCCCATGCCGATCCCCGACGACGTCGCCGGGCCGCTCGCCGAGGCCTACGCTGACATCGACGGCTGATGTCCGGTCGGCCACGGAGGGTGATGAAGTCGATGACCGAGCTCGCCCGGCTGGCCGTGCTGGAGTCGGGGCGAACCCGCGGTGCGGGTCCTCGCGGCCGTGGGGACCTCAACCGCACCGACCAGCTGGCCGTGACCGCCGTCCTGGTGCACCTGCCGAGGCCGCCCGGCCGTGGTACGCCCGCGAGGCCGACGAGGTGCTCGCCGTCGCGCAGCCCGAGCTGGGTGACCTGCACGGCCGCCCTGGTCGCCGCCGCCATGGCAGCGCGGGCCGACGGGCGTCTGGCTCGGATGGCGCCCTGCGCCGGACCGGGCCTGACCGTCGCCTGTGAGGCGGCGGGGCTGGCCGTCGTCGGTCCCGGACAGCGAGGCCCTGCGCAGTCCGCGCCAGCCGCGAGCGGGCTGGCCGAGGCGCGTGGCCGCGTCCGGGCTGTCGGTCTTCGCCGGCGGCGTGACACCGAGGGTCCCCGGCGATCGAGGCGGACGTGCTCGGCCGACGCCCACGGGGTCACCTGGTCGCTGGGCTGCGCGAGACCACGATCTGCCACCACGGGCACCTGCTGCTCGCCGAGTCGCCCGCCCCGTACCTGCCCGGCGAGCTCGACCCGGCCATCGAGGCCGCCGCGCGCGTCCTGGTCGGCTCGGTCGGGTACGTCGGTGCCGCCGTCGTCCGCTTCCTCGTCGACCGGTCCGGCCAAGAGGTCTGGCTGGAGTCGGTGGACCCGGTGGCGCGCCCCGAGCACGCCCTGGTCGAGGAGTGCACCGGCGCCAGCATCGTCGGTCTCCGGCTGCGGGTGGCCCGCGGCGAGCGCCTGGACCCGGACACCGACCGCACGGCGAGGGCTGGGCCGCCGAGGTCCGGCTGCTCGCCCTGGACCCGGACCACGACCACGCCCCCACCGGCGGGGTCGAGATCTCTCGCCTCCCCGTCGGCACCGGGGTCAGGGTCGACTCCAGCCTGCGCCGGGCGACCATGTCGACGCCGTCTCGACCCCGTGATCGCCACGATGAGCGCCGTGGGGACGCGACCGGTCCCAGGCCTTCCAGCGGCTTCGGCGCGCGCTCGAGCGCACCACCGTCGTGCTCGGGTCCGGCGCCAGCAACCGCAGCCGCCTCCTCGCCCTGCTCGCCAGTCGCCGACCGTCCTCGAGGGCCCGCCGACGACCGGCTGGTACGCCGCGCAGCGGGCCGCGCACGCCCTCGACCCCGAGCCCGGACCCTGGTCGCCGTCGTCACCGCGGCGATCGAGTCTACGAGGCCGACCTGGCGCTGGCGCGCTCGGCGTTCCGCGCCAGCGCCGAGCGGGGCCGCCCGCCACACCCGGAGGAGTGGGCGCGCCAGGTCCACCTGGCTACCGCGGCGCCCGCCACCGGATGCGCGTGGACCGGACCGGCCCCGACACCTACCGCGTCCACGGGACGGCCTGACGTGGTGGTCACCGTCGACCCGGAGCCGGTACGAGCGCCTGGTCACCGTGGCCGGACGGACCCGACGGGTGTCGCGGTCACCCAGGACGAGGTGCACCTCCGCATCGAGATCGACGGTGTCGCCCACCGCCTCGACCGGGTCGACGGCGTCGTCGTGCGCGCGCCTGGCCGGCGCTGGTCAGCTCTCGCTCGTGGCCACCGGTGACACGGTACCGCCGGGCCAGCCGGTCGCCGTCCTCGAGTCGATGAAGATGGTCTCCACGCTCACCGCCCCGTTCTACGGGCAGAGTGACCTGGCGGTCGACGTGGTGCTGCCAACTCCCAGGTCGAGCGCGGTGCACCCCTGTTCCGGCTCCGTCGCCGCGTCGTCCGACCTCCTGCCGGACCCGCCGCGCACCGAGGCGCAGGCGTCTCCCTCGCCGCCCTGGCCTCGGACCCCGAGGACCGGGCGACCCAGCCGGCCGCGGTCTTCGACGACCTGCGCCACTTCCTGCTCGGCTTCGACCTGGACCCGTCGGCGTCAAGGCGCTCGTACGCCGACCAGCGCTCGCGTCGCCGCGCAGCGCCCGGACGACCCGGCCCTCCTGGCCCGAGAGGACGCCTTCCTCGACCTGTTCGCGGAGATCGGTGCCCTCTACCGGCCCAGCACCGAGGCCGAGGCCGGCGACGCAGGACTCGCGAGACGCAGCCCAGCACCCAGGAGTTCCTGCTCGCGTTCCTGCAGTGGCTCGACGCCGACCGCGCGCGGGCTGCCGGCGAGCTACCGGCAGCGGCTGCGACCAGGCGCTCGGAGGCTACGACGTCCACGGCCCGAGCGACCGAGGCCAGCTGGAGCAGGCGACGTGCTCTGGCTGTTCCGCTCGTTCTCCCGGGTTCCGGCGGCCGCGCCGTTCGTCATGACGGTGCTGCAGCGCCGGCTCGCGTCTTCGCCGCGCCAGCTCCCGACCGTGGACGCAGAGACGCGGGCGCGGCTCGAACGGCTGGTCGGCCGCGACCCAGGGACGGCAGCCGCGGTGACCGACCGGCCCGCGACGTGCTCTACCACTTCTTCGACGAGCCGGTCCTGAGCCGGCGTCGTCGCCGAGATCAAGGCCGAGATGCGCGGCCACCTCGCCGCGCCTCGTGGCCGATCCCGACCTGCACCCGAACGGGCGGACCGGATCGGCCGGCTCGTCTGGTGTCCCCAGCCGATGCGCGGCACTGCTCCTGGGCGCCTGGCTCGCGCAGCGCCCGTGGACACCGACGCGACCGACGGCTTCCGCGAGCGGTGCTCGAGGCCTACGCTGCGGCGGTTCTACCGGATGCGGAACCTGCACGGTCTGGACCACGACACCCGTCGACGGGCTCCTTCTCGCCTTCGGCAACTACGAGCACGAGGGCCTGCCGGTGCACCTCGTCGTCGGCTACCGCCGCTGTCCACGACCTCCGGCGGCGTCCCGGGTCATCGCCGAGCACCTCGCCGAGGTCCCCGACGGACCGCGAGGTCGTCGTCGACCTCGTCACCTGGCGCGACGGGCCTCGACCCGTCGATCGAGGTCACGGCGAGCAGGCGGCCGGGCTGCTCGCAGACTGCGACTTCGGGCGCCGGCTGCACCGCCTGGACCTCACCATCACCTGCCTGGCCGGCGACCGGCCCGGATCGGGAGCGCACCCAGCACCTCACCTTCCGCGCGACCCGCGGGCCCGGCTTCGCCGAGGAGCACGCTCTACCGCAATCTCCACCCGATGCTCGGCAAGCGGCTGGACCTGTGGCGGCTCTCGAACTTCGAGCTCACCCGGCTGCCCTCTCCCGAGGACGTCTACGTCTTCGACGGCGTCGCCAAGGCCAACCCTCGCGACCACCGGCTGTTCGCCCTGGCCGAGGTACGCGACCTCACCCCCGTGCGCGACCCGGACACCGGCCGCGTCACCTACCCGCGGCTCGGGCGCAGCGGCCTCGTGGCACTCGCCGTCGATGCGCAGCGCGCATGGCCCGTTACCCCGCTCCGCGAGCGGCCGGCCGTCCAACCGGCTCGTCGTCTGGGTGCGACCGACCTGGAAGATCCCGCCCCGAGGAGTGGCACGACCTCGCGATGACCTACGAGGGCCTGGCCCGCGGCGCCAGCCTCGAGAAGGTCGTCCTGCACGTCACCGTTGCGGACACGTCCACCGACAGCGACGGCCGACAGGTCCTACGTGACCGGATCGTCGTCCTCGAAGGGCTCGGTGCCGGCGGGCCGACGATCCGGATGCAGGAGCCCGGGCCGAACCCGGTCCGGCCCCTCACGCCGTACGCGCAGAAGGTCCTCACCGCGGCGCGCTTCGGCAGCCCCTACCCCTACGAGATCATTCGGATGCTCACCCCGGCCGAGGGCGACGCCTCGCCCTTCCCGCCGGGAAGCTTCGAGGAGCTCGACCTGGGTGCCGGCGACGACCTCGTCCCGGTCGACCGGCGACCCGGGAGGCAACACGGCGCACGTCGTCGTCGGGCTGCTCACCAACCGCACCGGCGTGCACCCCGATGGGATGACGCGCATGGCGATCCTGGCCGATCCGACGCAGGGACTGGGCAACCTCGCCGAGCCCGAGTGCCGGCGGGTCAACGCCGCGCTCGCGCTCGCACTGGAGCGCGGCATCCCGGTGGAGTGGTATGCCGTGTCGTCCGGCGCGCTCATCGCCCTGGACTCCGGCACCGAGAACATGGACTGGATCTCGCTGACGCTTCGCCGGCTCATCGAGTACACCCAGGCCGGCGGTGAGGTGAACATCATCATCACCGGGATCACCGTCGGTGGGCAGCCGTACTGGAACGCCGAGGCGACCATGCTCATGCACACCAAGGGCATCCTCGTCATGACTCCGGCCAGCACGATGGTCCTCACCGGCAAGCAGGCGCTCGACTACTCCGGGGCCGTGTCCGCGGACGACAACCAGGGCATCGGCGGCTTCGACCGGATCATGGGCCCGAACGGACAGGCCCAGTACTGGGCCCCCAGCTTCCCGGAGGCGTGCCGGCTGCTGCTTCGCCACTACGACTTCACCTATGTCGTTCCGGGCGAGCGCTTCCCACGGCGCAGACCCACGGACGACCCGGTGGACCGTGACGTCCGCCCCTCCCCGCACGCCCGCCTGCCCGAGTCCTCGTTCACGACGGTGGGCGACGTCTTCGACCCCGCCACCAACCCCGAGCGCAAGCTGCCGTTCGACATGCGGTCGGTGATGCGGGCCGTGGCCGACCGGGACGTCGAACCCCTCGAGCGATGGCGCCAGTGGCAGGACGCCGACACGGCGATCGTCTGGGACGGCACCGTCGGCGGCATCCCGGTGTGCATGATCGGCATCGAGTCGCACACGGTGCGGCGCACCGGTTTCGTTCCCTCCTACGGGCCCCCGGCATGGACGTCCGGAACGCTGTTCCCCCAGGCCTCGCGCAAGATCGCCCGAGCGGTCAACGCGGTGAGCGGCAACCGCCCGCTCGTCGTCCTCGCCAACCTGTCGGGGTTCGACGGGTCGCCGGAGTCGATGCGCAACTGGCAGCTGGAGTACGGCGCGGAGATCGGTCGTGCAGTGACGAACTTCTGCGGGCCCCATCGTCTTCGTCGTCGTCTCGAGGTACCACGGCGGTGCCTTCGTCGTGTTCTCCAAGGCTCTCACCGAGACCATCGAGATCGCCGCGGTGGAGGGGTCCTTCGCCTCGGTGATCGGCGGCGCTCCAGCCGCGGCGACGGTGTTCGCCCGCGAGGTCAAGCGACGCGTCGAGAGCGACCCGCGAGTCGAGAGTGCCCGCGCGCAGGCGGCCTCCGCGAGCGGTCCCGAGGCAGCCGCGCTCCGGGCCCGGGCGGCCAGGATCGTCGAAGAGGTGCGCTCGCAGAAGCTGCACGATGTCGCCGACGAGTTCGACGCCATCCACACCATCGAACGCGCACTGCGGGTCGGGTCGGTCGACCGGATCATCCCGGCCGCGACGCTGCGCCCGTACGTCGTCGACGCACTCGAACGGGGGATGGCGCGCACCCCCGAGGGGGCCGGAGCAGCTACGCCCCCGGGGTGACGAGCGGGCTGTCGACCCAGCTGTGAACCGGCGTCGCGAGGGCCACGTCCGTGGCCCCAGGGAGCACCGTCGGGGGGTCGAGTTCTCCCTGAGCGGCAACGGTGAGAAGGTAGACCCCGTCCCGGCGCCACCATCCGGGCATCACCGGGCCGAGCGCTGGGTGGCGGTGAACCGCGCCCACCCGTCGCCGCGTGGCTCGGAGTCGACGGTGATCTCCACCGAGCGCGTGTCCGCCCCCAGCCCGACACGTAGCACCTTGAGCACTGCCTCCTTGGCCGACCACACCAGGTTCGCCGCCGCGTCGTGGCCGAGCCGGGGGTCTGCGGCGGCCGGGCCCCGCACCCACTCCTGCTCGGCGGGCGTCAGGAAGTCGGTCACGAACCCCTCGGTGCGTGGCTCGACCACTTCGAGGTCGATCCCCAACGCGGCGGCCTCACCTGCCGTGGCGCCACCGATGACCGCCACGGCGCACCCGGCCCGGTCCGACAGCGAGATGTCCCACGGCGCCATGGCGCCCTCGATCACGATGTAGGGGGCGCCGGTCACCTGGTTCAGCACCTCGATCCGAGCGAGCGCGGCTGGGTCGGTGTCCAGCCCGACCCGGGCGGCCACGGTTCGCTTGCCCACCCATCGACGCAGCAGGTACTCGTTGCGCCGCTTGGTGAAGCGCATGAGGTCACCCGTGCCCGTTCACGGGCCGACAACCACCCCAGTCCTTCGGGGAGGGCATCCTCATGGCCTGCCCACCAGTGCCTCTCCCTCGGTCCGTGGTGGCGGCCCGGGACGGTTCCAGCACCTTGCTGCGCCCCTCGCGTCCACGTCCCCATCGTAGAGAGGTGCGCTACGGAGCGCAGTGGGCACCGCAGTCGGGCGCCGGGTTCAGCCGCTCGGGCCCTGCAGCGCCAGGAGGAGGGCGAAGCGGGCGTGCGGGTCCTCCAGCGCCGCGCCGAACAGCCTCCGGAGCTCGGCCATCCGGTAGCTCACCGTCTGGGGGTGCACCCCGAGGTCGCTCGACGTCGCCACGCGGTCACCGTGGTGAGCCAGCCACGAGCACAAGGTGGCGGCCATGACCGGGCGGCGGGCGGCGGCCACCTGCTCGAGCGGCGCGAGCACCTGGCCGCGCAGGTCGGCGAGCAGCCGCCGGTCGGCGTGGACGACCAGCGTCGCGAGGTGCTCCGCGGCCGCGACGAGGCCGTCCCCGTCGAGCACCCCCTCGTCGACGAGGGTGGCGATGGCGCGGGCGTGGGCCAGTGAGATCGGCGCCTCCTCGGGCGGGCGCACCGTGCCGACCGACACGGTGACCCCGGTGGGCCCCAGCCGCGCCCGTCCACGCCGGTCGCGCAGCACGAAGTCGGGCACGAGGGCGCGCACCTCGTCCTCGGAGGAGGCGAACAGGACCTCGGGGTGCGGCACCGCCGGCTCGCGCGACGCCGCGACGTCCCCGGGCGGTCGCCAGATCGCGACGGCGAGGCGGTCCGGCAGCGGCCAGCCCGCGTCGCCCGCGAGGTCGTTGACCCGCGGCGCCGAGGTCGCCGCCTCCCCGTCGAGGATCGCCTGTGCGAGCTGCCGGCGAGCCAGGTCACGGTGTCCCGCGCGACGCACCTGCGCCCGGGTGAACCCCAGGGCGCTGGCCGCCGACAGCTCGTCGACGTAGGCGAAGATCGCCTCCGCCAGCCGGATCACCTGGTCGGTGGGAACCCGCGCCGCGACGGCGGCCTCGGAGAAGTGCACCCAGGCGCCCCGGGCGCCGACCCGGTATGCCGTGAGCAGCGTCTCGAGGGACCGTCCGTGGTGGTCCTCCCGGGCCCCGAACGAGCCGTAGAGCTCGGTGACCGCCGGGTCGAGGGCGTCGACCTCCTGCCCGAGCAGGCTGAGGAAACGCTCCAGCGCCCGCACGATCCCGCGACGCAGGTCGACCCCGTACGGGCCGGCGAGGTCCTTTCCCATGCTCGGCAGCACCTGGTCGATGTGCTCGAGGGTGTCCTCGACGAGGGCCGGGAGGGTGGGCCGCAGCGCCGACGCGATCGACGGGTCGATCGCCGCCCACGGACGGCCACTTCGCTCGTTTGTCACCACGTGCCAAAACGTACGCCTGAAGTGCCCTCGACCGGCCCTATCGTCGCGCGGCGCCCGCGCCCGGAGGATGGAGGTGACCACATCGTCGAGAGAGCCGACCGCCATGACCGCCACGCCCCTGTCCACCACCACAGCGCCGACCGAGATCTCGTCGGTGGCGACTCGGGACGCGAGGTGGCGTGGGGCGGCGCCCCGGGTCATCCAGGGCGGGATGGGGGTGGCCATCTCCGGGTGGCAGCTGGCCCGCGCCGTCGCCTCGGTCGGCCAGCTCGGGGTGGTCTCGGGCACGGCGCTCGACGTCGTCTGCGCCCGCCGGCTCCAGGACGGCGACACCGGTGGGCACGTTCGGCGCGCGCTGGCCGCCTTCCCGGTGCCCCGGGTCGCCGAGTGGATCCTCGCCGCCTACTTCGTCGAGGGCGGGATCGCGCCGGGAGACGCGTACCGCCCGGTGCCTCGGCACACCGTCGCCTCCGGTGAGAAGCTGCTCGAGCTCACCGTCGCCGCCAACTTCGTCGAGGTCTTCCTGGCCAAGGAGGGCCATGAGGGGCTGGTCGGCGTCAACTACCTGCACAAGATCGACCTGCCCCTGCCGGCCGCCTGTTTCGGTGCCCTGCTCGCCGGGGTGGACGTCGTCCTCGTCGGCGCGGGCAACCCCGCCGACATCCCCGCCCTCGTGCGCGGGTTGGCCACCGGGGAGGACGTCCGCCTCGCCATCAAGGTCATGGGTAGCAGGGTCGACGACGGGCCGACCGAGGTGCTGTTCCGCCCCCGTTCGGTGGTCCCCGGGGTCGCCGCGCTGCCCGTCCCGCTCGTGCTGGCGATCATCGCCTCCAACGACCTCGCGAGCGGCCTGGTCGCCGACCCGGCCACGTCGCCCCGACGGTTTCGTGGTCGAGGGCCCCAGCGCCGGCGGTCACAACGCCCCACCTCGCGGGCCCCGTGCCCTCGACGGCCTGGGCCAGCCGGTCTACGGCGAGCGCGACGAGGTCGACATCGCCTCGGTCGTCGCCCTCGGACTGCCGGTGTGGGTCGCGGGCGGCCAGGCCACGCCCGGCGGGCTGCGAGCCGCCCTCGCCTCGGGTGCGGCGGGCATCCAGGCCGGAACCGTGTTCGCGTACAGCGACGAGTCCGGCTTCGCCGATGACATCAAGGCCCGGGTCCGCGAGGGCGCGCTCCGCGGCGACCTCCTCGTCCGGGCCGACTGGCGGGTCTCGCCCACCGGCTTCCCCTTCCGCGTGGCCGAGATCCCCGGGACACTGACCGACCCGGAGGTCGCGGCCGCACGACAAGCCCGTGTGCGACCTCGGCGTGCTCCGGTCGGCATACCGGCGCCCGGACGGTGCGGTCGACTTCCGCTGCCCCGCCGAGCCCCAGAAGGCCTACCTGCGCAAGGGTGGCCGGGAGGCGAACCGCGAGGGCCGGGTCTGCCTGTGCAACGCGCTCCTCGCCGGGGCCGGCCTACCGCAGCGCCGGCCCAAGGGCGCCGTCGAGCCGGCTCTGGTCACCGCCGGTGGGGACCTCGCCCCGGTCGTGACCATGCTCCGTCGGCGACGCGCCGGCGCCACCGGGTACACCGCGGCCGAGGTCGTCGCCCACCTGCTCACCGGCGCAGAGCCCGAGGCGTCCACCGGGTGACCGACCGAACCCCCTAACCCGCCCACCCGGCCCGTCGAGCGCGACCTGCACCCGCTGAGGCGCCTCACGACGGCATGCCCGAGAAGGGCGATCCACAGGAGTAGCCCTATGTGGGCGTAATGACGCACCGCTCAGGCCCAGATCCAGTGCCCCGCAGAGACTTTACGCACCTCAACCACGAGTAGACCGGCCGCTCGGCCTCGCGGCTGCAGACGGTCCGGGAGCATTAGTAGCCAGAGGTCGCTGCTAGCTGGGTCGCCCTCCCCCGATCAGAGGTGATGCCCGGGTCGGGGCCGGCGCGTCTGGTGTGTCGGGCCAAGTCCGACCAGGTCGTGCCCCGTCGTCCCAACCTTCTGACCCCATTTCCCAGGCTTCTCAGGCTTCCCGACCTGACCCGCCAGGACACGACCCGGCCCGACATTTTGGGTCACATTTTGGGTCACCTCGAGACCCGATCGGCGTCCGCCATCCGGGCACGAGTAAGCCCCCGACAGCGTTTCCGCTGGTCGGGGGCCCGTCGTCTGTCTCAACACAGAGCGCGCCCGAAGGGATTCGAACCCCTAACCTTCTGATCCGTAGTCAGATGCTCTATCCGTTGAGCTACGGGCGCCCGTCACGCTCGCGCGCAACGAGAGAGCAGACTACCGGAGCCCCGGCGCCGCGTGAAATCGCACCGCGAGCGCCCGCCCGGGGCACGACCGACGGCACCCCACGGCATCCGCGCTGCAAGGGCCGCCACGCCGATGACCGGCACTTCCGGTGTTCCTGCAAGTTCTTCCAGAGCCACCGACCCCTTGTGAGGAGCCTCATAACGCGCAAGCGCTTCCGCGGTGGCTACCCCTCAGTAGACGGGCCTACCGTGGACACGAGGCTCCCACGGGCGGGTGCCGAGCCACCGTCACGAGCGGACTCGAGAGGCACGCGCGGCGGGTGGCCGACCAGTTGAGCCAGACCGGCGGAAGGACCACCATGACCACGCAGGCGGAGCACACAACCGGCACGAGTCACGCAGGCCTGGCGGCCTGGGTCGACGAAGTCGCTGCTCTCACCACCCCGGACGCGATCCACTGGGTCGACGGCACCGACGAGGAGTGGGACCTGCTGACGACGCGGCTGGTCGACGGCGGCACCTTCACCCGGCTCAACCCCGACAAGAAGCCGAACAGCTTCCACGCGGCCTCCGACCCGAGCGACGTCGCCCGCGTCGAGGACCGCACCTTCATCTGCTCCGAGGACGAGAAGGACGCCGGCTTCACGAACAACTGGAAGTCGCCGGCCGAGATGAAGGCCCTGATGACCGACCTCTACCAGGGGTGCATGACCGGTCGCACGATGTACGTCATCCCGTTCGTCATGGGCCACATCGAGGCCGACGTGCCGATGTACGGCGTCGAGATCACCGACTCCGCCTACGTCGTGGTGTCGATGAAGATCATGGCCCGCATCGGCACCCCGGTGCTGCGCGCCATCGAGGAGCAGGGCGCCGGCTTCGTCAAGGGCCTGCACTCGGTCGGCTTCCCGCTGACCGACGGCAAGGCCGACGTCGCCGTGGCCGTGCAGCGACACCAAGTACATCGCCCACTTCCCCGAGACCCGCGAGATCTGGAGCTACGGCTCGGGCTACGGCGGCAACGCCCTGCTCGGCAAGAAGTGCTACGCGCTGCGCATCGCCTCGGCGATGGCCCGTGACGAGGGCTGGATGGCCGAGCACATGCTCATCCTCAAGCTCACCTCGCCCGACCGGCTCGAAGCACTACATCGCCGGCGCCTTCCCCAGCGCCTGCGGCAAGACCAACCTCGCGATGATCGAGCCCGACCCTCGAGGGCTGGACCGCCGAGATGGTCGGCGACGACATCGCCTGGATGCGCTTCGGCGCCGACGGCCGGCTCTACGCCGTCAACCCCGAGTTCGGCCTGTTCGGCGTCGCCCCCGGCACCGGCATGCACTCCAACCCCAACGCGATGCGCACCGTGGAGAAGGGCAACTCGATCTTCACCAACGTCGCCCTCACCGACGACGGCGACGTCTGGTGGGAGGACATGACCCCCGAGAAGCCGGCGCACCTGATCGACTGGAAGGGCAACGACTGGACCCCCGAGTCCGGCGTGCCCTCCAGCCACCCGAACAGCCGCTTCTGCACCCCGGCCAAGCAGTGCCCGATGATGGCGCCCGAGTACGACGAGCCCAACGGCGTGCCGATCGACGCGATCCTCTTCGGCGGCCGCCGCAAGACCACCGTGCCGCTCGTCTACGAGTCGCGCGACTGGGCCCACGGCGTGTTCATCGGCGCGACGCTCTCCTCGGAGACCACCGCCGCCGCCACCGGTGCGGTCGGCGTCGTGCGCCGCGACCCGATGGCGATGCTGCCCTTCATCGGCTACAACGCCGGCGACTACGTCAACCACTGGCTCGAGATCGGCAAGGCCCACGACGAGTCCAAGCTGCCGAAGATCTTCCAGGTCAACTGGTTCCGCAAGGACGACGAGGACGGCTCCTTCCTGTGGCCCGGCTTCGGCGACAACGCCCGCGTGCTCAAGTGGGTCGTCGAGCGCCTCGACGGCACCGCCGAGGCCGTCGAGACCCCGGTCGGCCTCGTGCCCACCCCCGGCGCCATCGACACCACCGGCCTGGACATGACCGACGAGCAGGTCGCCAAGGCCCTCGCCGTGAACGTCGACGAGTGGCGCGACAAGGAGCTGCCGCTCATCGAGGAGTGGTTCGCCAAGTTCGGCGACACCCTCCCCACCCAGCTGGCCGACGAGCTCGCCACCCTCAAGGCCCGGCTCGAGACCGCCTGATCGTCCGCCCGCCCGCGGATGCGAGGAACCCCTGGAGAGCCGTCCTCCCCAGGGGTTCTTCGCGTCTGAGGGATGCCGGGCTCAGCCCGGCCGGCGTCCGAGGACGCCGAACATCGTCACCGACACGAACGCCTCACCGCGGGCCGCCGCCTCGGACACGGCGCTGACGAGGGCGTCGAGCTCGTCCCGGGTCACGACCCCGGCCTCCACCGCGGCCGGGCCGGACATCGCGAGCATGCCGCCCTCGCGCAGCGCCTCGTCGGGCAGCACCAGCGCGCTCGACCCGATGTCGGGGTCCACCTCCAGTCCTGCGGCGGCCAGCTGGCCGCGCAGCAGCCTCCCGGAGAACGGGTTCGGCCACTGGGTGAGCTGGAACGCCCGGTACCGCTCGAGCACGTCGGGGTCGGCGGGGTGGGTGATCCCGGTGGCCCAGTCCGAGTCGAGCAGTGCCACCCGCCCGCTGCCGGGGCGGAGCACGCGCGCGAACTCGCGCACCGCGGCATCCGGGTCGTCGACGTGCTGGAGCACGCGCTCACAGACGAGGACGTCGACCGAGGCGTCGTCCAGCGGCAACGCGTCGGCCGTTCCGTCGACGAACACCGCCGACGAGCCCGTGGCCTCCGCCCGGCGGGCGGCGACCTCGCGCAGCGCCGGGTTCGGCTCCACGCCGGTGGCCGACCCGGCCTGCGTGACCGAGGCTGCCAGGCGCTCCGTGTTGGCCCCGGTGCCCGACCCCGACGTCGACGGCCGTCTCGCCCGGCGCCGGTGCGAGTCGCTCGAACGCCCAGTCCCGCAGCCGGATCACCCCGGGCTGGGCCGCCTGGAGGTCGAGCAGCATCGAGAGCCGCTCGGTCTGGGCAGCGCCACCCACCCCGATCTCGGAGCGGCGGAACCCACCCGGCGGCGCCCCCTGACCCGTCGTGTCGGCCATCCGCCGAGTATGAACGCGCCCGCCTCGACCTGACAACGGTCGAGGCGGGCGGGCAGGTGCGGCGTCAGGTGGCCTGCGACGTGCCGTTCGCGTCGGTGCCGCTGTCCCCGGTCGAGCCGTCGGTGCCGGCGCCGCCGCCGGGGAGCTGCCCCGTGGTGCCGCCGTCGCCGTTCTGCTGCTGGCCGCCGCACTGGCCATCGGGCAGCTGACCGCCGGGCGGCGGGCCACCGCGGCCGCCACGCGGCCCGAAGTCGCCGTCGCCGTCGCGGTCGAAGCCGCCGGTGCCGTCGGCGACCGTGCCGGTGCCCTTGTCGTGGGTGACCGCCCAGGTGGCCGCGGAGCCGGCGACGGCCCCGAGGCCCAGGCCGACGACGAGGGCGCCGACCGCGAGGCCGCGCCCACCGCTGACCCGCGAGCGCCAGGTCTTCTTCTCGGCCTGGGCGGCGGCCGGCACGGCCGGCGACCGACGGGCACGACGGGCGACACCGGGCTCACCCCGGCGACCGGCACCGGTCGGGCGGATGCCGTGCCGTCACCCTCGTGGGCGGCGGTCGCCCACGCGGGGGTCGCGGTGTCGGCGGCGGGGGCCGCGCCGGTGCCCCGGCATCCGCCACGGGCGCGGCGGCTGCGGCGGCATCCACGGCCGGGACGTCCACGGCCGGCTGCTCGTGGGTGGCGTCGGTCGGGATGGGCTGGGTCAGGTCATCGGGTGGCTGGGTCACGGGGTGCTCCTCGAGGCGTGGGGACGATCCGTGACGACGATCCGGTCGCACCCTGTGCCTGTGCTGTGGCCTGCCCAGCGACCGGCTGGCAACCGGGCGCGACCGCTCACAGGAACCGCACAGGGAACCCATGGACTCGCCTCAGCGCGCACGACCACGATGGAGCCATGACGACGACCCGCCCCGTGAGCGCCCCAGCCCTCCAGCGACCCGACGGCAGCCCGGTGCGGGTGCTCGTCGTCGACGACGAGCCGAACCTCACCGAGCTGCTCTCGATGGCGCTGCGCTACGAGGGCTGGGAGGTGCGCACCGCCGCCAGCGGGCTGGCCGCCGTGCGGTCGGCGCAGGACTTCGGCCCGGACGCCGTCGTGCTCGACATGATGCTCCCCGACTTCGACGGGCTCGAGGTGCTGCGCCGGATGCGCGGCGACGACCCCGAACGTGCCGGTGCTGTTCCTCACCGCGAAGGACGCCGT
Organism: uncultured Actinomycetota bacterium; assembly: GCA_963782695.1. Taxonomy (GTDB): domain Bacteria; phylum Actinomycetota; class Actinomycetes; order Actinomycetales; family Dermatophilaceae; genus Fodinibacter. Next base: position 47,328 of record CAWAKY010000042.1, on the reverse strand, counting down.
CGAGGACCGCGTCGCCGGGCTCACCGCCGGCGGCGACGACTACGTCACCAAGCCGTTCAGCCTCGAGGAGGTCGTCGCGCGGCTGCGCGCGCTGATGCGCCGCACCACGGTCGTCGGCCGACGAGCCAGCAGCTCGCTGCTCGTCGTGGGCGACCTGACCATCGACGAGGACAGCCACGAGGTCACGCCGCGGCGGCGACCAGGTCCACCTCACCGCCACCGAGTTCGAGCTGCTGCGCTACCTGATGCGCAACCCGAAGCGGGTGCTGTCCAAGGCGCAGATCCTCGACCGGGTGTGGAACTACGACTTCGGCGGCCAGGCCAACGTCGTCGAGCTCTACATCTCCTACCTGCGCAAGAAGATCGACGCCGGGCCGCGCCCCGATGATCCACACCATGCGCGGCGTCGGCTACGTGCTCAAGCCCGCGGACTGATCGCGCGTGCCCCGATGCCGACCTCCCCCTCCCACTGGACGCTGCGGGCCAAGCTGCTCGCCTCGGTCCTCGCCCTGTTCACCGTGGTCATGCTCGCGACGAGCGCCCTCACCGTGCTGATGACCCGCAGCTACCTCACCACCCGCTGGCCAAGGACCTCCAGGGCGCCAGCAACCGGGTCCAGGACTTCCGGCCGTGGCGGGTTCGACGCCGACGGCGACGGCCGGGCGCGCCGCGTGGCGGACCGATCGGCGCCCCCGGCGGGGGTGACATGCTCGATCCTCGCGCTGGCGCCCGACGGCTCGGTCGCGACCGCCGGCGGCGTGGTGCAGAACGCCGTCGTCAACGACTCGGCGCCGACGACGCGCTCGACAGCGCGCAGGTCCGCGAGGTCGAGCGAGGCGGCCACCAGCTCGAGCCCCACCCGCGTCGAGGTCGGCGGCGACGTCGGCAGCCTACCTCATCTCGACCCGGGTCCTCGCCGACGGCACCCGGCTGATCGTCGGGGTCTCGACGGCGCCGGTCGAGGAGCTGCAGGCGCAGCTGCTCGGCGTCGTCGTCGGTGGCACCGCGATCGGGCTGGTGCTCGTGGGCGTCGGCGGCACGGTGCTGATCCGCCGCAGCCTCGCGCCCCTGGACCGGGTGGCCGCCACGGCCCGCCGGGTCTCGGACCTCAAGCTCGACTCGGGGCAGGTGGCCCTCGCCGAGCGCGTCCCCGCCGAGGACGCCGACGCCCACACCGAGGTGGGCCAGGTCGGCCTGGCCATCAACACGATGCTCGACAACGTCGAGTCGGCCCTGCACGCCCGCCAGGAGAGCGAGACGCAGGTGCGCCAGTTCGTCGCCGACGCCAGCCACGAGCTGCGCACGCCGCTGGCCTCCATCCGCGGCTACGCCGAGCTGACCCGCCGCGAGACCGACCCCGTGCCGCCCACCGTCACCCACGCCATCGGCCGGGTGGAGTCCGAGGCGCTGCGGATGCAGGAGCTCGTCGAGGACCTGCTGCTGCTCGCCCGCCTCGACTCCGGCCGGCCGCTCGAGCGGGAGCCGGTCGACCTGTCGCTGCTCGCCGTGAACGCGGTGAGCGACGCCCACGCCGCCGCCCCCGACCACACCTGGGAGCTCGACCTGCCCGAGGACCCGGTCGAGGTGCCCGGCGACCAGGCCCGGCTGCACCAGATCCTGGCCAACCTGCTCGCCAACGCGCGCACGCACACCCCGGCCGGCACGCTCGTCGTGACGCGGGTGCGACCCGAGGGCTCGCTCGTGCGGGTGTCGGTCACCGACGACGGCCCGGGCGTGCCCGAGTCGCTGCAGCCGCGGATCTTCGAGCGGTTCACCCGCGGCGACGACGCCCGGGTGCGCGCCAACGGCTCGACCGGGCTCGGGCTGAGCATCGTGGCGGCCGTCGGCCACGCCCACGGCGGCCGGGTCGAGGTGTCGAGCCAGCCCGGGGTCGACGACGTTCTCGGTGCTCCTCCCCGCGACCTGACCCCCGGTCACCGCGAGTCGGGTGCTCAGGTGGTTGCCCGGGCAGCCACCTGAGCACCCGACTCGGGGTGGTGATCGGGTCAGAGGGGGAGAGTGTAGGCGACGAGCTGGACGCCGGGCACCGGTGACCAGTCGCGCTCGGGCAGCCGGGTGAAGCCCAGCCGCTCGTAGAGCCGGTGGGCGGCGTGCATCGTCGTCGACGACGAGAGCACCACCGACCGCAGCCCCTGCTCCCGGGCCCGGCCGATGACGTGCCGGGTCAGCGCCTCGCCGATGCCCTCCCCGGATGCCGCCGGCGCCACCGCGAGCGAGCGGATCTCGGCCTCGCCGTCGCGGGCGATCTCGCACAGCGCCGACCCCGGCTCGACGAAGGTCACCGTGCCGACCACCCCGCGGCCGTCGACCGCCACCCACAGCTCGGCCTCGGCGTCGCGGTGCGCGGCGTCCCCGAGGAAGGCCAGGTACGGCGCGTCGGCCGGGATGACGCCGCCGCCGACGTACGCGTCGACGGTGAGCTGCCCCACGGCATCCAGCTCGTCGGGCAGCGCACGTCGGATCGTCGGGGGCACGGCCCCATCCTCGCAAAGCCTCGACGGCACCCGGACGGCAGGCTCAGGGGAACGACTCGCCGTCCGGGCTCACGGTGATGACCTGGAACGAGCCGTCGGTGCTGGTGAAGCGGACGATGCCGTACCAGGTGGGGTCGTCGGCCCGGCAGAGCGCGCTCACGTCCACTCGCCACGTGGGGTACCGGCGTCGCAGCTGAGCCGCTCGCCGAGCTCGTCGCCGACGTCGTCCTGCACGAGCTCGGTCGACCGCGGTGGCGAGGGTGGGGCCGGCGACGCTGCCGTCGGCGGCCGGGGTGACCTCGCCGCCGTAGCTCGTGCCCACCGACGGGAACATGGCCCCCTCGTCGAAGCCCTCGCCCGCGACGGACGCGAACAGACCGAAGGCGAGCAGCGGGCCGATGGTCGTCATGGCCATCCCGAACGAGGGCGACCCCCGACAGCACCAGCGCGACGATGGCCATCGTGCGCGTGGAGTCACGGCGCGCCGGCGGCTGGGGCCAGGGGCCGTGCCCTGCTGCGGCGAGCCACTGCGGCGGCGCCGGGCTGGGGCGACCACGGCGGCGGCACCTGCTCCTCGGGAGGCCAGGGCTGCGGGGTCGGTGTCTGGGGCGCGCCCTCCGGCGCGGAGCCCCCCGGGTGTGTCATGGCCGGAGTCTGGCACCCGGGCCGGCTCGCCGGGCCGGATTCGGGTGTCGGTGTGACCCATTTTGCTCGCCGGGCGGGCGGACCGTTAACCTGTGCGACGTTGGAGGCGTCGCCTAGTCCGGTCTATGGCGCCGCACTGCTAATGCGGTTTGGGTCTCAAGCCCATCGAGGGTTCAAATCCCTCCGCCTCCGCCGTCAGAAACCCCCGGGAGCTTGCGACCGGGGGTTTTCTGTCGGCGGTGGCGGAGAGATGCCGGGAGCGGGTCCGAGCGGGCGAGGAAGGAACTCGCTCGGACCCGCGGCTCCCTCCGCCTCCGGCGCGAGTGCGGAGGACTGGGCGCGCCAGGCAGCCGGCTCCGCACTCGAGGCGGTCAGGAGCAGATGTCCTGGTCGGCCGTGCGGGTCGTGATCGTGGGGGTCGGTGCGGGCTCGGGCGCGCTCACCGTCGGGGTGGGCACCGGCGAGGACCCGGTGCGGTTCGGCACCTCCTGCACCGCCGGCGCCCCGGCGCCGAGGACGACCCGCACCCCCGAGGTCACGGCCGCGGACTCACGGAGCTTCGCGCCCTCGAAGGCAGCGGCCACGGTGCGGGCGGCCTCCTTCTGGCCGGGGCCGTACTCGACGACCACGCCGTTGGGCCGGTCGGTCGAGCTGCTCGTGGTCGGCGTCGGGAAGCCCTGCACCTCCAGCGCCGCGGCCACCTGCGCCGCGAGGCCCTGCACCCCGGTGGCGTTGACGACGTCGACCGCGATCTCGCGTCGGGCTCACGGTCAGCGGCGCCGCCGTGCCGGATGCCGTGGCCGTGGGCTTCGCGCCGACCACCGCCGTCGTCGCGCAGGGTCTGCCAGAGCACGTCGGCGCTGGGCGCCCACTCGACCCGGTTGGGGTCGGCCGGGTACTCCTGCACGGGCACGGTGATGAACTGGATGTTCTTGACGCCGATGTCCTTGACGCTCGACGCGAGGTCCTTCATCGTGCCGAGGTCGAACTGCTCGTCGGTCGTCAGCGACTTGGTGGCCGCGTCGAGGAAGCCGAACAGCTTGTCCGGGCGCACGAGCAGCGAGGTGCGGGTCGCCTCCTGCACCACCGACGACAGGAAGGCCTGCTGCCGCGCGATCCGCCCGAGGTCGGAGCCGTCGCCGAGGGTCTTGCGGGCCCGCACGTAGCCCAGCGCCTGGGTGCCGTCGAGCACGTGCCGCCCGGCCGAGAGCTTCAGCTTGGCCTTCGGGTCGTCGATCGCCTCCGGGGCACAGATCGGCACCCCACCGAGCGCGTCGACCATGTCGCGGAACCCGCGGAAGTCGACGACGGCGAAGTGGTCCATCCGCAGCCCGGTGTTGCCCTCGATCGTCGTGATGAGGCAGGCCGGGCCGCCGATGCTGAACATCGCGTTCCACTGCTGCACGACCCACTCGTCCTTGGGGGTGGAGTTCTTGCAGTTCGGCGGGGCCGGCACCATCGAGTCGCGGGGCACCGACACCACGGTGACGTGCTCCCGGTCGGCCGACACGTGGGCGATCAGGGTGGTGTCGGAGCGGGCACCCGAGCTGAGCGAGGCCCCCGGAACGCCCTCGCCCTCGCGGTTGTCGGAGCCGATGAGCAGGATGTTGAGCGGGCCGGCGGCCGCGGTCGGGCGGGTGCCGAGGTCCTTGCTGACGTCGAGCCGCGAGATGTTGCCCTCGAGCCGCCACCACGCCACCCCGAGGCCGATCACCACGACGAGCACGAACACCCCGAGACCGGCGAGGACTCGGCGGCGGCGGGTGTGTCGGGTCTCGCGCGCCTCGGTGTCGGCGCGCTCGCGGCGGGTGGCGTCGGACAACGCGGCTCCTTCACGGTCCGATGCCTGCTTCATCGCGGCGGGGCGCGATGCTGCAGGTCCGCGCGCTGGGGAGGGCGCACGACCTGCTCGAGTCTAGGACCGCCGGCTGGGAGAACGCTGGGATCGCGTTCTCGTAGTTGACTAGCCCCCATGAGGTCTCGCATCGCACTGGTCGTCGCCGCCGTCCTGGTGCTCGCCGTGGGCATCGGCGGCGCGCTGTGGTGGCGCCAGCGCGAGGCCGACCGCGACGCCGCCGCGCAGGCGGCCGTCACCGCCTACGCGAAGGCCTGGGCCGCCAAGGACCTCGCGTCCGTGCCCTTCGCCGACGACGCCACCAAGGCGACGTTCGCCCCGACCGTCAAGGACCTCGGCGACGCGACGGTCGCGGTCACCGCGAGCGACGTCGAGCGCGACGGCGACACGGCGACCGGCACGCTCGACGTGACCTGGACCCTGCCCGGTGACGTGCCGTGGTCGTATGCCGTGCCGGTCACCGTCGCCGCGGACGGCGACCGCTGGGAGGTCGCCACCCCCACGACCGGTTCCCCCTGGCACCCCGACCTCCCGGCCGGCAAGACCTTCCAGCTCGAGCGCACCTTCGGCGAGCGCGGCGACCTCCTCGACCGCGAGGGCAAGCCGCTGATGCCGCTCGGCACGGTGCACGCCGTGCAGATCGACCCGGTCAACGCGACTCCCGAGGCGGCGGCCGCAGCTCGAGCCGATCGTGGGCGCCGACGAAGGGGTCGCTGACCCAGGCCCTCGCCAAGGCCACGGCATCCGGGTCGAAGGCGCCGATCCCGGTGATCACCTACCGCGACGCCGACTGGGCCCCGCGCGCGGACCGGATCGAGGGCCTCAAGGGCGTCATCGCGCCGACCTCCGAGCAGCCGCTGGCGCGCACCCGCACCTTCGCCCAGCCCCTGCTCGGCAGCTTCGGCGAGGTGACCGCCGAGATGGTCACGAAGAGCGACGGCCGCTACGAGGCCGGTGACCGCGCCGGCCGCAGCGGGCTGCAGGCGCAGTACGACGAGACGCTGGCCGGCGCGACCGGCATCCGGGTCACGGCGAGCGGCGACGGGGGCGCGACCCTGTTCGAGAAGGCCGCCACCGACGGCAAGGACGTCGAGACCACCCTCGACCCCGCCGTGCAGGAGGCCGCCGAGAAGGCCCTCGCCGACAGCAAGCTGAAGGTGCCCGGCGCCGTGGTGGCCGTCGACGTGAAGAGCGGCGAGGTGCTGGCCGTGGCCAACAGCCCGACCACCGGGTTCGACCGGGCCCTGACCGGCCGCTACCCGCCGGGGTCGACGTTCAAGGTGGCCACGAGCTACGCCTACCTGACCCGCGGCATCACGACGCCGGCGGCGAAGGTGCCGTGCCCGGCATCCGTCACGGTCGACGGCCGCGAGTTCACCAACTTCGCCGGTGAGTCGGTCAGCGGCAGCCCGACCTTCTTCCAGGACTTCACGATCTCCTGCAACACGGCGTTCGTCGGCCTGTCCGGCAAGCTCGCCGACGACGACCTCCCCACGGCCGCGAAGGCGCTCGGCATCGACGCCGGGTGGGGCGACACGCTCGGCGTCAGCGGCACCTTCGACGGCAGCGTGCCGCCCACCACCGGCGGCACCGACACCGCGGCGGCGGCGATCGGCCAGGGCCGGGTCGAGGTGTCCCCGGTGTCGCTCGCGGTGATGGCCGGCAGCGTCGGCCGCGGCACCTTCGTGCCGCCGGTGCTCGTCAAGGCGCCGGCGGCGGGCTCGCCGCGGCCGGTGGCGCTCGACGGCACGGCGGTCGCCCAGCTGCGCTCGATGATGGCCTCGGTGGTGTCGTCGGGCACGGGCACCGTGCTGCGCAACACCCCGGGCGGGCCGGTGCGCGGCAAGACCGGCACCGCCGAGCACGGCAACGACCCCGACGCGCTGCCGCGGAACTGGTTCGCCGGCTACCAGCGCGACGTCGCGTTCGCGGTGCTCGTCGAGGAGGGCAAGAGCGGCGGCACCGTGGCGGCGCCGGTCGCCAAGAAGTTCCTCACGCAACCTGGCCGGCGACTGACCCAGCGACCGACCGCGACGGACAGCGGAAGGCCCCGCCCGGCGAACCGGACGGGGCCTTGCGCGAAGACTCGGGGAACCCGGGTCAGATGGGGCGGACCTGGTCGGCCTGCGGACCCTTGGGGCCCTGGGTGACCTCGAACTCGACCCGCTGGGCCTCGTCGAGGGACCGGTAGCCCTGGACGTCGATGGCGGAGTAGTGAACGAACACGTCGGGGCCGCCGCCGTCCTGGGCGATGAAACCAAAGCCCTTCTCAGCGTTGAACCACTTCACGGTGCCCTGTGCCATATCGGGGGTAACTCTTTCTGTGTGTAGCACGCGGCCGGTACACGTCGCACCGACCGTGGATGCGAACTCCAGTCCCCTTGTGGCGCGTTGGTGTTCGACCTGCGAGGAAAGCCTGATGCTGCAACCGACAGCGAAACTAGCACGCAGGCGCGCCGTGCGCTCGTCGCCGAAAGGGACCTTTCACCCACCGGAAACGCCGCCCGGATGCCGTCGCCGGGCGCCGGCGCCCACGCGCGGATGCCGGGCGGGCGCCGCGCGCGGCATCGTCGCAGGTCAGGCGCCGGGCACCTTGACGGCCAGCACGTCGCACGTGGCGTCGAGCAGCACCTGCTGGGCGGTCGAGCCGGTGATCAGCTTGCCGAGCGGGCTGCGGCGGCGCAGCCCGATCACGATGAGCGTGGCCCCGACCTCGGCGGCGGCGTCGAGCAGCTCGTCGGCGGGCGCACGGCCGCGGTTCGGCTGGCGGATCTCGTGCTCGACGCCGCGGGCGGTCAGCTGCCCGTCGAGCGCGTCGAGGTCCTGCGGGGCGGCGTAGCTGGGGTCGGTGTTGTCACCGTGGTGGCCGGTGTTCACCACGACGAGGCGCTCACCGCGCCGCTCGGCCTCCACGATGGCGGCATCGACGGCGGCCAGGCCCTCGGGGCGGGGGATGTATCCCACGACGATCGTCATGACGGGTCTCCGGGTTCCGGGTGGGGTGCAGCAACGGGAATGGGTGCGGCCGGCCGAACGGGTCGGCCGGCCGCGGGGACGACGTGGTCGTGAGTTGGGGACGAGTCGCCGCACCTGGTCGTCCGTCAGGTGCGGCGACCCGCGTCTAGTGGGGCGAGGGTCGCGCGCGGCCGGTCATGCGTCGGCCAGCGTCTTGGCGCCGGTCATGATGGCCACGCCCTCGCCCATGTCGTGGGACTGCGGGGTGATGACCCCCGCGCAGCCGCCGAGCCGCTGGATGTGGATGCGGTCGGCCACCTCCCACACGTGGGGCATGTTGTGGCTGATCAGGATGACGGCCAGGCCGCTGTCGCGCAGCTGCTTGACCATGTCGAGCACCATGCCCGACTCCTTGACGCCCAGCGCGGCGGTCGGCTCGTCGAGCACGACCACCTTGCTGCCGAACGCCGCGGCGCGAGCCACGGCGACGGCCTGGCGCTGACCACCGGAGAGGGTCTCGACCGCCTGACCCATGTTCTGGATCGTCTGGATGCCGAGCTTCTGCACCGAGTCGCCCGGCGCGCTGCTTCATGCCCTTCTTGTCGAGCATCCGCAGCACCGACCCGAGCGGGCCCGGGCGGCGCTCCTCGCGGGCGAGGTAGAGGTTGCTGGCGATGTCGAGCGCCGGGATGACGGCCAGCTGCTGGTAGACGGTCTCGATGCCGGCCTCGCGGGCGTCCTGCGGACGCTTGAAGTCGACCGGCTGCCCGTCGAGGTAGACCTGCCCGGAGTCCTGCTGGTAGGCGCCGGTGAGGCACTTGATCAGCGTGGACTTGCCGGCGCCGTTGTCACCGATGACCGCCAGCACCTCGCCCCGGTAGAGGTCGAGGTTGACGCCGTCGAGGCCGATGACCCGGCCGAAGGTGATGACCAGGTCGCGGGCCGACAGGATCGGCTCGGCCTCGTACACCGGCCTGCTTGGCGTCGGGGATGTGGTCGATGGCCAGGGGCAGCTGCTCGATGGTGCTCATGCCTTCACCTTCCGGATCCACTGGTCGACCGAGACGGCGACGATGACGAGGACACCGATGGCGAAGCAGCCGCCACTGCTGGTCGACGCCGGCGAGCGACAGGCCCAGGGTGAACGACTGCCGACGATCAGCGCACCGAGGAGGGTGCCGATCAGTCCGCCGCGACCACCGAACAGGCTCGTGCCACCGATGACGACAGCGGTGATGCTGTCGAGGTTGGCGTCCGGGATGCGCGTTGGGCGTGGCGGCGCCGGCCCGGCCGATCAGGACCCAGGCCGCGAAGCCGTAGATCAGGCCGGCCACGGTGTAGACGCTGAGCAGCACGCGCTTGCTGGCGACACCGGACAGGCGGGCCGACTCGGTGTCGTCACCGACCGCGTAGATGTGCCGGCCCCAGGCGGTCTGGGTCAGCGCGAAGCCGACGATGGCAGTAGAGCAGCAGCACCATGATGACGCCGACGGTGATGCTGAACTCGCCGATCGCGAAGGTCTCACCGGTGACAGTTGAGGATGTCGCGGCAGCCGGTTGTTCTGGATGCTCGAGCCGCCGGAGTAGAGCAGCGCGATCGCCGTGAAGATCGACAGCGTGCCCAGGGTGACGATGAACGGCGGCAGGTTGAGCCGGGTCACGAGGATGCCGTTGAGGAACCCGGCCGCGACCGCGAGGGCGATGCCGATCAGGATGGCGAGCCCACCCGGGCACGCCTGGTCGGCGGCGAGGGTCGCCATGACCATCATCGCGAGGATGGTGATGGCGCCCACCGACAGGTCGATGCCGGCGGTGAGGATGATCAGGGTCTGGCCGATCGCCAGGCACGCGACGACCGCGACCTGCTGGAACAGGAGCGACTGGGCGTTCGGCGAGGCGAACCGGGGGTTGAGGATCGTGAAGATCACGAACGTGATGACGAGCAGGAAGAGCGGGCTCAGCCACGGGTGGCCGTGCAGCAGGTGCTGGACCCGCTGCACGGGGCTCTGCCGCCGCCGAGCGAACTCGGCGGCGGCAGCAGATGTGGACGACGACATCTGGGGTCAGCCCCAGCAGATCTTCGAGGCAGCGTCGGAGGTGATGCTGTCGACGCCGGCAGCCGGCTTGTCGGTCACGAGCGCGACACCGGTGTTGAAGAAGTCGAGACCCTCGGAGGTCGTCGGCTTCTCGCCACCACGGGCGATCTTGGCGATCGCCTCCATGCCGAGGGTCGCCATCTTCAGCGGGTACTGCTGGGCGGTGGCACCGATCGTGCCGTCCTTGACGGACTTGACGCCGGCGCAGCCACCGTCGACCGAGACGACGAGCGCGTCGGTGATGCCGGCAGCCTTCAGGGCCGCCGAGGCGCCGACCGCGGCCGGCTCGTTGATCGTGTAGACCACGTTGATGCCGTCGTTCTTGGTCAGGCAGTTCTCCATGGCCGTGCGGCCGCCGTCCTCGGCGCCGTTGCTCGGCTCGTTGCAGACGATCGTGTAGTCGCCGCCCTTGCCGCCGGTGTACTTGCCGGTCTTGGCCTCGTCACCGTTCTTCTTCGGGTCGGCGACGTCGATGCCCATGCCCTCGAGGAAGCCCTGGTCACGGTCGTAGTCGACGGAGACGATCTTGTCGTTGAACAGGTCGAGCAGGGCGATGGTCGCCTGCCCGCCGTCGAGCGTGGACGCCGCCCACTTGCCGATCGAGCTGGCCGGCCTCGCGGTTGTCCGTGGCGAAGGTGATGTCGACCGTGTCCGGCGGGTCGGGCGGGGTGTCGAGGGCGATGACGAAGAGGCCGGCGTCGCGGGCCTTCTTGATCGCGTCGTTGACGCCGGTGGACATCGGGGTGATCAGGATCCCCTTGTCGCCGCGGGCGATGGCGTGCTCGATCGCGGCGATCTGGCCCGGCGTCGTCACCCTCCTGCTTGCCGGAGGCGACGGTGAGGTCGACGTTGTTCTTGGCCGGCATCGGCCTTGGCGCCCTTCTGCATGGCGACGAAGAACGGGTTGGACGAGTCCTTGGTGATGAGGGCGACGCCGATCTTCTCGTTGCCGCCGCCGAGCCGGAGCCGCCGGAGCCGCTGTCATCGGAACCACAGGCCGCGGCGCCGAGCGCCAGGCCGACGATGCCGGCTGACGCGAGGGCCCGGCGCACCGTGCGCGAGGACGAAACGTGACGGATGTGCATGGGGAGAACTCTCCTTTGAGTGCTGTGCTGGGCCGACCGCGTCATGACAACGTTGTCAGGGACGTTTCTATCGTCTGCTTGCGCTCAGGTCAAGTCATGGACTACACATCGTGATGTGAAAGTGACATCGTTGTCAGGCCAGAGCAACCGCGCCACCATGCGCGAGGTGGCGGCGCTTGCGGGTGTCAGCCTGAAGACGGTGTCCCGCGTCGTCAACGACGAGCCCGGGGTCTCCCCCGACGTCCGCGAGCGCGTCACGGCCGCCGTCAACCGGCTCGACTACCGGCCCAACCTGGCCGCGAGCAACCTGCGGCGGACCGGAGCGCGGACGGGGCTGATCGGAGCCCTGGTGCAGGACATCTCGAACTCCTTCTCCGCCAGCCTGCTGCGTGGCCTCGAGGACTCCGCACGGCGGCACGGCACCGCCGTGCTGGCGGCGAGCCTCGACGAGGGCGCCGACCGCGAACAGGAGCTCGTCCACGACTTGGTCACGCGCCGGGTCGACGGCCTGGTGATCATGCCCGCGAGCGAGCGGCAGGACTACCTCGTCAGCGAGCTGCGCTCGGGCACCCCGGCCGTCTTCGTCGACCGGCCGCCGCGGGGGGTGGACGCCGACTCGGTCACCATCGACAACCAGCGCGGTGGCCGGCTGGCGGGCGATCACCTGCTGTCGCAGGGTCACCGACGGATCGCTGTCCTCATCGACATGGTGAGGATCCCCACGGCCGAGCGACGGCTCGCCGGGTTCACCGACGCCTACGCCCAGCGCGGCCTGCGGCCCGACCCCCGCATGATCGTGACGGGGCTGCGCTCGACCGACGAGGCCACCGAGGTGATGCACGAGCTGCTCGCCCTCGACGAACCGCCGACGGCGGTCTTCACCGCGCGGAACATCCTCTCCACAGGGGCGGTTCGCGCCCTGGCCGAGCGTGGGCTGCGGCGCGACATCGCCCTCGTCGGGTTCGACGACTTCCCCCTGGCCGACCTGCTCGACCCGCCGCTGACCGTCATCCGGCAGGACGTCGCCCGGATCGGCAAGACCGTGGCCGACCTCCTCTTCGACCGGATCGAGGGCAACACCTCACCCCCACGGCACGTCGTGCACGAGCCGACCCTGGTCGTGCGCGGCTCCGGCGAGATCCCGCCGCCCGCCTGACCCGGGCTCACTGGCGCAGGTGGCGCGCCCTCGTCATCAGGTAGACGCCGAAGAACATCAGCCCGACCGAGATGACGACCAGCTCGTAGCGCCCCAGCGGCACGTCCTGCAGCACCCGCAGGGCGCCGTCGAGGCCGGTCGACTGCTCGGAGTGCTTCGTCCACGCGGCGCCGAGGAACAGGAAGCCGACGAGCGCGAAGGCGATGCCCCGGGCGATGAAGCCGATCATCCCCATGACCTCGACGAGGCGCCCCGGGTGCCGCTCGAGGTCGACGAGGAAGTCACGGGTCCACCCCGACCAGATGCTGAAGACACCGACGCCCGCCACCGCGAGACCGGCGACGACGACGAGGGCGCGACCGCCCGGCATCCCGAGCAGCGTCGAGGTGATGCTCACCGTCGACTGCCGGCTGGTCTGCCCCGACCCGACCGCGAAGGCGGCGGCGCTCCAGGCCACGGTGACGTAGGCGATGCCGTCGGCAGCGTGCTCGAGACGCTTGAACCCGTTGTGGCAGTGGCGACCGGTGATGGCACGGGCGATGTTCCACAGCGCGACGACCGAGAACCCCACCACCCCGACCCACAGGCTGACCCGGCCGCCGAAGGTCGACGAGATCGAGGTGAGGGCACCGGACTCGTCGGCCGTGCTGCTGCGCGCGCCCCAGGCGATCCGCAGGCCGGCCCAGCCCATGGCCACGTGGAGCACCCCGTCGAGGAAGAACCCGACCCGCGCACCGGTGCTGACGACAGCGTGGGTCTCGGCCGTCTCGGCGGCGTGGGTGGTGACCTCGGCGAACGCCCCCGCGGTCTCGGCGGCCTTCTCGGCGACGTCGTGCGCCACCTCGGCGGCCTTCTCCGCGGTCTCCTCGACCGTCTCGAGCACCGACTCGGCCAGGGCGGGGCCGTCCTCACGGGCGTCGGGGCTGCTCACGCAGGGACGATAGCGCCGGGCACGGGGGTCGTGGGGCGAGCGGGTCAGACGTGCGGACGAGGTGTCGAGACATGCTCCGGCGACCCACGAGGTCGAGGTCCCACGACGCGCTGACGAACCCGACGGGACATCAGCGTGTCGTGGGATGTCGACTGGCCCGGCGGAGGGCGTGGGATTCGAACCCACGATGACGTTGCCGCCATAGCGGTTTTCAAGACCGCCGCACTAGGCCACTATGCGAGCCCTCCAACCCGGCGTGCGCCGGGCGAGGACAAGGGTATGCCGCGACGCGGTGGTGAGCGCACGGCATCCGGCACCGACCGCCGGGTAGGGTCGGAGGCCGACGAGAGGAGCCACCCCATGGGGAAGCTGACGTTCATCGCCGGCATGGCCGCCGGCTACGTGCTGGGTTCGCGCGCGGGCAGGCAGCGCTACGAGCAGATCCGCCGCACCTCGGGCAAGGTGTGGAACTCCGGGCCGGTGCAGAAGCAGGTGTTCAACGCCAAGGAGGCCGCGCGCACCAAGGCGGCTCCCGTGGTCGCCGACATGGTCGCCGACGCCGCCCGCGCCACCGGCGAGAAGCTGCGCTCGAGCCGCACGGTCGAGGCCGAGGCCATCGAGACCGGCACCACGAGCACTCCGACCAACGGCCGACCGGCACCCTGCGCCGACCGGCTCCGGCGCCGACCCCTGGGCCGCCGCCACGTCGCGGACCGACGGCGCCGCCTGAGCCCCTCCGCTCAGGCGATCGCAGTCGGGTCCACGACCCAGCTCGTCAGCGGTTCGTAGAACCGGTACACCGGCCACGCCGGGTGCTGCGCCCCCTGCGGCGCCGCGCCCGGCGTGGCCGGTTCCCCGTACTGCGGAACCGTCGTCCCGTGCACCGCGCCCTCTGAAAACCCGGTGCCGCGACGCCCCTCGGTTCCGCGTGACGACCGGCTGGCCCCTGAAACGAGCCGGTCGACGTGCGCAGTCCCTGCAAGGGTCCGACGGGGTAGAGGAGTCGGGTCCGGCCGCCCTGATACACGGCATCCGACAATTTCTTCCTGGATGCCGGGTCGCGGTTCGCGTCTGTGCGCGCGCCCGCGATCGCGCGCCCGAGAAAAGCCGCAGGTCGGATGTATCAGGGGGGCGTTCGGGCGCTCCTGTTCAGCGTCGATGTTCATCACTACGCTGGATCGAGTCCCCTCTCGACCGGTCGTGCCCTCACCAGGAGATCCGATGGCTGGCAAGTCCCCCGAGCAGGCCCCACGCGAGGAGAAGCCGACGACCGGCGATTCCAAGGCCCCGACCGCGCCTTCCGCGGAAGGGCCCACGTCGGTCCCACCCACCCCGGTCATCTCGCCACTGCTGGCGCGCCGGCTCGGCGCCCGCGTGCTCGACCCGGAGACAGCGGTCCTGGCGCCGGGACAGCCACTCCCGCTGCCGACCGTCTACGTCGCCGACACCCTGCTGGTGCGCGACATCGCCGACCCGTTCCTCGACGCCGAGGGCCGCAAGACCCGCGTCGAGGAGCTCATCGCCTTCGCCGGCCTCGAGCGCAACTCGCTCGTGCTCAAGCAGGTGGGCGAGCCGGTCAGCGTGCCCCACCGCGGCAAGAGCGACTCGCTCAGCCCGGACGCGAAGGTCACCGTCACGCGCGTGCGCCTCGAGCGCGACCCGGAGAAGGCCGGCAAGGTCCCCGACGCGTGGCGCTTCCTCCAGGACGCCCTCACCGAACCGTCGGAGCGCGGCAGCCTCCTGTACGACAAGCTCGGCCTGGGCCGGCTGCCCGACCCGACCGACAGCACCGAGGACGACGCCACGCGGCGGCTCCGCGAGCGCCGTGACCGGCGCGGGCGCAGCATGGCCAGCGGGGTCAGCGTCGAGCACGTCCTCACCGCCGGCGGCGGCGTGTGGGGTGGCGGCGGCGGCGTCTGGGGCGGAGGCGGCGGCGTCTGGGGCGGCGGAGGCGGCGTCTGGGGCGGAGGCGGCGGCGTGTGGGGCGGCGGCGGCCTGCTCGCCGAGTACGGCACCCCCGGCATCGGCGGCCGCAGCCCGGTCGTGTGGTCGGCCCCCGACCCACGCACGTCCGTGACTGCGAGCGCGAACGCTCCCGTGGTGGCGGTCCTCGACACCGGCCTGGGGAAGCACCCGTGGTTCCCCGACGAGCCGGAGGGAGCCACCGCCGAGCAGTGCACCGGCACGCTGCCCCGGCGCACACCGGCGGGTGACCTTCGGCGGTGAGCCGATCGGCGTGTGGAAGGAGCCGTCCCGCGACCCCGAGAACACCGGCGTGATCATCGACGACGTCAACGGCCTGGTCGACGTGCTCTGCGGCCACGGGACCTTCATCTCGGGCATCATCCGCCAGCGCTGCCCCGAGGCCGTGATCCTCGAGGTGCCCATCATGGCCTCCGACGGAGCCGCCCTCGAGGACGACATCGTCACCGCGCTGGGCCTGCTGCTCGACCGGCACCGCGCCGCGAAGGCCACCCCCGGCAGCATCACCCACGGCGTGCTCGACGTCGTCAACCTCTCGCTCGGCTACTACCACGAGACCCCCGATGAGGCCGACGACTCGGCGCTGCACGACCTGCTCCAGGACTTCGCCGACGAGGGCGTGGTCGTCGTCGCCTGTGCCGGCAACGACTCCACCCGCGCACGCTTCTTCCCCGCCGCCTTCGCGGAGCCGGGGCACGACGGTCTCGTCGGCGTCGGTGCGACCAACCCCGACGACCGCAGCATCGCGCTGTTCTCCAACGTCGGCGACTGGGTCACCGCCCACGCCCCCGGTGCCGGTGTGGTGAGCACCGTTCCGACGACCCTCACCGGCTCGCTCAACCCGGTGCTCAGCGTCGAGGGCTTCGGGCCCGGGCCGCGGTCCGGCGTCGACTTCGACGACTTCCGGTCCGGCTTCGCGGTGTGGAGCGGCACGTCGTTCGCCGCACCCTGGATCGTCGGCGACATCGCGGCCGAGGTCGTCGTGGGCAAGAAGGCCCCGACGGTCACGGGCAGCCCGTCGCGGGCGATCGCGGCCTCCACCCAGGTCGTGGCGCGGGCCCAGGCCGTCCGCTTCGGCCCCGAGGAGGGCTGATGGGCACCGACGACACCGTCCAGTCGCTCGCGACGCGGGCGGCATCCGCGTTCACGGCCTACCGCGACGGCGACGTCCGGGCCATGGACGAGCTCGTCGACCTCCTCACGCCGGTGCTCTGGCACACGGCGCGAGCCCAGGGCGTCCCCGACGGCGTGGCGCAGGACGCCGTGCAGACCGCCTGGCTGCGGCTCGTCGAGAGCTGCGAGCGGATCAAGGACCCGCAGGCCGTCATGGGCTGGCTCATCGTCACCGTGCGCCGCGAGACGTGGCGAGTGCACAAGGCAGCGGGCCGTGAGGACCACGACCTCGACGAGAACCTCACCGACTCCGTTCCCGACCCGTCGACCGTGGTGCTCCGCCGTGAGGGGCACCGAGTGCTCTGGGGCCACTTCCAGGACCTGCCACCGAAGTGCCAGGCCTTGCTGCGAGTGGTCGCCTTCGCCGAACGACCCGACTACGCCGCGGTCTCCGAGGCGCTGAAGATGCCGATGGGAAGCATCGGCCCCACTCGCGGACGCTGCCTTGCCAAGCTCCGCACCGCTCTCGCCAATGACCCCGCCTGGGAAGGAGGTGCGCTGTGAGCACCGACCGTGACATCGCCGCGCAGCCGCTCGACGACTTCGACAGCACCGTCCTCGACACCATCGCGGAGGTCTTCCGCGCCGCCGACCCGGTGCCTGCCGGGCTGACCGAGGACATCAAGTTCGCCCTCACCGTGCAGGCGATGCATGCCGAGGTGGCCGAGCTGCAGCGGGTCGGCGCGGAGAGCGCCCTGGCCCGTTCCGAGTACACCCAGACCCAGACCCTGACCTTCAGCGCCGAGGCCCTGTCCGTCATGATCACGATGTCGCCCATCGACGCCGACGAAGTTCGGGTCGACGGCTGGGTCACCGGCCACGACTCGCCGGTACGGGTCGAGATCCGGGCCGGCACCCGGACCATCACGGCGGAGGTGGACGACGACGGCCGGTTCACCGTCGACCCGGCACCGCGCGGCCTCGTGCGCTTCGTGTTCCTGCCCGAGGGCGATGTCCGACCCGTCATCACACCCACCGTGGAGATCTGAGGGAACGGATCCGCCGCGACCTGCACGACCACGTCACCCGCCTCGTCGAGGAAGCCGTCCTCGCCAACGCCGCGGGCGCGCCTGCGCGCGCGGAGGCGCTGCTGCGTCGGGCGATCCGCCGACTGGACACCGAGGCCGACCTCCTCGACGACGCCGTGGTCCTGCGGGCACGGGTGCACGTGACGCACGCGGTGTCCCGTGTGCAGCGCGGCGATCGCGCGGGGGCGTTCGCCCTCCTCGACAGCGCCGACGGCCTGTTGGCGGGCGCCCGGCCCAACCACGTCCACTCCCTGGTCGTGGTCCAGCGGGCGGGGCTGCACGGGAGGGTCGGCGAGTGGGAGCGCACCCGCGAGCTGCTCGAGGGCGTGCCCCTCACGGCCGAGGTGGCGCCGAGGACCCGGTGCCTGCTGCACCTCAACCTCGGCCTGACCTACCAGTTCCTGGGCCGGTACCACGACAGCGACGTGCGACTCAGGCGTGCCCACCAGGATGCCGTGGCGCTCGGCTTCCCGGACCTCGCGGCCGCCGCACTGCACAACCGAGGTCGCCTCCAGATGCTGCTCGGCAACCTCCCGCGAGCGCTGGCCCTCATGGAACAGGCGCGCGAGCTCGGCGGCGACCTGCTGCCACCTGCAGCCGTTCTCGACCGCGCCCGGGTGCTGTCGGAGGCAGGTCTGATCGACCAGGCGATGGAGGCCCTCGAGGAGGGCGAGCAGGCGGCTCGCGCAGGCGGCATCGCCCACGACGTCGCGGAGGCCGACCTCGAACGGGCGCGCCTCGCCCTCCTGCGCCAGGAGCACGCCGATGCCCGTGGGTTCGCAGCCCGCGCCGAGCGGCGGTTCGCCCGGGGGTCCGAGACCGCGTGGGCGGTTCGCGCCTCCCTGCTCCGCCTCCAGGCGGAGCTGCTCCTGGGCCGGAACCCGTCGGCCACCGCGACGACGTTGTCCGCCCTCGCCGACGGCCCCGCAGGGTCCAGCGCCGTCGGTGCCGAGGCCGCGGTGCTCGCAGCGGAGGCGAGTGCTCTGGTGGGGAACGTGGAGGAGGCCCGCCGACAGCTGGCCCGACCCGAGGTGCGGCGTGCGGCCGCCTTCCCGCTGCGGCTCCAGCGCACGCTGGCGCTGGCCCAGCTGCACGACGCCGAGGGTCGCCCGGACCTCGTCCGGCGCGAGCTGCGGCGCGGGGCGCACCGGCTGGCCGTGGAGCAGGCGCGGCACACCTCGATCGACTCGCGCACCGCTGCTGCCCTGCACACCAGCCGGCTGCGCGACGCCCACCTCGACCTCGCCATCGCCAGCGGCTCCCCGGCGCAGGTCTTCGATGCAACCCAGCTGTGGCGTGGCGTCTCGCAACGCCTTCCCCCCCTGGTCGCGTCGCACGACGTGGAGCTCGCCCGCCTCACCGCCGATGCACGCCGGCTGCACGCCGAGGCGTTCGACGCCCCCGACCCGTCCCGCCGATCCGCACTGGAGGCTGCGGCACGAGACGCGGAGCGAGCCGTGGCGCGCCGCGACTGGGAGGCGTCGGGCGCTGCCCCTCCCCACGCCGAGGAACGGCCGGTCACGGTCGCAGCACTGCGGCCCCTGCTCGACCAGGCTCGTTCCGGACTGCTGAGCCTGTTCATCCACCGTGGGCTGCTCTGGGCGGTCACGGTGACGCCGAGCGGCGCCAAGCTCACCCGCGTTCCCGAGGGCGCCCGCGTTGTCGAGGCCGCGGCCCGGCTTCGGGCCGATCTGGCCACCCGCCGTCTCGCGAGGGGAACCGCTCTCGAGGAGGTCATCGAGCGGTCGATGCTGCGCACGGCAACGTCGCTGGGTGAGGTGCTGGCCCCCGTCCTGCCCCGCGCGCACCGACTCGTCATCATCCCGTCGGCCTCGCTGGCGTCCCTGCCGTGGCGGCTGGTCCCCGGCATCCGCGGCCGGATCGTCACCGTCGCGCCGTCGGCGACGTTCTGGGCCCGCCGGTCGTCGTCAACGCGGCACCCCGACCGGGAGCAGCGGGTCGCAGCACTGGCCGGCCCCGGCCTCAGCCGCGCGGTCAGCGAGGTGCGGGACGTCGAGCGAGCCTGGGGCATCGGGCCGGCGGTGGGCCAGAGCGACATCGCGTCAGGGTCGCAGCTGCGAAAGGCCCTGTCCGACAGCACGATCGTGCACGTCGCTGCGCACGGCATCCACCAGGACGAGAGCCCCCTGTTCTCCTCGGTCGTGATGGGCGACGGACCGGTGTTCGCCCACGAGTTCCAGCGCACCGGCATCGGGGCGGAGCACGTGGTGCTGTCGTCGTGTGAAGTCGGGCGCACCCACGTGCGGGCCGGCGACGAGGCGTTGGGGCTCACGGCCAGTCTGCTCGCCACCGGCGTCCGGTCCGTCGTGGCGGCCGTCGGGCCGGTCGGCGACGAGGACGCCCACACCGTGATGTCGGCGTACCACCAGGTGCTCGCGCAGGGCCTGGATGCCGCCGAGGCCCTCGAGATCGCCAGCGCGGGCGTCGAGGAGGGACGGCTGTTCTGCGCCTACGGGGCGGACTGGGCCGCTGCTCCGGTCGTGAGCAGGGCTCCGCAGCGTCAGATGAACAGGGCGGGCTCGGCGAAGAGCGCGTCGTAGGGGTCCTCGCCGGGGACGTCGGGGAAGCGCACCTTCGCGGGGATGCCGGTCGCGACCGCACCCGCGGGAACCGGCTTCACGACAACGGAGTTCGCGCCGATCTGCACGTCGTCGCCGATGTCGATGTTGCCGAGCACGCGCGCGCCGGCCCCGATGGTGACCCGGTCACCGACGGTCGGGTGCCGCTTGGTGCCGCGGGCGAGCGACCGGCCGCCCAGGGTGACGCCGTGGTAGAGCATCACGTCGTCACCGACGACCGCGGTGGCGCCGATGACGACGCCCATCCCGTGGTCGATGAAGAACCGGCGGCCGATCTGGGCACCGGGGTGGATCTCGACCCCGGTCACCGACCGCACGACCGTCGAGAGCGCTCGGGCCACGGGGCGCGCCCCGGGCTTCTGCCACAGCTTGTGCAGGCCCCGGTAGGCCCAGATCGCGTGCAGCCCGGGCGAGTTCACGGCGACATCGAGACGCGTCTCGGCTGCGGGATCACGCAGCATCGCGGCATCGAGATCCTCGCGGATGCTCGCCCGGGCGGCACGGATGAAGGACATGTCAGTCGACGAGACCCTCGAACAGGATCGTCGACAGGTAGCGCTCGCCGAAGCTCGGGATGATGACGACGATCGTCTTGCCGGCGTTCTCCGGGCGCGAGGCGACCTGGTTCGCGGCGGCGAGCGCGGCACCGGAGGAGATGCCCACGAGCAGGCCCTCCTCGGTGGCGGCGCGGCGGGCCCACTTCACCGAGGTCTCGGCGTTCACGTCGATGACCTCGTCGTAGACCGTGGTGTCGAGGATCTCGGGCACGAAGTTGGCGCCGATGCCCTGGATCTTGTGCGGGCCGGGGGCGCCGCCGTTGAGGATCGGCGACTCCTCGGGCTCGACCGCGATGATCTGCACGCCGGGCTTGCGGGCCTTGAGCACCTGGCCGACGCCGGTGATGGTGCCGCCGGTGCCGATGCCGGCGACGACGATGTCGACCGCGCCGTCGGTGTCCTTCCAGATCTCCTCGGCCGTGGTCTTGCGGTGGATCTCGGGGTTCGCGACGTTGGCGAACTGGCGCGCCAGCACGGCCCCTCGCGCTCGGCGACGATCTCCTCGGCCTTGGCGACGGCGCCCTTCATGCCGACCGACGGGTCGGTGAGGATCAGCTCGGCGCCGTAGGCACGCAGCAGCGCGCGGCGCTCCTTGCTCATCGACTCGGGCATCGCGAGCACGACCTTGTAGCCACGCGCCGCGCCGACCATGGCCAGGGCGATGCCGGTGTTGCCCGACGTGGCCTCGACGACCGTGCCACCGGGCTTGAGCTCACCCGACGCCTCCGCCGCGTCGATGATCGCGACGCCGATGCGGTCCTTGACCGAGCTCGCCGGGTTGTAGAACTCGAGCTTGGCGGCAACGATCGCGTCCCCGTCGATGATCCGGTTGAGCCGGACGAGCGGGGTGTTGCCGACGGCCTGGGTCACGTCGTCGAGGATGGGCATCGCGGGGCCTTTCGCTGGAACGGGGCCGGCCACGCACCCTGGGTGGGCACACGGCATCCGGCTCGGTGGAGCCGACGACGATGGCAACCGTCGCCTGCTTATACGTATTCCAACAGAGAGTTATCCCCGGGCACAACGACGTCTCGGCGTCGTGCGCGGCAGGTCAGCGGTCGAGCAGGTCGCGCTGGACCGCGTTGAGCGGCAGGCGGCGGGCCTTGTCGTCGGCGGCGGCGGCCTCGCCCGGCCGGTCGAGCCGGCGCAGCAGGGCGGCCCGGGTCGCGTGCCAGAGCGGGTAGTCGCGCAGCCCGTCGATCGCGTCGACGAGGTCGAGCCCCTGCTGCGGCCCGCGCGCCTCGGCGACCGCGACGGCGTGGTTGAGCCGCACCACCGGCCCGTCGTCGACCCGCAGCAGCACCTCGTACCAGGACTCGATGGCCGCCCAGTCGGTCTCCTCCCACGACGGGGCGAGCGCGTGGCAGGCGGCGATCGCGGCCTGCACGACGTAGGGGTCGGGGTGCGCGGGCGACAGGCGCAGCCCCTCGCCCACGAGCGGCACCGCCTCGGTGATGGCGGCGCGGTCCCACTGGGTGCGGTCCTGGTCGGCGAGCAGCACGGCGGCCCCGGTGGAGTCGGTGCGGGCGGCGCGGCGCGAGTCCTGGAGCAGGATCAGCGCGAGCAGGCCGGTGGCCCCGGGGTCGTTGGGGCGCAGGCGGTGCAGCAGCCGGGTGAGCCGCAGCGCCTCGGCGACCAGGGCGGGGCGGGTCAGCTCGGGGCCGGCGGTGGCGGCGTACCCCTCGTTGAACATCAGGTAGGTCGTGGCGAGCACGGTGTCCCAGCGCTCGGGCAGGTCGTCGGCCGACGGCACCCGGTACGGGATGCCGGCCAGCCGGATCTTCTGGCGGGCGCGGGTCAGCCGCTTGGCCATCGTCGGCTCGGAGACCAGCAGCGCCCGGGCGACCTCCTCGGTGCCGAGGCCGCACAGGGTGCGCAGGGCCAGGGCGACCCGGGTCTCCGGGGCGAGGCTGGGGTGGCAGCAGGTGAACACGAGCCGCAGCAGGTCGTCCTCGACGACCTCGGGCCCCGGGTCCTCCTCCGGCAGCACCGTGTCGGTGAGCGACCCGAACGCGAGGGCCTCCTTGGGCCCGCGGGCCGACTCGCGGCGGATCAGGTCGACCGCGCAGCGGCGGGCCGTGGTGCGCAGCCACGCGACCGGGTTGTCCGGGATGCCGTCGCGCGGCCAGGTCTGCAGCGCGCGCAGGCTGGCGTCCTGCACGGCATCCTCGGCGAGCGCGAGGTTGCCGGTCCAGCGGGCGAGGGTGGCGAGGACGTCGCGGCCGGCGACCCGGACGAGCTCGGCCAGGGCGCGGTGGGCGTCCTCGGGGGCGAGCGGACCCGCCCCCGAGGCGACGGCACTCACATCGGGAACTCGATGACGGGGCGCACCTCGACGGCGCCGTCCCAGGCGCCCGGGATGGTCGCGGCGACCCGCACCGCCTCGTCG
Source organism: uncultured Actinomycetota bacterium (assembly GCA_963782695.1). GTDB lineage: Bacteria > Actinomycetota > Actinomycetes > Actinomycetales > Dermatophilaceae > Fodinibacter. Next base: position 24,380 of record CAWAKY010000042.1, on the reverse strand, counting down.
AGGTCGGCGCACTCGAGCAGGTAGAAGCCGGTGAGGGCCTCCTTGGTCTCGGCGTACGGCCCGTCGGTGGTCAGCGGCGTCCCACCCTTGGCCTCGACCCGCACGGTGGTGGCGGTCGAGGTGGGGTAGAGCGCGGCACCGCCGCGGATGACGGCGCCGGCCGCCTCGGCGAACGCGCTGTACTGCGCGGTCTCCTCGGCGTACTCGGGCAGGGTCCAGTCGACGTCGCGGCTGTAGATCATGGCTGCGTACTGGGTCATGACGACTCCTTGGTTGTCAGTGGCTGGGCCGCACCGGTGTCCGGCCTCACCCTAGAGACGAACGGGGTGCCGCGAGAAGGACAACGGCACCGCGCCGATCTCGCGCGCACCTTCGACGGCGCCCCCCGGGGCCCGTGGGGTGAGGGTCACACCGAGGTATGCAAGCGCTTAGCCGTATATAGACTCGGGGCGCGTCGGCCGCGGGACCGCAGTCGGCGCGCGGCCACGCAACCACACCACCCGCCGGATGGAGCACCACATGACCGCCGTCCTCGTGATCGGCCTCCTCATGACCGCGATCGCGCTGCCGCTCGCGGCCCGCCGGGTGTCGTGGATCTACCGGCTGATCCGCAGCGGGCAGCCCGCACCCGACCGGGTGGAGGGCGTCACCGGCCGCGTCGCCGCCGCGGTGAAGACGCAGCTCGTCGAGGTCTTCGGGCAGAAGAAGCTGCTCAAGTGGACCGTCCCCGGCATCGCCCACTTCTTCGTGTTCTGGGCGTTCCTGATCCTGGCAACGGTCTACCTCGAGGCGTACGGCTCCCTGTTCCAGGAGGGTTGGGCGATCCCGGTCGTCGGCCCCTGGGGCGTGCTCGGCTTCGCGCAGGACTTCATCGCCGTCATGGGCCTGCTCGGCATCATCGCCTTCGGGGCCATCCGCGTGAAGAACTCACCGAAGCGGCTCGGCCGGCGCTCTCGTTTCCAGGGCTCGCACCTCGGTGGCGCCTGGCTCGACGTTGTTCTTCATCTTCAACGTCATCTGGACGATGTTCCTCTTCCGCGGGTCCAGCGTGGCCACCGGCAACTTCCCCTACGGCAACGCGGCCTTCGCCTCGCACGCGGTCGGTGCGGCGATCGAGCCCCTGGGTGAGTCGACCGCGACCTTCCTCGAGCACGTCGGCCTGCTGCTGCACATCGGCGTCATGCTCGTCTTCCTCATCTTCGTGCTGCACTCCAAGCACCTGCACATCTTCGTGGCGCCGATCAACGTCATGTTCGGCCGGCGGCCGGTCGCGCTCGGCGCGGCCAAGGAGCTCATCGTGGCCGGCAAGCCGTTCTCCATGGAGGAGATCGACGAGCTCGACGAGGGCGCCTCGCTCGGCGTCGGCCACGTGGAGGACTTCACCTGGAAGGGCCTGCTCGACTTCACGACGTGCACCGAGTGCGGCCGCTGCCAGAGCCAGTGCCCCGCGTGGAACACCGAGAAGCCGCTGTCCCCCAAGCTGCTCATCATGGGGCTGCGCGACCACGCGAACGCCAAGGCGCCCTACATGCAGGCGCTGGCCAAGGCTGGCGGAGACCGTGAGCAGGTGCCCGCGGGCGTCAAGGCCGTACCGGCGTACCACGGCCACGCGGCACCGGAAGGCCTGTCCTGGGACGACGTGTCGCTCATCGGCGACACCGGGTACGACGGCGACTCCCTCGCCGCCTACGCGCCGACCGGTCCGGACGCGATCATCGACACCGACGTGCTGTGGTCGTGCACGACCTGTGGCGCCTGCGTCGAGCAGTGCCCCGTCGACATCGAGCACGTCGACCACATCATCGACATGCGTCGCTACCAGACGCTCATCGAGTCGGCGTTCCCGTCGGAGCTCGGGGGCCTGTTCAAGAACCTCGAGAGCAAGGGCAACCCGTGGGGCATGGGCGCGCGGGCCCGGCTCGACTGGGCCAAGGACCTGCCCTTCCCGGTCAAGGTGCTCGGTCAGGACGTCGAGAAGGCGTCGGACGTCGAGTGGCTGTTCTGGGTCGGCTGCGCCGGGGCCTACGAGGACCGGGCCAAGCAGACGACGCGTGCGGTGGCCGAGCTGCTCGACACCGCCGGGGTGTCGTTCGCGGTGCTCGGTGACGGCGAGACCTGCACCGGCGACTCGGCGCGGCGAGCCGGCAACGAGCTGCTCTTCCAGACCCTGGCCGCGCAGAACGTCTCGACCTTCGGGGAGTTCGGCGTCACCAAGGTCGTCGTGACCTGCGCGCACTGCTTCAACACGATCAAGAACGAGTACGCCCCGCTCGGGGGGTCCTACGAGGTCGTGCACCACACCCAGCTGCTCAACCGGCTCGTGCGCGACAAGAAGCTCGTGCCGGTGGCCCTTCCGAGCGACGTGCCGGGGATGTCGTCGGCGAAGAACCCCGCCTCGACCGCGTCCACGGTGACCTACCACGACCCGTGCTACCTGGGCCGGCACAACGACGTCTACGCGCCGCCCCGCGAGCTGATCGGCGCCCTGCCCGGCGTCGAGCTGCGGGAGATGGAGCGCACCCGCGAGAAGTCGTTCTGCTGTGGCGCCGGTGGCGCCCGGATGTGGATGGAGGAGAAGCTCGGGACGCAGATCAACACCAACCGCACCGAGGAGGCCATCGCCACCGGGGCCGAGCGGATCGCCATCGGCTGCCCGTTCTGCCGGGTGATGATCTCCGACGGGCTCACCGCCAAGCAGTCCGAGGGCCAGGCCCAGTCGGTCGAGGTCGTCGACGTCGCGCAGATGCTGCTGGCGGCGGTGCGCCGTGGTGAGCCCTCCGACGGTTCGGTCGCCGAGCCGGAGGCAACGGCCGGGATGCCGTCCGCCCCGGCTCCCGAGGTCACCGCACCCGCCGCCGCGGCCACCGCGGCCGCTGCAGCGGTGGCGAGCGCTGCGCCTGCGGCCGAGGCTGCACCGGCAGCCGAAGCCGACCCGTGGGACGCGCCGCCGCTCCGGCCGCTCCTGCGGCCGCAGCCGTGGCTGCCGCCCGTGGCCGCCGCGAGGCCGAAGCCGACCCCTGGGACCGAGCCTGCCGCAGACCCCTGGGACGAGCCGCCGCCGCCGCTGCGCACCGGCAGCCGTCGAGACCGAAGCAGACCCCTGGGACGAGCCGCCACCGCCGCTGCCGCACCGCAGCCGTCGCCGAGGCCGACCCCTGGGACGAGCCAGTCCGACAGCCGGCTGCTTCACCTGGTGAGCCAGCGAGCCGAAGCCGACCCCTGGGACGAGCCGGCCACCGGCCGCTGCCGCACCGGCAGCCGTCGAGGCCGAAGCGACCCCTGGGACGAGCCGGCACCAACCGCGACGGATGACTCAGCCGGTGAGCCGGCGGCGGTCGAGCCCGTGCGGTCGCGGACGCCGCACCCGCACCGGCCGGCGGTCGAGGACTCCGTCGACCCGTGGGACGAGCCTGCCGACACGACCGCAGCGGCAACGGTCGAGACGCCCGAGCCCGAGGAGGCACCGGCATCCGTTGCCGTGGATCCGCAGAAGCCCGAGCCCGAGCGAGCCGAGCCGGCACCGAACCTCAGCAGACCGACCGAGCCGGAAGCGCGGCGCCGACCGGGTTCACCGGAGACGCCGCGCTGCTCGACGAGCCGGACCCCTGGGACTGAACAGTCGCGACAGGTCACTGGAGAAGCCGGGGTCATGGCCCCGGCTTCTCCTACGTCTGGACCGAGGGGCGCAGGACCCGCGCGGGACGGCGGTGACCGGCGACCAGCGCCCGGCCCCCACACGGGGGCCGGGCGCTGTCGGTGCCGGGACCGGGCTGGGGTCAGCCCAGGCCGTTGGCGGTGAGGAACTCCTGGGCCACGGCCTTGGGGTCCTTCTTGTCGATGTCGGTCTGCTTGAGCATCCCGGCGATCGCCTCGGTGGTCAGCTTGGCGGAGACGGCGTTGAGGGCCGCCTTGACCTCGTCGGCGCGGTCGGCCCGCACCAGCGGGACGATGTTCTGCGAGCCGAACAGCTTCTCGGTGTCCTCGAGCTGCACGAACCCGTTGGCCGCGATGGCCGGGTCGGTGGAGAAGATGTTCGCCGCGTCGGCCTGGCCGTTCTTCAGGGCCTGCACGATGCCCTGGCCGGTGAGCGGCCGGAACGACTTGAACATGACGCCGTAGGTCTTCTCCAGGCCGGGGATGCCCTGCGGGCGACCCTTGAACTCCGGCGGCGCGGTCAGGGTGAGGTCGTTGGCGACGGCCTTGAGGTCGGCGATCGACTTCAGCTTGTACTTGTCGGCGGTCGCCTGGGTGACGACGATCGAGTCGTTGTCCTCGGCGGCCGACTTGTCGAGCACGGTCAGGGTCTTGGGCAGCACCTGCTGCACGTGCTGGTAGACCTCGTCGGGGTCGGTGCCGGTGTAGGCCTTGTCGTAGTTGAACGCCAGGGCGCCGGTGTACTCGGGGAACACCTGCACCGAGTTGTCCTCGAGCGCGCGCAGGTAGATCTCGCGCGAGCCGATGTTCGGCTTGGTGGTGGCGTCGATGCCCTTGGCCTTCAGCGCGCCGGCGTAGATCTCGGCGAGCAGCGTCGACTCGGAGAAGTTCGCACCACCGACGACGATCGGGCCGCCGGAGGCGCTGGCCGAGGCCGAACCGGTCGGGCTCGACGACGCGAGCGGGTCGTCGGAGCTGCCGCACGCGGTCAGGCCCAGGAGCGAGGCGGCGATCAGTGCCACCGCAGAGGTCATGCGCTTCATGGGGGTGGTCCCTTCGTGGTGCTGTGGTCGGTCTGGCGATCTAGGCGCTTCGGTAAGTCAGGCAGAACGGGCGAAACGGGTCAAGCAGGTGCCACGGGCGTGGGGGCGTCCGTCGAAGGCCTGTCGGCCTCAACCGAGACGCTGCGTGAATCCTTCCCGCGACCACCGACACGGCGCCCGCTGAGGCCCGGCGAGACCACGCCGCGCTGCACCAGGGCGAAGACCCCGTCGAGCACCACCGCCAGCACGGCCACGAGGATGGCGCCGCCCGCGGTCTGCGGGTAGTCGCCCAGCGCGATGCCGTCGATGAGGTAGCGGCCCAGCCCGCCGAGGCCGATGAACGCCGCCACCGTCGCCGTCGCGACCACCTGGAGCACCGACCGACCGCAGCCCGGACATGAACAGCGGGAACCCGTTGGGCACCTCGACCTGCCGCAGCACCTGGCCCGACGTCATCCCCACGCCCAGCGCCGCGTCGCGCGCCGCCGGAGGCACCGCCTCGATGCCGGCGTACGTACCGGCGAGCAGCGGTGGGATGGCGAGCAGGCCGAGCACCAGGATGCTCGGGAGGGTGAAGGCGAGGTCGCTCTGGATCAGCGGCCCGAGCCACAGCGACGCGGCCAGGAGCAGACCCGAGGGTCGGCACGGCCCGCACCGAGTTGGCCAGCGAGACCAGCCAGCGCGCCCGCCCGGTGTGGCCGACCCACAGCCCCAGCGGGATCGCGATGACGGCCGCGAGGAGCACCGCCATCGCGGTGTACTCGAGGTGCTGGAGGGTGCGGTTGGGGATGCCGTCCTCGCCCTGCCAGTTGGCCGGGTCGGTGAACCACGCCCAGATCGAGTTGATCATGCCCGCGCCCCCTGCACCCGCAGCCAGGGCGTGACCACCCGGGTGCCCAGCACGATGACGGCGTCGAACGCGAGGGCGAGCAGGACGCAGGCGATGATGCCGGTGAGCAGCTCGCCCCAGATGACCCGGTTGTAGCCGTCGACGAGCAGGTCACCGAGCTGGCTGACGCCGATCAGCGTGGCGACGCTGACGATGCTGACGTTGCTCACCGCGGCCACCCGCAGCCCGGCGGCGATCGACCGGTGCGGCGAGCGGCAGCTCGACCCCGAACAGCCGCCGGACGCCCTTGTAGCCCATCGCGGTCGCCGCCTGCGCGATGTCGTCGGGCACGGCGTTGAGCCCGTCGGCGACGGTGCGCGCGAGCAGCGCCACGGTGTAGATCGTCATGGCGACGATGACGTTGACCGGGTCGAGGATCTTGGTGCCCAGCAGCACCGGCATGATGACGAACATGCGCCAGCGACGGGATCGTGTAGAGCAGCCCGGTCGACGTGATGATCGCCGGGTAGGTGCGCGACCAGCGGCTCGCCACCCAGCCCAGCGGGATGGACACGACGAACCCGAGGACGAGCGGGATCCCCGCGAGGTAGAGGCTGCGCCAGGTGAGCGTCAGCACCGTGTCCAGTTGTCGGCCAGCCAGGTCACGACACGTCCTCGTCGCCGCGCACCGCGGCCGCGCCGCCGTGCACCGGGTCGGCCTCGTCGCGCTCGGGCCGCTCCGTGGTCTCGATGGCGTTGAGCACCTCGTGGGCGCAGCACCGTGCCGCACAGCACCCCGCCGTCGTCGACGATCACGCCACGACGGCTCGGCGACGACAGCGCCGAGTCGAGCGCCGCACGCAGAGAACCGTGTTCGCGGGCCACCGTGCCACCACGGTGCAGGTCGGCCTCGGCCACCGCGCGGTCGCCGATGCGCGTCGGGCTCCACCCAGCCCAGCGGATGCCGGTCGTCGTCGACGACGAGGAGCCACCCGGCATCCGTGCGGTCGGGGCGTTCGCCGAGCACGACGGTGGGCTCCGAGTGCAGGGACAGCCGCGGCGCCTCCTGGAAGCCGAGGGCGCGGTAGCCGCGGTCGCGCCCGACGAAGTCGGCGACGAAGTCGTCGGCCGGGTGGGCCAGCAGGTAGGCCGGCTCGGCCACCTGGGCGAGCCGGCCGCCGACGCGCAGCACCGCGACCTGGTCGCCGAGCTTGATCGCCTCGTCGATGTCGTGGGTGACGAAGACGATGGTCTTGCCGAGCTCGCTCTGCAGGCGCAGGAACTCGTCCTGCAGCTGCTCGCGCACGACCGGGTCGACGGCCGAGAACGGCTCGTCCATGAGCATCACCGGCGGGTCGGCGGCCAGCGCCCGGGCCACCCCGACCCGCTGCTGCTGCCCACCCGACAGCTGGGCCGGGTAGCGCTCGCCGAGCTCGGGGGCCAGCCCCACCCGTTCGAGCAGCTCGCGCGAGGTGTCGCGGGTCTTCTTCTTGTCCCAGCCGAGCAGCCGCGGCACCGTGCCGATGTTGTCGAGCACCGTGCGGTGCGGGAAGAGGCCGGCGTGCTGGATGACGTAGCCCATCCCGCGGCGCAGCTCGGCCTGGTTCATCCGGCCGGTGTCCTGGCCGTCGAGGGTGATCGTGCCGCGGGTGGGCTCGATCATCCGGTTGACCATCCGCAGGCTGGTGGTCTTGCCGCAGCCCGAGGGCCCGACGAGCACGGTGATCTTGCCGGTGGGCGCGGTGAGCGTGAGCTCGTCGACCGCGACGGTCCCGTCCGGGAACTGCTTGGTCACGGCATCGAACCGGATCATGCGCTGGCCCCTCACGAGGTCGGTGACGTGGCCTCACAACCTAGCCGCTCGCGACGACGCGGTCTCCCCTGCGCGCCGCCCACCTGCACCGTTGTCGAACTTGCCGGGTCGCTCGTCCGGGGGCGGGTCACGACGGCGTGGTACGGATACGGGGTGTACTCGCAGGCCGTGAACGCGTTCTCCGCCACCCGACCCGGGTCGTGGCTGGTCGGGCACGTCGCGGCGAAGGTCGACCCCACGCTGTTCCGGTGGTCCGGGGGCCGCGTGACGATCACCGGCGTGCCGACCCTGCCGATGCTGGTGCTCACCACCACCGGTCGGCGCAGCGGCCTGCCGCGGTCGGTGCAGCTGGCGCACCTCGCCGAGCCGGCCGGCAGCTGGCTGGTGGTCGCGAGCGCGATGGGCCAGGACCGGCATCCCGACTGGCTGCTCAACCTGCGCGCCGACCCGCGCGCCCGCATCCTCCTGCCCGGTCGCGAGCTCGAGGTGGATGCCGTGGAGCTCACCCCCGCGGAACGTGACCAGCACTGGCCCGACCTGGTGCGCGCCATCCCCCAGATGCGCACCTACGTGCGGCGCACCACCCGCGAGCTCCCCGTGGTCCGGCTGGCGGCGCGATGACCGAGCAGGCCCTCGACCGCTCCTCCACCCGCGGGCGGCTGATGCTCGCCGGAGTCATCCTCGGCTCCGGGGTGGCGATCCTCGACGGGTCGGTCGTCAACGTCGCGCTGCGCACGATCGGGCGCGACCTCGATGCCTCGCTGGCCCAGCTGCAGTGGGTGGTCAACGGCTACCTGCTGGCACTGGCCTCGCTCGTGCTCGTGGGCGGTGCGCTCGGCGACCGGTTCGGCCGCCGCCGGGTCTACCTCGTCGGGGTCACCTGGTTCCTCGTCGCGTCCGCGCTCTGCGCCGCCGCCCAGACGCCGAGCCAGCTGATCGCCCTGCGGGTGTTCCAGGGCGTGGGGGCGGCCCTGCTCACGCCCGGTGCGCTGTCGCTCATCCAGGCGTCGTTCCGCGCCGAGGACCGCGCCCCGGCGATCGGCACCTGGGCCGGGCTGTCGGGCGTGGCCGCGGCGATCGGGCCGGTGCTCGGCGGCTGGCTGGTCGACACCGCCTCGTGGCGCTGGATCTTCGCGATCAACGTGCCGCTGTGCGTCGCCGTCGTCTCGCTGACCCGGTACGCCGCACCGGAGAGTCGCGACACCACGATGACGGGCCGCTTCGACGTGCCGGGTGCGGCGCTCACCGTGGTGGCCCTCGGCTCCGCCACCTACGCGCTGACGGCGTCCGGTGACACCGGCGGCGCGGTCGTGGTGGCGGCGTGGGTGCTCGCGGTGGGCGCCGGGGTGGCGTTCGTCGTCGTCGAGCAGCGCACGGCATCCCCGCTGGTTCCGTTGCGGCTGTTCCGTTCTCGCATCTTCTCGGCGGCCAACGGCATGACCCTGCTGGTCTACGGCGCGCTCGGCGGCGTCTCGCTCTTCACCGTGCTCCAGCTGCAGGCCGTGGGCTGGAGTGCGTTGCAGGCCGGGTTGTCGGGGATGCCGGTCACGCTCGCCCTGCTGCTGCTCTCGTCGCGTGCGGCGTCCCTGTCGGCCCGGATCGGGCCACGCATCCCGATGACGGTGGGGCCCCTGGTCTGCGCGGCGGGCGCGCTGCTGCTGCTCGGCGTCGGCGAGGGTGCGACGTGGTGGTCGGTGCTGCCGGGCATGACGGTCTTCGCGCTGGGCCTGGCCCTGCTCGTCTCGCCCCTCACGGCGTCCGTGCTGGCCGCCGCCCCCGACCGGTTCGCCGGGGTGGCCAGCGGGGTCAACAACGCGGTCGCCCGGGCGGGGTCGCTGCTGGCCGTGGCGGCCCTGCCCGCCCTGGTCGGGCTGGCCGGCGACGACTACCTCGACCCCGCGGCGATGACCGACGGCTACCGCGCGGCGATGCTGTGGTGCGCCGGGCTGCTGGCCGCCGGCGGCGTGATCAGCTGGTTCGGTCTGGGCCGATCAGCACGTCCGTGACGAAGTCGGCGACGGTGTCGTGCCACAGCGAGGCGTCCTTGAGCATCGTGTGCGTGCCGCCCGCGCACCTGCACGTAGCGCAGGTCGACCCCGCTGTCGGCGTACCGGCGGGCGAGCACGTCGGTGCGGCGCGGGTCGGTGACGTGGTCGCTCGACCCGTGCATGAGCAGCACCGCGACCCCGGGTCGCGGCTGGCGCACGTCGCTCTCGACCCACGGGGCGAGGGCCGCGACGCCGACGACGTCCGGCTCGGTGCTGAGGTGCAGCGCGACCCGGCCACCCATCGAGTGCCCGACGACCACCACCGGCACGTCCGGGCAGCGCGCGCCGGATCCGGTCGAGGGCCCAGCGGGCGTCCTGCACCGGGTCCTGACGGGTGCCGTTCCAGCCGCGCACCCGGTTCTTCAGCCGCAGCACGACCAGGTCGTCGCCGGAGCGTCGGGTGATCGTCGAGGCGAACGGCGCCATCCGCAGCACCGCGAGGCGCCACCAGGCCACCGGCATCCGGCTCGCCTCGGCCCCGCCGTGCAGGATCAGCACGACGCCGAGCGGGTCGGCGCGGCACGTGCCCGCGCAGCTCGGCGCCGGCGCCGCCCTCGGGAGCCAGCAGCGTCGTCGCCGGGTCGGCGGCCGTGACCGGGGGCGTTGCGTGCGGGCAGGTCACCGCCGTGGTCCGCCGCGTTGGTCGCGCTCGAGTGCCGTTCCGTCATGGGTGCCCCTCCCGGTGGTCCGCTGGTCCCGTCACCACGGGGTTCGGAGCGGGCGCGTTCCCGGATTGCCACGAGGTGGCGGCGTCCGGGCGGGTGCCTCACGTCGGGTCAGACGTCCGCACGGTGGAAGTTCTGGAAGCTGCGGCTCGCCGTCGGGCCGCGCTGGCCCTGGTAGTGGGAGCCGTAGCGCTCGGAGCCGTAGGGGTTCTCGGCCGAGGAGGAGAGCCGGAAGAAGGCGAGCTGGCCGATCTTCATGCCGGGCCAGAGCATGATCGGCAGGGTCGCGACGTTGGAGAGCTCGAGGGTGACGTGCCCGTTGAAGCCCGGGTCGACGAAGCCGGCCGTCGCGTGGGTGAGCAGCCCGAGCCGCCCGAGGCTGGACTTGCCCTCGACGCGGGCCGCGAGGTCGTCGGGCAGGGCCACCGTCTCGAGGGTGCTGCCGAGCACGAACTCGCCCGGGTGGAGCACGAACCCCTCGGCGGGGTCGACCTCGACGAGGCGGGTCAGGTCGGCCTGGTCCTGGCGCGGGTCGATGACCGGGTACTTGTGGTTGTCGAACAGCCGGAAGAACTTGTCGAGCCGCACGTCGATGCTGCTGGGCTGCACCATCTCGGGGTCCCACGGATCGATCCGGACCCGTCCGGACTCGATCTCGGCCCTGATGTCGCGGTCGGAGAGCAGCACGGCGTCAGGGTACCCGTGGGGCCCGTCGCGGTGGGGGAGGTGGCTACCGGAGGGGGCTCGCGGTTGGGTTAGACTTCCGGGCGCCGGGGCGGTCGCGGTATGGCCTGCGACCCGGCACGCCGGTGTAGCTCAATGGTAGAGCGCCAGCTTCCCAAGCTGGACACGCGGGTTCGATTCCCGTCACCGGCTCTGAATGGAGAGCGCTGCCGGGAATCGGGAGGAGTCCGGCGCGAGCGAAGCGAGCCCCACACGACGGATCCCGTCACCGGGTCCACGAACGAAACACCCCGAGGGGCCTGCCGCGGATGCGACAGGCCCCTCGGGGTGTTTCGCGCTGCTGAACCTGATGGCTCACAGCACCAGGCAGGTCACCCGACCGTGAATGGTCCTGCGACGCCACCCAGGGTGGACTCGATCCAGATGGTTGTCGGCCTGGTGTCCAGCGGGGGCAGGGTCGACTTCGACCGTGCGTCGAACACTCCTCCGGTTGCTGCCGCGGTGACAGCGGCCTGGACGAGGCTCACGCCACTCAGGCTTCCCTTGTGGACCGTGATGGTGCCGCCCGCCACCGTGCTCGACCCGGTGACCCGGAAGTCTCCGAGCTTCCACTTCGCCGTGGCGATGGCGACCTGGTCAGGCACCGGCGTCACGACGACGTCGTCGCTCTTGCTGCCGGCGGCCGTGGTCACCGTGAGCCGGAACGTCAGCGGGGTGTTCGTCATGGGGAACTTGAACAACCGCAGCTGGAAGCTGGGCGTCGCCGTGTTCCCACCCGTGAGGGTGACGAAGTCGGGGTTCGTGCTCGGCATGGGAGTGGTCGTCCCGGGGCTGAGCTGCACCCACTGCGTAGGTGCCACCCGGCGTGGACCCGTTGGCGGTCAGGTTCACCGTGGTCGCGGTGGTCGCGCGGTTGATCCGCTGGTCAGGCCCAGCGTTGGCGACCACGGATCCCAGCGGGGTGAGCGGCCCGATCTTCGCGGACGGTGTGCTCGATCCGTTGGCGTTCTCTGCGGTGACGGTGAAGAACACCGGCACGTCTGCTGCGAGCCCCGTGATCGTGACCGACCGAGCCGCTGGTCTCCTCAGGCGTGGTGACCCGTGGGCTCGCCCACCGGGTTGCCTGCGGCATCGATGATCTGGACCGAGAACGAGCTGATCGAGGGGTCCGGTGCGTTGAGGTTCAGCGTGACCGAACCCAGGCCGACGGTGCTGCTGGCCACGATGGGTGGGTCAGGCGTCGGGGTGTTGGTGATGACGTACTGCTCATCACCGATCAGTGACACGTTGCTGGCCGGGTCGAAGGCGACGAACTTCAGCTGGGTGTCGACCGTGATGGGGATCGGGGCCGTGTAGAGCGAGGCGCCGGCTTCGAGGACGTCGCCCACGACGGGGTCGCTGCCATCGGTGGTGAAGTAGATGTCCGAGCCCAGCCTCGTTCGCGGTGAGGGTGACGTTTCGAGCCGTGGCATAGCTACCGCCGACCGGGGACGCCGTGACCGTCGGGGGTGTCACGTCCGTCACGGGGACGGCGTGCACGGCCGGGAAGGTCTGGCCCACGCTGTTGACCGAGACGACCTCGACGTCGTAGCTCTCGGTCGCCGACAGGCCGGTGATGGTCGTTCCGGTGGCAGCTGCGTTCGCGATCCGCTTGCCGACCTCGACCTGCTCACCGGTGGCGCTGACGGTCTGGGCCACCGCGGTTGCTCGGTACCCCGTGATCGCGGGGGTGCCGGGGATCGCCACGGCCGGGGTCCAGGTCAGCTTGACCCCGCCCGACACGTTGACGGCGCTGACGTCCGTCGGCCCGGGGGGGCCTGACTGCAGCGGGCCGTTGGGGCATCCGCCGAACCCGGGGCCTCCGGGCTCGCCGAACTCCGCGATGGTGACTGCCTGCCGGTTTGCTGCCAGATCGGTGAACTGCCAGGACAGCAGACGTGCTCCGAGTGCCGCGTTGGCGGCGACGGCCGCGGTGGCCGCACTGTCGAAGACGTACGTGGCCCGGAAGGTGTCGGGGCCGTCCAGGCCGAACTCGAGGGCCGACGAGTACCCACCCCTGGGCGCGGGAGTCAGCGGCCCCGGGATGGCGCGGACGTCGCGGCGGGCGATGTCCGTGTCCACCAGCGCCGGCTCGACGATTCGCTGCTCCGTGTTGTTCTGGTCGACGCCCGGGCCGATGTGGCCCTTCACGATGACCGTCGAGCCGCTGAGGATGGAGTCCTCGGTGACGAACGCGTCCTGCACCTCGGTGTCGCCCACCACCGTTCCCGCGAAGCTGATGGCCGCGACGTCGCCGGGCAGGATGTCCGGGTGATCTTGAGCGAGGTCCCGTTCCCCCAGCACACTCCGCCGGGGTGGTTGATCTCGAACGCGACGTCACCGCCGGAGACCACACTCGTGGCCGAGCCGACGACCTTGCCGCCCAGCGATGGCCGGGTCACGGTCACCGTGGCGGTCTCGCCCTGGTGCTCGCTGTACCCCTCGACGGTGATGAAGTCGCGGTTGGGGAAGACGAGAAGGTTGTCCGGGAACGTCGGGATCACCGCTGCGGAGGCGCTCTCCGCCATGACGAGCGCGCCACCGGACAGACCTACGAGGAGGAGCCCGGTCAGGGCGATACGAGCACCCTGCCTCCCTCTTTCGGGAGCTTTGGGGCGATTCAGTTTCATGAGGTGGCCTTTCTGTGTACGGGTGGCGAAGAACGGTTCGACGACAACGCCCAAAGGTGCGACCTGGCAGAACCGGGTCTGCGCACAGCAGTGAAGCAACGAGACGTTGGAGAATCCTTGGGGTCGGGGATCGTGACGCCGGCCCGCCACCTGTCACCGGGGCCCGATCGCCCCTGAGAGCGCGCCCAGAGCCGGATGACCCGTTTGCCGGGCACCACGCGCCACATGCGATTACCCTCGTCCCAGGCCGAGCAGGGGCTCCGGCCGTGCCAGAAGACCGCCACGAGGGGCCCCCATGCGCTTGCCACAGACCACCCGCTCCACCCGCTCCGCCCTCGGCGCCGTCGCCGCCGGCGCCCTGCTGCTGGCGGCCGCCCCCACGGCATCCGCCGTGGTCGGCGGCCCAGCGCGCGCGACGGCCACGGTCGCCACGACGCCGAGCCTCGCCACCGCGTACACGCCGTCCCCCGGCGACACCCGGATGCGGTCCGCGCTCACCGCGCGGGCGACGACCGACCCGGTTCGGCACGTCGTTCAGCGGCGCCGTCGTCGACGCCGGCATCCAACGCCACGGTGTGGCGCAAGAGCAGCGGCACGCTACCGGATGCCGGCGTCGACCGAACAAGCTGGTCACGGCATCCAACGCCCTCACCCTCTTCGGCCCCGACAAGCGGTGGACCACCCGGGTGCGCGCCGGCGCGGCCGCGAACCGGGTCATCCTGGTCGGCTCGGGCGACCCGAGCCTGCAGCAGCGCCAGCCTCGACGCGATGGCGAAGACGACGGCCGCCTGCGCTCCGGGCGAAGGGAGTCACCACGGCCCGGGTCTTCGTCGACGACGACGTCTTCCCCGACCCCGTCGCTGGCCTACGGGTGGAAGGCGAGCTACGTGCCCGACTCGATCGCGCCGGTGCGCGGCCTGGTGCGCGACCAGCGCAACAACGCCGACACCAGCGCCGAGGCCGGCCGCTACTTCCGCGACCGGCTCAAGGCCTACGGCGTGCCGGCGCCGGCTACTACGGGCCGCGCCAACGCCGTCGCCGGCTCGCCGGTCCTCGCGAGCAGCCACCGGCTCGACGCTGTCGTCGATCGTCGGCACGATGCTGCTCAACAGCGACAACGAGATCGCCGAGGCGCTGCACAAGCTGGTCAGCACGGCAGCTGGGCTACGGCGCGTCGCTGGAGCGGCGCCCGCACCGCCCAGGCCAAGCAGCTCGCCGCGCAGGGGCTCAAGAGCGGCACGCTCTACGACGGCTCGGGCCTGTCCCGCGCCGACCGGCTCACCGCCCTGCAGCTCGCCCGGATCGTCGACCGCGGCATCGACGCCCGCACCCAGGCCACGCTGTGGCCGCTGAAGTCCGGGCTGCCGACCGCCGGTCGCACCGGCACCCTGGCCAGCCGGTTCACCACCACCGCCTCGAAGTGCGCCGTCGGCAAGGTGTTCGCCAAGACCGGCACGCTCAACGACGTCGTGTCCCTCGCCGGCTGGACCACCGGCGCCGACGGCCGGGTCAAGACCTTCGCGTTCCTCGTCAACGGCAAGACCTCGTCGACGACGCTGAAGCAGAACGTCGACATGCTCGCCGCCACGGTCAACGGGTGCTACTGAGCGAGCGGGTGTCCGAGCCCTAGGCTCGGGCTGTGACCGAGATCGCCGTCTGCTCGTTGACCGCGTCCGCCGCCAGGGCTGGCCTGTAGCTCATGCCGCGAAGGCGATGGGCATCTCGCGTCAGTGCGCCCACCGGTGGGTGGCCAGGTTCGACGCTGAGGGCGAGGCCGGGCTGGTCGACCGCTCTTCACGACCGAGGTCGAGCCCACGGCGCACCAGCGCCGCCGTGGAGGCCGCGAGTCGTGGCCGCCCGCCGGCAGCAGCGCCGCGGGCAGGATTGGCTTGGCCCCGAGCTTGGGGTGCCGGCGCGCACCGTCCGTCGCGTTCTTCGCCGACACCAGCTGCCGCACCTGCGCCTGCTGGACCCGCTCACCGGTGAGGTGATCCGCTCCTCCAAGAGCACCACCGTGCGCTACGAACGCTTCCAGGCCAGGGGAGCTGGTCCACGTCGACGTCAAGAAGATCGGCAAGATCCCCGACGGCGGCGGATGGCGCGCCCACGGCCGGGCCGCGACCCAGCCGGCGAAGAAGAAACGCCCCCTGATCGGGTTGGTTGTACTGCCAGGACCCCACCGGATGCCGTGCTCGACGGCGAAGGGCTCCCCACCGACCGCCCCCGCACCGTCGGGCGGCGGATCGTGTCGGGGTTCTTCAGCTACGGCGTGGTGGTTCTCGCCGTCTTCTACCTGCTCTCGAACCTGCAGGAGGGCGACTGGACGTCGGCCATCGCGCTGATCACCTGGCAGATGCTGGTGGTCTCCGTCGTCCTGGGCGTCATCAACCTCGCCACCAACTGGCCACCGATCGTCGTCGCCCTCCCCGGGCTCAAGGTGCGCGAGGCCGCGGTCACCAACACGGCCGGGGCCGCCCTGTCGAACACGGTGCCCGAGGGCGGCGCGGTCGCGACGGGCCTGAACTACGCGATGCTGCGGTCCTGGGGCTTCACCCTCGGTGACACCACCTCCGAGGTGATCGTCACGGGCACCTGGTCGCAGATGACGAAGTACATCCTGCTGGCGATCGGGCTCGTCGTCGTGACGCTCCAGGGCTGGGGGCCCTCGTGGGTGGTGTGGGTGGCGCTGGGGCTCACCGCGCTCGTCGCGGTGGCGGTCGTGCTGCTCACCCTGATCCTGCGCAGCGAGGGTTTCGCGTCCCGGCTGGGGGCCAGGTGCGACCGGGTCGTCGGCCGCCTCCGGCGTCGCGTCACGCGCATCCCCGACCCCGGGCTCACCGAGGGGCTCCCCCTCTTCCGCACCCAGATGGTGCGCCTGCTGCGCCTGTGCTGGGGCCGGCTCACCGTGACGATGGTCGCCTCCCAGCTCACCGTCGTGCTGGTGCTCGGCATCTGCGTGCGGATGCAGGGCCTGGACGAGTCGACCATCTCGTGGGCCGTGATCCTCGTGGCCTGGGGGCTGGTGACCTTCGCCTCGCTGCTGATCCCCACCCCCGGTGGCCTGGGCGTGGCCGAGGTGGTGCTCGTCGGGGTGCTCGGCCACGGGCTGCCCGCGTCCGACGAGGCGGCCGTGCTGGCCGCCGTGCTGCTCTACCGCATCGCGACGTTCCTGGTCCCCATCCCGATCGGCCTGGTGACCTACCTCTACTGGCGGAAGTCCACGGCCTGGCGGCGCCCGGTGAACTCCCGCGGGCCGAGCGCCGGCCCTACGCTCGACGGATGAGCGGAACCGCCCTCACCCTCGCCGCCCTGGTGGCCGCGACGGTGACGAGCGGGCTGTTGGCCGGCGTCTACCTCCTCTACGCCCACACCGTGATGCCGGGCCTGGGCCGGCTCGACGACCAGGCGTTCGTCGCGGCCTTCCAGGCGCTCGACCGAGCGATCGTGAACCCGTGGTTCATGGCGCTGGGGTTCCTCGGCACCCCCGTGCTCACCGCACTCGCCCTGGCCCGCACCTGGGGTGAACCCGCGGCCGCGTGGGTCGCGACCGCCCTGGTGCTCACCGTCGCGGCGATGGCCGTGACCGCGCGGGTGCACCTTCCCGCAACGACGCCCTCAAGGCGGCCGGCGACCCCCGCGACCTGCCGCCCGCCGACCTCGCTGCGGCCCGCGCGGGCTTCGACGAGGCGCGCTGGGTGCGCTGGAACCTGGTGCGTGTCGTCACCTCGATCGCCGCGACCGGCTGCCTCGCCTGGGCGCTCGTGCTCACCGGGCGCGCCACCGGCTGAGCCGCCGGGGCCCGGACGGGTCAGCCGGGGATCAGCCAGCCGAGGGTGGTGACGACGCCGACCACGGCGAACAGCACGAACGCCACGGCCAGCACCCACGCGATGAACCAGGCGAAGTCGAAGCCGCCGATCTCCTCTTCCTCGCCCATCCCCGCCGCCTCGTCGGCCGCCGCGACCTCGGCGACGGTCGGCCGCCTCGGAGTTCAGGGCGCGCTCCCGCAGCGCCTCGACCCGTCGCGGTCGCGGCTGCGACCGGGCCGAGGCCGGCAGCCCGGCCCACATCACCGCGAAGTCGTCGTGCGCCTGCTCGCGCCACGCGGCGACCGCCGTGTCGACGTCCGGGCCCTTCGCGCCGGCGGCGAACCACACCGACCCCGCCCGCGGCAGGTCGCCCATCTCGAAGAGCACCTCCCCGAGCTCGACGAGCGCATCGGTGTCGCGGGCACCCTCGACGTAGCCCACGAGCACGTCCCGTGCCTTCCAGAGCTGGCCCGCCTCGCGGGCCTCCCGCGCCTGGCGCACCGGCCCGGATGCCGTGCCGTCGTCGGTCATCGCAGCCCTTCCGTCGAGCGGGCCACCGAGACCACGCGCAGCGCCACCATCGTGGCGAGCACCAGGCCGATGAGCAGCACGGCCATCCCCATCGACGGCACCAGCAGGGCCACGGCCAGGCAGAGCACCGTGACCACGGCCGCCGGCACCATCGTCGCCACCGTCTCGCGGTCGCTCATCGCGTGCAAGCCGGACAGCGCGAGCGCCACGACCGACACGGCCACGGCGAGGGCGAGCGCGATCGGGCGCGTCCCGGCATCCGCCTCACCCTCGATCACGTCGACCGCGGCCGCGAGCGCCGCCCCCACCGCGGCGATCGACGCGAACACCGGCAGGTGGCCGTAGCCGAAGACCCAGACCGCGCGCGGGTTCTCGACGATGCTCGCGTGGTCGCGCGAGAAGTACATCCACCACAGCGAGAACACGATGAGCAGCCCCCCGGCGATGAGCGGCGCCAGCGCCCAGGTCAGGCCGCCGCCCTCGGGCGACATGACCTGCTGGATCGCCAGGACCGACGACAGGATGACCTCACCGAGCACGATGATCGTCAGCAGCCCGTAGCGCTCGGCGATGTGGTGGGGGTGGAACGGGGTGTAGCCGTGCCGCTGCTCGGCGAGCACGGGCACGAGCAGCTCCAGGCCGACCAGGAAGAAGAAGGAGGGGATGTACCAGGACTCGGGCACCGCCGAGCCGCGCGATCCACAGCACCTGCACGACCGTGATGCCGCCCGGCGTACCAGAGCGCGGTCTCGTCGCCGTTCCGGGTGGCCGGCGGCGGCCCGCAGCCACAGCCCGACCATGGCGAACCGCATGATCGCGTAGCCGAGGACCACGGCGACGGACTGGCCGTCCGTCGAAGATGTCGGGCACCCCGGCGGCGAGGAACAGCGCCCCGACCATGATCACGAAGGTGAGCAGCCGGAAGACCACGTCGTCGTTGTCGTAGGCCGAGGCGAACCAGGTGTAGTTCAGCCAGGCCCACCAGATCGCGAACCAGGTCATCGAGTAGCCCAGGACCGTGCCGTAGTGCGCCTCGGCGAGCCCGTGGTGCAGCTCGGCGGCGTTGCTCGCGATGGCGACGACGAAGACGAGGTCGAAGAGCAGCTCGAGCGGGGTCGACGCGCGGTCGTGCTCGCCGGTGTCGCGCGCGACCACGGGTCGGCGCAGCGGCACGGGGACGATGCTCACGAGCCGAGTATGCCGTCGGCGCGCCGGGCGCAGTCGGACGCGCCGGCACCGCGGACCTCCTTGCGTTTGTTACCGGCGGGTAGCACACTGGTAAGCAAGCGCTCACTGACCCGACCGGGAGGACCACAGGCCATGGGCCACTACAAGAGCAACCTGCGTGACATCGAGTTCAACCTCTTCGAGGTGCTCGGCCGCGGCGACGTGCTGGGCACGGGCCCGTACGAGGCCATCGACGCCGACACCGCCCGCGAGATGCTCAAGGAGGTCTCGCGCCTGGCGGAGAACGAGCTGGCCGAGTCCTTCCAGGACAGCGACCGCAACCCGCCCGTCTACGACCCGCAGACGCAGGTCGTGACGATGCCCGAGTCGTTCCGCAAGTCGTTCGACGCCTACCGCGACAGCGGCTTCTGGGCCATCGACCTCCCCGCCGAGCTCGGCGGCACCGTCGCTCCCCCCAGCCTGCGCTGGGCCGTCAACGAGATGCTGCTCGGCTCCAACCCCGCCGTCGCGATGTTCGCGGCCAGCTACGGCTTCGCCAAGCTGCTCTACGCCCTCGGCAACGACGACCAGAAGAAGCTCGCGCACTGGATCGTCGAGAAGGGCTGGCACTGCACGATGGTGCTGACCGAGCCCGACGCCGGCTCCGACGTCGGCGCCGGCCGCACCAAGGCGACCCAGAACGACGACGGCACCTGGACGCATCAGCGGCGTCAAGCGCTTCATCACCTGCGCCGAGTCCGACATGGTCGACAACGTCGTCCACTTCGTGCTCGCCCGCCCCGAGGGCGCCGGCCCCGGCACCAAGGGCCTGTCGCTCTTCATCCTCCCCAAGTACGCACGTCGACCTCGAGACCGGCGAGCTCGGCGAGCGCAACGGCGTCTACGTCACCAACGTCGAGAAGAAGATGGGCCTGAAGGTCTCCACGACCTGCGAGCTCACCTTCGGCGGCGAGCAGCCGGCCGTCGGCACCCTGCTCGGCGACGTGCACGACGGCATCGCGCAGATGTTCCACGTCATCGAGAACGCCCGGATGATGGTCGGCACCAAGGCGATCGCCACCCTGTCGACCGGCTACCTCAACGCGCTCGACTACGCCAAGCAGCGCGTGCAGGGCGCCGACCTCACCCAGTCGACCGACAAGACCGCCCCGCGCGTCACGATCACGCACCACCCCGACGTGCGCCGCTCGCTGATGCCCCAGAAGGCCTACTCCGAGGGCCTGCGCGCCCTGGTGCTCTTCACCGCCAGCCAGCAGGACATCGTCGACCAGCAGCTGCTCGCCTCGGGCTCCGAGTCGTTCGAGAAGGGCTCGGCCGCCGACATCGCCAGCCGGGTCAACGACCTGCTGCTGCCGATCGTCAAGGGCCTCGGCTCCGAGCGGGCCTGGGTGCTGCTGGGCACCGAGTCGCTGCAGACCTTCGGCGGCTCCGGCTTCCTGCAGGACTACCCGATCGAGCAGTACGTGCGCGACGCCAAGATCGACACCCTCTACGAGGGCACGACCGCCATCCAGGGCCTGGACTTCTTCTTCCGCAAGATCGTCCACGACAAGGGCCAGGCGCTGACCTACCTGTCCACGCAGATCCAGGAGTTCGCCAAGGACCTCGGTGCCCACGGCGGCCGGCTCGACCACGAGCGCGAGCTGCTCGGCCAGGGCCTCGAGGACGTCCAGGGCATCCTGGGCTTCATGGTCGGCGAGCTGATGAAGTCCGACCCGCGCAACGGTGGCGAGATCACCAACCTCTACACGGTCGGGCAGAACACCTCCCGCCTGCTGCTCGCTGCCGGTGACCTCGTCGTCGGCTGGCTGCTGCTGCGCCAGGCCGCGGTGGCGCTCGACGCCCTCGCCGCCGGTGCCTCCGGCAAGGACAAGGACTTCTACGAGGGCAAGGTCGCGGCCGCGCAGTTCTACGCCCGGAAGGTCCTGCCCAGCTCGCCGCCGAGCGCGCCATCGCCGAGGCCACCGACTCGCTCCTCATGGACGTGCCCGAGTCGGCCTTCTGACCCCAGTGACGCCCGGGCCGGGCTGCTTGCAGCAGGGGCGAGCCCCCCGACCCGGACCGGACGCCGAACGGCCCACCCCAGCGCGGGGTGGGCCGTTCGGCATGCGGTGCGGCAACGGCATCCGGATGCCGTGCCGGTGGGTCAGCGGGGGTCGACGTCCGTGCGGTCGACGCGCGAGCCGCTCACCGGGTCGACCTGGCTCTCGCGGGTGGTCGTGTAGCCGACCGGGCGGCGCCGGGCCATGGCGAAGCGACAGCAGGATGGCGAGCGCGCCGGCGACCATGAGGATGATAGCCGAGGGTCGTCGTCGATGCCCGGGATGGTCGATGTTCAGCGCGAAAGCCAGGATCGCGCCGATCGACCATGAGGACGATGCCGAGTCCGATGTACATGTGCACTCCTTGTCAGGGGCCGCGGGTCGGCCAGCCCGTCGACTTTAGTGTCCACAGGCCCCTGACCTGCGGCTGCGTGACAGGGAGGTTTGTTCGCCTGAGAGAGCGCTCAGACCCAGCCCTGGCGGTCGACGGTGCGCGCCTGCTCGGCGGCGGCGCGGTTCTCGTCGTACGGAACCTCGGCGCCCGACCGGATCCGGGCGTCCCGCTTCCGGTCGCGCACGGCCGACCGGCCCCAGAGCACCAGCCCGACGATGGTGCCCACGACCAGCAGGCCCAGCACGATCATCCCGAACACCGTGGGCATGGCTCAGATCCCTCCGCCGCCGTCGCCGCCGAACCCACCGGAGTGGCCACCGAGACCCGAGTCGTGGGCCCGGTGGTCACCGGTCGACGGGTTGTCGTAGTCGCGGCCGGCGCCGGTGGACCCCCTCCGGTTCATCACGAACACGATGATCCCCACGATGACGACGAACCCGATGATCCAGGACCACATGGCCGCTCCTCCCCTCGTCGGCGCCCCACGGATGCCGTGCGCACAGGATGACGGCCCCGGGTCCGCTTGTCCATCACCCCGGGGGTCAGAACCCGGCGCCGGGGTTGAGGATGCCGGCCGGGTCGAGGGCGTACTTGACCCGGCGGGTCAGGGCCATGACGTCGGGGCCGAGCTGGGCCTCGAGCGGGCCGCGCTTGAGCCGGCCCGACCCCGTGCTCGCCGGTGATCGTGCCGCCGAGCTCGATGGCGGTCGCCATGATCTCGTCGAAGGCCAGCCGGGCCCGCCGCTCCGGCGTCGGCGTCGCCCGGGGTGTAGATGATCGCGGGGTGGGTGTTGCCGTCGCCGGCGTGGGCCACGACCGGGATCTCGACGTCGTGCCGCCGCGGCGATCGCCTCGACGGCCGCGAGCAGGGCGGGCAGCTGCGGGATCGGCACGCCGACGTCCTCCGGCAGCACCGCGCCGCGGGTCTCGATGGCGCTGAAGTGCAGGCGCCGGGCCTGCACGAACATCTCGCCCTCCTCGGGGTCGTCGGTGCTGAAGACCTCCTTGGCGCCGGCCACCTCGCAGGCCGCGGTGGCCACGGCGACCTCGTCGGCCCGGGCGGCGCCGGGGGCGTCGCTCTGGATGAGGAGGAGGGCACCGGCATCCCGGTCCAGGCCCATCGGCTGGAAGTCCTCGACCGCGTTGATCGACGCGTGGTCCATCAGCTCGACGAGCGAGGCGCGCACGGTGCGGCCGAGCTCGATGACGGCGGCGGCCGCGGCGGCGACCGTGGGGAAGGTGGCGACGACGGTCGACCTCGGGCGCCTGGGCGGGGACGAGGCGCAGGGTCGCCCGGGTGACGATGCCCAGGGTGCCCTCGGAGCCGACGAAGAGCTTGAGCAGCGGCAGGCCGGCGACGTCCTTGACCCGCTTGCCGCCGAGGGTCACCAGGGTGCCGTCGGCGAGCACGACGTCGAGGCCGAGCACGTAGTCGGTGGTGACGCCGTACTTCACGCAGCACAGGCCGCCGGCGTTGGTCGCGATGTTGCCGCCGATCGAGCAGATCTCGAACGAGCTGGGGTCCGGCGGGTACCAGAGGCCCTCCGCGGCGGCGGCCCGCTTGACCTCGACGTTGAGTGCGCCGGGCTCGACGACGGCGACCCGGCTGGCGGTGTCGATCTCGACGGCGCGCATCCGCTCGGTCGACAGCACGATGCCGCCGTCGACCGCGAGCGCGCCACCGCTACAGGCCCGAGCCCGCGCCCCGCGGCACGACCGGGATGCCGTGCGCGCTCGCCCAGCGCATGGTCGCCTGCACCTGCTCGGCGGTCTCGGCCCGCACGGCGGCGAGCGGGGTGCCGGCGGTGGCGTCGTGGGTCCAGTCGAAGCGGTACTTCTCCAGGGCGTCCGGGGCGGTCACGACCACCCCGTCGGGCAGCATCCCGACCAGCTCGGCGACAGCAGCGTCCATGCCCCCACCCTCCCAGAGTTGGGTGCTCGAACGGTTGCCCCGGCGACCACCTGAGCACCCAACCCGGGTCGCTCGGAGTTGGGTGCTGAAACGGCTGTCCCAGCGACCACCTGAGCACCCAACTCGGGCCTGTGGAGAACTCCGCGGGCTCGCCGGCGATCGGAGCAGACTTCCGGCCGTGGGGAGGACCTGGCACGAGGTCGCCGAGAGCCAGTGCGGGGTGCTCTCGGAGGCGACGCTGCGCGAGCTCGAGGTCACGCGGGCGTTCGTGCGCAACCAGGTCGCGTGCCGGCCGCTGGGCCGAGCGCACCCACTCGGTCTTCACCACGACCACTGGGCCACTGTCGAGGGAGCAGCTGCATGTGGGTGGCGCTCGAGCACGCCGGGCCGGCCGCCCTGCTCGGCGGCCTGACGGCGACCGAGCTGCTCGGCATGAAGAACTGGGCGCGTGACGAGGTCACCGTTCTCGTCGACCAGGACTGTCCTTCGACCCCGTCGACGGGGTGCGCTACTTCCGCACCCGGCGCTCGTTGTCGGCCATGCGGCATCCGACCCAGTCGCCGCGGTCAGCGCCGGATCGAACCCGCCGTCCTGCTGTTCGCGGCCCACGAGCGCTCCACCCGTACGGCGCTCGGGCGCGATCACCGCCACGGTGCAGCAGCGGCTGACCACACCCGCGAACCTTCTCGAGTGGACGCGCACCCTGCGCCCTCTGCGACGGGCCGCGTGCGATCCGCGACCTGCTCGCCGACGTGTCCGGTGGCTCGCAGTCGCTGGCCGAGATCGACGTGCTGCGGCTGTGCCGCGCGTGGGGCCTGGCGCCGCCGCGGCGCCAGAAGACGCGGCGCGACCGACGGGGCGCCTGAGGTTCACCGACTGCGAGTGGGACCTTCCCGGACGGACGGGTGCTGGTGCTGGAGATCGACGGCGCCTTCCACATCGACGTGGAGAACTACACCGACGACGTGCAGCGCCACCGCGGCCTGACGACGGACCGGCGCACCGTCGTCCGGTGCACCACGTACGAGGTCGTCACGAACCCGTGGGCTGATGCGGGACCTCATCGCGCTGGGCGTCCCCGCGGCGGCCTGATCCCGGA
>CAWAKY010000041.1:0-16901 GCA_963782695.1 uncultured Actinomycetota bacterium | reverse complement strand
GCCGCCCGCTTCGTGGTTTGGTCTGCCCGAGTTGGGTGCTCAGGTGGCTGCCCTGGCGACCACCTGAGCACCCAACTCGAGGTTCTGGGCGGGGGGTGGGTGGGCGCGAGTGGGACGGGGTTCGGCGCGAGCCACCGCGTGGTACTCGTCGCGATCACAGCGATTCCTGACCGGTAACAGGCGCTCTACGACACCGGCGGCGGCACCGGTTTCGAGTTGGGTGCCCAGGTGGCTGCCCTGGCGACCACCTGGGCACCCAACTGTCGTTCTAGGCGGGGGTGGGGTCGGCGTCGGTGCCGCTGCGGATGCCGGGCAGCCGGTTCCACGCGGACCTCCACCACGACCGACCCGTACCGCCCGCACGCTCGGGATGGGCGAACAGCGGTCGGGGGTCGGCGTCCGAGCGCCAGCGGACCCAGCGCGAGGCGCCCCCGCGCAGGTCGGCGAGCACCGACTCGGCGTCGGCGTGCAGGGCGAGCACGGCATCCGGGTCACCCTCCCCGACACCGAAGACGACGGCATCGACGGCGCGCGCGACCGACGCGGCGGATGCCGTGACGTCACCACCCAGCCGGCCCCCCGGCTTCCGTGGGCGACCGCCAGCGCCGTGTCGACGACGACGGCCTGCTCGCGGCGAGTGGCGCGGCGGGGCACCCTCACCCCGAGCGAGCGCGCCTCGGCCGACCAGGTCGCGCCAGACCCAGGCCGCCCGGGCCGGCACCGCCCCGGGCTCGCGTGCCGCAGCCGGCGGCGCGCCTTGAGCCACCGCACGAGCAGCAGGTAGCCGGCCAGCGAGCAGCAGCGGCAGCAGCACGCCGAGCACGAGCACCTTGAGCCACCACGGCCAGGCGCCCGACGTCGAACGGTGACTTCTTGCGCTTGGCGATGTCGGTGGCGTTCTGCGCCTGGTCGGGCCCCTGGAGCAGCGACGGCGGGTTGACGCCGGCCGGCGGGCGGCACCTGGGCGCCGACCTTCTGCTCCTCGGACTTCAGCTGCTGCTCGCTCGGCGTCTTGTCGCGGCTCGGCACGAAGGTGCTGGCGCGCAACGGGAACCACGACCCGTCGTCGAGCCGCACCTCGACCCAGGCGTGCACGTCGCGGCCGCGCACCTCGCCGCTCGGCTCGGGCTCGGCGCCCATGACGACCCGCGACGGGATGCCGAGCCGCTGCCCGGCCAGCGCCAGGGTGGCGGCGTACTGCTCGTCGTTGCCGGCCAGCTTGGTGGAGTTGACGAACCGGCTCAGCCGGGCCGTCGCGTGGCCGGGGAGGTAGACCTTCTCGAAGCTGTTCGGGGTGCCGCCGTCGGTGTAGGTGCCCTCGGTGCGCATCTGGCCGGCGACCGCCCGCAGCTTGGCCCACGAGCCCTCGGCCCGGCTGGTCCAGGAGTCGAGGCGGGCGTCGAGCAGGTCGAGGTCCTGCGACGACGACCCGCCGCTCGCGACGTCGAGGTCCTTCGGCAGGTCGGCTGCCGGGGCCGGCGGCAGCAGCGCGCTCATCGTGTAGCGCTCGCCGCCGAGCAGCCGGCGCGGCACGACCGCGGTGTCGGTGTCGGTGTTCAGCCACAGCTCGGAGGCGAGCTCCTCGGAGCGCGGGCCGTCGAACTCGATGCGGGTGGGTGTGCCGACGGTCGGCAGCCAGTAGCCGGAGTACCCGCCGTCGACGACCTCGACGGTGACGTCGACCGGGGTGCCGCCTCCGCGCGGGGCGATGCGCGAACCGACCTGCTGGAACGGCACGCCCTCGCTGCTGCGGTCGGCCGCCCCCCAGACCAGGCCGTCGTAGTCGTCGAGGGTGGCGAACCGCACGAGGGCGCCGGCCGGCAGCCCGGTCACCTTGAGCACCACCTTGTCGTAGAGCGCGGCCGTGTTCGGCTCGGTGTAGCGGCGGAACCCGGGCAGCGGGCTGGGGAACTGCGAGACGTCGAGCGGCGGGACGAGCGCGGTGCGCACCACCTCGCGCCGGGCGTCGGCGTTCGTGCCGGGCAGCAGCGGTGCGGCGAGCACCCCGGCAGCCGACCGCGAGCGCGATGAGCACGGCGCCGGTCGCGAGGCGGGCGGTGCTGCCCGAGCCGTTCTGCACCGGGGGCCGCGAGCGGTGGGCCCGCACCACGAGCCAGCCGACGAGCACGAGCGCGAACCCGACGCCCTGCACCAGCTTCGCCGCCGACTCCGAGGTGCCGAGGGCGATCGACCCGGCGAGCAGCACCAGCGGGGCGACCGCCGTCAGCGGCACCGACGCCCACCGCCGGGCGACGCCGAGGGTGACCGCGCCGCCGAGCAGCCCCGCCAGCCAGGGCAGCGCCAGCACCGGTCCGCGCGCGTCGACCGGCGGCAGCAGGGTGAGCCAGCGCTTCCAGCCCGAGCACCGCCCACTCGGCCAGGTCGGCGAAGGTCTGCCCGGTGGGCAGCACCCCGCCCACGAGGTCGGTGCGCACCGCGACCGGGCCGCCGAGCAGGAAGTAGACGGCCACGAGCACGACCAGCGTGGTGACGGCGAGCCACTCGAGCACCGCCCGCGAGGTACCCGATGACCAGCCCGAGCAGCAGCCCCACCCCGGCGGCGACCATCCACTGCGGCCCGAGGAAGCCGGTGCGCAGCCCGACCAGCGCGATGGTGACCAGCACCGCGGCGAAGGCGGCGTCGACCAGGGCGTCGCGGGTCGGCACCAGCCGGCGCCAGCGCCCCGGCTGGTCGGCGTCGCGGGGTCGGCGGGCCCGCCGGGGCGCACCGCCGCGCAGCGCGGTGGCGAACCCGGGCGCCTCGGCGGCAGCGCGCTCCTCCGGCGGTGGCCAGCCGCTCACGCCAGGGCTCCCGAGAAGAGCACCCGGCGCAGGTCGGTGAGCTCGCGCACGTGCAGCAGCACGAGGTCGCCGACCCGGTGCACGCCGACCTGCACCGCGTCGTCGACGACGATGACCACCTTGATCACCTCGGGCTCGAACTGGCCCAGCGTGCGCTGCAGCTGGATGAAGGGCCGGCGCGCGCCGGTGACCAGCACCGCGACGCTCGCGTCCGGCGCCAGGGAGGCGGCCGCACCGGCGGCGGCGAACACGTCGACCGGCCCGACCTCGGCCCGGGCCATCGCGTCGAGGGTCAGCGGCGCCGTCGTGCGCGAGGCCTGCTGGCCGCCGACCACGACGGTGGTGTCCTGCTCGTCGAGGATCGAGCGCAGGGCCAGCGACGCCGCGCACGAGATGGCGAGCTCGACGTCATCCACGTCGCCGGGCGTACACCTCGGGGCTGGTGTCGACGACGCACGGCGAGGTGCGAGCGCCGGGTGTCGAGGAACTGCCGCACGAGCAGCCGGTCCGTGCTTGGCCGAGCGACCGCCAGTGGATGTAGCGCCGGTCGTCGCCGGGCTGGTACTCGCGCAGGGCGTGGAAGGCCAGGTCGCACATCGACAGGTCCGCGGTGACGGTGCCCTCGAGGTCGCGCAGCAGGCCGGCGCCCGAGGCTCTCGAGCGAGACGGTGAGGGGGTGCACGAACAGCTCGGTGCGCTCGGTCCACGCGACGGTGCGCCGCACCAGCCCGAGCGGGTCGCCGTGCACGGTGGTGGCCGGCCCGACCGGCACGACCCCGCGGCGGCGGGTGGGCACGACGAACAGCTCCTCGTGGGCGCGCCCGGCCCCCAGCGTCGGCAGCGCGAACCGGGCCGCGGTGTCGCCGACCGGGCAGCTCGACGAGCAGCGGCAGCAACCCGCGGCGGGAGGTGTTGGTGACCTCGATGCGGCCGGTGGCGGGGTCGCCGACGGTCACCCGGGTGGGCTCGACGTCGACCCGGATCCGCACCCGCGCCCGCCCGACGGCCAGCGCCAGGCACGCGAGGACCAGCACGAGGCACGCCACCGCGACCATCGCCAGCTCGGCCCAGGCGTAGCGCACGGTCAGCCACCACGACACCAGGCCCACGACGAGCACGGTCCAGCCCAGCGGCGACACCCACCGCAGCACCTCGACCACCGGGTGCCACACCGGCCGGGTCGACTCGGCGATCGGCCGGATCCGGCTGCCGGTGAGCACCGAGGATGCGCGCGCCGGTGTGGGTCAGCGCCGTCGGCACCTGCACCCGCGGCAGGGTGGTCGTGCGGGTACGGGTGTCGCCGGCGGCCCGCGACGGACGACGGGGCCCACCCCCGGATGCCGTGCCGCGCCGTCCCAGCGTGGGCCACGCCACCCGCCGTCGCGGCCCGCTCGACGCGGCGCCTCGGACCGCGCCCGCCGGACGACATCCGCTCGCGCAGCGACGCCCGAGTCACCGTGGCACCGTCGTCGGCCGACGACGGAACCGCCGCCGGCGCGAGGTCCGAGCGGCGCGTCGTCGAGCCGACGTCGTCGAGGGGGTCGGTCATGAGGCGAGGCGCTCCGTGGGGGGTGCCACCTCGGCGAGGATCTGGGTGATCACCTGCTCGACGGTGATGCCGGCGAACTGGGCCTCGGCGGTGACGAGCAGGCGGTGGTTCAGCACCGGCTGCGGCGAGCATCTTGATGTCGTCGGGCACCACGTGGTCGCGACCCTGGCTGATCGCCCAGGTCTTCGCGCAGCGCACGAAGGCGAGGCAGCCGCGCACCGACAGGCCGAGCCGGATGCTGCACGTGCCGCCGGGTCTCCTCGGCCAGCCGCGAGACGTAGTCGAGGATCGCGTCGTCGACGTGCACCTCGTCGGCGAGCTCGGCCATGTCGGTGACCACGGCCGAGGTGACCACCGGCTGCAGGCCCGCGGTGCGGTCGCGGGTCTTGGCGTCGCGCAGCACCCGCACCGTGGCGTCGTGGTCGGGGTAGCCGAGCGAGGTCTTCATCAGGAAGCGGTCGAGCTGGGCCTCGGGCAGCCGGTAGGTGCCGGCCTGCTCGATGGGGTTCTGGGTGGCGATCACCATGAACGGCTCGCCCACCGAGTGCCGCACGCCGTCGACGGTGACCTGCCCGCTCCTCCATCACCTCGAGCAGCGCCGACTGGGTCTTCGGCGAGGCGCGGTTGATCTCGTCGGCGAGCACGATCGTCGCGAAGATCGGGCCGCGGTGGAACTCGAACTCCTTGGTGCCCGGGTCGTAGATCGTCACGCCGGTGACGTCGCTCGGCAGCAGGTCGGGCGTGAACTGGATGCGCGAGTTGGTGCCCTGCACGGTGCTCGAGATGGCCCGCGCGAGCTGGGTCTTGCCGGTGCCCGGGAAGTCCTCGAGCAGCAGGTGCCCCTCGGAGAGCATGCAGGTCAGGGCCAGCCGGATGACGTGCTCCTTGCCGAGCACCGCCTTGTCGCAGTTGGCGACCATGGCCGAGAACGTCTGGGCGAACCAGGCGGACTGGTCGGTGGTGACGGTCATGCGGGAAGTTCCTTCCGTGGGGTGGTCGAGGGGGCGGGCGCGGGACGGGGGGTCACCATCCGACGTCACCCGGACCGGTGGCAGGTGCCGCCGCGGCAGAGCCGCACGTACAACGGGCCCGTTGCCGTCGGCGACGACGATGCCGGTGCCGCGCCAGTTGCTCGTGTTGCCGGTCTCGCCGGTGGTGCCGCTGCCGTCGGCGCTGGGGAAGAACTGCACGCTCGAGGTGAAGATCTCGGCGCCGTTGGGCTCTGAAGTCCCCGACGGTCCAGCCGCCCCCGCCGCTCGGGAAGTTGCGCATGTCGAAGTCGACCTCGCGGGCAGGCACTCGTGGCGCACGACCCGCCGCCCGCCGGGCGGGATGTAGCCGGGCCCCTTGTGCACGTTGTAGACCTCGGGCGTCGGGTTGGGGATCGGCTGGCCGTCCGGGCCGACCCAGGCCGACCACCCCGCGAGCGGAGTTGGCCCGCACCTCGAGCTGGTAGGTGCGCCCCTCCTGGCCGTTGAAGCTCACCGAGGTGCTTGTGGCCGAGCCGAAGGTCTGGTCGACCGCGCCGCGCACCTGCACGTGGTGATGGCGCGGCCGTTCGTCGGGCAGGTTCCACTGCCAGGTGGCCCCGGTCGTGCCGCTGCGGCTGCCTCGACAGCCGGTGGGGGTCAGGGTGTCGCCCGTAGGGCGTCGCCGAGTCGCTGACCCGGTTCGACTCCCCGCCACCGGAGTTCACCGTCCAGACGGTGATCGTGTAGTTCTTCGTCGGGCTGGTGTCGAACGGCCCGACCGAGAAGACGACCTGCGAGCCGGGGGCGCAGCCACAGGCGTGGGTGCCCGACTTGCCGCCACCCGACCACCGGATGGCGGTGAAGCTCGCCGCCCGCGGCTGGCCGACGTTGACGGTCAGCCGGATCTCCTTGTTGCTCGCCGGCGTCGTGGCGCTGACCGACGGGGTCGACGGGATGCCGTTGGAGGTGAACGACTACGGGTTGGCCTTCGGCCCCTCGAGGTCGGCGCCGTTGGTGACCGTGGCGACGTACCGGTACGAGCGCCCGTCGTAGGGGATGACGTCGCGCGCGGTGCGCACGTCGGGCGAGGTCGTCGCGACCTGGCTCCACGCGCCGCCGTCGACCGAGCGGTAGAGGGTGTACCCGGTGATCGGCGGCCCGTTCGGCCGGCCCTGCTCCCACGCGATGGTCAGGGTCGCCGAGTCGGCCGCCGGGCCGGGGCCGCTGGCCGCGATCGACGGGGCGGGCAGCGCGGGCGGCGTGCCGGCCGACTGCATCGTGACCGACGGCCCGAACGGCCCGGCGCCGAGCTCGTTCCACGCCTGCACCTGCACCGACTGCTCGGCCTCGTTGTCGAGGCCGGTGACGGTGGTCTGCCGGGTCGAGGCCGGGACGTCGACGGTGCGGCTCTGGCCGGTCGACGACGACAGCCGCACGACGTACTTGCGCAGCGCGCTGCCCTCGTTCTGCGGGGCGTCCCAGGCGATGGTCAGGCTGCCGTCGCCGCGCGTCACCATCCGCACCCCGGTGACCGCGCGGGGCAGGGTGTCGGGGCGCACCGTGTTGCTCGGCGCGCTCGGCGGGCTCTGGCCCACGCCGTTCACGGCCACGACCGTGAAGGTGTAGTCCTTGCCGTTGGTCAGCCCGGTGATCGTGCACGGGGATGCCGTGCAGGTGGTCGTGCCCGACGACCCGCCGCTGTGGGTGACGGTGTAGCCCGACACCGACGATCCACCGTCGTAGGTCGGCGGCAGCCACGAGACCCGGGCCTGCCCACCGGCGTCGCGGTCGGCGACGGCGCGCACCTGGCGCGGGGACGACGGGTTGCCGAGCATGGTCACCGACACCCGGCCGGCGGCGCTGCGGCCGGGGCCGTCACTGACCTCGATCGCGATGGATGCCGTGGGCGAGGGTCGGGTGCCCACGGTGAGGGTCAGCCGGCATCCGGACCTGGTGACCGTGAGCCCGCTGCCCTGCTCGACGGACGCGGCGGTGATCGAGCACGTGGGGGCGGCCAGCGGGGAGTCGAGGTAGCCGGCGACGTCGACGGTGCGCGACTGGCCCTCCTCGAGCCCGCTGACCGAGATCGGCCGCAGCCGCGGCGCCGGCAGCGCACCGGATGCCGTGGCGTCGGCCGCGCCGACCACGTTCACCGCCGATCGTGACCGGCTGGGCGAGGCCCTCGGTGCGCACGGCGAGCCGGCCGTGGGAGGAGCGCGCACCGGCATCCGCGTGCAGGGTCACCCGACGGCCGCCCGGGCCGTCGGTGGAGACGGTGGCGTCGGCCTCGGTCTGCCAGCCGGTGTCGAACTGCACGTCGTCGAAGGTCATGCCGACCGGCAGCCAGGCGTGGCAGTAGGTGGGGATGTCGATGACCCGGTCGAGGCCGCCGGCGAGCACGGTGACCTCGGTGCCCGGGCAGCGCAGCAGCGGCACCTTCGGCCCGACCTGCACCGGGATCGAGACGTAGGCGGTGCCGAAGTCCTTCTGGTCGACGGCGTCCTGGTCGGTGACCTCGAGCATCACGGCGGCCGGCCCGACGTACCCGCCGGACGAGGTGAGGGTGAGCGTGCGGTTGTCGTCGAGCGAGACCGCGAGGTTCTCGGCCGGGGCGGCACTGACCGTGGCGGCGGTGGTCACCGACACGACGCGGCCGCGCGGCGACTTCACGTAGTCGTTCAGCGCCACGGTGCGGCTGGAGTCCGGGTCCATCTGGATCAGCGAGCCCGCCGCCACGAACGGCTGGCCGTTGGCCCCGGTCGGCACCTGGATCAGCGCCATCGCCCGGGCGCCGTCGTCGTCCTCGATGACGTACGGCACGGCGTACGGGTGGTCGAGGATCTTCACCCGCACCCGGCCGTTCTCGATCCGGGCCGTGGGGTCGAGCACCTCGACGAGCTTCAGGGTGGCCGGGTCGGAGTCGATGTCGGTGTCGTTGGCGAGCGCGTCGACCATCGGTCGAGGTCTCGCCGGGCCTGGGCTGGGCGACGTCGTCGCGGGCGACCGGGGCGTTGACGTACCCCTTGACCGGGCGGATGAGGACCGACGCCCGGGACGGGTCGAACAGGCCGTCGCTGATGCCGTAGACGAGCTGGTGCAGCCGTGAGGTGTCGGCCGGCACCGTGGTGGTGACCGAGTTGTCGTCGTCGAGGCGCCACTGGCGCCGGGTGGCCTCGTCGTTGCGCGACTCGACGTCGAGGTCGACGACGTCGCCGCGCGCCACGAGGTCGTTCTGCAGCGGCTTGACGGTGACCGTCTTGCCGGGCGCGGCGAACACCTCGTCGTCGACCGCCACCGGGGGCTGCGGGTCGCCGGGCGCGACGACCCCCACCCGCACGAACGCCCGGCTGGTCGCGCCGAACCGGTCGCGCACCTCGTAGCTGATCACCTCGGTGCCGGCCGCGAGCGGGAAGGCCTCGTAGCGGATCGTCGACGGGCCGATCGCGACGACCCGGCCGCGGGTGAGGTCGACCGCACCGCCGTCGGCGCCGACGATGCCGGTGACCGACACGCTGTCGCCGTCGGGGTCGACGCCGAAGGTCGGCACGGTCATCGTCAGCGGGTCGCCGGCGGTGACGGTGGCCGAGAAGCTGCGCGCGACCGGCGACTGGTTCACCCGCTGCGCCGACGGCAGCGGCACCACGGCCACCCGCACCCGAGCGGTCTGGGCGCGGTCCTTCATCCCGTCGGCGAAGGCGGCGTACTCGATGGTGACGAACCGCTCGGCCCGCAGGCCCCGCGCCTCGGGCACGTAGCGGATGACGTTGCCGGACGCGAAGGCGCGCTGGGCGTCGCCCTTGCTCACGACCTTGACGCTGCTCGGGTCGACCTGCAGCGGGATGCCGTCGGCCATCGTGTCGTTGTCGAGCACCGGCACCGACACGGTGTCGCCCTCGCGGACGGTCGCGCTGTCGTCCTGCGACAGCGGCACGGAGTCGTCGAGCGGGCCCTGCTGGAGCACGTCGACCTGGCCGGTGGTGCGCTGGGTGCCGTCGCTGACCGTGTACCGCACGACCCCGCGGCGGCCCTGGCCACCACCGAGCGGCGCGGGGTCGCGGGCCTCGATCCGCACCCAGCGGCCCTGGTAGATCGACGGCTGCAGCCAGCTGTCGCCGCCGTCGGCCGACACGGCCGCCGTCACCAGCACGTCGCCGCTCGGGCGAGTAGTCGTTGGCGAGCGCGTCGACCATGACCGGGCTCTGGTCGTGCAGGGTCGCGGTGTCGGGCACCGCGACCGGCGGGGCGCCCTCGGGCGGGGCGACGAGGTCGACCCGTACGCGACCGGGCGCGGCCCCGGCCCCGGTCTGCGCCGAGTAGGTGAGCTCGTAGGTGCCCGGGGCGCTGCCGGTGACGGTGACCTGCCCGGTGTCGACAGGTCGGTGTCGACGTCGAGCGGCCCGACCGGGCGCACCTCGGAGCGCAACCGGAGCACGGCATCCGGCTCCCCCGGGTCGGCGCCGGCGACGTCGTTGCCGAGCGGCTCGATCTGCAGCGGCTTGCCGACGACGCCGCGCACGGCATCCGGCTGGGTGCGTGGCGGCGACGAACTTGCTGTCGGTGGTGCCGATGACCTGGGCGGCGACGGTGCCCTTGGTCGTGCCGCCGCGCCCGTCGGTGACGGTGTACGGGGATCTGCTGCTTGCCGACCTTCTGCGGGGCGAGCAGGGTGATCCGGCCCTGGCCGTCGACGACCCCGCCCTCGGTCGGCGGCGCGCGCGGCGAGGATGTCGCTCTCGGGGTCGCGCCAGTCGGCGAGCACCGGCACCGACAGGCGCTTGCCGGCGATCACCGGGTAGGCGGCCTCGGCCAGCTTCGCGCCGCCCTGGCGCAGGTTCGGCGGCCCGTTGACCGAGTCGGCCACGACCCGGACGGTCACCTTGGCCTCGCCCTTGCCCTTCACCTTGCCGTTGTTGACCCGGTAGCTGAAGGTGAACGAGCTGCCGGCGGTCTTCTCGGGCACGCTGACGTCGATGGCCTGGCCGTCGCCGGACACGGTCGCCGCGACGCCCTGCAGGGTCGGCCGGCGTGACGTCGGTCTGGTCGATCGACGAGCACCGAGCCGGCGACGTCGGTGTCGTTGTCGAGCACGTGCAGCTTGCTGGTGCGGCCGGGGCGCACGGCGAGGGTGTCGGGCTCGGCCTTCGGCGGCTGGTCGAGGCTGGCCTCGTCGACCAGGTTCTCGTCCTTCTTCTTGGTGTCGTCGTCGGTGCGGGTCGGGGGCACCAGGGCGTCCCAGTTGTCGATCTTGGTGGGCTTGTCGTCGAGGTCCCAGACGCCGCCGTTGTCGAGGTCGTTGAGCACGACCAGGCCGCGGTTGACCCGGAAGGCCACGCCGTCGCGGGTCTCCTGCGCGCCCTCGGCCGGCAGCGTGGCGGTGGGCTCGTCGCCGGAGCGCCCGCAGTTCGCGCCGTAGAAGACCCGGCCCGACTCGGCCCAGGCGGCGTGCAGGCAGCCGCCGAGCACCACCGGTCGGGTGACGAGCGTGCCGCCGGGCACCCGGTCGACGCGCTCCTGCACGGCGACCCCGCCCGGGGAGGCGCCGCCGTCGAGCGGCACGAGCACGGCGCGCTCCGGGCCCGCGATCGCGACCGTGTCGGCATCCGGGCCGGGCTGCTGGAGCGCGGCGTACCGGGGGCCACCCGGTGTGGTCACCTGGGCGTCGAACCCGTCCGGCTCGGATGCCGTGTAGACCCGGTCCTTGGCCGCGTCGTACGCGACCCAGGTGGGGCCGACCGCGGTGAGGTCGGGGCGCTCGGTGCGCAGCGCGGTGGCGGTGACGGTGGGCCGGCCGAACTTCGCGCCGAGCGCCGGCACCGTGGTGACCTTGCCGTCGGTGCCCGAGACGGCGTGCACCGTGCCGGAGGCGTCGACCGCGACGGCACCGTTCCTGCCGATCGTCGCGACCGGCTTGGCGGCTGCCGACAGGCCGGCCAGCCCGGTGATGCCGGTGCGCGCGTCGACCCGCTGCGCCCAGACCTTGCCGCTCTCGCGGTCGAGCAGCGCGATGGTGCCGCCGCGCAGGTCGACCGGGCTGGCGGTGAAGGACGCCGGCCTTGGTGGCCTCGGTGGCCAGGGTCGCGGCGGGGTCGCCCGCGGTGGAGGTGCGCGGGTCGATCGGGAAGAGCTGACCCGCCCCGGTGCCGACCCCGACGACGGCCGCGCCGTCCTGCAGCACGTCGAGCCCGCTGCCGGCGGCGACGTTGGTGGCCACACCGGTGTCGAGCTGGCCGATCGGCACGTTGGCCCTGGCGAACTTCGCCTGCGCGTCGGAGCTGACCCAGACCCCGGAGTCGTTGAGCGCGGCCTCGTGCACGGTCGAGCCCTGGCTGGCGACCGCGGCGTAGCCCAGGCCCGAGGCGACGAGCACGACGGCCAGGGTGCTGGCCGTGCGCCGGCGCGCGCGGCCGACGGCGACCCGCCCCGCCGGTCCCCGACCTGCCACGACAACCCCTCCACGACACACGACCGCGCCCCGGTGCGGGACGCGTGGTCTGCCGGTCGTCACCCCGACCGGAGCGCCCAGCCTAACCGCGCAGGCGGCCTCGAACGATGGGGAGGACTACCCGTTCGGGGCGCGGACAACCCCCGGAGTTGGGCGCTCAGGTGGTCGCCGGGGCAGCCACCCGAGCACCCAACTCAAGGGATGGATCGACCGCTCCACCCGGTCAGCCCAGGAGGGCGAGGTCGCTCTCGGTGACCATCCGGGTCGACAGCGCGTGCTCGACGAGCCGGGCCTTGCGGCCGCTCGCGAGCTTGCCCGGGCCGCCGTGCAGGCCGCGCGTGCCGGCATCCGCCAGCTTCTGGCAGACGTTGTCGAGCTTGCGGTTGAACTTGGTGACCGTCCAGCCGAGCCGCTCGGCGGCGGCGGCCGAGCTCGGGATCTGGCCGGCGCCGGCGTACGAGCTGCGCAGGAACCCCTCGCACAGCGCGACGACGAGCAGCTTCTGGTCGGGGGTCATCGAGACCCGGCCGACGGTGGTCTCGGCGCCGGCGTCCTCGGGCTCGAGCTCGGCGGCGGTCTCGACCGAGACGAACGGGGTGTCGGTGAGCACGATGTCGAAGTCGTAGGTCGTGGGGCCGGCGGTGAACCAGACGGTGAACGCCTCGAGCGCCAGCGGGATGCGCGCGCCCGGGCGAGAGCCACGCCTGGAACAGCCCCTTCTTGTCGGCGACCGTCGCGGTGAGGGTGGAGCCGACGTTCACAGCCACCACAGCTCGTGCTCGCGGTGCAGCTGGAGGAAGACGCGGTGCAGGTACGGGTTGTCGTCGATCTCGACGTCGGCGACCCGCCCGATGGTCAGCGGCCGGTCCTCGGCGCGCGGCGAACTCCTCGCCGCAGAACTCGACGGTGGCTCCCATGTGTCTGTCCCTCCCTGGTGCGTCGGATGCCGGTCAGCCGGCGGTCTGGCAGCGGATCGCCGAGCGCGGCGCCGGCGACCCCCGACTTGCGTGACACGGCGACCTGCGCGCAGACCAGCGTCGCCGGCGGCGGCCTTGACGGTGTGCCGAGGCCGGCCGGCGACGGTCGTGACGCCCTGGTCGACCACGGCCGCCTCGCTGTCGGCGACCCGCAGCTGGAAGAAGTCACCCTCCTCGGCGCCGACGTAGTTCCAGGTGAAGGTCACCGCGCCGGGCCCCGGGCG
Source organism: uncultured Actinomycetota bacterium (assembly GCA_963782695.1). Lineage (GTDB taxonomy): Bacteria > Actinomycetota > Actinomycetes > Actinomycetales > Dermatophilaceae > Fodinibacter. The sequence continues at coordinate 3,936 of CAWAKY010000041.1, read as the reverse complement.
CGCGTCGATGGCCGGCTGCTCGGGGTAGTCGACCGCCCGGGTCGGCGGCGCCGGTCTGCGGAGCGCACGCTCGCCGACGGCTGGGCCTGCGGGGTGTCGTCGCGGCCCAGGGCCCACACCAGCGCGCCGACCAGGCCGAGCACGAGCACCCCCACCACGGCGAGGATCAGACCGCCGCTGATCGTCGGCGGGCCCGTCGTCGACGTCGGCGGGCTCGGCGCTCGTCCGGCTCGGCGCCGGGTCGGGCGCCGCGAGCGAGGCCGGGGTGCGCACGCTGGTGCGGTCCGCGGTCGAGCTCGGGGCGCACGGTCGCGCCCTCGGCGAGCGCGGTGCGGCCCTGCTCGTCGAGCACGACCACCGGGGTGCGCGGCAGCCGCTGCTCCTGCTCCACCGCCTGCAGCCCGCGGGCCAGCTCGATCGCCGTCTGCGGGCGCGACCCGGGGTCCTTGGCCATCGCGTGGGCGAGCAGCCGCTCGAGCGAGACCGGCACGTCGGCGCGCCCGGTCGGCGGCACCGGCACGGCCCGGATCCGCGGCATCAGGGCGTAGCGCCGAGTTGTCGCCACCGGGCTGCTCGAACGGCGAGCGGCCCGACGAGCAGGTGCCAGAGCGTGGCGGCGAGCGAGTAGACGTCGCTGCGCGGGTCGCCGTTGGACGCGCCGTAGAGCACCTCGGGCGGCGACCACGGCACCGAGACGCCGACGTCCTCGTCGACGTCCTCGGCGTGCCCGCCCCGCCCGGCGATGCCGAAGTCGGTGAGCCCGGGCTGCGCCGTACTGGCTGACCAGCACGTTGGCCGGCTTGATGTCGCGGTGGATGATGCCGGCCCGGTGCGCGGTCTCGACGGCGCTCGCGAGCTGGATGCCGGTGCGCAGCACCTCCTCGACGCTCATCCGCTCGGCCGCGAGCCGCACGGCGAGGTTCGGCGGCGGGTAGTACTTCATGACGAGGTAGGCGCCGCCGTCGGCGGTCTGCTCGGAGCGGAAGACCTGCACGATGTACGGGTGGTCGGCGAGCTGGGCCATCGTGTTCGCCTCGTCGACGAACTGGCGCCGGATGGCGGCGGTCAGCCCCTCGCGCTTGAGCACCTTGACGGCCACCGGCATCCGCGGCTGCTGCTGCTCGTAGAGGTAGACGTCGGCGTAGCCGCCCGACCCGAGCGGGCGCACGACGTCGAGCCCGGGGATCCGGGGCGCGTCGGCTGCGCTCACTCCTGCACCTCGTAGGTCAGCACGACCTCGTCGGCGAGGGTGACCACGGTGCCGGGCTCGATGCCCTGGTCCTCGGTGGGCCGCAGCCGCACGGCCTCCTGGCCGGGCAGGGTCACGGTGGTGCCGTTGGTCGAGCCGAGGTCGCGCACCAGCACGTGCCAGCCCTCGAGCACGATCTCGGCGTGGTTGCGCGAGATGTCGCGGTCGGGGCCGCCGACCCGCAGCAGGTGCGGGCGCTGGTTGGCGGGCAGCTCCTCGTTGACCCGCGGGGCCCGGCCGAGCAGCACCCCGCGGTCGAGCGGCACGCTGCCCCCGGTGGAGATCCGCAGCACCCCGAGCGAGGGGCGCGGCGTCGGGAACGGCTGCTGCGGCGGGATCTCGCGACCGCAGGTGCGGCAGCTGCCGGCGTGCGGCGGCGACGGGTGGCCGGCCGGGCACAGCACGGCGAGCACCACCGGGCGGTCGAGGTCGTCGTCGCTGCGGGGCAGGGCGTCGCGGTTGGTCGTGACGTCGGGGGTCGTGGGCGCCGGCTGGCTCGGGTGCCGCGGGCGGGTGCGTCGGGGTCGCCCTCGGTGCCCGGCTCGGCCGCGACGTGGGTGGGGGCGTCGAGGTCGACCACCGGGCAGCAGCTCGGTCGGGGTGGGCACCGGGGCGGCCGGCGGGGTGGGGGCGGGGGCCGAGCCACGGTCGCCGCGCGACGCCACGGCACGGCCTCGATCAGGCCGCTGCGCGGCGCCGGGGTTGCCGGGACCCGTGCGGCGGGCGGCAGGCCGGTGGCGTCGGGCGGCGGCGGCAGGGTCAGGTCCGGCTGCGGCGCCGCGGCCCCGGCATCCGGCTCGGTCTGCGCGGGCTCGGCCGCGAGGTCGCGGCTCGGGCCCAGCGTCCGGCCTCCGGCTCCGGCTCGGCGTCCGCGACCTCGACATCCCCGTCTGCGGCGGCGCGGGACAACCGGGCCGGGCGGCGCCAGCCGCGCGCCGGGCTGCGGCTCCGGCGCCTCGAGCACCACCTCGCCCTCGTCGGCGCGCGTCCAGGTCGAGGTCGACGTCGAGCCACGGCATCCGGCCCCGGGCGTCGACGCGGGTGCCGTCGGGCAGCACGAAGCACCCGGCGCCCGCGCGACCACCCGCAGCCCGGTCGGGGTGGGAGCGCACGCCACGAACCCGGGTGCCGACGCCAGGCCGTGCGCGGTCAGCGCCTCGAGCAGGGCGACCAGGCCGTCGGCGGCGGCCGCCTCGAGCGACTCCGCGTGCCGGTCGGCCGCCTCGACGACGGCGTCGACCTCCGGCCCGCTCACCGCGAGCCACCCCGGGTGCACGACGGTGCGCACGGTGCTCACGGGCTGCTCCTCGCATCTGCTCGGCGGCGGGGGACGGGGCAGGCGCCGCCCTGGTGGGTGGCGCCGAGATCCCCCGGGTCAGCGTACTGGGGCACCAGTTCACCCGGGAGTCCAGCGACGACCCACCCGAGCGGGCACCATGGGTCTCGGGTCCGAAGGAGGTCCTGCCGTGCACGTCACCGTCGCGATCGTCCCGCCCGAGCCCGTCCTCGACCACGTCGAGGCGGCGCTCGCCCGCACCCCGGTGCCCCCGGGTGAGTTCGAGCGCGTGGCGCGTGGCTCGCTGATGATCCCGGTGTTCTCGCTCGGCAACGTCGCCCGACCCGAGGCGAGCGCCGTCGCGCAGTTCCTGCACGACGAGCTCGACCGCAGCCTGCGCCGCCGCAGGTGCGGCTCGAGGGGGTTGGGCGCTCGAGGCCGAGGGCGACCTGACCGTCGGCCTGCCCCTGGCCGGCGACGTCGACCGGGTCAACGAGCTCGCGCGCAGCATGTGGGACCTCGTCATGGTGCGCGGCTACTTCGTCGACCGCCGCGCGCTGGGCACCCGCCTCACCATCGGGTCGGTCACCGCGACGACGTCCCTGCCCTTCCTCGAACGCCTCGTGGCCGACCTCGGCAGCACCCTCGCCGCCGTGGCCGGTGTCGTCGATCGTGTTCGTGCGGCGCGCTTCGACGACGACCCCGACACCTGGGACGTCGTCGAGGAGATCCCGACCAGCGTCGCGCCGCGCTGACCCCGCGCCGGCGGCCCGCCACCGCCTCAGCCGCGCGGCAGCCCGGTGCGCGGCGCGGTGTCGGCGTCGTCCTCGCCGTCGCCCGCCCCGGCATCGACGGCCACGACGACCACCGAGACGTTGTCGCGCCCCCGGCCCGCACCGCCGCGGCGACCAGCTGGTCGGCCGCGATCTGCGGGTCGGCGTACTGGCGGGCGACGAGCATGATCTCGCGGTCGTCGAGCTCGTTGGACAGCCCGTCGCTGCACACGATGAACCGCTCCCCGGGGGTCGGCGGCAGCACCCACACGTCCGGTGACGGCGCGGGGTCGGAGCCAGCGAGCGGGTGATGACGTTGCGCATCGGGTGCCGCGCGCCTCGGCGGCGTCGATCAGGCCGGCATCCATCAGCTCGCGCACCTCGGAGTGGTCGCGGGTGACCATGCTCATCCGGTTGTCGGCCAGCCGGTAGACCCGCGAGTCGCCGATGTTGAACACCACCCAGTGCTCGCGCCCGACGGCGTCGACGACGGTCAGCCCGGCGACGGTGGTGCCCGTACCCCGCTGCTCGGGGTCGGCTCCTGGGAGCCCAGGATGCCGTCGTTCGCGTCGCGCAGCACGTCCGCCACGTCGTCGGTGCGGGACGGGGGGTGCTCGACCAGGGCCGCCGAGGGCCTC
>CAWAKY010000040.1:0-54159 GCA_963782695.1 uncultured Actinomycetota bacterium | reverse complement strand
AGGATTTGAACCTGCGGCCTCGTCGTCCCGAACGACGCGCGCTACCAAGCTGCGCCACACCCCGTGGCAGTGCCGCCGACCCGAGGGCGCGGCGACACCCGAGGATAGCCGACCCGCCCCGGCGCGCTGAAATCGGTCCGGGCCGGACCGGCCAGACGGCCCGCCGGCAGCGGCCGCCCGGGGTCAGGAGTCGCGGGCCACGAGGGTGAGCAGGGTCGCCTCCGGGCGGCAGGCGAAGCGCACCGGCGCGTAGGGCGAGGTGCCCAGCCCGGCCGAGACGTGCAGCCACGCGGCATCCGGGGGAGCGTCCGACGACGGCACCGCGCCACCACCGTGGCCGGTGTAGCCGGCACCCGGCCACCAGCGCGAGACGCCCTTGGCGCGGCCGGTGTCGAGGTCGCAGTTCGTGACCAGGGCGCCCCACACCGGCAGGCGCAGCTGCCCGCCGTGGGTGTGCCCGGCGAGCACGACGGAGGCGCCGTCGGCGACCATCGCGTCGAGCACCCGCTGGTAGGGCGCGTGCACCAGGCCCATCGTGAGCGTCACGTCGTCGGCGGCCGGCCCGGACACCGCGTGGTAGCGGTCGTAGCCGACGTGCGGGTCGTCGACGCCCGACCAGCTCGACGTCGTGGTCGCCCATCGAGCACGACCGTCCGGGCGTTGTTGAGGTCGGCCCAGCCACCCTCGCGCAGCCCCTCGACGAGGCGGCCGACCGGCAGGTCGGCCCGGTAGGTCTTGACCTCGGCGTGCTTCTTGGTGAGGTAGCGGGCCGGGTTCTTCAGCACCGGGCGCGAAGTAGTCGTTCGACCCCAGCACGAACGCGCCCGGACGCTCCAGCAGCGGCTCCATGGCGCGCAGCAGCGGGGGCACGGCATCCACGTGGGCGAGGTTGTCGCCGGAGTTCACGACGAAGTCGGGCTCGAGCTCGGCCAGCGAGCGCACCCACTCGATCTTCTTGTGCTGCCCGGGGGTCAGGTGCAGGTCGCTCACCTGCAGGATGCGCACCGGGGCGCTGCCCGGGGGCAGGGCGGGCACGGCGAACCGGCGCAGCGTGAACCAGGTGCGCTCGACGAGCGCGGCGTACGCGACACCGGCGACCCCGGCACCCACCAGGCCGCCGACGGTGCGCAGCGCGGTGCGGGCCAGGTCGGTCATCCGCCCATCCTCGCAAAGCCGGTGCCGTCCGACCGAATCGCGGGCCGAGCCGGATGCCGTGGCGCGCCGCCGGCGCGCCGCAGCCTCGCCTCGCGCCGTCCGGCGCCCAGCCCGGGCGCCGGAACCCGCTGGACGCCGGGTGGGAGAATGGGCCCATGACCGACTCGACGCTCAAGACGCAGATCCAGCACGACCTGCACGACGCGATGCGCGCCCGCGACAAGGTGCGCTCCGGCACGCTGCGGATGACGCTGACCTCCATCACCAACGCCGAGGTGGCCGGTGACGAGGCGCGCGAGCTGAGCGACGACGAGGTGCTCAAGGTGGTGGCCAAGGAGGCCAAGAAGCGCAAGGAGGCCTCGGCGGCGTACACCGACGCCGGCCGCCCCGAGCTCGCCGCGGTCGAGGAGGCCGAGCTCGTCGTGCTCGAGGACTACCTGCCCGCGCAGCTCGGCGACGACGAGCTGCAGGCGATCGTCGCGCGGGCCGTGGAGTCGACCGGTGCCACCGGGATGCCGCAGATGGGCCTGGTCATGAAGGCCGCCCAGGCGGAGGTGGCCGGACGCGCCGACGGCGGCCGGGTGGCCGCCGTCGTCAAGCAGGTGCTGTCCGGGCGCTGAACCGCGCCCGGGCCGGTCAGCCCCGGCGGTGGGGGCACGTTCGGCCCGTTGTTCCGCGCCGCCGCCGCCGCCGCCGTTGCCCTTGCCCTTGTTGGTGGTGTGGTGTTGTTCTGCGGGGCCGGCTGCTGGTACGCCGGCACGCCCGTGGAGATGTACAGCCCGATCTTCGACCCGGGGAAGGCCGCACCGGCCGGGTCGGTGTAGGCGACCGTGCCGACCGGCAGCGAGCTGGCGACGTTGCCCGCGACGTAGCTGTCGAAGCCGGCGTCCTTCAGGCGCGACTGCGCCTTCGCGACGCTGGCGCCGATGACGCCGGGCAGCGGCTTGAGGTCACCGTTGCGGATCTTGGCCGACGGGGCCGGGAAGTCCTTGACCGGCATCCCCTTCGACGCGGCGCGCATCATCTTCGACCACACCGGCGCCGAGACGGTGCCACCGAAGACCTGGCTGATGCAGCCGTACTCACCGAAGCACTTGCCGTTCAGCGAGTTCAGCTTGCCCTTCTTGGTGGCCGGCTTCAGGTTGCCGATCCACACCGCGCTGGCCAGCTGCTTGGTGTAGCCGACGAACCAGCTCTGGTTGTGCTTCTCGGTGGTGCCCGTCTTGCCGGCGGCCGGGCGGGCGTTGACGTCCCAGTTGCCCTTCGGCCGTACCGAACTCGAGGGTGCCCTCGAGCAGCGAGGTGGCGCCGTCGGCCGCGTCGGCCGAGATGACCTGCTTGCACTGCGGGCCCGGCACCTTGATCGACTTCTTGTCGGAGGTGGTGATCGAGGTGATCGGGTAGGGCTCGCAGTACTTGCCGCTCGCGGCGAGGGTGGCGTAGGAGTTGGCCAGGCTCATCGGGTTCGTGGTGCCCGAGCCGAGGGTGATGTCGGAGACGTACGGGTCGATCGGCTTGCCGTTGCCCTTGTGCAGGCCCATCTTGGTCATCGTGTCGCGCACGTCGCACGGCCCGACGTTGATGACGAGCTGGGCGGCCCAGGTGTTGATCGACTTCGCGATGCCCTCACCGAGGGTCATGTTCTTGCCGCCGCTGGCGTAGTCGTTCTTGACCGACCACGGCTCGTTGGCGCCGCACTTCGAGGTGAACAGCGACTTGTCGGCGAACAGGTGGCCCTTCTTGCCGTCGGCGAAGGGCACCTTGATGGTGCCGTTGAGCGGCATCCCCTTCTCCAGCGCCGTGACCAGGCCGAACATCTTCGCGGTCGACCCGAACTGGTAGCCGAGCTCGCCGCCGCCGTACTTCTGGTCGACGTTGATGTTGGTCTGCACCTTGTCGAAGTTGGTGGCCTGGGCCATCGCGAGGATCTTGCCGGTGCCCGGCTCGAGGATCGTGGCGGCGGCGCCGAGGTTCTGCTTGTTGCCGACCGGCACCGCCTTGGTGATCTCCTTCTGCGCCGCCTTCTGCATCGTCGGCTTCAGGGTGGTGCGGATGGTCAGGCCGCCCTGGTTGATCGTCTTGAGGCGGTCGGCCGGGGTCTTGCCCAGCACGGCCATCTGCGGCGACTTCTGCAGGTACTCGAGGACGAAGGCGCAGAAGTACGGCTGCGCCGAGCGGTGGCAGACGCCCTGGACCGGCTTCTTCTTGATCATCTTCTTCACGGCCACCTTCTTGGCGGCGGTGACGTCCTTGGCGGTGGCCAGGCCGCAGCGACTGCATCCGGTCGAGCACGACGTTGCGGCGGGCCTGGGACTCCTTGGGGTTGAGCACCGGGTTGAACGCCGTGGGCTGCTGCACGATGCCGGCCAGCAGCGCGGCCTGGCCGCAGGTTGAGCTTGCTGGCGCTGACGCCGAAGTAGTTCAGCGAGGCCGCCTCGACGCCGTAGGCCTGGTCGCCGTAGTAGACGAGGTTGAGGTAGCCCTCGAGGATCTGGTCCTTGGTGAAGTTGCTCCTCGACGTTCAGCGCGTACTTCAGCTCCTGGAGCTTGCGCGAGTACGGTCTTGCGTGCGTGGCGGCCTTCGCGGCCTCCTTGTCGCCCTTGCTTGCAGGGCGTTCTCCTGGAGGGTGATCTTGACGAACTGCTGGGTGAGGGTCGAGGCGCCCTGGACGTCGCCGCCCTGCAGGTTGGAGATCATCGCCCGGCTGAAGCCGCGCACGTCGAGCGCCGCCGTGCTCGTAGAAGCGGCGAGTCCTCGATGGCGATCTGCGCGTTGCGCATGTTCGGGGAGATCTTCTCCAGCGGCACGATGATGCGGTTCTCGTCGTACGGGTTGGCGATGAGCTTCCCGTCGGCGTCGAGGATGCGCGACTGCTGGGCCAGCGGCGAGACGGTGAACTCGCTCGGCAGGTCGTTGAAGAAGTCGACCCCGCCCTTGGCGACCTGGCCGGTGGCGCCGACCGCCGGGATGGCGAGCCCGGCCATCAGCAGCCCGGCCACCGTGCTCAGCACGACGAAGCCGAGCAGGAGCCGGAGCACGGCTGAGACATTGTGGGCGCGACCGTCCATGGGCCCAAGGGTAACCCGCGGATGCCGTGCGGCCCCGCCACCGGCGCGTCACGGACCGGCGCGCGTCGGTGACGGCGGTTCCACGCACGTGGACGGCGGCACCGACGGCCGCGACGAGCGGGTGATCCAAGAGTCAACCGTTCGGCCAGCGCCTCAACCGTTTCGGACGATACCCGCCTTCCGGCCGCCGAAATAGCGTTTGGGCAGGTCGCCAACCACTCCCGGTTGGCACGGAACCGACGGTCACGTATCCAGAACTGAGGTGGACATGAGCATCGCACCCCCTGCTGCGGTAGCCCCCACGGATGGTCAGTGGGTGTCGGACTGGGCCGGTCTCGGTCGCTGCGCCGGCACCGACCCCGACGCCCTCTTCGTCCAGGGCAAGGCCCAGCGCGCCGCCAAGGCGGTCTGCAAGGGCTGCCCCGTCGTCGCCGAGTGCCTCGCCGACGCCCTCGACAACCGCACCGAGTTCGGCGTGTGGGGTGGGATGACCGAGCGCGAGCGCCGGGCCCTGCTCCGCCGCCGCCCCGACGTGCGTCCTGGACCGAGCTGCTCGCCCACGCCAAGATCGGCACCGCTCAGGGCGCGATCGCCTGACCGAGCCACCGCACCACCGGCTCCCCGAGGGGCCGACCACGCCCTGCAGTCACGCGCGGCTACCCCTGCAGCCACGCGTGACGGTCGGCCCCCCGGGTTCCTGCCCGGGCCGGTCAGCCGGCGGCCAGCGCGGCACCGACCGTGCGCAGGCCCTCGAGGTCGTGGATGTCCGTGGCGCTCGCCGGCACCGTCGACACCGGCACCCCCGGGTGGCCGGCCATGAACGCCGGCGCACGTGCCCGCTCGTGCCGGGCGGCCACCGCGGCGAGGTCGGCGTGCAGGCGCAGCAGCGCCGGCGGTCGGCTCGGCCAGGTCGTCGTCGGCCGATCGCGCCGCCGCGGTCCTCGAGCTGCTCGGCGGCCGCAGCGCGCGCGGCTGCCGCTCAGCGCGGGCGCGGCGACGCGTCTGCATCCGGTTGACGACGACGCCCGCGAGCGGCATCCCCTCGCTCTCGAGCCGGTCGACGAAGTAGGACGCCTCGCGCAGGGCGTCGCGCTCGGGTGCGGCGACGACGACGAAGGCCGTGGCGGGCTCCTTGAGCAGGGCGTAGGTGCGTCGGCGCGCTCGCGGAACCCGCCGAACATCGTGTCCAGCGCCGCGACGAAGGTCTGCACGTCGGCGAGCATCTGGCCGCCGAGCACCTTGGAGCATGGTCGCCGCGGTGATCGTGGCGCCGACGCTGAACACCTTGAGGTAGGCCCGGCCGCCGGCCTTGGCCGGCGCCGGTGAGCAGCCGGATGAACCGCCCGTCGAGGAACGAGCCGAGCCGCTTGGGGGCGTCGAGGAAGTCGAGCGCCGACCGGGACGGCGGGGTGTCGACGACGATGAGGTCCCAGGTGCCCTCGCGCTCGGCCTGGGCGCGCAGCTGGCCGAGCTTCTCCATCGCCATGTACTCCTGCGTGCCCGCGAACGAGCTGGAGACCGCCTGGTAGAAGGGGTTGGCCAGGATCTGCTCGGCCTTGTCGGGGGTGGAGTGCGCCTCGACCGACCTCGTCGAAGGTGCGCTTCATGTCGAGCATCATCGCGTCGAGCGAGCCGCCCGCAGTCGGTGCCGATGCCGGCCACCGGGCGCGGGGTGTTGTCGAGCTCGGTGAGGCCGAGCGACTGGGCCAGCCGCCGCGCCGGGTCGATCGTGAGCACGACGACGCGTGCGCCCGGCCTCGGCCGCGCGCAGGCCCGAGCGCGGCGGCCGTGGTGGTCTTGCCGACGCCGCCGGAGCCGCAGCAGACGATGATGCCGCGTGTGCGGGGTCGGCCAGCAGGGCGTCGATGTCGAGCTGCGGCGCCGTGCGGCGGCCTGCGCGGCCTGCGGGCGCGCGGTCGTCGGGTCGTGCGGCCATCAGCGCACCCCCTGGTCGATCAGCACGTCGGCGAGCACGCGCGATGCCGCCGTCCTCGATGCCGCTCGGCGAGCACGCGGCAGGGTGAGCGTCGGGCAGCCCCTGGCGCGGCGACCTCGTCGGTCAGGTAGCGCTCGAGCTCGACCCGCTCGGCGTGGTCGTGCGCCTCGGCGAGCAGCCCGCTCACCGTCGGCGTGGCCGGCGCGCACCCCGACGGCCGCGAGGTCGTCGCGCACCCGGGCGGCCACCCGCTGCGGCTCGGCGGCCGGCGGTCTCGAGCAGCGCCTCGTCGACGCAGCGGCTCGCGCACCTGGTTGACGACGACGGCGCCGAGGCCGAAGCCGGCGGCCGACAGCTCGCCGATGGCGTCGACGGTCTCCTGCACCGGCATCTCCTCGAGCAGGGTGACGACGTGCACGACGCTCTGCGGTCGCGCAGCATCCGGGTGATCGACTCGGCCTGGCTGTGGATCGGGCCCATCCGGGCGAGGTCGGCCACCTGCACGTTGACGTTGAGGAAGCGGGTGATCGCGGCCCGTGGGCGGCGCGTCGAGCACGACGGCATCCCAGGCCTTGCGGTCCCTGGTGGCGGCGGGTGCCGGTGGTGCGGCCGACGGCCTCGTAGACCTTGCCGGTGAGCAGCACGTCGCGCACGCCCGGGGCGATCGTGGTCGCGAAGTCGATGACGCCCATCCGCTCCAGCGGCCCCGCCGGCGCGGCCGAGCTTGTAGAAGATCTGGAGGTACTCGAGCAGCGCGGCCTTGGCGTCGACCGAGATGCCCCACACCTCGCCGCCGCCGGCGTGGGTGACGCAGGCGCACCTCCTCGATGCCGAGCGGGGCGACGTCGAAGGTCTGGCTGATGCCCTGGCGGCCCTCGACCTCGGCGAGCAGCACCCGCTTGCCCTGGCGGGAGAGGGCCAGCGCGAGGGCCGGCGGCCACGGTCGTCTTGCCGACGCCGCCCTTGCCGGTGACGACGTGCAGGCGCACGCCGTCCAGGGCGCGCGAGAGCGAAGGAGTGGCCACGGCATCCAGCCTAGATGGGGTCGCCGCACGGCCCGGATGCCGCCCGCCGCACCTTCGACGGGACGCGCGTCAGTGCGTGGTGAGGGTGAGCTCCTCGACCTCCGCGAGCACCAGCGAGGTAGGCGTCGGCTGGTGGGGTCGATGACGTCGAAGTGGTCGGCGTCCGCTGGCGACCGCGGTGCGCAGCGGCTCGTCGGGCGTCGCGGGAGGCGACGTAGGAGTCGACGACCTCGGCCGGGACGACGTCGTCGAGCTCGCCGGTGACGATGACCGCCGGGCGGGTGAGGCGCTGGCCGGGCGGGGTCGGCGTCGGCCCAGGCCTCGGGGGCCTCGTCCGGGGTGCCGCCGATCAGGCCCGGGCGGCGTGGTCGCTCAGGCCGAGCCGGTCGACGGCACGCCGAGGTCGGCTGCGGGGGCGAGCGCGACGACCCCGGTGAGCCAGGGCGCGTGGTCGTCGGAGGCGAGCCAGAGCGCGAGGTGGCCGCCGGCGGAGTGGCCGACGACGACGACGCGGTCGGGCAGGTGGGTGTCCTCGTGCACGGACTCGAGGCGGGCGAGCACGGAGGTGCCGGTGCCCGGCCAGCCGCCGCCCGGCATCCCGATGCGGGGGTACTCGAGGTTGGCGACGTGGAAGCCGTCGCGGGCCAGCGCCTCGGCGAGCGGGGTGGCGTGGGCCCGGTCGTACTGCTCGCGCCAGAAGCCGCCGTGCACCAGCGCGACGGTGACGCCCGCGGGCCCGGCCGGGGGCGGGCTCCCAGACGTCGTAGACGTCGGTCTGCAGGGGGCCGGTGACCTCGGTGCGGTCGGGCGGGCGGGCGCTGCGCGACCAGGATGTCGGGGTCGTCGTCGCTCACCTCCGCCACGGTAGCCGCCGGCCGCGGCGGCGCTAGGGTGGCGCGCATGACGAAGTACGAGTACGCCACGGTGCCGCTGATCGTGCACGCGACCAAGCAGATCCTCGACCAGTGGGGTGAGGACGGCTGGGAGCTGGTGCAGGTCCTCGCGATGCCCGAGGGCAACCTCGTGGCCTACCTCAAGCGCGCCGAAGGCCTGAGCGGTGGGCGCGGTCGAGCGACGGCTGGCCGAGCTCGGGCTGGTCGTGCCGGAGGTGGTGCCGCCGGTGGCCGCCTACGTGCCCGGCGGTGCTCGACGGCTCGCGCGTCTACGTCTCGGGCCAGGTGCCGATGGTCGACGGGGTGCTCGCCGGAGTCGGGCCACGTCGGCGAGGGCGACGGGCTCGTGTACGCCCGAGCGGCGCCAAGGAGCTCGCGGCGGTCTGCGCGCTCAACGCGATCGCGGCCGTGAAGTCGGTCGTGGGCGACCTCGACCGGGTCGAGCGGGTCGTCAAGGTCGTCGGCTTCGTGGCGTCCGACCCGTCGTTCACCGGCCAGCCGGGCGTCGTCAACGGCGCCTCCGAGCTGTTCGGCGCGGTGTTCGGCGACGCCGGGGTGCACGCCCGGTCGGCCGTCGGCGTGGCGGCCCTGCCGCTCGGCGCGCCGGTCGAGGTCGAGGTCATCGTCCACGTGCGGGACTGACCGCCGGTGGCGGCGGGTGAGGGGTCCGCGGAGGGCGCGGGCACGGCATCCGGGCCGGGTTCTCGGATGTGCCGGTCGTGCCGGATGCCGGTGGGTCGCGTCGCGTCGTCGACCACCCGATCTCGCGCGACCCCGGGCTGGGGAGCGGGCTGCCGCGTGGCTGGCCTCGGCCGAGCGGGTGGTCGTCGAGCCCCGGGCCGCCGCGACGGTGATGCTGGTGCGCGACGGCGCGTCTCGGGGTCGAGGTGTACGTGCAGCGGCGGGTGGCGTCGATGGCGTTCGCGCCGTCGACGGTGGTCTTCCCCGGTGGTGGGGTCGACCCGGCCGACCACGCGCCTGCCGGTGTCGACGCCCGGGCTGGCCGAGCTGGCCGCGCGCCATGGGCGTCAGCGCCGAGGTCGGCCGCGCCGTACGCCGCGGCCGCCGTGCGCGAGGTCGAGGAGGAGTGCGGGGTGCGGCTGTCGGTGGCCGACCTGCGCGGGCCGGGCGCACTGGGTGACCCCGGAGTTCGAGCCGCGGCGCTACGACACCTGGATCCTCGCCGCGGGGATGCCGTCCGGCCAGGAGGCCACCGGCACCACGACCGAGTCCGACCACAGCGCGTGGGTGCGCCCGCGCGACCTGCTCGCCCGGCACGCGGCCGGTGAGGTGCGGATGCTGCCGCCCACCGTGGTGTCGCTGGAGCAGCTGGCCGAGTTCGGTTCCGCCGCAGCCTTCCTCGCCGACCGGCCGGTCGTGGCGAAGGTGGTGCCGGTGCTGGTCGTCGGCGCCGACGGCCGGCCGGTGCTGCGCACCGAGATGCCCTGACCGCTGTCGGTCGCGGATCGCTGGGGTGCCTCCCCGGACATGCAGTCGGGCGAGGCCGCGGCCGAGCCCATGCTCACGCGTGCTCGGATGCCGGCGCGCGGCATCCGACTGCATGTCACCAGGAGCGCAGGGGAGGGGTCGTCGGGCTGCCGGCCCTCGCGGACGTCACGCCACGAGCGCAGCGCCCAGCGCACCCAGAGCGGCTCGTACATCACGTCCTCGAACGAGAACCGCAGCGACGACCAGTCGTAGACGGCGAACTCGGTGTGCCGGCGGCAGTCCTTGCGCAGGCCCTTGCGGGTCCCGTGGTGCTCGAAGCCGTCGGCCTCGACCGCGAGCCGCAGCGCCTCGCTGCCGAGGTCGACGACGGCGTACAGCCCGGACTCGGCGATCTGCAGCTGAGGGGTGAGGTCGAAGCCCTCCTCGATGGTCAGCGCGCGCAGCACGGACTCGAACGGGTTGGCCGCACGTGCCGTCCGCATGGGCGGCGACGCGCCGGGCCTGCTCGCGCGCCGGTGCCGCGCAGGGAGGCAGCGGCCTCGGCGAGCTGCCGGCGATCGATGGTCGCGCGCTCGCAGGGCGGAGTCGGCCACGGCCAGCGCCTCGTCGAACGGGAGGGCCCGGGCGCAGTCGAGCACCGTACGCAGCGGTGTCGTGACGCCGTGGCCGACGTCGTGCGGCGGGAGGTCGGCCCAGCGCGGGACGACGCCGGTGAGCTCGCCCGGCCTGAGGTGCCGGTTGCGGCGCACGGTGACCCAGGCGTGCTCCGGCACGGTCTTGACCGCCCAGCCGTGGTGCAGCGCAGCACTCAGGTGCGACAGGGTGGCGCCGCGGGACTGGCTGCGCCGCAGGTGCTCGGAGGCCGTCGGCAGCACGTAGCGACCGCGGCCCGGGCGCACGACCACGCCCGCGGTCGTTGCTCGTCGGATCAGCCGGCGGGGTGCACCTCGCGCAACACGGCCACGTCGTGACACCGCCGAGGAGCCGGACGGTCTCGGCCACGTCGTCCACCCCGGCCCCTGCGGTGCGCATCCAGTCATGGTGCCGCGGTCGGCGCCTGGCCCGTGGTCGTCATCCACAGGCTCGAGGTGCGCCCCCAGACATGCAGTGGGGACGGCCGTGACCACCGCTCGTGCTCACCGGCCCGCGGATGCCGGCACGCGGCATCCGACTGCATGTCACCGGGCGCGCACCGTCCCAGCGGCCGCACGGAAGCGGGCCGGTCGAGGGTGCGGCGCGCAGGGGCGCCACGGCATACTCGGGCGGGTGACCGCCACCCCGCCGCCGTCGGTGACCGCCCCCTGGGCCGGCGGCGACGTCACGCCCGCGGGCGCACTGCGTGCTGGCGCCCAACCCCGGGCCGATGACCCTCGACGGCACCAACACCTGGGTGCTGCTCGAGCCCGGGTCGACCGAGTGCCGTCGTCATCGACCCCGGCCCGCTCGACGAGGGCCACCTCGCCGCCGTGCTGCGCGTCGTCGAGGCGCGCGGCGCCCGGGTGGCCGAGACCGTGCTCACCCACGGCCACCACGACCACGCCGAGGCCGCGCCCGCGGTTCGCCGAGCTCACCGGCACCCCGGTGCGCGCCGTCGGCCGCGGCCACGACGACCTGCACGACGGCGACGTGCTGACCACCGGCGGGCTCGAGCTGCGGGTGGTCGCGACGCCGGGGCACACCTCCGACTCGATCTCGTTCGCGCTGCCCGCCGACCACGCCCTGCTCACCGGCGACACCGTGCTCGGTCGCGGCACCACGGTCGTCGCCCACCCCGACGGCGAGCTCGCGCGCCTACCTCGACTCGCTCGAGCGGATCCGCTCGCTCACCGGCGACGGCTCGGTCGTCGCGCATCCTGCCCGGGCACGGGCCGGTGGTGCCGGATGCCGCGGCGATGGTCGCGTTCTACCGCGTGCACCGCGCGCGAGCGGCTCGACCAGGTGCGCCAGGCGCTCGCCGACGGCGCGGCCGCCGAGGACGACCCGGTGGAGGGGGTGCTGCGGCGGGTCTACGCGGACGTGCCGTCAGCAGGTGTGGCCGGCGGCGCGGCTGTCGATCCGGGCCCAGCTGGACTACCTGCGCTCACAGCCCTGAGCCGTGGCGCCGGCCTGCCGGGGAGGCGCGGTCAGCGGGCGCGGCGGCGGAGCCGCTCGACGTCCATGAGCAGCACCACGGCGCGCGCCTCGAGGCGCAGCCAGCCGCGCGAGGCGAAGTCGGCCAGGGCCTTGTTCACCGTCTCGCGGGAGGCGCCGACCAGCTGGGCCAGCTCCTCCTGGGTGAGGTCGTGGGCGACCAGGAGGCCCTCGTCGACCGGGCGGCCGAACCGGGCGGCGAGGTCGAGCAGCGCCTTGGCCACGCGGCCGGGCACGTCGGTGAAGACCAGGTCGGCCAGCACCTCGTTGGTGCGGCGCAGCCGGCGGGCCAGCGCCGCCAGCAGCGTCGAGGCGACGCCCGGGCGGGTGGAGCAGGAACTCCTTGAGCTGCTCGTGGCCCATCGAGACGACCTGGGTCTCGGCGACGGCGGTGGCGGTGGCGGTGCGCGGGCCCGGGTCGAACAGCGACAGCTCGCCGAACATCTCGCCCGGGCCGAGGATCGCCAGGAGGTTCTCGCGGCCGTCGCTGCTGGTGCGGCCGAGCTTGATCTTGCCCTCGCCGATGACGTAGAGCCGGTCGCCCTGGTCGCCCTCGTGGAACAGGATGTCGCCGCGCTCGAGGCGCGACGGGCTCATCGGTCGAGATGAGCGGCTCCGCCGTCTGGTCGTCCAGGGCAGCGAACAGGGGCGCTCTGCGCACGACGTCGTGATCCACGCGCGGACAGTGTGCCAGAGAACAGAGCCGGTGCGCGGACGGTGGCTCACCCGGGCGAGCGACCGCCATCCGGTCGCCCGCGACGGACCCGCAGGTGAGCGGGGTCGTCGGTGCCGCACCGTAGGCTGACGCGGTGCCCGTGACGACCCCCAGCGCCGCCCGGCGCGCCCGCTTCGCCGCCGAGTCCCCGGTCGCCCTCACCCGCCGGGCCCGCCGCATGCACCGCGCCCTGCACGAGCGCTACCCCTACGCCCACTGCGAGCTCGACTTCGAGACCCCGCTGCAGCTGCTCGTCGCCACCGTGCTCTCGGCGCAGACCACCGACGTCATGGTCAACATGGTGACGCCCACCCTCTTCGCGCGCTGGCCCACCGCCGAGGCGCTCGCCGGCGCCGACCGCGAGGAGATGGAGGCCGTGCTCCGGCCGACCGGCTTCTTCCGGGCCAAGACCAACTCGGTGATCAAGCTCAGCGCCGCGCATCGTCGAGCGCTTCGACGGCGAGGTGCCGGGCCGGCTCGACGACCTCGTCACCCTGCCGGGGGTCGGCCGCAAGACCGCCAACGTCGTGCTGGGCAACGCGTTCGACGTGCCCGGCATCACCGTCGACACGCACTTCGGCCGGCTGGTGCGCCGGTTCGGCTGGACCACCGAGACCGACCCGGTCAAGGTCGAGCACGCCATCGGGGCGCTGTTCCCGCAAGCGCGACTGGACCATGCTCAGCCACGTGCTGATCTTCCACGGCCGGCGCACCTGCCACGCCAAGAAGCCGGCCTGCGGCGCCTGCCCGGTCGCCGCAGTGGTGCCCGTCGTACGGCGAGGGCGAGACCGACCCCGTCAAGGCCGCGCAAGCTGCTCGCCTACGAGCTGGCCCCCGGCGCCCTGGTGCTGCCCGACCCCCCACCCGGCCCGCTGCCCGACGACCCGCCCGGCGTAGCCCGCCCACGGCATCCGGATGCCGGTCGCGTTCGTCGAGCGTGACCGGCGCCCCAGCCGTGCTGCATACGATGACGCCCATGACGACGGCCCCCGCGCGGCGCCCCGGCCGGGAGAGGTCGGCGTGACCGCCCCGACCCCCGGCTGGCTCGCCGCGCTCGCGGCCCGCACCGACGTCGCCGATCACGAGTGGTTCGCCACCTACGCGCCGCCGGACGGCGAGGGGCGCCGCTCGGCCGTGCTCATGCTCTTCGGCCCGGACCCGCGCGGTGGCGAGGACGTCGTGCTCACCGAGCGGGCCCACACCCTGCGGTCGCACCCGGGCCAGGTGTCGTTCCCCGGCGGCCGGCTCGACCCCGACGACGACGGGCTCGGTGGCCGCGGCGCTGCGCGAGGCCGAGGAGGAGGTCGGGCTCGACCCGGCCGGGCGTCGAGGTGCTCGCGACCTTCCCCGACGTCTTCCTCGCCCCGAGCCAGCACGCGGTGACGCCGGTGCTCGCCTGGTGGCCCAGCCCGGTGCCGGTGGGGGTCGTCGACCGCGGCGAGGTCGAGCGGGTGCTGCGGGTGCCGGTGGCCGACCTGCTCGCCCCGGCCAACCGGTTCACCGCGGTGTTCGGGCCCTACAAGGGCCCGGCCTTCGAGGTGGGCGACCTGTTCGTGTGGGGCTTCACCGCGATGCTGCTCAGCAGCCTGTTCGAGCTCGCCGGCACGGCCGTGCCCTGGGACGCCGTCGCGGGAGCGGCCGCTGCCCGACCGGGTGATGTCGCCCTGGATGCGGGGGACGCGCGAGTGAGCGGGTCGACGGCCCTCGACCTGACCCTGCTGCTGCTCCTGGGCGCCTACGCGTGGAGCGGGTGGCGGCAGGGCTTCGTGTCGGCCCTGCTCGGGCTGGTCGGGCTGGTGGGCGGCGCGGTCATCGCCGTGCGGTTCGTGCCCGGGCTGCTCGAGGACCACGCCGGCATCTACCAGGAGACCACGGCGGGGGTGATCGCGCTCCTCGCGGCCGTCGTCGCCTTCGCCCTGCTCGGGCAGGGGCTGATGCTGCTCCTCGCCCGGCGCTTCCGCGACGTGGTCACCGCGCCCGCGGCACGCGCCGTCGACTCGGCCCTCGGCCTGCTCGCGGTGCTCGTCTCCGCGATGCTCGTGGTGTGGGTCGTCGCCGGGGCGGTGACCGCGGCCGGCCCGACCGTCGCGCGCGACCTCGTCTCCCGCTCGGTGGTCGTGTCGGCCCTCGACGAGATCGTGCCGTCGTCGGCCGACGGCCTCGTCGAGGACCTGACCCAGGCCCTGGACCGCAGCGTCTTCCCGAAGGTGTTCGAGGGGCTGGGCCCGGAGCCGATCGCACCGGTCGAGGCACCCGACGGCGCGGTGACGACCGACCCCGACGTCACCCGGGCGCTGGCGTCGGTGGTGCACGTGCGCGCCGAGTCCGACGCCTGCGAGCAGGCCCAGGTCGGCAGCGGCTGGGTCGTGAGCCGGGGCCGGGTCGCCACCAACGCCCACGTCGTGGCCGGGGCCGACCGGGTGACGGTCAGCGTGCGGGGCACCGGCCGCGAGCACTCGGCACGGGTCGTGGCCTTCGACCCCCGCCGCGACGTCGCCGTGCTCGACGTGTCCGACCTCGGCGCCCCCGCCGTCGGCCAGGGCACCCCGCTCGTCACCGGCGTCGCAGGCCGCCCTGGCCGGGTTCCCCGGCGACCACGGGCTGTGGGTGGGCGCCGCCCGGGTGCGTGACGTGCTGCTGGCCAAGGGCGCCGACATCTACGGCAACCCGGGCGTCAGCCGCCAGATCTACTCGCTGCGCGCCGAGGTGCGTCGCGGCGCGTCCGGCGGGCCGGTGATCGACCGGCGCGGCGAGGTGGTCGGCATGGTCTTCGCGACCTCGCTCGACGACCCGGACACCGGCTACGCGCTCACCCTCGACGAGATCGCGCCGGTGCTGCGCCGCGGCGTGCTCGACTCGCCGCTCGGTGTCGACCGGGGCGGTGCGTCTCAGGCTGAGGGGGTCGGTGACGCCGGCGGGGTCGGGCCGGATGCCGGGCCCGCGGTGGCGCCGTTCGCGCCGCCGCTCTTCGGCGCACCGGACGCCGGGGTGCCGGCGGCAGCGGCCGCGGCGTCGACGGCATCCGGGTCGGCGAACGGCTCCTTGATCACCGCGATGGTGCGCTGGGCCTGGTCGATGGCGCGCTCCGGCGCCGGCCGGGCGGTCTCGAGCGCCTTCTTGCCCATCAGCCCGAGGACGGTGGCGACGATCAGCACGACGACGGCGACGATGAGGTAGCCGGCCCAGACGGGCAGCCAGGTCGAGATGCCCCACGCCGCGCTGTGCAGCAGGAAGACGAACCCCATCAGCGCGAGGAACGCCGCGCCGGCGAGCAGGCCGGCGCCCTTGCCGAGCACCTTGGCGCCGTCGGTGACCTCGGCCTTGGCCAGGGCGATCTCGCCCCGGACGATGCCCTCGATGTCGTGGGTGGCGTCGGCCACCAGCTGGCCGATGGTCCGCTCCTTGCCCGATGTCCCGGTTGCCATGCGCGTCCGCCTCACTGTCACGTCGGCCCACGTCACGGGCCCTCGACGCAGACCTTACCCAGCGCGGGGGTCTGCCGAACCAGGTGCCTCACGCTCGTAGACGTCGGGGATGCCGTCCGCGTCGTCGTCGCGCGACTCCAGCTCGGCGATCCGCCGGTACACCTGGTTGCGGATGCGCAGCAGCACCGAGGCGAGCAGGGCCGACAGCAGGGAGCCGACGAGCACGGCCAGCTTGACGCTGTCGTCGCGGGCCGAGCCCAGCCCGAAGGCGAGCTCGCCGACCAGCAGCGACACCGTGAAGCCGACCCCGGTGAGCATGGCGAGGCCGAAGACGTCGCGCCAGGACAGGTCGGTGTCGAGCCGGGCCCGGGTGAAGCGGGCCACGAGGTAGGTCGAGCCGAAGACGCCGACCACCTTGCCGATGACCAGGCCGGCGATGACCCCGAGCGCGACGGCATCGGTCAGGGCGACCCGCAGGCCGCCGTCGACGACCCGCACGCCCGAGGCGAAGAACGCGAAGACCGGCACCGCGATGCCCGCCGAGATGGGCCGCATCAGGTGCTCGAACTTGTGGGCGACGTCGGTGGTGCGGTCGTAGGTGCTGATCGACGGCACCGACGCGCGCGGCTTGACCGGCACCACGAGGCCGAGGAGCACGCCGGCCACGGTCGAGTGCACCCCCGACGCGTGCACCAGCCCCCAGGTCGCGAGCGCGAGGGGGAGCAGGAGCCACCAGTAGGTGATCCGCCGCTGGGTCAGGGCCGCGAACAGGGCCAGCGGGACCAGGGCCGCCAGCAGCGGGCCGACCTGGAGGTCGGAGGTGTAGAAGATGGCGATGATCGTGATCGCGATCAGGTCGTCGACCACCGCGAGGGTCAGCAGGAACGAGCGCAGCGCCGACGGCAGGTGACGAGCCGATCACCGCGAGCACCGCGAGGGCGAAGGCGATGTCGGTGGCGGTGGGGATCGCCCACCCGCGCAGGGCGTCGCCCTCGGCGCCCACCATCAGCGACGGTGGCGACGAAGACCAGTGCGGGCACGACGACCCCGCCGACGGCCGCCACCACCGGCACCACCGCCTTGGCCGGCGAGCGCAGGTCGCCGACGAGGAACTCGCGCTTGAGCTCGAGCCCCGCGACGAAGAAGAAGATGGCGAGCAGGCCGTCGCCGGCCCAGTGCCCGACGGTGAGGTCGAGGTGCCCCCACTCGATGCCGACCACGGTGTCGCGCACCGTGAAGTAGACGTCCGACCACGGGGTGTTCGCCAGCACCAGCGCGGCGGTCGCGGCGGCGAGCAGCAGCGCGCCACCGATCGTCTCGGTGCGCAGTGCGTCGGCGACCACCTGCGCCTCGGGCCAGCTCGGCCGGTTCAGGATGCCGGGGCGGTCCTTCGGGGCGGGGCGCTGGTCCGGGTCAGTCATGCTGGTCTCCTGCGGTCGGTGACACGAGCGACCCCGCGGGGTCGCGAAGGCGGTGCCGACCAGACTTCCCGGCGCTCCGCGGGCAGTCTATCGGCGGCTCGTGGACGGCACCCGACCTGCCTCGAGCGCGGCCGTGGGTGCCGGGGCGACCGCGCCCGGGCTCAGGGCCGCGAGGCGGCCGCGGCGGCGACCAGCGCGGCATACATCGCGCGCACGTCGTCGTCGGCCTCGGCGTCGGCGTGCACCGTGCCGTCGAGGTCGAGCGTCTTCTCGAACGACAGCGACGCCCCCTCGACGACCACCATGTTGATCCGGTCGAGGGTCTGGCGCAGGGCGGCCCGGGCGTAGCGCGCCCCGCTCCAGCCGTACCCGACGCACGCCACCGGCATCCCGTCCCACTCCGCGTAGAGGTAGTCGATCGCGTTCTTCAGGCCCGCGCTGTAGCCGCGGTTGTACTCGGGCATCACGAAGCACGACGGCGTCGAGGCTCTCGACGAGCGCCGCCCAGCGCCGGGTGTGCTCGTGCACGTAGTTGCCGTCGGAGGGCATCTCCGGCTCGTCGAGCAGCGGCAGCGCGAGCTCACGCAGGTCGACGTCGACGAGCTCCACGGCATCCGGGGCCAGGCCGCGCACCCAGGCGGCGACGTGGTGGCCGATCCGGCGGGGACGGGTGCTCGCGGTGACGATGCCGATGCGGGTCATGGGCGCGATCCTCACACGAACCCGCCGCGAGTGCGGAAACGGTCGCTTGGGCAACCACTTCCGCACTCACGACGACAGGGGTGGGGACGGCCGAGGGGTGCCGGGCGATGCCCGACACCCCTCGCTCTCCCGCCCGGACGTCAGGTGGAGGACGAACCGCCGGAACCGCTCGGCATGCCCTGGGAGATCAGGTTCATCACCGAGGAGTCGGCCAGGGTCGTCGCGTCGCCGATGTCGCGGCCCTCGGCGACGTCCTTGAGCAGGCGGCGCATGATCTTGCCGGAGCGGGTCTTGGGCAGCTCGGGCACGATCATGATCTGGCGCGGCTTGGCGATCGGGCCGATCTCGTGGGCCACGTGGTTGCGCAGCGCCTGGATGGTCGCCTCGCCCTCGTCGGCCGCGTCGCCACGCAGGATGACGAACGCGCACACGGCCTGGCCGGTGGTCTCGTCGGCGGCGCCGACGACGGCGGCCTCGGCCACCGACGGGTGCGACACCAGCGCCGACTCGATCTCGGCCGTGGAGAGCCGGTGGCCGGAGACGTTCATGACGTCGTCGACCCGGCCGAGCAGCCAGATGTTGCCCTTGTCGTCGTACTTCGCGCCGTCACCGGCGAAGTAGTACTTCGGCCCGAACCGGGTCCAGTAGGTCTCCTTGTAGCGCTCGGGGTCGCCCCAGATGCCGCGCAGCATCGCCGGCCACGGCTTGGTGAGCACGAGGTAGCCGACCTTCTCGGGCTCGGTGAACGGCTGGCCCTCGTCGTCGAGGATCTCGGCCGAGATGCCGGGGATCGGCCGCTGCGCCGAGCCGGGCTCGAGCGTGGTGACGCCCGGCAGCGGGCTGATCATGATGCCGCCGGTCTCGGTCTGCCACCAGGTGTCGACGATGGGGGCCTTCCCGCCGCCGATGTTCTTGCGGTACCAGAGCCACGCCTCGGGGTTGATCGGCTCGCCGACGCTGCCGAGCATGCGCACGCTGGACAGGTCGAACTTGGCGGGGATGTCGTCGCCCCACTTCATGAAGGTGCGGATGGCCGTGGGGGCGGTGTAGAGGATCGAGACCTTGTACTTCTCGATGATCTCCCACCAGCGGCCCTGGTGCGGGGTGTCGGGGGTGCCCTCGTAGATGACCTGGGTCGCACCGTTGGCCAGCGGGCCGTAGACGATGTAGCTGTGCCCGGTGACCCAGCCGACGTCGGCCGTGCACCAGTAGACGTCGGTCTCGGGGTGCACGTCGTGCACGACCGAGTTCGTGTAGGCCGCCTGGGTCAGGTAGCCGCCGCTGGTGTGGAAGATGCCCTTGGGCTTCCCGGTGGTGCCGCTGGTGTAGAGGATGAACAGCGGGTGCTCGCTGTCGTGCGGCTGCGCCTCGTGGGTGTCGCTCTGGCGCTCGACGATGTCGTGCCACCACACGTCGCGGCCCTCGACCCAGTCGACGTCGGTCTCGGTGCGCCGCACCACGAGCACCTTCTCGACGGGGTTCGGGTGCTGCAGCGCCTCGTCGACCGCGGGCTTCAGCGGTGAGGGCTTGCCCCGG
This sequence comes from uncultured Actinomycetota bacterium, assembly GCA_963782695.1. Taxonomy (GTDB): domain Bacteria; phylum Actinomycetota; class Actinomycetes; order Actinomycetales; family Dermatophilaceae; genus Fodinibacter. Next base: position 34,703 of record CAWAKY010000040.1, on the reverse strand, counting down.
CGGAACTGGCCGTCGGTGGTGACGACCACCTTGCACTGGGCGTCGTCGATGCGGGTGTGCAGGGCCTCGGCCGAGAAGCCGCCGAAGATCACCGAGTGGGGGGCGCCGAGCCGCGCGCACGCCAGCATCGTGAAGACGGTCTCGGGGATCATCGGCATGTAGATCGCCACCGTGTCACCCTTGCCGACGCCGAGCTCGGCGAGCGCGTTCGCGGTCTTGGCGACCTCGCGCTGGAGGTCGGCGTAGGTGATCGTGCGGGTGTCGCCGGCCTCGCCCTCGAAGTGGATCGCGACGCGGTCGCCGTTGCCGGCCTCGACGTGGCGGTCGACGCAGTTGTAGGCGACGTTGAGCTCACCGCCGACGAACCACTTCGCGAACGGCGCGTCGTCCCAGTCGAGCGTGCGCTCGAAGTCCTTCGCCCACGTGATGCGGGTGCGGGCCTGCTCGGCCCAGAACCCCTCGTGGTCCTCTGCCGCGGCGTCGTACATCGCGGCGGTCCCGTTGGCCTGCGCGGTGAACGCAGGGCCGGGGGCGAAGTCCATCTCGTGCGCGTGGCTGGACAGGCTGTCGTCGGTCACGGCGAGCTCCTCCTCGTTGAGTGTCAGACCCCCACCCAACCGGCTGCGGCCGTGCACGGCAACCGCCCGCCCACCGGGAGGCCGGTGGGCGGGCGGGGCGTGCGACGAGCGGGCCGGTCAGCCTCGACGAGAGGTGCTGGTGCTGCTGCGGGCCACGCCCACCCGGCCCAGGCGGTACGAACCGTCCGAGAGCCGTGAGGTGTTGGCGAGCGCCATCGGGGCCAGGTAGCCGCTGGGGTCGACCACGGCGACGGACACCGTGTACGTGCCCGTGGCAGACCGGCCGGCGCGGTCACCGTCTGCAGGTAGGTCTTCGGCGCCGGGCAGCTGCTTGCGCAGCTCGATCGGCAGCGGCAGGGTCGCCGCGAGGTGGCCGGTGGAGTCGGTGAGCCGCAGCTGCACGGCCCACGGGTCGTAGGTCGGGGCGCTGCCGGTGTTCTTCAGCCCCAGCGACACGGACAGCTTCTGCCCGGGGCGCACGGCGCCGACCGACAGCCGCGAGATCGAGTAGCGGTAGCCGGCGTTCGCGGTGGCCTTGCTGTAGGCGGCCTTCTGGGTCGGCGTCATGTCGGCGTACATGAGCCGCATGTTGTGGCTCGAGGTGGTCGACACGTGCCACGTGGTGACCTGTTCGGCCCCCGCGACCGGGTCACCCGTCGTGCCCCACTCGCTGAAGAACGGGCGGGTCTTCCAGACCTCGCTGAGCCTGGGGTCGAGCCCGTCGGTCACCATCGAGTACATCCTGGGGCAGCCGAGCGAGTCGGTGCGGATGCCGAGGTTCGGGTTGGCGTTGATGGCCGCCATGGTGAAGGCGACCGGCGACATCGTGTTGATGCAGAACGTGCTTGTTCGGGAAGGCGCTGGCGACGGCCTTGATCATCCGCAGCCCGTTGGCGTCGGTGATGTGCAGTGCGGCGCCGTCGACCCACCACTCGCCGTACTTGCCGTAGCCGCCGACGTCGACGTAGCCCAGGCGCGGGTCGTTGGCGTAGCGCCGGCCGAGCTCGGCCCACAGCGCCTCCCACCGGGCCAGGAAGGTCTCGTTGTTCCAGTCGGGGGCGGCGGAGATGTCCCACCCCGCGATGGGGCCGGCCGCGCCGTCGGGGTCGTACCACTTGCCCGTCCCGGGCTGGACGGGCAGGTAGGGGGGCGTCACCGGCGGGAACGAGGCGCGGTCGGCGCGCAGTCTCCATCCAGCAGCCGGGGCAGTAGGCGACGACGCGGAAGCCGAACTTGCCCCTGGCGGCCGCCGCGTTCTTCAGGCCGGCCTCGATGACGGAGAAGTCGTAGACGTCCTGCTGGCGCTCGAGCTTGCCCCAGTAGACCTGGTCCCGGTAGTAGAGGTCCGGCGAGGGCCAGCTCGCCGGCTGGCTGACGTAGCCCATCCAGCGGTACTGCCCGCGCAGCGAGTTGGGCGCCTCGGGTGCGCTCGGTGCCGAGCACGGTGGGCTGGAACGTGGCGGGGCCGGCCACGACCGAGGAGGTGGAGGTCGTGTCGGCGGAGGCCGGGTCGGCGGCCACGAGGGGCGCGACGGCGACGGCGGAGGTGGTGGCGACAGCGATCATGGCGGCGGCGAGGCGCCGACGGGCGGAGGCGAACAACGTCCTACCCCTTCGTGAATGTCCTGTTCCAGGACATCCAGCCGGGGAGAGGCGTTGCAGGCCTTCGGCGGGACCTCAAGGAGAGGACCGAACGGTGCGCCCCCTGACGCTTGAGTGGTCCCGGTCGCCCGGTTCCATTCCCGAGTGTACGGAATCCGTGACCGTCCCGGCGTGTCATTTCAGCGGATTCTCAGTCGAGATGGTATGTGACGTGGGCGATGGACAAACTGCTCAGGACTTCCGCGACACGGGGTGGTGAAACTGTGCGCTGATTGACCACAGGACGCACCAGCGGTTCCATCGTGCCCGGGTCCGTGGAACCGTGGGGAGACAGGCCCACGAGGCCACGACACTCACGAGGAGGTGAGCACGGTGTTCGAGGAGGGTCAGCTCTACTCAACCGTGACGACGGATTCCGATGGTCAGGTGCAGGTGCACCTGGGTGAGAACCACCCCGGCTTCACCGATGCCGCCTACCGGGCGCGCCGCGGCGACATCGCCGCCGCATCCCTGGCGCACCGGCCCGGCGAGCCGGTGCCGACGATCGACTACACCGACGAGGAGCAGGGCATCTGGAGCCTGGTCTCCGCCGAGCTCGCGCCCAAGCACGAGAAGTACGCGCACTCGGAGTTCCTCGCGGCCAAGGCCGCCCTGGCGCTGCCGACCGACCACGTGCCGCAGCTGCACGAGGTGACCGAGCGGCTGCAGCCGCTGACCGGCTGGAGCTACCGCGCGGCCCCCGGGCTGGTGCCGCTGCGCGAGTTCTACGCCGACCTCGGGGCGCGCACCTTCAACTCCACGCAGTACCTGCGGCACCCGAGCCAGCCGCTGTACACCCCCGAGCCGGACATCATCCACGAGGTCATCGGCCACGCGAACATGCTCGCCAGCCCGCGCTTCGCCGCGATCACCGAGGCCGCCGGGCAGGCCAGCCTGCGGCTGGAGAGCGACGACGCGATGCAGTTCGTCGCCGACGTGTTCTGGTTCTCGATCGAGTTCGGCGTCATCGCCGAGGACGGCGAGACCAAGGCGTACGGCGCCGGCATCCTGTCGAGCTACGGCGAGATGGACGAGTTCGGCCACATGGACATCCGCCCGCTCGACCTGCACCAGATGGGCACCCTCAACTACGACATCACGGCCTACCAGCCGGTCCTGTTCCGGGCCGAGAGCCTGACCCACCTCGAGGACGTCGTGGGTGGGTTCTTCTCCACCGTCGACGACGACCTCGCGGCGCGGCTGCGGGCCGAGGCGTCGGTCGGCGCCTGAGCGCACGCCTCGCGAAGGGGCGACACGGCATACAGCGGCCGCGGAGGGGTGAACCCGCTCCGCGGCCGCTGCGTGTGCGGTGAGGCGCTGCCTCAGTGGTTGACGGCCTCCGCCACACCGTGACCGGTGAGGCTGCGAACCTCCATCTCGGCGTACTTCTGGGCGTTGTGCTCCTTGCTCGTGACCGAGCCGAGCCAGCCGAGGAAGAACGCCAGCGGGATCGAGATCAGGCCCGGGTTGTCGAGCGGGAACCAGTGGAAGTCGATCGCCGCGTTGGTGATCATCGACGGGCTGGGGCCGCCCTCGACCAGCGGGGCCTTGCCGGACACCACCGGGCTGAAGATGATCAGCAGGATGGCGCTCGAGAGCCCGCCGTAGATCGACCAGAGGGCGCCGCGGGTGTTGAAGCCCTTCCAGAACAGCGAGTACAGGATGGTCGGCAGGTTGGCGCTCGCGGCGACCGCGAAGGCCAGCGCCACGAGGAACGCGATGTTCTGGTTCTTGGCGAGGATGCCGCCGAGGATCGCGATGCAGCCGATGACGACGGATGCCGTGCGGGCGACCTTGACCTCCTGGTCCTGCGTCGTGTTGCCGCGCTTGAAGACCTCCTTGTAGAGGTCGTGCGCGAAGGTCGCCGACGTCGTGATGGTCAGCCCGGCCACGACCGCCAGGATCGTGGCGAACGCGATGCCGGAGATGACACCGAGGAGCATCGACCCACCGAGCTCGTAGGCGAGCAGCGGAGCGGCCGAGTTGGCCTTGCCGGGGGCGGCGAGGATGGCCTCGGGGCCGACCAGGGCGGCGGCGCCGTAGCCGACGACCAGGGTCAGCAGGTAGAAGCCGCCGATCAGCCAGATGGCCCACTCGACGGACTTGCGGGCCTGCTTGCTCGTGGGCACGGTGTAGAACCGCTGCAGCACGTGCGGGAGGCCCGCGGTGCCGAGCACGAGCGCCATCGACAGCGAGATGAAGTCGATCTTGGTCGTGAGGGTCTTGCCGTACTTCAGGCCGGGCTCGAAGAGCTTGTCGCCGGCGGGGGAGTTGTCGGCCGCCGCCTGTGAAGAGCTCGGAGAAGCTGAAGCTGAACTTGCCGAGCACCATCAGGGTGATGACCGCGGTGCCCGCGATGAGCAGCAGCGCCTTGATGATCTGCACCCAGGTGGTGCCCTTCATCCCGCCGATGAGCACGTAGGTGATCATGATGCCGCCGACGAGCACGATGACGAGGTTCTGCGCCATCTCGCCCTGGATGCCGAGGAGCAGCGAGACCAGGCCACCCGCACCGGCCATCTGGGCCAGCAGGTAGAAGAACGACACGGTGAGCACCGAGATCGCCGTCGCGATGCGCACCGGGCGCTGCTTGAGGCGGTACGAGAGCACGTCGGCCATCGTGAAGCGGCCGGTGTTGCGCATCAGCTCGGCGACGAGCAGCAGCGCGACGAGCCACGCGACGAGGAAGCCGATCGAGTAGAGGAAGCCGTCGTACCCCTGCAGGGCGATGGCGCCGGCGATGCCGAGGAAGCTCGCGGCGGAGAGGTAGTCACCCGCGATGGCCACACCGTTCTGGCGGCCGGTGAAGGCGCCGGCGGCGGTGTAGTACTGCTCGGCGGTCTTCTTGCCGGACGACACCCGGATGACGATGACGAGCGTGATGACGACGAACGAGGCGAAGATCGCGATGTTCAGCGCCGGGGAGCCGACCGAGGTCGACTCGGCGAAGGGGAGGGTGAGGGCCATGGTCAGTTCTCCTTCGCGCCGGCGGCGTTGGCGGCGTTGATGGCGTCGAGCTGGGCGCCCGCGGCCTCGGCCATCGGGTCGAGCTCGCGGTTGGCCCAGCGGGCGTAGATGATCGTGATCGCGAAGGTCGTGACGAACTGGCCCAGGCCGAACAGCAGCCCGACGGTGATGCCGGGCTTGCCGACCTGCTGGCCCATGAAGCTGGGGGCGAAGATCGAGAGCAGGACGTAGAGGAAGTACCAGGCGAGGAAGAAGGCGGTCATCGGGAAGACGAACCCGCGGAACTTCTTGCGCAGCGCCTGGAACTCCGAAGTGGACTGCAGGGCGAGGTATGCGTCCTCGGTCTGCTCGAGAGCGTCGTTGCTCACGGGTCACCTCCAGGGTCGGGAGTCCGGACGGTGCTGCCCGGATCGACCCCAGCGTGGGGCCCCGGCCGGGGCGGTGGCACCCGTGCGGCCCGGCCCCGCGGTGGGCGGGTCGGCGGCGCGATGTGCGGCGCCGCCACACCGCGCCGAGCGGCGGGCGGGGCGCGACGAACGGTGCCGCGGTCGGCTCCCGGTGCGGCCGGCATCCCGGCATGATGGGCGCGTGCGCGCGCTACGGAAGGTCACGGCAGGTCCCGGTCTCGAGCTCGTCGACGTGCCCGAGCCGAGGTGCGGCGACAAGGACGTCAAGATCAGGGTGCTGCGGGCCGGCCTGTGCGGCACCGACCTGCACCTGGAGCAGTGGGACGAGTGGGCGGCGGCCACCGTGCAGGTGCCGATGACGCTCGGCCACGAGTTCTTCGGCGAGGTCGTCGAGGTGGGGGCCGACGTCGACCACGTGGCCGTCGGCGACCGGGTCTCCGGCGAGGGGCACATCGTCTGCGGCACCTGCCGCAACTGCCGGGCCGGGCGCCGGCACCTGTGCATCAACACGATCGGGGTGGGGGTCAACCGCGACGGGGCCTTCGCCGACTACGTCGTCATCCCGGCGACCAACGCCTGGGTGCAGCCCGCCGACCTCGACCCCGACCTCGGGGCGCTGTTCGACCCGCTCGGCAACGCGACCCACACGGCGCTGCAGTGGCCGGTGGTCGGCGAGGACGTGCTCGTGACCGGCGCCGGGCCGATCGGGGTCATGGCGACCGCGGTCGCGCGGCACGCCGGGGCCCGGCGGATCTGCGTCACCGACCTGTCGCCCGCGCGGCTGGCCCTGGCGAAGGCGGCCGGCGCCGACCTCGTCGTCGACGTCTCGGCCGGCGGGTCGCTGCGCGAGGCGCAGGCCGAGCTCGGCATGGTCGAGGGGTTCGACATCGGGCTCGAGATGTCCGGGTCGCCCGTCGCGGTCGAGGAGATGCTGGCCAACATGAACCACGGCGGCCGGGTGGCGCTGCTCGGCCTGCCCAAGGACCGCTACGCCATCGACTGGGGCCGGGTCATCACGCACATGATCACGCTGCGCGGCATCTACGGCCGGGAGATGTTCGAGACCTGGTACCTCATGGGCTCGATGCTGGCGACCTCGCCGTCGCTGCGGGCCGCGGTGTCGTCGGTGGTCACCGGCCGCTACCCGGCGGAGCACTGGCAGCAGGCGTTCGACGAGACCCGCTCGGGCCACGGCGGCAAGGTCGTGCTCGACTGGAGCTGACCCCCGAGCCCTAGGCTGGCTGGCTACCCCGACGACCCCGAGGAGGACACGTGTACGGCGCGGTCAAGGACGAGCTCAAGGCGACCCTGGCGGAGATCGAGGAGGCCGGGCTCTACAAGCGCGAGCGCGAGCTGACCACCCCGCAGTCGTCGCACGTGGCGACCTCGGGCGGGGAGTCGCTGAACTTCTGCGCCAACAACTACCTCGGGTTCGCCGACCACCCGGACGTCGTCGCGGCGAGCCGGGCGGCGTTGGACGAGTGGGGTTTCGGGATGGCGTCGGTGCGCTTCATCTGCGGCACCCAGACCCAGCACACCCAGCTCGAGGCGCGGCTGTCGGAGTTCCTCGGCACCGAGGCGACGATCCTCTACAGCTCGTGCTTCGACGCCAACGGCGGGGTCTTCGAGGTGCTCTTCGGCGCCGAGGACGCGATCGTCTCCGACGAGCTCAACCACGCGTCGATCATCGACGGCATCCGGCTGAGCAAGGCCGCGCGGTTCCGGTACAAGAACGCCGACATGGCCGACCTGCGCGCGCAGCTCGAGGCGGCCCGGGCGGGCGGCGCGCGGCGGGTGTGCGTCGTCACCGACGGGGTGTTCTCGATGGACGGCTCGTACGCCCCGCTCGACGAGATCTGCGACCTGGCCGACGAGTTCGAGGCGATGGTGCTCGTCGACGACTCGCACGCCGTGGGGTTCGTCGGTGACGGCGGCCGCGGCACGCCCGAGCTGTTCGGGGTCATCGACCGCGTCGACATCATCACCGGCACGCTCGGCAAGGCCCTGGGTGGCGCGTCGGGTGGCTACGTCGCCAGCCACCAGGAGGTCGTCGACCTGCTGCGCCAGCGCTCGCGGCCCTACCTGTTCTCCAACTCGGTCGCGCCGGCCGTCGTGGCGGGGTCGCTCGCGGCGCTCGACCTCGTGTCGGGCTCGAGCGAGGCGCGGGAGACGTTGCGCGGCAACGCGGCTCTCTTCCGCGAGCTGATGACGGATGCCGGGTTCGAGCTGCTGCCGGGGTCGCACCCGATCACGCCGGTGATGTTCCCCGGCGACGACGGGGCCCGCCGGGCGGCCCAGGTCGCCGACCACATGCTCGCCCACGGCGTCTACGTCATCGCCTTCAGCTTCCCGGTCGTGCCCAAGGGGCAAGGCCCGGATCCGGGTGCAGCTGTCGGCGGCGCACTCCGAGGCCGACGTGCGGGCCTGCGTCGACGCGTTCGTGGCCGCGCGCGACGCCGTCGGCTGACCGGCATCCAGCCCGCGTCCCAACTTTCCCGCCCGAAGCCGGAAGCTTCACCTTCGCAAGGGAACGGTTCTGGTGCGGAGGTGAAGGTTCCCGCATCGGGCGAAAAAGTTGAGGTCAGTCGCGGATGCGGGAGCGGGCCAGGGCCACCCGCTCCGGGGTGTGCAGCCGCACCATCGTGCGGGTCGTGCCGGCCGGGATCCGCGACGGCGTGGCCAGCGAGACGAGCACCGCGGTGGCGATCGCCAGCGGCGTCGCCCACATCGCCGGGTTGGCGAGCAGGGCGCCCGACCAGCCACCCTCCGGGCCGGTGGCGATGGTCCAGCCGATCGCCACGGTGGCCGAGGTGGCCGCCGACGACCAGCCCGGCCATCGCGCCCCACGTCGAGAGGCGCCGCCACCACACGCCGAGCATGAGCAGCGGCGCGAACGTCGCCGCCGCCACCGCGAAGGCCAGCCCGACGGTGGTGGCCAGGCCCAGCGACTCGGTGGCCCGGCTGACGGCGTACGGGATGACGACGGCCAGGATCGCCGCGACCCGGAAGCCCCGGATGCCGGGCACGTCGCCACCCGCGAACCGGGTGACCCGGGGCCGCAGCAGCTCCTGGTCGATGACCCCCGTCACCGACATGGCCAGACCGGATGCCGTGGACAGGAACGCGGCGAACGCGCCCCCCGCGAGCATCGCCGTGAGCAGCTGCCCGCCCAGCCCGGGGAGCAGCGTCTCGGGCAGCCGCAGCACGATGGTGTCGGAGCCGACCCCGGGCGGGAGCGTCGGGTAGGCCACCCGGCCGAGCGCGCCGTAGATCGGCGGCAGCAGGTAGAACACGCCCAGCAGGGCGATCACCGTGACGGTGGTGCGCCGGGCGCCGATGCCGTCGGGGTTGGTGTAGTAGCGCACGAGCACGTGCGGCAGGCCCATCGTGCCGAGGCAGAGGGCGAGCACGGTGGAGATCGTGCGGTAGGTGGGGTGGTCGTCGGGGCCGGTGGGGGACAGCGGGATGCTCCACGCCGGGTCGACCTGCGGCGCAGGCGAACCCGACCGGAACCAGAGAGCCAGCAGCACGAACGCGGGCACGGCCAGGGCGGTGAGCTTGATCCAGTACTGCACCGCCTGCACGAAGGTGATCGACCGCATGCCGCCCGCCCCCACGGCCACGGCGATGACGACCATGACGACGAAGCCACCGACCCAGGCCGGGGCGCCGGTCACGAGGGTCAGGGTCAGGCTCGCGCCCTGGAACTGCGGCACCAGGTAGAGCCAGCCGATGCCGACGACGAGCAGTGACGAGACGAGCCGGATCGCGCGCGACCCGAGCCGGGCCTCGGCGAAGTCGGGCAGCGTGTAGGCGCCCGAGCGGCGCATCGGGGCGGCGACGACGACGAGCAGCACGAGGTAGCCCAGGGTGTAGCCGACCGGCAGCCACAGCATGTCGACGCCGCGGTCGTAGATCAGCCCGGCGACGCCGAGGAAGCTTGCGGCAGAAAGGTACTCGCCGCTGATCGCCGACGCGTTGAGACGGGGTGAGACGGTGCGCCCGGCCACGTAGAAGTCGCTCGTGCGCCGCGACAGCCGCAGGCCGAGCCCGCCCACCACGAGGGTGGTGAGGCAGACGAGGGCGACCGAGATGATCGACAGCGTGTAGTTCACGACGCGTCGACGACCTCGGCGAAGTCCTGCTCGATGCGCTCGGCCTGGCGGGTGTACCAGCGGGCCAGGAACCACGCGGCGGGGTAGACGGCGATGCCGAGCACGAGCCACGGGAACGGCAGGCCCACGACCGTGATGGTGCGGGTGGCCGGCACCAGGGTGAGCGTGATGGGCAGGGCGGCGAGGCCGACCACGGTGAGCGCGATGACCGCGACGCGACAGCCGCAGCTGGGCGCGCATCAGGCCGTCGAGGTAGACGTCACCGAGCTCGGTCTGCTCGTCGAGGTCGCGGGAGACCGGCCGGGCGTGCATCGGGGTGGCACCGCGCCGCGAGCTGGTGACCCGCACCCGTTGCGGGGGCCCGCCCGCCGGCGTGGTCACGGCGTCAGCCGCCGCTCGGGCGCTTGTCGCCGATCGGCCGGCGCAGGAGGGTGTCGCGCAGGTGCTTGGTGTGCCGGCGGCTCACCTGGAGCTCGACGTTGCCGACCACCACCGAGCACCGGCCGTGGTCCATCCGCACCTCGCTGACGTGCGGCAGGGCGACCAGCGTGCTGCGGTGGATGCGCACGAAGCCGTGCTCGGCCCACCGCTCCTCGAGCACGCTGAGCGGCACCCGCACCAGGTGCGAGCCGGTCTCGGTGTGCAGCCGTGCGTAGTCGCCGTGGGCCTGCGCGTAGCGGATCTGGCTGCGGGTGATGAACCGGGTCACGCCGCCCAGCTCGACGGGGATCGTCTCGTCCTCGACGACGGGAGCCGCGGGCTCACCGGGCGCGGACGGCATCCCGGCCGGCTTCTCGGTCTGGGCGACGACGACCCGGCGGATCGCCTCGGACAGCCGCTCGGCCCGCACCGGCTTCATCACGTAGTCGGTGGCCGCCAGCGCGAAGGCGTCGACGGCGTGCTCGTCGTGCGCGGTGACGAAGACGATCTGCGGTCGGACGCTGAACCGGGAGATGACCCGGGCCAGGGCCATGCCGTCGAGGCCGGGCATCGAGATGTCGCTGAAGACGACGTCGACGTCGCGGCCGTCGAGCACCTGCAGGGCCTCGGTGCCGCTGGACGCGGTGATGACCTCGGCGATGCGGTCGTCGCGGCCGAGGAGGTAACCGAGGTCGGAGAGCGCCGGCAGCTCGTCGTCGACGACGAGTGCCGTGAGTCCGACGTCGTTGGGGGACATGGGCCCGAGCCTACGACGCGCCGTCAGGGTGCGGCATGGATGCCGGGTGCGAACTTGGGCACGCGGAAGGACACCTTCGTGCCGGCCCCCACGGCCGTCTCGACGACGAGGCCGAACTCGTCGCCGTAGACCTGCCGCAGCCGGGCGTCGACGTTGCCCAGGCCGATCGAGTCGCTGGCGTGCGCGCCGTCGAGGATCTGCCGCACCCGCTGGGGGTCGGTGCCGACGCCGTCGTCCTCGATGCAGATCTCGGCGTCGGACCCGCGGTCGCTCGCGGTGATCGTCACGTGGCCGACGCCCTCCTTGGTGGCCAGCCCGTGCCGCACGGCGTTCTCGACCAGCGGCTGCACCGCGAGGTAGGGCACCGTCACCGGCAGCACCTCGGGCGCGATGAGCAGGGTGATCTGGAGGCGCTCGCCGAACCGGGCCTGCTCGAGCACGAGGTAGCGCTCGACGTTGCGCAGCTCCTCGGCGAGCGTGGTGAACGGGCCGCCCGAGCGCAGGGCGTACCGGGTGAAGTCGGCGAAGTCGATGAGCAGCTCGCGGGCCCGGTCGGGGTCGGTGCGCACGAACGACGCGATCGCCGCGAGGCTGTTGTAGATGAAGTGGGGGCTGATCTGGGCCCGCAGCGCGCGCAGCTCGGCGGCCATCACCCGGGTGCGGGTGCGGGCCAGCTCGGCCAGGGCCAGCTGGCTGGAGACCCAGGCGGCCACCTCCTCGGTGGCGCGGGCCAGGCCGGGCGAGGGGTCGGTGGTCCAGGCGGTGAGGGTGCCGACGACGAGGTCGTCCATGACCAGCGGGGCGGTGACGGCGCTGCGGATCGGGCAGTCGGGGTCGGAGCAGGCGACGTCGCCGTGCACGACCGTGCGCCCGGTCTCGCGGGTCTGCTCGCCCAGGGCGAGGGCGGTGCCGCGGTGGTGGTCGCCGAGGCCGGTCCAGGACAGCACGCTGCCGGGGTCGGCGATCGACACGGCGTGCGCGCCGAGGATGGAGAGCAGGTGCCGGCCGGCCTTCTCCGCGGCATCCGGGGTGAGGCCGTCGCCGAGGTACTGCGAGGCCAGGGATGCCGTGTGCAGGGTCGCGTAGGTGGCCCGGTCGACCTCGGACAGGAAGCTGCGGCGCCGGCTGCGGCGCAGCAGCCAGGCCGCCAGCCACAGCAGCAGCATCGTGCCCGCGACGAGGACCGCCGTCGGCCAGTGGATGCTTCCCGTCATGGGGTCACCATAGGCTCGGCCGCGAAACGGGCGACGGTGGCCGGCGAGGACGCACGGGCCCCGGGGCGTCCGGACGAGGGCAGGAGGAGACCGCGGTGAGCGAGTTCGACGAGGTGCTGTCGGTGACGTGGGACGGCGGGGCGACGTCCGGGCCGTCGGAGGCCGGCGCGGTGGGGGTCGCCCGGGGCCACCTCGGGGAGGGCTGGCTGATCGGGCACGCGATCAACGGCGGGGTGCTGATGGCGCTCGGGGCGTCGGCGGCCGCGTCGGGGCTGGCCTCGGTGGGGCACCCCGACCTGCTCACCTGGGGAGCCCACTTCCTGTCCGCGGCACCCGCCGGGCCGGTCGAGGTGCGGGTCGAGGTGCTGCGGGTGGGGCGCACCGTGTCGACCGCCGAGATCCGCGTCGTGCAGCCGGGCGACGACGGTCGGCCGCACGAGCGGGTGCGGATGACGGGCACGTTCGGCACGCTCGACCGGGCCGAGCCCGTGCACCGCGCCCCGGCGCCGCCGGAGATGCCCGGCCCGGACGAGTGCCTGCCGGCCACCCGCGACAGCTCGCCGCTGGCGGCGGTGATCGCGGTGCTCGACCGGTTGGACACCCGGATCGACCCGGCGACAGCGGGGTTCGCGGTCGGCCGGCCGAGCGGGCGGGGCGTCATCCGGGCGTGGCTGCGGCTGCGCGACGGGCGTGAGCCGGATGCCGCGGTGCTGCCCTACGCCGTCGACGCCCTGATGCCGGTGTCCTTCGACCTCGGGGCGCCGGGCTGGGCCCCGACGATGGAGCTCACCGGCCAGACCCTGGGCCGCCCGGCGCCAGGGTGGCTGCTGCTGGAGATGACGACCGACACCGTGGTGGGCGACCTGCTCATCGAGGACGTCTGCGTGTGGGACTCCACCGGTCGGCTCGTCGCCCGGTCGCGGCAGCTCGCCGGGGTGCGCCTGCCGGACCCAGCCCCCCGGCAACTAGTCTGCTCGGATGTCCTCCGAGAGCCCGGCCGTCGACGCCGTCCTGCGCCTGGCCGAGCTGCCCGGCATCCCGGAGCAGGTCGAGGCCGCGCGCGAGGCGTGCACCCGGCTGCGCTGGCACCAGGCGCTGCGGCGCCGCATCCCCGAGGCCGCGGCCGAGTCGCGGGTGCGAGGGGCCGCCGCCAGCGGGGAGCTCGAGGGGGCGTCGATACCGGTCGACGTCGTGCGCGACATCGTGCGTGGCGCGTCGACCTGGTCGGTGGCGCCCGACCCCGTCGAGGTGACGATGCGCGGGGTGCTCACGGCGACCGCGGAGACCGAGCACGTGCTGGGGGTGGTGCTCACCGCACCGCTGCAGGCGCTGGCACGGCTGCACACGGCCGCGGCCACGGGGCTGGTCCCCGACGACGCGCTCGGCCGCCCGCGGCTCGCGGGGGAGACCTGCGGCGAGCTCACCGACCTCGGGCCGGCGCCGGATGCCGCCCAGGTGACGGTGCGGCTGCGCACGGTGGCCGAGGTGCTGCTCGCGACGCCCCGCCTCCCGGTGGTCGTCGCCGCGGCGGTCGTGCACGCCGAGCTGGCCACGGTGCGGCCCTTCGTGCGCGGCAACGCGGTCGTGGCGCGGGCCCTGGACCGGGCGGTGGTGCACGCCGGTGGGCTCGACCCGACCGGCGTCGCGGTGACCGAGGCCGGTCATGGTGCGCAGGGCGGTGCGGCGTACCTCGGTGCGCTCGCGGCCTACGGCCGGGGCGACGCGATGGGCGTGGGGCTGTGGATCTCACACTGCTGCACCGCGGTTCGCACGGCGGCGGCGGAAGGGGAGCGGGTGGCGGATGCCGTGCTCGCCGGACGACTCGCCGGTGGGCCCTTGTCCGGCCCGGGGTCGCAGGAGTAGAACGAGTGGTGACGGCCCCCTCGGGAGCCGTCACGACGAAGCTACCGAGGACCGGACGGGTACCCACGCGCGGGCAGTCCACTGATGGACCGATCGTGATGGGCTCGACCCAGCACGACGACGGCATGGAGCACGCCTGGTCGCCCACGAGGTCCGCGGCAGGACGACGCCTCCGCCCCATCACCGGGACGGAGGCGCCGTCGTGTGCCGTCGCATGGTGGCCGGGGACGAATGCGCTGGTCGGGGCGGATTCCCTCGGGGTGCGCACAGCGTTCTCACAGGCCCGTCGCAAGGTCGTCCAAGATTAAACATGGTTGGCTCAACCTTCGGATTCCTTCGTGAATGGGCGATTCTGAGGGCGATCTCGACAGGTCGAGACCGGGGCTTGCGCTCGGACTCGGTCATGGGACACGATGGGCTCACTCGCTCCCCTTCGGGGTTGAGCGAACGGCGGACCGGCTTCTCCCCCCCGGAGCTCGGCTCGCCGACGGCCCCGGTTGTCCCCCCGACCGGGGCCGTCCCATGTCCGGATGTCGTCGGTTCTGGGCGGGGTGGGTGGCGTCGTCCACAGGCCGCGTCGTCCAGGGGTCGTCGTCCACAGGACGGCGGCGACCATGGCGCCCGGCAACGGGTCCGACGAGCCTGTGCGGATGACGTCACACCACCATGTCACCGCTGTCATCGGGGCCTCCGGCGGCCTCGGGGCGAGCACGCTCGCGCTCGCCGTCGGTCGTCGGCTCGCGGCCACCGGGCCGCCGGCCGTCGTCGTCGACCTCGACCTGCTGCGCGGCGGCCTCGAGGTGACCGCCGGCATCGAGCACCTCCCCGGGCGGCGGTGGCACGACCTGCGCCACGTCCGTGGCCGGGTGCCCCCGGAATCGCTGGTGCCGGTGCTGCCCGAGGAGGAGGGATGCGCCGTGCTCTCGGCCCGGGGCGGCGCCCCGGCGGGCGTTCCCGAGGGCGCCGCTCGCGACGTGGTCGCCGCGCTGGCGGCCGGCCCGGCGCGCGTGGTCCTCGACCTGCCGCTCACCAGCCCGGTGCTCCCGCACGTCCTGGCCGACGGCGCGCTGGTCGTCCTGCTCGTCGGGCTCCGCACCCGGGCCCTGGCCGACGCCGATGCCGCGGTGTCCCGGCTCCTCGACGGCCCGGAGGCGCCCACCGTGCCGCCCGACCTGCGCCTCGTCACCCGGGGCGGGCGCGCCGGCACCGACGTCGTCGACGAGGTGGTCGCCCACCTCGGGGTCGCCCACCTGCACCACCTCGCCGACGACCCGCACGTGCCGCGCGACGCCGAACGGGGCCTGTTCCCGGGCACCGGCCGCGACGGCATCCGTCGCTGCGCGGATGCCGTGGTCGCGGCGGTCGACGCCCTCGCGGTGGCCTCGTGAGCGCGCGGGCCGGGCCGTTGGACGCCTCGGTGCAGCGCGCCATCCGGGCCGGTTCCCGCCCGTCGGCGGCCGCGATCGACGCGCTCGTGGCCGAGCACACCGGCACCCTCGGCGACGACGGCCGTGCCAGCGCGGCCCGGGGCATGCTCGAGCAGCTGGTCGGCCTGGGCCCGTTGGCGCAGCTGGCCGCCGACCGGTCGGTCACCGACCTGCTCGTCAACGGCGACGGCACGGTGTGGGTCGACCGCGGGCGAGGCGTCGAGCGGTCCGCGGTGCGGGTGCCGGCCGACGACCTGAGGCCGCTCGCCGTGCGGCTCGCCGGGGTCGCGGGCCGCCGCCTCGACGACGCCCAGCCGTGGGTCGACGGGGTGCTGCCGGGTGGCGTGCGGCTGCACGCGGTGCTGCCGCCCCTGGCCGACGGCGGCCCGCACCTCAGCCTGCGCTTCGCGCGGCACCGGCCGGGCGGGGTCGACGCCCTCGAGCGGCTCGCGGCCGTCACGCCCGACCTGGCGACCGTGCTGCGCGAGGTGGTCGCCGCCCGCACCTCGCTGGTGGTCACCGGCGGTACCGGCGCGGGGAAGACGACGGTGCTCGCGGCCCTGGTGGCCGAGTGCCCCGCCGACCAGCGGGTCGTGGTCGTCGAGGACGTCCGCGAGCTCGACCCGGCGCACCCGCACGTGGTGCGTCTGCAGGGCCGGGGGCCCAACGTCGAGGGTGTCGGAGGGGTCACCCTCGTCGACCTGGTGCGCCAGGCGCTGCGGATGCGGCCCGACCGGCTCGTGGTCGGTGAGGTGCGTGGCGCCGAGGTGCGCGAGCTGCTCGCCGCCCTCAACACCGGCCACGAGGGCGGGATGAGCACGCTGCACGCCAACGGGCCCGAGGAGGTGCCGGCGCGGTTCGAGGCGCTCGGCGCGCTGGCCGGGATGCCGCGGGATGCCGTGCACGCGCAGCTGCGTGAGGCGTTGCGGGTCGTCGTCCACGTCACCCGCCGCGGCGGGTCGAGGTGCGTCGACCGGGTCGGGGTGGTCGTGCCCGACCCGGCCGACCCGCGAGTCGTGCGGGTCGTCGAGGCGGCGAGGGCCGGTGAGGGCGGCCTGGTCGCGGGCCCGGGGCGCGACCGGCTGGTGCGGCTGGTGCCGTCGCTCGCCACCGGGTGCCGGTGGGTCAGCGCGTGCTGACGGCGGCGCTGGTGGTGGCGCTGGCCTGCCTGCTGTGGCCGAGCCGGCGCGCCGACGTCTCGAGTGGCCCGGCTCGCGGTGGTGACCCGGCTCGCGTGGCGGTGACCCGGCGCATCGGCCCGACGCGTCGGCGGCGGATCCGGGCCTGCGCGGGACCCGGCTCGGGGCGACGGTGGCGGCCCCGCGCCGGCGTGGGTGGCGCGGGTCGCCGTCCGGGCCGGTCGCCGGTCACGGCGACGATCCGACGACCCCTGGGTGGCCGACTTCGCCGAGGTCGTCGCGGTCGGGCTCGACGCCGGCCTCGACCTGCCCGCGGCGGCGCTCGCCTCGGCCCGGTCGCCCGGGGTCCGGTCCCGGGCGCCGTGGCTGTCCGCGCGCCTGCAGGGGTCCGTCGACGACGGGCGAGCCGTGACCACCGTGCTCGAGGGCGGCTGCGCCGTCGGCTCGGGCATCGGCCCGGAGGCCCGGCGCGACCTGGCCCTCCTCGTCGCCGCCTGGCGGTTGGCCGAGGAGGTGGGTGCCGCCGCCTCCGCGGTCACGGCGTCGGCGGCCACGTCCGTGCGCGAGCGACGGGCCGCGGTCGACCGCACTGCCGTCGTCGTCGCGGGTCCGCGCGCCTCGATGGTGCTGCTCTCCGCGCTGCCGCTGGCCGGCCCGGCGGCAGCGCTGGTCGTGGGGCTGCCACCCGGTCGGTTGTACGACTCGGTGGGGGCCCGGGTGCTCGGCGTCGTCGGGCTGCTGCTGACCGCGGTGGGCTGGTGGTGGGCCCGGGGGTTGCTCCGGCAGGGCCCGGCGGCCGGGGCGAACCGACGGTGACCCGGCGTGAGCTTCGGGGTGCTGCTCGCGGCCTGGTTCGTGGCGCTGGCGGCCCTGGTCTGGCCGGGCGGTGCCGACGTCGAGCGCCAGGTCGGTGGATCGAGCCGGCTGAGCCGCCCGCAGGTTCGGCCACGGTCGACGAGGCAGCCGCGGCGCTCGGCCTGGTGGCGGCCGCCCTGCGCAGCGGGGTCGGCGCGGTCGAGGCCCTGGAGGCGGTTGCGGCCGTCGACTCCGGCCCTGCGGGGCGCGAGCTCGCCGTGGTCGCGGCCGCCCACCGCTGGGGCGAGGCTCCCGACGAGGCGTGGGCTCACGTGGGGCCGGGCTGGGCTGCCGCGCGGGTGGCCTGGCACGCGGCGCACGCCGCCGGGGCCGCCCCGGCGGGCCTGCTGACGGCGGCTGCGACGCGCATGCGCGCCGAGGAGTCGCGGCGCGTCGAGGCGGCGGTCCAGCGCGCGGGGGTGCTGCTGGTGCTGCCCCTCGGGGCGTGCTTCCTGCCCGGGTTCGTCGCCACCACGGTCGCCCCGGTGGTGCTGCACCTGCTCGGCGGGCTGGCGCCGTGACGACGGCGCCGCGCGGCAGTGGGCGGTGGGCGTCGTCCACAGGCGGTCCCGCCGGCGGCGGTCGTCCACAGCTTCGAGGTGGTGCTCGCGCCGGTGCCGAGCGTCGACGGACAGTGGTCGGGGCGCGAGAGTCGCGTCCGGTGAGTGCAGGGGAGGTCACCATGACGGTGAGGTGTGCAGGCAGGTTTCGCAGGGTCCGAGAGGTCCCGGCGCGGCTGCGCGCGTTGGGGGAGGAGGGGATGACCACGGCCGAGTACGCCGTGGGCACGATGGCCGCGGTGGCGTTCGCGGCGCTGCTGCTCGCCATCGTCCGGTCGGGCCCGGTGAAGAGCGCACTGACGAAGGTCATCATGACCGCGCTCGGCACCGGGTCGTGAGGTCGGGGCGCCGAGCCCGGCCGCGACGGGGTGCCAGCGGGCCGGGGGTTGCCACGGGCTCGAGGGTGCGTGGCGCGCCCGGGCCGGTGCCTCGCAGGGGCGAGCGGGGGGCGGCCACGGCCGAGCTGGCGGTGGCGCTCCCCAGCCTGGTCATCGTGCTCGCGGTGGCCCTGGGGGCGGTCGACCTCGGGCTGTCCCAGGTGCGGTGCGTCGACGCGGCCCGGCTCGGTGCCCGGCTGCTCGCCCGAGGCGAGCCGCAGGGGCCGGCGTTGGCGGAGGTGCGGGCCGCGGCCCCGGAGGGCGCCCAGGTCTCGGTGACCACCACCGCAACCCGCGTGACGGTGGTCGTCACCGGCGACGTTCCGGCCGCCCTGCGGCCGCTGGGCGGGCTGCCTGCTCCCACCGCCTCGGCGCAGGCCCTGCTGGAGGGCGTTCCGTGAGGGGCCGAGCTGGGGAGGGGCCGGACGGGCGTCGGGTGCGGAGCGGGGCAGCGCGACGGTGCTCACGGTGGGTGCGGTCGCGGCCGTCGTCGTGGTGCTCACCGGGGTGCTCGTCGTGAGTGGCGTGGTGCGCGACGTCCACCGGGCCCGTGCGGCGGCCGACCTCGCCGCGCTCGCGGCGGCCGGGCCCCTGTCGAGCGGTGGCGGCGCCGACTGCGCGCTCGCGGCATCGGTCGCCGCGGCCAACGGGGCGGTGCTGACCGGGTGTGCCGTCGAAGCAGACGGCTCGGTGCTCGTCAGCGCGTCCGTCGGGCGTCGCTGGGCGCCGGGCTGGGGAGGGCTGCCGGCCACGGTGTCGGGTCGGGCCCGGGCCGGTGTGGTCGACGCCGAGCCGCCGTGACTCCAGCCGATGCCCGGCGGCCCTGACGTCGAGCCGCCGTGAGGGTCGCTCAGACCTGGCGGTCGCCGTGCCTCGCGCCCGGCATCCGACGACTCGCGCACCGGCTCGGTCGAGTCGGCGACCCGGGTGTCGCCGGAGGCCGAGGTGGTGTCGCGCAGCGGTGGTGTCGGCAGCGGTGGTCGTCGGCGTGGTCGAGCGCTGCTCGGCGACCAGCGACTCGGCCTCCTCGCGGCGGCGGCGCTCCTCGGTGAGGGCCTGCTCGCGGGCGGCGAACTCGTCCTGCATGCGCTGCTGCTCCTCGACGCGCTTGGCCTCCGCGGCGGCCGCGGCCTCCTTGGACTCGACCCGGCGGCGCTTGCTGCGGCGCAGACCACCGCGCAGCAGCACCCAGCCGAGCCAGAACACCGAGATGACGACCATGCCGGTGATCAGGAGGGTCAACGGGGGGATGCTCAGCGTGCCGCCGAGCACGTCGATCTGCACGGAGTCCGTGAGCTGGGCGGTGCCGGCGATGAGAACGACACCGGCAGCGGCGGCGAGCAGGACGAGGATGACTCCGATCAGGACCATGCTTTCGACCCTACCCGCGGCACCGCAGCCGGAACCCCTTGCGCGACGGCCGATCCGAGCGCACCCGAGGGTTCGACAGCAGGGTCAGGTCTGGGCCGGCGCCAGGGCCAGCTCGAGCACGGTCACCGCTCCGGCCTTGTCGAGCGGCTCGTTGCCGTTCCCGCACTTGGGCGACTGCACGCAGGCCGGGCAGCCCGTGGCGCACGGGCACCCGAGCACGGCGTCGCGGGTGGCCCGCACCCACGCCTCGAACGCCCCGAAGGCCCGCTCGGCGAAGCCGGCACCGCCGGGGTAGCCGTCGAAGACCATGATCGTCGGCTCGCCGGTGTCGGGGTGCAGGGCGGTGGAGACCCCGCCGACGTCCCAGCGGTCGGAGGTGGCGACCAGCGGCAGCATCCCGATCGCGGCGTGCTCCGCCGCGTGCAGCGCCCCCGGCACCACGGTGGCCTCGACCCCGGCGGCGGCCAGCACGTCCTCGGGCACGGTCCACCACACGGCCTTGGTCGTCAGCGACCGCTCCGGCAGGTCGAGCGGGTGGGTGCCGAGCACCTCGCCGGACGGCAGCCGGCGCAGGAAGCCGGTCACCTGCGAGGTCACCCGCACCGTGCCGAACGACACCGCGACCCGGGCCCGCCGCTGCGTGCGCTCGCGGCCGAGGATGTCGAACCGGCTCACCGACTGCGCGTGCGTCGACCACCCCGGGTCACCGCGCACCACGTGCGCGGCCCGGGCCTCGAGGTCGAGCTCGGTGACCACCCAGGTGTCGCCCTGGTGCACGTGCACCGCACCGGTGTGCACCTGCCCGTGCGCACGACGCCTCGTCGACGGTGCCCAGCACCCGGCCGGTGCGCGCCTCGACCACCGCGACCACGTCGGTGGCCCCGCGCAGCGAGATGTGCTCGGCCGGGCGGTCCTCCCGGGCCCAGAACCACCCCGAGGGCCGCCGCCGCAGGATGCCGCTGGTCACCAGCGCGTCGAGCAGCCGGCGCGCGTCGGGCCCGAACATCGGCAGGTCGCTCTCGCCCAGCGGCAGCTCCGCCGCGGCGGCTGCGAGGTGCGGCGCCAGCACGTGCGGGTTGTGCGGGTCCATGACGGTGGCCTCGACCGGCTCGCCGAAGATCGCCTCCGGGTGGCGCACCAGGTAGGTGTCGAGCGGGTCGTCGGCGGCGACGAGCACCGCCAGCGACTCCTCGCCCGAGCGCCCGGCCCGCCCGGCCTGCTGCCACAGGCTCGCGCGCCGGCCCGGCCAGCCGGCCATCACCACCGCGTCGAGGCCGCTGACGTCGATGCCGAGCTCGAGGGCGTTCGTCGCGGCCAGCCCGCGCACCGACCCGTCGCGCAGCCCCCGCTCGATCTCGCGCCGGTCCTGGGGCAGGTAGCCGCCCCGGTAGGCCGCGACACCCTCGGCCCGCGCCGGGTCGTCGTGCTCGACCCGCCGGCGCGCGTTCGTGGCCAGTGACTCCGCCCCCGCGCGGCTGCGCGCGAACGCCACGGCCTGCACCCCGTCGAGCACCAGCTCGGCGAGGATCTCGGCGGCCTCGGTCGTCGCCGACCGGCGGTGCCCGTCGACCGTCGCGGGCTCCCAGAGGGCGAAGGTCATCGCCCCGCGCGGTGAGCCGTCGTCGGTGACGGCCGTGACCGGCATCCCGATCAGGCGCTCCGCGTGCACCGCGGGCTGCGACACGGTGGCCGACGCGAGCACGAAGGTCGGGGTCGCGCCGTACCGGGCCGCGACCCGCCGCAGCCGGCGCAGCACCGCCGAGACGTGCGAGCCGAACACCCCGCGGTAGACGTGGCACTCGTCGACGACGACGTACTCGAGCGAGCGCAGGAACCGCGACCACCGCTCGTGCCCCGGCAGCAGCGAGTGGTGCAGCAGGTCGGGGTTGGTGAGCACGACGTTGGCGTGGTCGCGGATCCAGCGCCGCTCGTCGGGCGGGGTGTCGCCGTCGTAGGTCGCGGCCCGCACCCCCGGCACCGCCATCGCCTCGATGCGCGCCAGCTGGTCGGCGGCCAGCGCCTTGGTCGGCGCGAGGTAGATGGCCGTCGACCCGCGCAGCCCCGGCGTGGCCGCGCCCTCGGACGCCGCGCTGAGCACGGGCGCGAGGTAGCCCAGGCTCTTCCCGGATGCCGTGCCGGTCGCGATCACGACGTGCTCACCGGCCGTGGCGAGGTCGATCGCGGCCCGTTGGTGCGACCACGGCCGCTCCATCCCGGCGGCCAGCAGGGCCGACAGGACGGCCGGCGCGACGGACTCCGGCCACTGCGCCAGACGGGCCGTCCGGGCCGGGACGTGCTCGACGTGGAGGAGGCGTTCGCCCTGCGTGCGGGCCGTGAGAACGGCGAGGTGCTGTGCAGGACTGCTCACGACGGTTACGGTAATCCTTGGTTCCGACAGCCCCCGTCGGACACGTGACCTGCAGTAAGCACAAGGAGCCACGCCCGTGGAGCTGTCCGTGACCACGTCTCGCCAGGACGACGTCAGTGTCGTGACGGTCGCCGGAGAGGTCGACGTCTACACCGCCGCCCAGCTGCGCGCCGTCCTCGACGAGGAGATCGGGGCCGGCAACGCCCGGCTCGTCGTCGACCTCGACGAGGTCTCGTTCCTCGACTCGACCGGGCTCGGGGTGCTCGTCGGCCGCCTCAAGCTCGTCCGCAACCACTCCGGCTGGCTGCGCATCGTCTGCTCCAACGACCGCATCCTGCGCGTCTTCCGGATCACCGGCCTCGACAAGGTGTTCGGCATCCACGACTCGCTCGAGGAGGCCCTCGCGGCCTGATCCCCCGAGCGACGGCCCCGCATGCGCGGCCGTCCTGGTGACCTGCGTCACGCCCGGCCGGGTGGAGCGCGTCCGCCCGGGTGCCGGTAAGGTGCGCCCGAACGTCCCAGCCGCAGGCGTACGTCGCCCCGGGACGAACTCACACCCGTCAAGGAGGATGGAATGGCACCCCTCGCGCTCGCACCAGCTGCGACGAGCTCTGCCCTGGACCTCACCGGAATGAACCTCGTACTCGTCGTCACCGTCGCGGTCATCGCGGTGGTGTCGCTCGTCTTCGGGTTCATCTTCCGGGGTCAGGTCCTCGCCGCAGACCCGGGCACCGACAAGATGCAGGAGATCGGCGCAGCCGTCGAGGAGGGGGCCAAGGCCTACCTCGCACGTCAGTTCAGGACCCTGATGCCCTTCGTGGTGCTGGTCTTCGGGCTGCTCCTGCTGCTGCCCGCCGACACCGCCGGGGTCAAGTGGGGACGCTCCGGCCTTCTTCGTCGTCGGCGCGCTCTTCTCGGCGCTGATCGGCTACATGGGCATGCGCCTGGCCACCAAGGCCAACGTCCGGGTCGCCTCGGCCGCCCGTGGCGAGAACGGCCGCGACGCCGGCATCAAGATCGCCTTCCGCACCGGTGGTGCCGTCGGCATGACCACGGTGGGCCTGGGCCTGCTGGGCGCCTCGGTCGTCGTGCTCCTCTACAAGGGCGACGCCCCCAAGGTGCTCGAGGGCTTCGGCTTCGGTGCGGCCCTGCTCGCGATGTTCATGCGAGTCGGCGGCGGCATCTTCACCAAGGCCGCCGACGTCGGCGCCGACCTCGTCGGCAAGGTCGAGGCCGGCATCCCCGAGGACGACCCGCGCAACGCCGCCACCATCGCCGACAACGTCGGTGACAACGTCGGCGACTGCGCCGGCATGGCCGCCGACCTGTTCGAGTCGTACGCCGTCACGCTCGTGGCCGCGCTCATCCTCGGCTCGGTCGCCTTCGGCGAGTACGGCCTGGTCTTCCCGCTGATCATCCCGGCCATCGGTGCGGTCACCGCGCTGCTCGGCGTCTTCATCACCAAGGCCCGCCCGGGCGAGAACGCCCTCAGCGCCATCAACCGCGGCTTCTACATCGCGGCCGTCGTCTCCGCGGTGCTCTCCGGCGATCGCCGCCTGGACCTACCTGCCGGCCACGTACGCCGAGCTGTTCGACCGGGTCGCCACCCTCACCGACAAGCAGCAGGAGGTCGCGGCGCTCACCGGCAGCTGGCTCACCGGCAGCCCGCGCGTCGTCGGCGTTCCTCGCGGTCGTCATCGGCATCGTGCTCGCCGGCATCATCCTGTGGCTCACCGGCCACTTCACCGGCACCGACAAGCGCCCGACCATCGACGTCGCCCGCACCTCGCTCACCGGCCCGGCCACCGTCGTGCTCTCGGGCATCGGCGTCGGCCTGGAGTCGGCGGTCTACACGGCGGCGATCATCGCCGGCGCCGTCTACCTCGCCTTCCTCCTCGGCGCGCGGCTCGACGGCCCTGGCGCTGTTCCTCGTCTCGCTCGCCGGCTGCGGCCTGCTGACCACGGTCGGCGTCATCGTCGCCATGGACACCTTCGGCCCGGTCTCCGACAACGCCCAGGGCATCGCCGAGATGTCGGGCGACGTCGACGAGGAGGGCGCGCAGATCCTCACCGAGCTCGACGCCGTCGGCAACACGACCAAGGCGATCACCAAGGGCATCGCGATCGCGACGGCCGTGCTGGCCGCGACCGCGCTGTTCGGCTCCTACAGCGACGCGTGGCAGACCCAGCTGCAGGCGATCATCGACGGCGGCGAGATCAAGGAGCAGCCCAGCAAGTTCGTCGTGTCGACCTTCGACCTGCAGGTCGTCACCCCGAGCGTGCTCGTCGGCGTGCTCATCGGCGCCGCGGTGGTCTTCCTCTTCTCCGGCCTGGCCATCAACGCGGTGACGCGTGCGGCCGGGGCCATCGTGTTCGAGGTGCGCCGCCAGTTCCGCGAGCACCCCGGCATCATGGACTACACCGAGAAGCCGGAGTACGGCCGCGTCGTCGACATCTGCACCCGTGACTCGCTGCGCGAGCTCGCGACGCCGGGCCTGCTCGCCGCGCTCATGCCGGTCGCCGTCGGCTTCGGCCTCGGCATCGGCCCGCTGGCCGGCTTCCTCGCCGGTGCGATCGGCGCCGGTGCGCTGATGGCCGTGTTCCTCGCCAACTCCGGCGGCGCGTGGGACAACGCGAAGAAGATCGTCGAGGACGGCGCGCACGGCGGCAAGGGCTCCGCAGGCGCACGAGGCGACGATCATCGGTGACACCGTCGGTGACCCGTTCAAGGACACCGCCGGCCCGGCGATCAACCCGCTGCTCAAGGTGATGAACCTGGTGTCGGTGCTCATCGCGCCGGCCATCGTCTCCCTGACCGTCGGCACCGGCGCCTCGCCGGCGATCCGCTACGGCATCGCGGCGGTCGCCTTCGTCATCGTCATCGCGTCGGTCGCGTACTCCAAGAGCAAGGACATCGCGATCGGCAACGACAGCGACCCCGACGCGGCAGCCGCGGAGCAGCAGCACCCGGTGTCGCATCTAGGTCCGATCTGGATGCCGAGGGGCCGGGTTCCGCTGGAACCCGGCCCCTCGCACGTCCCGGTCGAGGTCCCACGACGCGCTGACGCCCAGCGCAGGTCGATCAGCGTGTCGCGGGACCTCGACGGCCGCGGGGAGCCGACGCCTCAGAGCAGGTCGGCGAGCAGCCGGGCGGCCCGGGCCGCACCGTCGGTCTCGACCGGCGCCGACGTCACCGGCCGGGCCAGCGTCGCGAGCAGCTCGGCCCGGAACGCGTCGGGGTCGACGAGCTGCTCGTAGGGCAGGTGCGTCCCGGCGCCGTAGCGCTCCAGCCGGTGCCGCACGTGCCGGTTCTGCTCGAAGTGGTTGCGCAGGGGCACGTAGAGGAACGGGCGCCGCGCGGCGGTGAGCTCCATGCAGGTCGTGAGGCCGCCCTGCACCACGGCGACGTCGCACGCCGCCAGCTGCCGCCAGAGGTCGGGCACGTAGCCCAGCACCGTGGCACCCCGTCGGCGCGGCAGCGACTCCGGGTCGATCCGTGGCCCCGCCACCACGACGAACCGCAGGTCCGTCCCGCTCGCGTCGGGCCGCCGGCACCGCGTCGAGCACCCGCCGCAGCAGGTCGCCCCCGACGGCCGTGCCACCCACCGCGACGACGCACACGGTCTGGTCGTCGCGCCAGCCCAGCTACTCCCGCAGCCGCGCCCGCTCCTCGTCGGCGGGTGGCGTGTAGCCGCTGACGTAGCCGGCGAACTCGAACTCGGCCTCCGTCCACTGCCGGATCGACGGCAGCCCCGGCCCGAACGAGTCCGGCACGACGTCGTCCGGCGTGCCGACGAACACCGACCGGTCGCGCACCCACGGGAAGCGCTCGCGGTGCTCGAGCATCTCGGCGTTGTAGTCCGCGGTGAGGCAGGCCTGCCGCTCGCCACCGGCCGGCATCGGCAGCCAGCCGACGAAGTCGGTGAGCCAGGCGAAGGCGCCGCGCTTCAGCTCCGGGTTCTCGTGCAGGAAGTGGTCGGTCTCCCACGCCTCGTCCCCGACGACGAGGTCGACGTGCTCGGTCTCGAGCACCTCGTCGAGCACCATGAAGTTGTTGACCAGGATGTCGTCCATCCGCCGGATCGCCTCGAACGCGTCGAGGTCGTGCTCGCCGCACTCGGCCTCGACGTGCGCCGACTCCGACGCCAGCCACCGCGACGCCGGGTGCACCTCCTCGCGCGCCCCCTCCAGCACGCGAGTCACCGGGTCCTGGGCCAGCCACCGCACCCGCACGTCGGGGTGCTCGGCGCGCAGCGCCTCGACGATCGCCAGGTCGCGCCGGGTGTGGCCCAGGCCGATCGGCGACGAGAGCACGAGCACCTCGCGCTGCCGGCGCAGCGCCCGCGACCAGCGCCGCGGGCGTCGTCTCCCGGATGCCGGGCGCGCCCGCCACCCGCTCGACGAACCGGTCGAGCTCGCGGTTGACGACCACCGGGTCCCGCATCGGCGGGCCGTGCCCGGCGCCGTCGAGCACGACCAGCGAGCCCCCTGAGCGCTCCGCGAACCGCACCCCGTCGTCGAGCGCGCGCACCCGGTCCTCGCTGCCGTGGAGGACGAGCACCGGGCACCGCACGGCATCCAGCAGCGGCCCCAGCTCGGTCGTCTCGGCCCCGTCGAGCCCGAGCCGCCCGGAGGTGCAGTCGACCAGGGTCTGCGGGGCGAGCTCGTGCGCCCAGGCCGAGCCCTCCTCGCGCTGGCGGGTCGAGTGCGGCTCGTGGAACATCTGGGCGAAGAAGAACTCGACGAAGTCGTCGTAGCCGCCGTCGAGCCAGTGGTGGCGGTTGTACTTCGCCCAGCCCTGGGTGTCGTCCTGCGGGTCGGTGTAGGTCGCGAGCTCGGCCTGGCCCCGCGGCTGCCACGAGGCGCACACCGGCCCGATCGCGACCAGCCCCTGCACCCGGTCGGGGTGCTCGGCGGCCACCTGGGCGGCCCACGCGGCACCGCTCGAGAGGCCCACGAGCACCGCCCGCTCGACGCCGACGGCATCCATGACCGCGACGGTGTCGGCGGCGTACTCGGCGTTGGCATACGCGGCCGCACCCGACCGGGCGGCCCGACCCACCGCTGCCGCGCCCGTCGAAGGTGACCACGCGGTGGTGGCGGGCCAGGTGCGGCACCTGCGCCTTCCACATCCGCGAGCGCACGATCGACCAGGCGGGCAGCAGCACCACGGTGGCCGGCCCGGACCCGTGCACGGCGAAGCTGATCGGGGTGCCGCCTCGCACCACGACGTCCTCGCGCACCGGACGGGTCCAGGCCGGCCACGTCACGGCCGCACCTCGAACACGTTGTTGAACGGGGTCGACGCCGCGAGCCGGAAGCCGCGGAAGCCGGCGGCGACGGTGACGTCGCGGATCCGGGCCGGGCCGGCCTGGGTGCCGAGCGCCGCGCCCGACCGGCTGCGACAGCGATGCCGGGGTGCACAGCAGGGTCGAGAAGCCGTAGTAGGCGCGCCCCACCGGGTTGAGGTTGTCCTCGACGTGGTCGCCCGCGGCCGGCTCGACGAGCAGCCAGACCCCGTCGGGGGCGAGGGCCTCGTGCACCCGCTTCGCCGCGCCCACCGGGTCGCCCATGTCGTGCAGGGCGTCGAAGGTGGTCACCAGGTCGTAGCCGGAGCCGCTGAACGAGGATGCCGGGGCCACCTCGAACTCGATCCGGTCCTCCACCCCGGCCGCGGCGGCCCGCTCGACGGCGGTGCCGATCGAGGCCGCGTGGTAGTCGGAGCCGACGAAGCGCGAGGCCGGGAAGGCCTGGGCCATGAGCACGGTCGAGGCGCCGTGGCCGCAGCCGATGTCGGCGACGGTCGCACCCGCGGTGAGCTTGTCGACCAGCGCCGTCGACGGCGGGCAGCCACTCGGCGACGAGGTTGGCGTTGTACCCGGGCCGGAAGAACCGCTCGCAGCCGTCGTGCACGTCGGTGTTGTGGTCGTGCCAGCCCACCCCGTCACCGTCGGGGGCCGCGGCGAGGATGCGGTCGGAGTCACGGATGGTGCCGAGCGCGATCTGGAAGAAGCCGGGCAGGAAGGCCGGGCTGCTCTCGTCGGTCAGGGCGATCACGTGCTCCGGGGGCAGGGCGTAGGTGCCGTCGGCGGGCTCGTAGGTGACGAAGGCGCCGGCCGCCTGGGCGTTGAGCCACTCGCGGGCGTAGGGCTCGGCGGTGCCGCTCGCCGCGGCGAGGGCGGCCGCGGTCATCGGGCCGCCGTCGGCCAGCGCCTTGTAGTAGCCGAGCCGGTCGCCCATGACGACGAGGGCGCAGTTGAGCGCGGCGCCCACCTCGTCGACGGCGCGGAACACGAACGACATCAGGGTGTCGGTGTCGATCGTCGTGGTCTGGTTGTGCGGCATGGGGAAGTCCTCCCGGGTTCATGATCCCGGCAGCGGACGCCGAGGTCGATGCCCCGACGATCCGGCGTCGGCCACCCTCGCCGCATCCGGGTCACACCCTCAACTGTTCCTACACTGCAGTGGTGGTCGTGGGGCGCGAGACCGAGCTCCAGCGGGTGGCGGAGCTGCTGGCGGGCGCTCGGCTGCGCCGTGGGGGAGCCCTGCTCGTGACCGGCGAGGCGGGGGTCGGCAAGTCGACGCTGCTCGACGAGGTGGCCACGATGTCGACCGGCGCGCTCGTGGTGCGGGTGGTGGGCACCCCGGCCGAGCAGGAGGTGCCGTACGCCGCGCTCGGCCTCGTGCTGGGCGACGTCACCGACGAGCTGGCGGCGCTGCCGGTGCCGCAGGCGCGGGCGCTCGGGGTGGCCCTGGCCTTGCGCGACGGCGACCCGCCGCCGCCCTTCGCGGTCGGCGCCGCGACGCTTGGCGGTGCTGACCCGCCGGGCCGAGCGGGCGCCGCTCGTGGTGCTGCTCGACGACGCCCACCTGCTCGACCAGCCGTCGGCCCGGGCCCTCGCCTTCGCGGCCCGGCGGCTGGGCGCCGACCCCGTGCTCGTCGTCGCGGCCCAGCGCACCGGCGAGGGTGGGCCGCTCGCCGAGGCCGGCCTTCCCGAGCTGCCGGTCGACGGCCTCGACGCCGGGCAGGTCGGGTCGCTGATGGCCGAGCTGGGGCTGCCGGCGACGCCCGAGGCCGCGGCTCGGGCGCAGGCCGTCACGGCGGGCAACCCGCTGGCCGTCACCGAGCTCGTCCGGCGGCCCGACGCCCTGGCGCGGTTGGCGCTCGACGACCCGATCCCGCTGTCCGGCACCCTCGTCGACGTCTTCGCCGAGCGCGCCCAGGCCCTCGGGCCCGACGTCCAGGTGGTCGTCGCGCTGTCCGCCCTGGCCGGCGGGTCGGCCGCGCTCGTCGTCGCGGCGGCATCGGCGCTCGGGGTCGACGGCACGGCGCTCGGGCGCGCCGAGCAGGCCGGGCTGGTCGACCTCGACGGCGACCGGCTGGCTCCCCGGCATCCGCTGGTGGGGTCGGCGGTCTACTCGAGCCTGCCGGCCGAGCAGCGCCGACGGCTGCACGCCGCCGTGGCCGACGCCCTGCCACCGGGGCGCACCGACGAGCGGGCCCGCCACCTCGCCGCCGCCGCAGCCGGCCCGGACGAGGGCCTCGCCGCCGCGCTCGAGGAGGTCGCCGCCGCCGCCGCCCGGCGCGGGGCCCCGGCCGTGGCCGCCGCCGGGCTGGAGCGGGCCGCGGGCATCACGCCGGTCGCGAGCCGGCGGGTCGAGCGGCTGCTCGCCGCCGCGGAGGCCGCCTGGGCGGCGGGTGACGCCGGCCTGGGCCACCCGGCTGTGCGACGAGGTGGTGCGCGACTCGCCGGGGCCGGCGCCCCCGTGGCGGGCCGAGGCCCTGGCCGGGAGCATCGCCGCCCGGGCCGGCTCGCTCGACGTCGCGCGTCGCTTCCTGCTCGCGGGCGGCCGACGCGGCGGTGGCCGACGACCCCGAGGCGGCGAGCCGGATCGTCGCCGAGGTCGTGACGCTCGCCTTCACCCTCGCCGACGCCGGCACTGCCGCCACGGCGGCCCGGCACGCGACCGTGCTGCTCGGCCACGACCTCACCGGTGCGGCGCGAGGGCGGTGCCTGATGACGACCGGCATGGCCGCGGTGCTCGGGGGCGGTTCGGGGGAGGCCGAGCTGCGCGCCGCCCTGGCCCTGTTGCGGATGCCGGGTGCCCACCCGCCGCTCGGCGACAGCACCGCCCGCGACCCGCACGACGACGAGGACGAGGTCTGGGCGCTCAACACCATGCTCTGGCTGCGGGGGTCCGAGGCCGCCGACGAGCTGGCCCGCGAGATCGAGGCGCGGCGGGCGACCTGGGCCGTGGGGCCGCTGCCCCGGCTGCTGTTCTTCCTCGCCCGAGCCGGTGCGACGCGCGACCACTGGGGGCCGGCGCGCTCCGCCTACGCCGAGTCGACCGAGCTGGCCGCGGAGCTCGGGCTGGTCACCGAGCAGGCGATGTCGCTGGCCGGGCTGGCGTGGCTCGAGGCCCGCACCGGCGCCGCCGACGACTGCGCCCGGCACGCCGAGCAGGCCCTGGCCCTGGCGACACCGCGCTCGAACGTGCTCGCCGAGGTGTGGGCCGGGTTCGCGCAGGGCGAGTCGGCGCTGGCCGCGGGCGCGGTCGAGGAGGCCGCCGAGCGGTTCACCCTCCTGTCCGCCCTGCTCGACCGCACCGGGTTCGTCGACGTCGACGTGCACCCCGGGCCCGAGCTGGCCGAGTGCCTCGTGCTCGCGGGCCGGGCCGACGAGGCGGCCGTCGTCGCCGACGAGTACGCGGCCCGGGCCCAGGCCAAGGGCCGGCCCTGGGCGCTGGCGCGAGCCGCCCGGGCGCAGGCGCTGCTCGTCGAGCCGGCCGGCATCGACGCCGCGTTCGGCGAGGCCGCCCGCCAGCACGCCCTCACCGCAGACCTGTTCGAGGCCGCCCGCTCACGGCTGATGCACGGCCAGCGGCTGCGGCGCTCCCGCCGCCGGGCCGACGCCCGCGAGCCGCTGCGCGACGCGCTCGAGGCGTTCGAGCGGCTCGGCGCGGTGCCGTGGGCGGACCGGGCCGCCGAGGAGCTCGACGCCACCGGGGCGACCGTCGTGCGCCGGGGGACCAGCGCCCTCGACGCGCTGAGCCCGCGCGAGCGACAGATCGTCGCGCTGGTCAGCGACGGCCTCACCACGCGCGAGGCGGCGCTGCGCCTGTTCCTCAGCCCGAAGACGGTGGAGTACCACCTGCGCAACGTCTACGCGCGCCTCGGCATCACCTCCCGCCCCGAGCTGCTGGCCCTGGTGCAGCGCGAGCGGTGAGCCGCACCCGGGGCGAGGTGGGTGAGCGCACGCGCCGGACGGCATACGCTCGTCCTCGATGACCCCGAACCCGCCCCGCGTCGACCCCGCCCTCGTCCCCGCCCTGCGCGCCGACCTCGTCGCCGCGCGGCTACACCGTCGCGGGCGTCACCGAGCTGCTCGGCCCGCTGGCCACCGCCGCCCTCGACCGCGACCAGGCGATGCCCGCGCAGCGGGTGACCTCCGCCTCGAGCGCCCCGGGCGCGACCCTGGTGCGGCTGTTCGCCCTCGGCGACCCGGTCGACGTCGCCGAGGCCGCGGCCGCGCTGCCCACCCTCGGTGTCGACGGTGCCGTCGCGCTGGGCCTGGTCGAGCCCGAGGGGGATGCCGTCGTCGCCCTGTGCGACCTGCGCCCGTACGCCTCCGACGGGGTCGACTGGTGGGTCGCCTCCGACCTCGGCGAGGTCGCGACCCGCCGCCCCCTGCGCGAGAACCACGTGCTCGGCATCGGCGGCGCCTCGACGACCCTGGCGTCGTGGACCCCCCGGCCGCACGTCGACCGCGCCCTCGACCTCGGCACCGGGTGCGGGGTCCAGGCGCTGCACCTCGAGGGGCACGCCGACGAGGTCGTCGTCACCGACCTGTCCGAGCGGGCGCTGGCGTTCGCCCGGTTCAACGCGGCCCTCGACGAGGCCGACTGGGACGTGCGCGCCGGCTCGATGCTCGACCCGGTGGCGGGGGAGCGGTTCGGGCTGGTCGTGAGCAACCCGCCGTTCGTCATCACACCGCGCTCCGGGGCCGTGCCGCTGTTCGAGTACCGCGACGGCGGTGCCGCCGGGGACGCCGTCGTGCGCGACCTCGTGCGCGGGGTCGGCGACCACCTCGAGCCGGGCGGCATCGCGCAGTTCCTCGGCAACTGGGAGGTGCCCCGCGGCTCGCACCTGGACCGAGCGGGTCGGGGCCTGGCTCGACGGCACCGGCCTCGACGCCTGGGTCGTGCAGCGCGAGGTGCAGGACCCGGCCGAGTACGCCGAGACCTGGGCCCGCGACGGCGGCCACCACCCCGGCACGGTCGACTTCAACGCGATGTACGCCGCGTGGCTCGACGACTTCGAGGCCCGCGACGTCGAGGCGATCGGCTTCGGGGTCGTGACCCTGCGGCGGAAAGCGAAAGCGCCGCGGAGCAAGCGGTTGCAGCCGTTCCCTTGCGGGCTCTTCCGGTCCCTGCAAGTTTGCATGCGTCGTTAATGGCACGGCTCGATCGGCTCGGCCCTGCCAAAGATGTGGCCCAAGTCGGGGCGGCCATTGGGCGGGAATTTCCCCATGCCCTGCTGGCTGCAGTGGTGCGCAAGCCGGATGCAGAGCTGTATAGGAGATCGACAGGTGTTGTTGCGCCAGGATTGCTGTTTCGGCCGGGCGTTACCGCCCGATGCGAACTATCTGTTCGAGCATACCCTGGTGCAGGATGCGGCCTATGGCACACTTCTGCGCAAGCCCCGAAGTGCGCTTCACGCCCGTATTGCCGAATCCCTGGAAAACCAATTTGCGGACATCGCTGAGCGTCACCCGGAGCAACTGGCGCGTCACTACACCGAAGCCGGCAACGTCGACAAGGCGGCGGCCCTGTGGGGCAAAGCCGGACAGCGGTCTCTGGAGCGCTCGGCGCTGGCTGAAGCCGCAGAACAGCTCACCCGAGCGCTGGCGCAAATTGCGACTTGTGCCTGCCACCCCCATGCTTCGTCGCGAACAGATCAGAATTCAAGTCGCGCTAATCACCCCACTCATGCATCTCAAAGGATACGCTGCGCCTGAAACCAGAGCGGCCACGCAGAACGAGCACGTCTGCTAATCGAACATGCTGAGGCGCTTGGAGAGGTTCCCGACGATCCACTGCTTTTGTTTTCGGTTCTCCACAGTTTCTGGACCACAAGCTTCGTTGCGTTCAATGGGGACGCACTGCGTGAACTAGCAGGACAATTCCTGAAGCTTGCCGAGAAGCGAAAGGCACCGATCCCGCTCATGATCGGTCACCGTATTATGGGTTCCGTGCTGCATACGGGCGCCTTTGCGGAGGGGCGAGCGCATCTTGATCGCGCGATCGAGCTTTACGATCCCGCCGAGCATCGTCTGCTGGCTAACCGTTTCGGCCAAGACGTTCGGGTGGCAGCCTTGTCCTATCGATCGTGGGCCTTGTCGATTCTTTGGCTATCCGGACTCCGCACTAGCAGACACGAAGCAGGCGCTCAAAGATGCGCGTGAAATCGCCCAAGCTGCCACACTGATGTCCGCGCTTTCTCAGGGAAGGCGGACGGTTCATATCCAATGCGGAGATTGCACTGAAGCGACCGCGGAAGCCGAAGAACTTGTAGCTTTGGCAGACGTAAAAGGTACGTCGTTCTGGAAAGCGTTAGGAATGTCGGTCCAAGGGTGCACGTTGGCCCTTATCGGCAGAGCCCCGGACGCAATTCAAATGATCACCTCCGGCATCTCTGCATTGCGGTCAACGGGATCAACGTCTTCTGGATGCCGTTGTTCTTGTCATATTTGGCAAAAGCTTATTCCGAACTTGGCCAATTCGACGACGCGTGGCGATGCATTGACGAAGCAATCACTGCCACAGAAACGAGCAAAGAAAGGTGGCACGAAGCTGATATCTATCGCATAGCTGGTGAAATCGCGCTTCTGTCGACCGATCCGGATTCTGTGAAAGCGGAAGCCTACCTTGAGCGCGCACTCGCCATTGCGGTGGCGCAACAAGCGAAGTCTTGGGAATTGCGCGCCACCGCGAGCCTGACGCGACTTCGGGGCGAGCGAAACCGTCTTGCGCGGATCTATAACTGGTTCACGGAAGGATTCGATACGTTTGACTTGAGACAAGCCAGGGCTTTGTTGGACGCGCCGAACTCAGAAGTCGCGAACATGCGAGGTCCGTTCCCTGGTATATTCTGGCCTGATCGTGAAATCGGACCCTCAGAGGAGCCAACCCTTGAGACCGGTCCAGATCAGGACTGATACGATGCAAAGCCCCCAAATGGGTCCGGTCAACTACCAGGTTGAGCGCGAACCTGATCGTCGAGAGATCATTTGATGGCAGCGACACCACCCGGCACCGGCGAGCATCAGGTTTGGCGACCGGACATGTTCGTGTTCCTCACTGCTCTTGCCGCGCGTTATGGCGATGTGGCCAAATTCAATTTGGGACACTTGCCCTGCATCCTGGTCAGCGGTGCGCCTCAGGTTAGCGAGCTTTTTTCGAGCGCGAAGCGTGTCTCCGCAAACCGGAGTTTGTTAAAAATTCAAATCGCGGCTACTGGGGGGGACGGCCTCACGACGCTCGAGGGGACGGCCTGGCGTAAGCGCCGCAAGATGCTGCGATCCTGCTTCAGGTTCAGGCACATTCCGCTCTGCTTGCCCGTAATAGCTCGGTGCACGATGGAG
>CAWAKY010000039.1:0-20545 GCA_963782695.1 uncultured Actinomycetota bacterium | reverse complement strand
CACGAAGGTCTGGATGCCGCCCGCTCACGGTGAGGGGTCAGAGCGCGGTCAGCGCTCCTCCTCCCCGCGGATGAAGGCCTCGAGCTTCGCGCGACCGAGGTCGTCGGGGCGCTGCTCCGGCGGGGACTTCATCAGGTAGGAGGACGCCGACAGCAGGGCGCCGCCGATGCCGCGGTCCTTGGCGATCTTCGCCGCACGGATGGCGTCGATGATGATGCCGGCCGAGTTCGGGCGGTCCCAGACCTCGAGCTTGTACTCGAGGTTGAGCGGCACGTCACCGAAGGCGCGACCCTCGAGGCGCACGTAGGCCCACTTGCGGTCGTCGAGCCACGCGACGTAGTCCGACGGGCCGATGTGCACGTTGCGGTCGTCGGTCTTGCCGGCCAGCGCGCCGGTGAGGTTCGAGGTGACCGACTGGGTCTTGGAGATCTTCTTGGACTCCAGGCGCTCGCGCTCGAGCATGTTCTTGAAGTCCATGTTGCCGCCGACGTTGAGCTGGTAGGTGCGGTCGAGCTGCACGCCGCGGTCCTCGAACAGCTTGGCCATGACGCGGTGCGTGATGGTGGCGCCGACCTGGCTCTTGATGTCGTCACCGATGACCGGCACGCCGGCCTCCTCGAACTTCGCGGCCCACTCGGGGTCGGACGCGATGAACACCGGGAGGGCGTTGACGAAGGCGACGCCCGCGTCGATGGCGCACTGGGCGTAGAACTTGTCGGCGTTCTCCGAGCCCACCGGCAGGTACGAGACGAGCACGTCGACCTTGGCGTCCTCGCAGGGCGGCGACGACGTCGACCGGCTCGGCGCCGGACTCGTCGATGGTCTGGCGGTAGTACTTGCCCAGGCCGTCGAGGGTGTGGCCGCGCTGCACGGTGATGCCCGTGGTGGGGACGTCGGCGATCTTGATCGTGTTGTTCTCGGAGGCGCCGATGGCCTCGGCGAGGTCCTTGCCGACCTTCTTGTCGTCGACGTCGAACGCCGCGACGAACTCCACGTCGCGGACGTGGTACTCGCCGAACATGACGTGCATCAGGCCGGGGACGGTCTGGGACGGGTCGGCGTCCCGGTAGTAGTGCACGCCCTGGACGAGCGACGACGCACAGTTGCCGACGCCGACGACGGCGACGCGAATGGAACCCATGTGCTTCTCCTGGGGAGGTCGGTGGTGGATGGACTGGACGGGGTGGAACTTCGGATGCCGGGTGCGCCGGGCGGCGCGACCGGCACCTACGGCTGGGGGCCGGGGTCGGTGGGGTGGCGCCGTTCGGCGTCGATGAGCTCGCTGAGCCAGCGCACCTCGCGCTCGGTGGTCTCCTCGCCGTGGCGCTGGAGGGCCGAGGTGTAGGCGTCGATCCGCTCGCGGCCGCGGGCGGCGGCCTCGCGCACCCGCTCGAGGTCCTCCTGCGACGCGCGAGCGGCGGCCCTCGAGGATGCGCAGGCGCACCTCCTGCTCGGTGCGGGCGAAGAACGCGAACCGCACGTCGAAGCCGTCGTCGTCCCAGGCCGAGGCGTCGGTGCGGGCGACGAGGTCGGCGAAGTGCTCCTTGCCGGCGGCGGTGAGCTCGTAGACCACCCGGGGGCGCTTGCCGCCCGGGCCGGCCGGGTCGGTGGTCTCGGCGATCAGGCCGCGGCCGAGCAGGCCCTTCAGGGCGGGGTAGAGCGTGCCGTAGGACAGGGCGCGGAACGGGCCGAGCGCGGTGTTGAGCCGGCGGCGCAGGTCGTAGCCGTGGGTCGGCCCCTCGTGGAGCAGGCCGAGCACGGCGAACTCGAGCAGGCGGGCGCGGCGCGTGGTGACCACGGGGACCTCCTGGGAGCGGGGACGGACGGCGGACGGGCTGCGGGAACGGACCTGACATACGGGCCGTTTGTCAGGGCGAGACGCTAACACAGATATATCGACGCGATACATCGAGGATGCCGTCCCAGGCCCGGTCGCCCGGCACGCGATTCAGGTTTCTCCAAGGTTGACCGCCATACTGATCGCTGGGTTCGTGCGCTTTCGCCCCGTCCGCACGCCCCTCGACAGCCCCCATCCCCGTCCCCGGAAGCAGCATGAGCCAACGCAAGCCAGCCACCCGGGCCGAGGCCAAACAGGCCCAGGCCACTCGCTCCCCCTCGGTCCGCTCCGGCGGCTCCGGAGGGTCCGGCGGCAGCCGCTCCACGGCATCCGCCGGCCGCTCGCGCGGCAAGAAGTGGCTGCTGCGCGCCCTGTGGGCGGTGCTCGCGCTGGGGGCCCTCGGCCTGGTCGCGGTCGGCATCGCGTACGCGCGCACCGACATCCCGGACGCCAACGAGCTGGCGACGGCGCAGGCGTCGATCGTCTACTACTCCGACGGCAAGACCGAGCTGGCGCGGCTCTCCGACGCCCAGGGCAACCGCGAGTCGGTGCCGCTGAGCAAGGTGCCCGAGCACATGCAGAAGGCGATGCTCGCGGCGGAGGACCAGGACTTCTACCAGAACAACGGCATCTCGCCGACCGGCATCGCCCGGGCCGTCTGCGTCGCGATCAAGGGCGGCCAGGCGACCCAGGGCGGGTCGACGATCACCCAGCAGTACGTCAAGAACTACTTCCTCACGGCCGACCGCACGCTGTCGCGCAAGGCCCGCGAGATCCTCATCTCGCTCAAGATCGACCAGCAGCAGACCAAGGACCAGATCCTCGAGAACTACCTCAACACGATCTACTACGGCCGCGGCGCGTACGGCATCCAGACCGCGTCGAAGGCGTACTTCAACAAGGACGTCTCGAAGCTGACCCCGGCCGAGAGCGCGTTCCTCGCCTCGGTGATCCGCGGGCCCTCGCTGTACGACCCGGCCCTGGGCGACAAGCAGGAGGCCAACGCCAAGGAGCGCTCGGGCTTCATCCTCGACGCGATGGTGAAGAAGGGCTGGCTCAGCCAGGCGGAGCGCGACGCCGCGACCTTCCCCGAGTTCCCGAAGTACAAGCCGCGCACCCAGAGCGGGCCGAACGGCTACCTCACCCAGATGATCAAGAACGAGGTCGTCAACAAGTACAAGATCCCGCAGTCCGACATCGACCGCGGTGGGCTGCGCATCGTCTCCACGATCGACAAGGCCAAGCAGTCCGACATGGTCAAGGCGGTGCGGGCCGAGCGCCCCAAGGACACCCCGTCGGTGCACGTCGGCATGGCCTCGGTCAAGCCCGGCGACGGCGCCATCGTCGCGCTGTACGGCGGCGAGGACTACACCAAGCGCCAGCAGAACGCCGCGACCCAGGACAAGATGCAGGCCGGCTCGACGTTCAAGATCTTCACCCTGATCGCGGCCCTGCAGTCCGGCGACTTCAGCCTGAACTCGCGCCTGTCCGGCGCCAGCCCGCAGTACTTCAAGGAGTTCGCCGACCCCGGTGCCCCGACGGCCAACGGCCGCCGCGGCCGGGTGAAGAACTTCGGCAACGAGTCGTTCGGCCAGATCGACCTGCGCAAGGCGACCGGCAACTCGGTGAACACCGTCTACGCGGCCCTGAACATCGACGCCACCCCCGAGAAGTCGAGCAAGGCCGCCAAGGACGCCGGCGTGCGCAGCAAGCTCGAGCCGAACATGGCCAACGTGCTCGGCACCGACTACGTCACCGTGCTCGACATGGCCACCGCCTACGCGACGATCGCCGCCGAGGGCGTGCGGGCGAACCCGTACATCGTCAAGGAGATCCGTTTCCAGGACAAGAGCGTGCCGACCATCAAGGCCAAGGTCGTCAAGCAGCAGGTCTTCGACAAGGACCTGATGAGCGACGTCATCGACGCCATGACCTACCCGGTCAACGGCGGCACCGCCCGCTACGTCGGCCAGAACCTCGGCCGCCCCGCGGCCGGCAAGACCGGCACCTCCGAGAGCTTCCGCTCGGCGTGGTTCAACGGCTACGTCCCGCAGCTCGAGACCGCGGTCGGCCTCTACCGCAGCGGCAAGAACGGCGAGGAGCTCCCGATGGAGAACCTCCCCAACGCCGGCAACATCACCGGTGGCACCTACCCGGCCCGGATCTGGACCGCCTACATGAAGGCCGCCCTCGAGGGCAGCAAGGTGGTCCCCTTCCCGGAGCCGGCCGGCATCAACAAGAACGCCGACCCGCCGCCGCCCACGCACCGTGGCGCCGCCGACCACGTCCGCGCCGCCCACGACGAGCGCGCCGCCCACGACGAGCGCGCCGCCGAGCCCGACCCAGGGGCCGCCGTCGCCGAAGCCGTCGAAGACCAAGACCGAACGGGCCGCCCAGCCCGTCGGTGACGATCTCGCCACTGGCGCCACCAGCCGGCAACGGTTGACCGGCGACCCGCGGCTAGGGTGCGACGCGTGGACGACGTGCGTGACCCGGTGCTGCCGCCGGGGCTGACCACGTCGATCGGCGGTCCCCGCGGCCGCCGGCTGCGCGCGGTCGAGCGCGGGCCGCTGGCCCGGCTCGCCCCGGTGGTGCTGCTGCTGGCCCTCCCGCTGTCGGCCGCGGCGCTGCGCCAGGCGGGCTGCCTGGCCCGGGGCTGGCGCGGCGACGTCCCGGTCTGGCGGCAGTGCTCCGCCCCGGTGGTGCAGGCCGTGACCGGCGACCCGGGCGGCGGCCTCACCGGCTGGCTCGGCGGCGGGCTGCGCACGGCCGAGCCGGTGCTGTCGGCCGTGGTCACCTCGCTGCTCTCCCGCATCGCCCCCGGGGTGGCCACCGGGCACCAGCGCTGGTTCCTCGCCCTGTGGGTGCTGCTCACCGCCGCGGTGCTCGCGGGCCTGGTCGTCGCCATCGGCACGGTGCGCCGCCACCCCCATGCCGACCCGGTGGCCCTCGCGCTGTCCCCGGTGCTCGCGCTGACCCTCTACCGCTCGACCGACCTGCTGCCCCTCGCGCTCGCCGTCGTCGCGCTCTGGGCGTGGAGCCGCGACCGGGAGCGCCTGGCCGGGGTGCTCGGCGGCCTCGCCCTGCTGGCCGGCCCGCTGTCGGCGGTGGTGCTGCTCGCGATGCTGCTGCTGCCCGGGCCGCGGCGGCGGCGACGCCCGACGTCGCCTGGTGGTCACCACCGCGCTGACCGTCGCCGCGGTCGCCGTGCCGGTGGCCCTGCGTGGATGCCGGTGCGCTCACCGAGCCGTGGGGCGCCTGGCGGAAGGCCGGCGCCGGCCCCGGGTCGCTCTGGTACCTGTTCACGATGGCCGGCTTCCCGATCGGGGCGGGCTACGTCGCGGTGATCGCCGGGCTCGGTGCGGTGCTCACCGTCGCGGTCGTGGTGCTCTGCGCCCGTGCGCGGCCGCGCCCGGTGGTGGCGGCCGCCGCGCTCGTCGGGCTGTGCGTCGCGCTCTGCACCGCCGCGTCGTTCCAGCCGTGGGCGGCGCTCTGGCTGGTGCCCTTCGTCGCGCTGGTCGGCATCGGCTGGCGCGACCACCTGGTCTGGGCCGGCGCCGAGGCCGTGCACGCCGTCGCGATGTTCGGCTACCTCGACTACCTCGTCGACCCCGCACACGGCCTGCCGCCCGGCTGGTACGCCGCGGCGCTGCTGCTGCGGCTGGCCGCGGTGGTGTGGCTCGCCCGCGAGGCCTGGGTGAGCGCGAGTTGGGGGGATGCCGCCGCGGCCGGTACCCTGTGGAAGTTGCCCTCTGCGCGCCCTGTGGAAAACCCCACGGGCGGTGTCGGCAGCAATGCATACCCTCCTGTCACGGAGAGACCGTGACCGCCACAGACCAAAGGAGGCGGGTTAACGCATGCGTCAGTACGAACTCATGGTCATCCTCGACCCGGAGCTCGACGACCGGACGGTTCAGCCGTCGCTGGAGCGGTTCCTCAAGGTCGTGACCACCGATGGTGGGTCCGTCGACAACGTCGACATCTGGGGCCGCCGTCGTCTTGCCTACGAGATCAAGAAGAAGTCCGAGGGCATCTACGCCGTCGTCAACTTCACCTCCGAGCCGGCCACGGCCAAGGAGCTGGACCGCCAGCTCGGCCTCAACGAGTCGGTCATGCGGACCAAGCTCATGCGCCCCGGCGCCTGAGTCGAGTCCGCACCGCACACCGTCGGCACGACAAGCAGAAGGAGCCATCTGACCCATGGCAGGCGAAACCACCATCACGATCGTCGGCAACCTGACCGCCGATCCCGAGCTCCGGTTCACCCCCTCGGGGGCCGCCGTCGCGAACTTCACCGTGGCGTCCACGCCGCGCACGTTCGACCGGCAGTCCAACGAGTGGAAGGACGGGGAGACCCTC
Source organism: uncultured Actinomycetota bacterium (assembly GCA_963782695.1). GTDB lineage: Bacteria > Actinomycetota > Actinomycetes > Actinomycetales > Dermatophilaceae > Fodinibacter. Next base: position 14,349 of record CAWAKY010000039.1, on the reverse strand, counting down.
TTCATGCGCTGCTCGATCTGGCGCGACGCGGCCGAGAACATCGCCGAGTCGCTCCACCGTGGCACGCGGGTGATCGCGACGGGCCGGCTCAAGTCGCGCTCGTACGACACCAAGGAGGGCGAGAAGCGCACCGTCATCGAGCTCGACGTCGACGAGGTCGGCCCTTCGCTGCGCTATGCGTCCGCGAAGGTCACCAAGGCCGAGCGCGGCGGTTCCGGTGGTGGCTTCGGTGGCCAGGGTGGTGGCCAGCAGGCCGCCGACCCGTGGGCCACCGGTGGCTCCGCGCCGGCCCCCCAGCAGGGTGGTCAGGGCAACTGGGGTGGCCAGCAGGCCGCTCCCCAGCAGCCCGCCGCACCGCAGCAGGGTGGCCAGCAGGGTGGCTGGGGCCAGGCCCCCAGCTACGACGAGCCCCCCTTCTGATCCGACCGACATCCGGGGCGCCGCACCGTGAGGTGACGGAGCACCCCCACACACAGAACGACACCATCCCTGGGAGACCAGGGCTCATCCGCCGGGACAGCTCCGGCAGAAGGAGAGCACCACGATGGCCAAGCCCGCCATTCGCAAGCCCAAGAAGAAGGCCAACCCGCTCAAGGCGGCGAAGGTCGAGAACATCGACTACAAGGACGCCGCCCTGCTGCGCAAGTTCATCTCCGACCGCGGCAAGATCCGCGCTCGTCGGGTGACCGGCGTGACCGTGCAGGAGCAGCGCCTCATCGCCAATGCCGTCAAGAACGCGCGCGAGATGGCCTTGCTGCCGTACTCGAGCTCGTCCCGCTGACCGGTTCGAGAAGGAGCCAGAAACGATGAAGGTCATCCTCACCCACGAGGTCACCGGCCTCGGTACCGCCGGTGACGTCGTCGACGTCAAGGACGGCTACGCCCGCAACTTCCTCTTCCGTCGCGGTCTCGCGACGGCGTGGACCAAGGGCGGCCAGAAGCAGGTCGACGCCATCGCCAAGGGCCGTCAGGTCCGCGAGGTGAAGTCGCTCGAAGAGGCGCAGTCCATCAAGGGCAACCTCGAGTCCAAGGCCGTCACGGTCACCGCGCACGCCGGCACCGGCGGCCGCCTCTTCGGCGCCGTCTCCACCGGCGACATCGCGGATGCCGTCAAGGCCGCGGGCGGTCCGTCGCTCGACAAGCGCAAGATCGAGGTCCCGACCCCGATCAAGACCACCGGCACGCACTCCGCGCTGGTGCGCCTCCACCCCGAGGTGCAGGCGACCGTCGAGCTCGACGTCGTCGCCGGCTGACACCAGCCACGCGCACCCCGCGGCACCGCACGGCCCCCGGACCGTCACGGTCCGGGGGCCTCGTCGCGTCGGTCACCGTCCACTGTCGGTGGCGCGACATACCGTGAGCCGCATGGCCACCGCAGCGAGACGCACCGCCCGCACGAGCGCGACGTTCCGGTGCTCGGAGTGCGGGTGGCAGGCCGTGAAGTGGGTCGGCCGGTGCGGCGAGTGCCAGGCCTGGGGCAGCGTGTCCGAGGTCGGCGCGGTCACCGTGCGCACCACCGCCGCGACGGCGGTCGAGCGCCCCGCCGTCCCGATCGGCGAGGTCGACGCCCGGCGGGCGGTCGCCCGCCCCACCGGGGTGCCGGAGTTCGACCGGGTGCTCGGCGGCGGCATCGTGCCCGGCGCCGTCGTGCTCGTGGCCGGCGAGCCCGGCATCGGCAAGTCCACCCTGCTGCTCGACGTCGCCGCCCGGGCCGCGCGCTCCGGCGAGCACGGCGAGCGCCGGGTGCTCTACGTCAGCGGTGAGGAGTCCGCGGCGCAGGTGCGCACCCGCGCCGAGCGCATCGAGGCGATGGCCCGCACGCTCTACCTCGCCAGCGAGACCGACCTCGCCACGGTGCTCGGCCAGATCGACGCCCTCGAGCCCGAGCTGGTCATCGTCGACTCGGTGCAGACGATCAGCAGCGCCGAGGTCGAGGGGTCGGCCGGCAACGTCAGCCAGGTCCGCGAGGTGGCCGCGTCGCTCATCCAGGTGGCCAAGGCCCGCGGCATCGCGGTGCTGCTCGTCGGGCACGTCACCAAGGACGGCTCGATCGCCGGGCCCGCGGGTGCTCGAGCACCTCGTCGACGTCGTCGTGCAGTTCGAGGGCGACCGGCACTCGCGGCTGCGGCTGGTGCGCGCCGTCAAGAACCGGTACGGCCCCACCGACGAGGTCGGCTGCTTCGACCTGTCCGACATCGGCATCGTCGGGCTCGCCGACCCCAGCGGCCTGTTCCTGTCCGGGCGCACCACCGAGGTCGCCGGCACCTGCGTCACGGTCACCCTCGAGGGCCGGCGCCCGCTCGTCACCGAGGTGCAGGCCCTGGTCACGCAGTCGGCGCTCGCCACCCCGCGGCGCGCCACCTCGCGGCCTCGACTCCGCCCGGGTCGCGATGATCCTCGCCGTGCTCGACAAGCGGGCCGACGCGCCCGATCGGCGGCAGCGACGCCTACCTGTCGACCGTCGGCGGCGTGCGGCTCACCGAGCCCGCGGCCGACCTCGCGATCAGCCTCGCCCTGGCCGGCGCCATCACCGACCGGCCGCTGCCGAACGGCACGATCGCCTTCGGCGAGGTCGGCCTGGCCGGCGAGATCCGGCCGGTCACCGGGGCCCACCGCCGCCTCGCCGAGGCCGCACCGGCTCGGCTTCACCCGGGCCGTCGTGCCGCCCGGGGTCGTCGGTGGCGGGCCCGGTGCCCGACCGGCATCCGGGTCGTCGAGGCCGCCACGGTCGCCGAGGCCGTGACCCGCGGCCTGCTCCAGCCGGGCTGAGCGTCGGCCACCTGCGAGAACTCGCAACCGCGGTCGGCCGGGGCGTCGCGACCGTACACCCGGATAGGATGCGCACACTGGCCGTGGACCAGCCCGGCCCGGGGATCCAGCATGGACGGAGGCGACGTGCCCACCCAGCAGAACGACGACGAGCTCGCTGCGCGCCACCCTCGCCGCCGTCGCCCCGGGCACCGAGCTGCGCGACGGCCTCGAGCGCATCCTGCGCGGCCGCACCGGCGCGCTCATCGTGCTCGGCAACGACAAGGTCGTCGAGACGGTCTCCACCGGCGGCTTCCCGCTCGACATCGAGTTCTCCGCCACCCGGCTGCGCGAGCTCGCGAAGATGGACGGCGGCATCGTCTGCGACCGCGAGGTCACCCGCATCCTGCGCGCGGCCACCCAGCTGGTGCCCGACCCGCGCATCGAGACCAGCGAGTCCGGCACCCGGCACCGCACCGCCGAGCGGGTGGCCAAGCAGACCGGCTTCCCGGTCATCTCGGTCAGCCAGTCGATGCGCATCATCGCGCTCTACATCGCCGGCCGCCGGGTCGTGCTCGAGGACTCCAGCGCCATCCTGTCCCGCGCCAACCAGGCCCTGCAGACCCTCGAGCGCTACAAGTCGCGCCTCGACGAGGTCACCGGCACGCTCTCCGCGCTCGAGATCGAGGACCTCGTCACGGTCCGCGACGTCGCCAACGTGCTGCAGCGCCTCGAGATGGTGCGCCGGATCAAGGACGAGATCGCCGAGTACGTCGTGCAGCTCGGCACCGACGGCCGCCTGCTCAGCCTCCAGCTCGAGGAGCTCACCGGCGGCCTGTCCGACGACCTCGGCCTGGTCATCCGCGACTACCTGCCCGAGGCCAAGGCCGGCTACTCGCTCGAGGAGGCCATCGCCAACCTCGAGGCGATCGACTCCACCGAGCTGCTCGACCCCGCCGCCGGCGCCCGGGCGGTCGGCTTCACCATCGTCGGCGACTCGCTCGACTCCTCGGTCAGCCCGCTCGGCCACCGGCTGCTGTCGAAGGTGCCGCGCCTGCCCGGGGCCATCGTCGACCGCCTGGTCTCGCACTTCGGCAGCCTGCAGAAGCTGCTCGCCGCCAACATCGACGACCTGATGGACGTCGACGGCGTCGGTGAGGGCCGGGCCCGGCTCGTGCGTGAGGGCCTGTCGCGCCTGGCCGAGTCGAGCATCCTCGAGCGCTACGTCTGACCGGCGCACGTGTCCTCCCTGCTCCGCGAGCGGGTGCTCGACTGGTACGCCGTCAACGCCCGACCGCTGCCGTGGCGCGACACCTCGTGCTCCCCCTGGGGGGTGCTGGTCTCCGAGATCATGTCGCACCAGACCCCGGTGGCCCGGGTCGAGCCGGTGTGGCGCGAGTGGATGCAGCGCTGGCCCACCCCGGCCCACCTCGCGGCCGAGTCGCCCGGTGAGGTCGTGCGGGCCTGGGGCCGGCTGGGCTACCCGCGACGCGCGCTGCGGCTGCGGGAGGCGGCCGTCGCCATCGTCGAGCGGCACGGCGGCAGGTGCCGGATGACGAGGACGCGCTGCGAGCGCTGCCGGGGGTCGGCGCCTACACCGCGGCGGCGGTGGCGGCCTTCGCGTTCGGCCGGCGCACCACGGTGGTCGACACCAACGTGCGGCGGGTGCTCGCCCGCGCCGTCGAGGGGCGCGCCCACGCCGCCCCCGCGCTGACGGTGGCCGAGTCGGCGCTGGCCGCCTCGCTCGTGCCGGAGGACCCGGCCACGTCGGCCACCTGGAACGTCGCCGTGATGGAGCTCGGGGCCCTGGTCTGCCAGGCCCGCTCCCCGAGGTGCGACGAGTGCCCGGTGGCTCGACCTGTGCGCCTGGGTCGCCGCCGGGCCGCCCGGCCCACGACGGGCCGCCGCGCCGGGGCCAGGCGTGGCACGGCACCGACCGCCAGGTGCGCGGCGCCATCCTGCAGCAGCTGCGCGACAGCCCGGGCCCGGTGGGGCGGGCCGCGCTGGAGACCGCCGGGCCCGATGCCGGCCAGGTCGACCGGTGCCTCGCCTCGCTCGTCGAGGACGGCCTGCTCGAGCCGCACGGCCGCGGACGGCTACCGCCTCCCGCGCTGAGCCCGGCCGCTCGGTGGGTGGAAAGGCAGTGGGCCCGGGCACGGCATCCCGTCACACTGGGCGACATGACCACCGTTGACGTCTCGACCCCGACGCACCGCTCGCCCGAGGAGCTGCAGGCCTTCCTGCCGCGAGCTGCTCGCCGCCCCGCGTGACGTGGGCACCCTCGAGCTCGTCGTGCGCCGCCCCGCGCCGGGCGAGCGCGAGGTGCTCGACGAGGGCGAGCTCGACCTGGCCGTCGGCCTGGTCGGCGACACCTGGGTGGAGCGCGGCAGCAGCCGGACCGCCGACGGCGGCCCGCACCCCGAGATGCAGCTCAACGTGATGAGCGCCCGGATGGTCGCCTTCCTCGCCGGCGACCCGGCGCGCCGGGCGCTGGCCGGGCGACCAGCTCTTCCTCGACCTCGACCTCTCGCACGACAACCTGCCGGCCGGCAGCCGGCTCACCATCGGCGACCCGACGGTGCGCGGCGCGGTCATCGAGGTGACCGAGCCGCCGCACACCGGGTGCGCGAAGTTCGTCGAGCGGTTCGGCGCCGAGGCGATGCGCTTCGTCAACGGCGCGGTCGGCCGGCCGATGCGGCTGCGCGGGCTCAACGCGCGCGTCGTCGTGCCGGGCCGGGTGCGACCCGGCGACCCGGTGCGGGTCACCCGCCCCTGACGGACGAATCGGCCCGCCCCCGGAGTGCGGGGAGCGGGCCGATCCACGCACGCGGCTGCAGGGCACGCGCGCGTCCGGGGGGTCAGCGGATCGGGTAGACCGGCTGGCTCTGCGGGTTCAGCTCGCTCCAGGCGAACCGAGTTCGCCTTGCGCAGCGTCGGGTCCTTGAGCATCAGCACGTCGAAGCCCTTCTGGATGTCCGAGCTGTAGACGAACCCGTTGTAGTAGTACGCCGACCAGGTGCCGCCGACGTTCGCCGGGGCCAGCGGGCCGCGCTCGAAGTAGCCGAGCTCGCGCGGGGCGCCCGAGTCGGTGAACTCCCACAGCGAGACCCCGCCCTGGTACCACGACTGCACCATGACGTCGCGGCCGTTGACCGGCACGATCGAGCCGTTGTGCGCCACGCAGTTCTCGGTGTCGGCCTGGTTGCGCGGGATCTTGTAGTACGACCGGAAGGTCAGCTGGTTGTCGGCCGACAGGTCGTAGATGCCGTTCGCGCCGCGGGTCGGGCCGACCTTGTCGTTGCAGGTCGCCTGGCCGCCGCCGCCGAGCTCGTCGGTGAAGACGACCTTGGTGCCGTCGCTGTTGAACGTGGCCGAGTGCCAGAACGCGAAGTTCGTGGTGTCCCGCACCGTCTCGACCACCTTCGGGGCCTCCGGGTTCGAGATGTCCATGATCACCCCGTCACCCATGCAGGCACCGGCCGCGATCTTCTTCGAGGGGTAGGCGGTGATGTCGTGGCAGCCCGAGGTCGTCGAGGAGCCGTTGGCGCCGGGGTTGCCGCCGTCGGGGAAGAGGTTCGGGCGTGGCGACGACCGCCGCGGCGGCCGGGTCGCCCTTGGGCACCTTGACGATCGAGATCGCGTCGTGCGGCGGCTGGCAGTCGGGGAACTGCGACGACGGCGAGTAGCTCGACACGTAGATGTAGTCGGAGGTGGCGCCGGGCACGAGGGAGTTGGTGTGCGAGCCGCAGCTGGTCTCGACCGACTTCACGTACGTCGGGGCCGTCGGGTCGGACACGTCGAAGATCTTGATGCCCTCCCACGACGCCTTGACCGCGGCGGACTGGCCGACGCTGGCGCACGAGTCGTCCGAGCGCGAGGAGTCGGTCGACAGGTAGAGCAGGTCGCCGGAGACGGTGATGTCGTTCTGCGACCCCGGGCAGTTCACCTGGGCGAGCGTCACCGGAGCCGACGGCTCGGAGATGTCGTAGATGATGAAGCCCTGGTAGTTGCCGACGTAGGCCCGGTCGCCCTGGAAGGCGATGTCGGTGCCGAACTGCCCGGTGAACGGGCCGGCGTGTGGGGTGTTGCTCATGTGCTTGATGTTCGCGCTGTGGCCGACCTGGTCCGGCTCGAGCCCGGTGCCCGAGAGCCCCAGTCCGTCACCCGCGGATGCCGCCCCGACGCCTCCGGCGCCGGTCACCAGCACTGCTGCGGCCACCACCGCGAAATATCTCAAACGTGTCATCATGTCCACCTCGATCTGCTCGGCCGCGCGACGCCGTCGATCGACGGTGGCCACGTCGGCAGGGGGTGTGGGTCCGGCAACTGTGCCCCGGCGTGGTGCCCGAAAAGGCATAGGGAACGCAAAGATTGGGCACAGGTTGCGCCGGGTTACAGTGGCGCGATGTCCCGACCCCTGCACCTCTCGACCACGTCGCCGCGCCCCGTGAGACTGGCCGGCGTGCTCGCCGCGACCGCCCTCGCCCTCGGGCTCGCGCGGGTGCACGGGCGATGACACGGCGCTCCCTGCCGTGACCGCCAGCAGCGCGAGTGTGCCTGTGCTGCAACCGGGTCGGCCCGGTCAGCCGAACGCCACCCTGACCGGCTCGGCGGCGGCACCCACGACGACCGTGACCGCGCGGCCGGCGGACGCCCGGTTCTACCAGGAGATGATCGTGCACCACGCCCAGGCGCTGGTCATGGTGCGCTCGGTGCTGCCCGACCTCACCGACCCGCAGGTGAAGTCGCTCGCCGACCGCATCGGCGACGAGCAGGAACCCGAGATCGCGGCCATGTCGTCCTGGCTGTCCGGCCGTGGGCAGGACGTGCCCCCCGAGGCCACCAACCCGAACCTCACCGACCACGGCTCGCACGCCATGCCGGGGATGGCGAGTGCGGCCGACCTGGCCCGGCTCGCCGCGGCCAACGGCGCCGACGCCGACCGGCTCTTCCTCGGCCTGATGATCCGCCACCACCAGGGGGCGCTCGCGATGGTCGACGAGCACGCGAAGAACGCCGCGGACGAGCGCGTCGAGGAGACCGCGGCCGAGATCCACGTGACCCAGAGCAAGCAGATCGCCCAGATGCAGGAGATGCTCGACCGCCTGGGCTGAGCCCGCGCCGCACGGCCGGTGCGGGTTCTCGCACCCGGGCCCTGCTGGGACGGGCTGACGACGAAGCGACCCACCGGCATACAGTGCTGGCCAACGAGCCATGAGCGGTGGCGGTGGTGAGCACGGAGGACACGGCAGTGGGGGCAGGACGGAATCGGCGGCGCGGGACCTGGGTGGTCGCGCTGGCGGTGGGGGCGGTGCTCGTCGGGCAGCCGGCCCTGGCCGACGAGGGGCTGGCGACCGGCGGCCGCAGCCGCTTCGTGCTCGACCCGAAGGCCACGACCGTCGACGCCACGGTGACCATCGACCTGCGCAACACCACGCCGAACCGGGGCGGCTTCTTCTACTACTACGACGCCTTCAGCGTGCCGGTGCCCGCGGGGGCCGAGAAGGTACGCGCCCGCAGCGGCGGCTCGTCGCTGTCGGTGTCGCTCAAGGGCACCGAGGACCCGTCGACCAAGCTGGCCCGGATCACCTTCCCGAACCTGCTCTACGGGCGCACGCGCACCATCACGCTGACCTACGAGGTGCCCGGCGAGAAGCCGCGCTCGAAGGACAGCACCCGGGTCGGCCCGGGCTACGCGAGCTTCGCGGTCTACGGGGTCGGCGACGCGGGGCGCAACCTGGTCGAGGTGGTCGCGCCGTCGTCGATGACCTTCGACTCCACGAGCGACGACTTCACCAGCACCGAGCAGGGCACGCTCACGACGCACTCCTCGGATGCCGTGTCGCCCGAAGGCGGGTCCTGGGCCGTGGTCTCGCTGCGCGACCCGGCCCGCACGGACGAGCGGGTGGTCGACGTCGCCGGGGTGTCGCTGCTGCTCGACGGCTTCCAGGACGACCCGAAGTGGAGCCGCTTCGTCGCGGGGCAGGTGACCAAGGGCCTCCCGGCCCTGGAGAAGCTGGTCGGCGCGAAGTGGCCCGGTGGCCTCGAGCGCATCCGCGAGGACGCCTCCCCCTCGCTGCGCGGGTACGACGGCTGGTTCGACCCGACCGACGACGAGATCGTCATCGGCGAGCAGCTCGACGCCGACCTGATCTTCCACGAGCTGTCGCACGCCTGGGTGTCGGGTGAGCGCTTCGACCAGCGCTGGATGTCCGAGGGGCTCGCCCAGGTGCTCGCCGAGCGGGCGGTCAAGGCCACCGGCGGCACCCCGTACGTGCACCCGAAGGTGTCGCGCGGGTCCTCGGATGCCGTCGCGCTGAACGCCTGGGGCGGCTCGGCGGGCACCCGGTCCGAGGACGTCGACGCCTACGCCTACCCGGCGGCCTACGCGGTGACCTCGTCCCTCGTCCGCCGCCTCGACGACGCCCGGCTGTCCGCGGTGCTCGGCGCCGCGATCCGCGGCGAGCGGGCCTACGACCCGGCCGGCACCAAGGACGCCGACGGTGGGCGCACCGACTGGATGCGCTGGCTCGACCTGCTCGAGACCCGCGGGGGCGTCACCAACGGCGCCGACGTCTTCCGGCGCTGGGTGCTCACCGACCAGCAGCGCGCCGCCCTGGCCCCGCGCACCGAGGCGCGCGCCGCGTACGCGGCCGTGGACGAGGCGGACGGGGCGTGGCTGCCGCCCGAGGGGCTGCGCGACGCCATGACCGACTGGGACTTCCAACGGGCCGACGCCGTGCGCGAGAAGGTGGCGGGCCTGGGTGCCGCCGCCACCGCGGTGCAGGCGGCGGCCGAGCGGGCCGGCATCGAGGTGCCGGATGCCGTGCGCGCCGGCTACGAGCGCGCCGAGCAGAACGAGCAGTACACCGCGCTGGCCACGGCCCTGCCGAAGGCGGCGGCGGCGGTCACCGCGGTGGGGGCGGCCGAGCGGGCGGCGGGTCAGGACCGCAACCCGGTGAGCGCGCTCGGCGCCACCCTGCTGGGCGTCACCGACCGGGCCGCCGAGGCGTCGGCGCTGCTGGACGACGGCGAGTACGCCGCGGCGACGACGGTGGCCGACGACGCGACCAGCCGGTCGGACAAGGCGCTGCTGGTCGGCCTGGCGCTGCCGGTGCTGCTGCTCCTGCTCGTCGCCGGCCTCGTGCTGTGGGTCCGCCGGTCCCTGGCCGCGGCGCGCGGCACCGCGCGCAGGCGGAGCGCGGCGCCGGCTCGGCGCCCGCCGGCCGGTGGGCCCGGATGCGGGCGCGGCGCCGACGCGCCGTCCGCCACCGCCGAGCCGGTCCGGCATCCGACGACCGCGGCTGAGGCGGGCCGGGCTCAGAGCACGCGCAGCATCCGGGTGTTGCCCAGGGTGTTCGGCTTGACCCGCTCGAGGTCGAGGAACTCGGCGACGCCCTCGTCGTAGCTGCGCAGCAGCTCGGCGTAGACCTCGGGGTCGACGGCCTGGCCCTCGATCGGCTCGAACCCGTGCCGGGCGAAGAACGCGGTCTCGAAGGTGAGGCAGAACAGCCGGCTCAGGCCGAGCCGCCGGGCCCGCTCGACGAGCCGCTCGAGCACGGCCGAACCGACCCCGGTGCCCAGCACCGAGGCGTCGACGGCCAGGGTGCGCACCTCCCCGAGGTCCTCCCACAGCACGTGCAGCGCGCCGCAGCCGACGACCCGGCCGTCGACCTCGGCGACCACGAAGTCGGTGACCGACTCGTAGTAGGCGACGGCCTCCTTGTTCAGCAGCACCCGGCGCTCGGCCAGCGGCGCCACGAGCGCGCGGATGGCGCGGACGTCGGACGTGCGCGCGGCGCGGACGACGACGGCATCCGGCCGCGGGTGGCTGCGTGGGGGCGTCGGTCGGCACCACTGGAGCGTATCGGCGGCCCGGCGCGGCCGACGGCGCACCGGCCCCCGGACATGGACGCGGCCCGCCACCGCAGGGGTGGTGGCGGGCCGCCGCAAGGACCCTCAAGGCCCTTGCGCGATCCAGTGTGCGTCAGGGGTCGTCGCGGTTGGGTAAAGCCCGGTTCAAAGTTTGGTCAGCGCCACGGGGGGCCCGGGCCCGGTCGCCCGCCGCCCGTGCCAGCCCGGGCACGACGAAGGGCCCCGACCGGGTGGTCGGGGCCCCTCGTGCGGCGCCGTCAGGCACCAGCGGCGGTCAGCCCTCCGCGACCACGACGGGCACGTCGATGGGCCCGGTGTGCGGCGTCCCCTCGAAGGTGAACGTCGCCTCCTTGCCCTCGCCCGTGACGTCGACGGCGACGATCTCGCCGGCGTTGCAGCTCGCCGAAGAGGATCTTCTCCGAGAGCACGTCCTCGATCTCGCGCTGGATGGTGCGACGCAGCGGTCGCGCACCGAGCACGGGGTCGTAGCCCTTGGTCGCCAGCAGGTTCTTGGCCGCGTCCGTGAGCTCCATGCCCATGTCCTTGTCCTTGAGCCGCTTGTCGAGCTTGGCGATCTCGAGGTCGACGATCTGCACGATCTCGGCCTGGCTGAGCTGCGGGAAGACGATGGTGTCGTCGACCCGGTTGAGGAACTCGGGGCGGAAGTGCTGCTTGAGCTCGTCGATGACCTTGGCCTTCATCCGGTCGTAGTCCGAGCGGGTCTCGGGGCCGGCCGAGAAGCCGAGCGAGCCCTTGGAGATGTCCCGGGTGCCGAGGTTGGTCGTCATGATGATGACCGTGTTCTTGAAGTCGACCATCCGACCCTGCGAGTCGGTGAGCCGGCCGTCCTCGAGCACCTGCAGCAGCGAGTTGAAGATCTCCGGGTGGGCCTTCTCGACCTCGTCGAAGAGCACGACGCTGAACGGCTTGCGGCGCACCTTCTCGGTGAGCTGGCCGCCCTCCTCGTAGCCGACGTAGCCGGGAGGCGAGCCGAAGAGGCGCGAGACGGTGTGCTTCTCGCTGTACTCCGACATGTCGAGCTGGATCAGGCTGTCCTCGTCGCCGAAGAGGAACTCGGCGAGGGTCTTGGCCAGCTCGGTCTTACCGACACCGGTCGGGCCGGCGAAGATGAACGAGCCGCCGGGGCGACGCGGGTCCTTCAGGCCGGCGCGGGTGCGCCGGATGGCCTGGGAGAGCGCCTTGATGGCGTCGTCCATGCCGACGACGCGCTTGTGCAGCTCGTCCTCCATGTGGAGCAGGCGGCTGGACTCCTCCTCGGTCAGCTTGAACACGGGGATGCCGGTCGAGGCGGCGAGCACCTCGGCGATCAGCTCCTCGTCGACCTCGGCGATGACGTCCATGTCGCCGGACTTCCACTCGGCCTCGCGCTTGGCCTTCTCGTTGCGCAGGTTCTTCTCGTCGTCGCGCAGCCGCGCGGCCTTCTCGAAGTCCTGCCCGTCGATGGCCGACTCCTTCTCGCGCACGACGGCGGCGATGCGCTCGTCGAACTCGCGCAGGTCCGGCGGTGCGGTCATCCGGCGGATGCGCAGTCGCGCGCCCGCCTCGTCGATGAGGTCGATCGCCTTGTCCGGCAGGAAGCGGTCGTTGACGTAGCGGTCGGCCATGTTGGCCGCCGCGACGAGCGCGCCATCCGTGATCGAGACGCGGTGGTGCGCCTCGTAGCGGTCGCGCAGACCCTTGAGGATCTCGATGGTGTGCGGCAGCGTGGGCTCGGCGACCTGGATCGGCTGGAAGCGGCGCTCGAGCGCGGCATCCTTCTCGATGTGCTTGCGGTACTCGTCGAGGGTCGTCGCACCGATGGCCTGCAGCTCGCCGCGGGCGAGCATGGGCTTGAGGATGGAGGCCGCGTCGATCGCGCCCTCGGCCGCGCCGGCGCCGACGAGGGTGTGGATCTCGTCGATGAACAGCACGATGTCGCCGCGGGTGCGGATCTCCTTGAGCACCTTCTTCAGCCGCTCCTCGAAGTCACCGCGGTAGCGGCTGCCGGCGACGAGCGCGCCGAGGTCGAGGGTGTAGAGCTGCTTGTCCTTGAGGGTCTCGGGCACCTCGCCGCGCACGATGTCCTGGGCCAGGCCCTCGACGACGGCGGTCTTGCCGACGCCGGGCTCGCCGATGAGCACGGGGTTGTTCTTGGTGCGGCGGGAGAGCACCTGCATGACCCGCTCGATCTCCTTCTCGCGCCCGATGACCGGGTCGAGCTTGCCCTCGCGGGCGGCGGAGGTGAGGTTGCGGCCGAACTGGTCGAGCACGAGCGAGCCGGCGGGGGCGCCCTCGGCGGGGCCGCCCTGGGTGGCGCCGGAGCCCCCGGTGGAGCCCTCCTTGCCGCCCTGGTAGCCGGAGATCAGCTGGATGACCTGCTGGCGCACGCGCGACAGGTCGGCGCCGAGCTTGACGAGGACCTGGGCGGCGACGCCCTCACCCTCGCGGATCAGGCCGAGCAGGATGTGCTCGGTGCCGATGTAGTTGTGGCCGAGCTGCAGCGCCTCGCGCAGGCTGAGCTCGAGCACCTTCTTGGCGCGCGGCGTGAACGGGATGTGGCCGGTCGGGGCCTGCTGGCCCTGGCCGATGATCTCCTGCACCTGCTCGCGCACGGCCTCGAGCGAGATGCCGAGGCTCTCCAGGGCCTTGCTCGCGACGCCTTCGCCCTCGTGGATCAGGCCGAGCAGGATGTGCTCGGTGCCGATGTAGTTGTGGTTGAGCCGCCGCGCCTCCTCCTGGGCGAGCACGACGACGCGGCGGGCGCGGTCGGTGAACCGTTCGAACATGGTGCTTCTCCTGACGTCGAGTCCCCTCGATGCTAGTCGCGCCGCCTGTGCTGCGGCCGCTCCTTGTCGCTGAGCGGTCACCCGTGGGCGGCGCGGTTACGTGGCATTCAACGCGGTGGTCGGGTCCGCGTGTTCCGCGTTCGCTCTCGGCATAGCGTCCGGTCCGGCAGCCGGATGCCGTCGGTTCCGGTGCCGCAGGCCGCTCGCCCCGGTCAGGACGAGGGTCGCGCCCGGTGGGTCAGCGAGCGGCGGCTGCGGGGCTCGGTCGCCCCGAGGAGCTCCTGGTTGGGCCGGGTGCGCTGGACCCACGCGCCGTAGCGCCGGGCGAACGGGTCGGCGCTCATCCCGTGGGCGACGACGCTGAGCAGCACGGTGAGGCAGATGGCCGAGATCACCTTGATCAGGCCGGCATCGAGCTCGAGCCCTTCCGCCGCGAGCAGGGTGAAGACCACCGAGGCCAGCCCGCGGGGCCCGAACCAGCCGACGAAGGCGACGGTTGGTGCCTGCAGACCGTGCCGAGCAGCGCCAGGGCCACGGGCGCCATCCGCAGCACCGTGAGCGCGGCCACGGCGAAGGCTAGCTCGGCCCACCCGACGTGCTCGACGAGCAGCGGCACGGCGATGAACCCGAAGGTGAACCACACGGCGAACCCGAGGGGTCGGCCAGGGCCTCGGTGAGCCCGAGCGTCGACTCCTCGTCCTCGAGCCAGCGGGCGGTACCGGCGAACGCGGTCCCGGCGACGAAGGCGGCGACGAACGCGTTGCCCCCGGACTGCTCGGCCGCGAAGTAGGCCACGAGCGGCAGCACCAGGACCGCGAGGGGTCGGGTGTGTCGGGAGCTCCAGCCGTGCTCGCGCGAAAGGCCGAGCAGCAGGCCGGCACCGGCGCCGACGACCACTCCGACGACGATGCCGATGACGAGCGACTGCAGGGCGGCGCCG
>CAWAKY010000038.1:0-6476 GCA_963782695.1 uncultured Actinomycetota bacterium | reverse complement strand
ACGGGGCGACCGGTGACGTGCTCGCGCAGGATGCCGGGGCGACCCCCCCGCGTCCGCCGCCTGACCGCCCCCCGGCCGGCCGGCATCCGGCACTCCGGCATCCGCGACCCGCGCACGATCGCAGAGCGACGTGCCACGATGGGCGGATCGGACGAAGGAGCTCGCCATGTCCACCACCCGGATCTCCCGCACGAACGTTCCGCCGGTCTCGTCACCGGGGTCGAGGGCTACGCGGTCGGCGACAACGGCGAGTACTTCGCCGTGGGCCGGCGCTGCCGGCACCTGCGCGCCGACCTCGCCGAGGGCAGCATCGACGCCGACGGCTGCCTGGTTTGCCCGTGGCACCAGGCGAAGTACGACGTGAAGACCGGGCGGATGACGCGTGGCCCGCAGGGCGTGTTCGCGAAGATCCCCGGCCTCGACGCGGCGTACCTCGCGCTCACCAAGGCTTGGCCGCTGCACGCGGCACGGTCACCGTCGACGGCGACGAGCTGCAGATCGACTGAGCCGCCCCGTCGCCACGCGTCCCCATCGGCCGCGTCGTGGTACTGCTCTCATCGGCCGATCGGACGACGCGATGGTCCGATCGGGCTGAAGTGCGTCACAACGGGCCCGAAACGGCCCGGTCGCCCGGCGTCGTGGATGGCCCGACGGTACGTTTGGGGCAGTGCCGCACGCACCGCAGGGCTGACCGCGACGGGACACGGCTGATGAGGGACATGGCATCGGGAAGGCTCGACCGGGCCCGATGGATGGTCGGGTCCCTCACCGCTGCCCTGCTGCTCTGGGCGATCGCCCTCTACAGCACCCGCTCCGTGGACGCCATGTTCTCCGACCTCGGCGAGACCTCGGTCGCGCTCCTCGCCGCCGTCAACGGCGGGCTGGCCGCCGCCTCGTCGTCGGGGGCCGCCTGCGGCTCGCCTGGGCCGCACTGGCCGTGGCGGCCCTGTCCTGGGGGCTCGGGCAGCTGGTCTGGGACTGGTACGAGCTCGTGCTCGGCGTCGACGTCCCCGCCGTCGGAGTCGCCGACATCGGCTTCCTGGGCTTCCCCGTCGCGGCCATCGTCGCGCTCGCGATCTTCCCCTCGGACCTCTCCGGCGTCGGCCGCTGGCGGATGACCCTCGACGGCCTGATGATCGCCTGCGCGATCGGCCTGGTCTCGTGGGCCACCGCCCTGGGCGCCGTCGTGAGCGCCGGGAGCGACTCGGCGCTCGCTCTGGCGGTCTCGGTCTCGTACCCGGCCTCCGACCTCGCCCTGCTGGTCGTCTGCGTGCTGGTGATGTCCCGGTCCAGGACGCACCGCCTTCCCCTGGCGCTCGTCGCCGCCGGGCTGGCCCTGATGGCCGTCGCGGACAGCGGGTACACCTACCTGACCGAGACGGGCGCCTACGTCACGGACAGCCCGATCGACCTGGGCTGGTTCCTGGCGTTCGGGGCGCTCGCCCTCGCACCGTTGATGCCGGGCGCCACGGTGGGGAGCCAGCACCACGAGCTGCCGACGGTGGCCGGCGCCGCGATGCCGTACGTCATCCTGGGTGGCTCGCTGGGCTTCATGACGTGGCAGATGGCCGCCACCAACGCGGTCTCGGGCGTCGAGATGACGTTGTTCGTGGTGCTCGTGCTGCTGGTGTTCTTCCGGCAGTTCCTCACCGTGCGCGACAACCAGCGGCTGGCCCGGGCCCTCACCCACCGCGAGGCCCAGCTGCGCCACCAGGCCTTCCACGACCCGCTGACCGGGCTGGCCAACCGCGCCCTGTTCATCGACCGCGCCACGCACGCCCTCGAGCTGCACCGCCGCGACCAGCGCCCGCTGGCGATCTGCTTCCTCGACCTCGACGGCTTCAAGGCGGTCAACGACCAGCTGGGGCACAGCGCCGGTGACACCCTGCTGAAGGAGGTCGCCCTGCGCTTCCGTCGACGGCTGTCCGAGGCCGAGACGCTGGCCCGGTTCGGCGGCGACGAGTTCGCGGTGCTGATGGAGGACCAGCCGGATGCCGTCGGCGTCGCCAGGGAGCTGCTCGCCAGCCTCGGTGACCCCTTCGTCGTCGGCGGCCGCGAGGTGTGGGTCTCGGCCAGCATCGGGCTGGCGCGGGTCGACCTGTTCGACCCGACCCCGACCGTCGACGAGCTGCTGGTGCGCGCCGACCTGGCGATGTACGCCGTGAAGCAGCGCGGCGGCGGGGACGTCCTCCTGCACACCCCGGGGCTGAAGCTCGCGGAGGTCGACGACGTGGCCCTGGGCCTGGCGCTCGGGCCGGCCCTGGCGCGCCACGAGGTCACCGTGTCGTACCAACCGATCGTCGACCTGGCGACCGGCCGCCTGCACACGTTGGAGGCGCTGGCCCGCTGGGCCCTCGCTGACCGTCCCGTCTCGCCCGAGGTCATCGTGCGGGTCGCGGAGGCGTGCAACCTGATCGACCCGCTGTTCCGGTTCGTCCTGCGCGACGCCTGCACGCAGCTGGCGCGGTGGACCGGCCTGCCGGGTGGGGCCGGCCTGCGGGTCGCGGTCAACATCACCCCGGGCCAGCTCGCGTCGCACGAGCTGCCGGAGCTGATCGCCGCCGAGCTCGCCCGCCACGGGCTGACCGGTGAGCAGCTCTGCCTGGAGATCACCGAGACCCAGCGTCTCGCGGACACCGCGGCCAGCCGGGCGGTCTGCAACGAGCTGCGCGCCTTCGGGGTGCAGCTCGCCCTCGACGACTTCGGCACCGGTCAGAGCACCCTGTCGCGGCTGCGCGACCTGCCCGTCGACGAGGTCAAGATCGACCGGTCGTTCATCGGCAACCTCGACCACGACGAGGCCCGCCGCCGGTTCGTCTGGGGCGTCGTCGCCTTCGCCGAGCGGATCGGCTTCACGGTGGTCGCCGAGGGGGTCGAACGCGAGGCGGAGCTCGAGGCGCTCACCAGGCTCGGCTGCCACCGGGCGCAGGGCTTCCTGTTCTCCCGGCCGGTGCCGGCCGCGGCCGTCGACGGGCTCGTCGGCTCCCCGCGCAACTGGCTCGCCGGGGCACCGGCGTCACCGAGCGAAGCCACGGCGGGCAGCGTGCGCGCGGCCACCCGGGAGGTGCCGGGTCGGCACCGCCCTGCCGAGGTGCCGCCGGTCGTCCTGGCCGACTGACCGTCAGAGCAGGCCCTGGCGCTTCAGCATCAGGTAGTGGTCGGCGAGGCGCACCGGCAGCTCGTCGGGTGCGGCGTCGATGACGTCGACGCCGAGCTGCTCCAGTGCGGATGCCGTGCGCCGGCGCAGCGCGAGGGTGCGCTCCGCGGCGGCGGCGTCGTAGACCTCGCCGGTCGTGGTGCGGGCACCGCGCATCGTCGTGAGGGCGGGGTCGCTGACCGAGGCGACGACGACCCGGTGGTGGGCGGCCAGGGCCGGCAGCACCGGCAGCAGCCCCTCCTCGATCGCCGAGCTCTCGAGCGAGGTGAGCAGCACGACCAGGGCGCGGTGGGTGCCGAGCCGCACCACCTCGGTGGCCAGGGCCGACCAGTCGGCCTCGACCAGGCGCGACTCCACCGGCGCGAGCGTCGAGATGGTGTCGTGCAGCAGCCGGGCCCGGTCGGTGCCCGAGATGCGGGCGTGCACCACCCGGTCACCGGCCAGCACCTGCACCCGGTCGCGGGCGTGGCCGGCGAGCGCGGTCAGCAGCAGCGCGGCATCCATCGTGGCGTCCAGGCGCGGGGCGTCACCGATCCGGCCGGCGCTGGTGCGCGAGGTGTCGAGCACGATGCACGACGCGGCGGTGCTGCTCGGGCTGCCAGGTGCGCACGACGAGGTGCTGGCGCCGGGCGGTGGCCCGCCAGTCGATCGAGCGCACGTCGTCGCCCTCGACGTAGTCGCGCAGGCTGTCGAACTCGGTGCCCTGGCCGCGGGTCCGCACCGCCGCCCGGCCGTCGAGCTGGCGCAGCACCGCCAGCCGGCTCGGCAGGTGCTTGCGCGAGGGGAACGGCGTGCAGCGCCCGGATCGACCCGGGCACCGGGACCGACCGCTGCCGCGCGGCCAGCCCGAGCGGGCCGAGCACGCGCACGGTCACCCGGTCGGCGAGGCGGTCGCCGCGCCGGGTGGGCACGAGGTGGGTGGTCAGGCGCACCCGCTCGTGCGGGGGCACCGCGAGCTCGTGCACGGCTTCCACCGCACCGGCCGACGGCGGCCACGCGTCGCGGAGCAGGCCGCGCACGCCGCGCCCGGAGGTGTTGGTGACCCACAGGTTGGTGGTGGTGGTCTCGCCGAGCCGCACCTGGGTGGGCTCGCCGCGCACGATGACTGCAGCACGCTGGGCCGGCGCGCGAGCAGCACGTCGAGCGCCACGAGCCCGGCGACCAGCAGCAGCCACCAGCGCACCGTCGACCCGTGCGGCCACACGGCGACCGGTGCCAGCCCCAGCAGGGCCAGCACGACGGTGCGCCAGGTGAGAGCCATCAGCGGGGGACGGGCACCGAGCCGAGCGCGCTCTCGAGCACGGCGCCGACGCCGACGCCCTCGAGCTCGGCCTCGGGGCGCAGCGAGAGCCGGTGGGCGAGCGTCGCGTGGGCGAGCGCCTTGACGTCGTCGGGCGTGACGAAGGTCGCGGCCCGCCAGCCAGGCCCAGGCCCGGCTGGTCGCCATCAGCGCGGTCGCGCCACGCGGCGAGACGCCCAGCCAGCGACGGGGACACCCGGGTGGCCCGGGCGATGTCGACGATGTAGGTCGCGACCTCGTCGGAGATCGCCACCTCGCGCACCGCGGCGGCGCCGGCGTCGAGGTCGGAGGCCGTCGCCACGGGCCGGATCCCGGCCGCGGCCAGGTCGCGCGGGTCGAAGCCCGTCCGCGTGCCGGCGCAGCACCTGCACCTCGTCGTCGCGCTGGGGCAGGGGCAGCACCACCTTGAGCAGGAACCGGTCGAGCTGGGCCTCGGGCAGCGGGTAGGTGCCCTCGTACTCGATGGGGTTCTGGGTGGCGACGACCAGGAACGGCGAGCGGCAGCGGGCGCGGCGGGCCGTCGACGCTTGACCTGGCGCTCCTCCATCGCCTCGAGCAGGGCCGACTGGGTCTTCGGCGGGCGTGCGGTTGATCTCGTCGGCGAGCAGCAGGTTGGTGAAGACCGGGCCCGGGCGGAACCTGAACTCGCTCGGCGCGCGTCGAACACCAGCGAGCCGGTGATGTCGCCCGGCATCAGGTCGGGGGTGAACTGCACGCGCTTGGTCTCGACGTCGAGCGCCGCGGCCAGGGCGCGCACGAGCAGCGTCTTGGCCACGCCGGGCACGCCCTCCAGCAGGATGTGGCCGCGGCAGAGCAGGGCGACGAGCAGCCCGGTCACCGCGGCGTCCTGGCCGACGACGGCCTTGGCCACCTCGGCCCGCACGGCGAGCAGGGCGGCCCGGGCGCGCTGGGCGTCGGCCGACGGCCCGGGTGCCGACGCCGGCGCCGCCGCGGGAGGCGGGCTCACGGCATCCGGGTACGTCGGACCTGAATCGGGGACGGGCGGGCTGGTGGGGTGCTCGGTCATGGGTGGCGGACCCTTTCCTCGAGGTCGGTGAGCTGCTGGGCCAGGTGGATCAGGGCGGTGTCGTCGGGGGGTGCGGGCCCGAACAGGATGTCAGCGACCTCGCCGGGCGCGCGCCCGGTGGCCAGGGCGGCGGCGTGCACCACGGCACCCGGGCCCGCGCCGCGCCCGACGGCCAGCCGGCGGGTGAGCCGCTCGAGGGTGCCCGACCGCAGCACGGCGGCGGCGCGGGCCCGGTCGCCGGCCCGTCGGTAGAGGCGGCCGCGGCTCTCGGTGGTCTCGATGGCGCGCACCACGACGGGCAGCGGTTCGCGCACCAGGCGGCCCAGCCGGCGGCCCCGGGCGAGTGCGAGGAGCACGACGGTGGCGAGCAGCAGCGCGATGGCCGGGCCGGTCCACGGGGGCCACACCGAGGCGTCGTCGGTGGTCTCGACGCCGCCGATCCCGGGGGCCAGCGCGTCGGCGGTGCCGGGCTGGTACCAGACCAGCCGGGGCGTGGAGCCGAGGGCCCGCACCGCCGGGCCGGCGTTGCTGCCGTCGGCGATGTTCGCGTTCGTCCAGGCCGGGCCGAGGCCGGCGACCACCGTCTCGGGCAGCGCGGCGGTCGCGTCGAGCTGCACCAGGACCGCGCCGAAGGCGGCATCCGGGTTGGGCTCGTCGGGCGGGCCCGCGTCGGAGGGGAGACGAAGCACGAGCGTGCTCCTGACGCGTCGTCGGTCAGCACGTAGCGGCCGTCCCACGCGGAGACTCCGGTCGCCCGTGCACCACCTCGGAGTCACAGCCGGCGGCGAGGGTTGGCCGCCGCCGCCGAGGAACGCCTCGATCGGGAGCCCGATAAGTCGCTCAGCTGGTCCCTAGTCGACGCCGAGCAGCACGAGCCGGTGCCGGCCAGGCTGGACCGCCGCAGCGAGCCGACGGCCGCGCCCTGAGCCGAGGTTGGTGGGGTCGCCGACGAACACGGTGGTCCCGGCGTCCGGGTCGGACGGCCTCGAGGT
>CAWAKY010000037.1:0-60566 GCA_963782695.1 uncultured Actinomycetota bacterium | reverse complement strand
GCGGAGCGACCGGCGACGTGCTCGCGCAGGATGCCGGGGACGTCGCCCCCGCGTCCGCCGCCTGACCGGCATCCGCCTGACCGGCATCCGGGCACGGTCGCGGGCGACGTGCCACGATGGGCGGATCGGACGAAGGAGCTCGCCATGTCCACCACCAGGATCTCCCGCACGAAGGTTCCGCCCGACTCCGTCACCGGGGTCGAGGGCTACGCGGTCGGCGACAACGGTGAGTACTTCGCCGTCGGCCGGCGCTGCCGGCACCTGCGCGCCGACCTCGCCGAGGGCAGCATCGACGCCGACGGCTGCCTGGTCTGCCCCGGCACCAGGCGAAGTACGACGTGACGACCGGGCGGATGACGCGTGGCCCGCAGGGCGTGTTCGCGAAGATCCCCGGCCTCGACGCGGCGTACCTCGCCCTCACCAAGGCGTGGCCCCTGCACCGCGGCACGGTCACCGTCGACGGCGACGAGCTGCAGATCGACTGAGCCGCCTCATAGCCGCCCCGCGGTGCCAAGGGCGCAGGATGCTGCGCGTCCGGCAGCGCTGGGACCAGGCCAGCACCTCAGAGCAGGCCCTGGCGCTTCAGCATGCAGGTAGTGGTCGGCGAGCCGCACCGGCAGCTCGTCGGGCGGCGGCGTCGATGACGTCGACCCCGAGCTGCTCCAGCGCGGATGCCGTGCGCCGGCGCAGCGCGACCGTCCGCTCCGCCGCGGCGGCGTCGTAGACCTCGCCGGTCGTGGTCGCGCGCCCGCGCGCATCGCGTCGAGGGCGGGGTCGCTGACCGAGGCGACGACGACCCGGTGGTGCGCGGCCAGGGCCGGCAGCACCGGCAGCAGCCCCTCCTCGATCGCCGAGGACTCGAGCGAGGTGAGCAGCACGACCAGCGCGCGGTGGGTGCCGAGCCGCACCACCTCGGTGGCCAGGGCCGACCAGTCGGCCTCGACGAGCCGCGGCTCCACGGGCGCGAGCGTCGAGATGGTGTCGTGCAGCAGTCGGGCCCGGTCGGTGCCGGTGATCCGGGCGTGCACGACCCGGTCGCCGGCCAGCACCTGCACCCGGTCACGGGCGTGGCCGGCCAGCGCGGTGAGCAGCAGCGCGGCATCCATGGCGGCGTCGAGGCGCGGGGCGTCGCCGATCCGGCCGGCGCTGGTGCGCGAGGTGTCGAGCACGATGACGACGCGGCGGTGCTGCTCGGGCTGCCAGGTGCGCACGACGAGGTGCTGGCGCCGCGCGGTGGCCCGCCAGTCGATCGAGCGCACGTCGTCGCCCTCGACGTAGTCGCGCAGGCTGTCGAACTCGGTGCCCTGGCCGCGGGTGCGCACGGCCGCCCGGCCGTCGAGCTGGCGCAGCACCGCCAGCCGGCTGGGCAGGTGCTTGCGGCGAGGGGAACGGCGTGCAGCGCCCGGATCGACCCGGGCACCGGCGACGACCGCTGCCGCGCCGCCAGCCCCAGCGGCCCGAGCACGCGCACGGTCACCCGGTCGGCGAGGCGGTCGCCGCGCCGGGTGGGCACGAGGTGGGTGGTCAGGCGCACCCGCTCGCCGGGCGCGACCGCGAGGTCGTGCACGGCATCCACGGCGCCGGCCGACGGCGGCCACGCGTCGCGAAGCAGGCCACGCACCCCGCGCCCGGAGGTGTTGGTGACCCACAGGCTGCTCGTCGTGGTCTCGCCGAGGCGCACCTGGGTCGGCTCGCCGCGCACGATGCTGCAGCACCGTCGGCCGGCTCGCGAGGAGCACGTCGAGGGCGACGAGCACGACGCACGAGCGAGCAGCCACCAGCGCACCGTCGACCCGTGCGGCCACACGGCGACCGGTGCCAGCCCCAGCAGGGCCAGCACGACGGTGCGCCAGGTGATCGCCATCAGCGGGGGACGGGCACCGAGCCGAGCGCGCTCTCGAGCACGGCGCCGACGCCGACGCCCTCGAGCTCGGCCTCGGGACGCAGCGAGAGCCGGTGGGCGAGCGTGGCGTGCGCGAGCGCCTTGACGTCGTCGGGCGTGACGAAGGTGCGCCCGGCCAGCCAGGCCCAGGCCCGGCTGGTCGCCATCAGCGCGGTGGCGCCGCGCGGCGAGACGCCCAGCGCCAGCGACGGGGACACCCGGGTGGCCCGGGCGATGTCGACGATGTAGGTCGCGACCTCGTCGGAGATCGCCACCTCGCGCACCGCCGCGACGCCGGCGTCGAGGTCGGCGACGGTCGCCACGGGCCGGATGCCGGCCGCGGCCAGGTCGCGCGGGTCGAACCCGCTCGCGTGCCGGCGCAGCACCTGCACCTCGTCGTCGCGCTGGGGCAGCGGCAGCACCACCTTGAGCAGGAACCGGTCGAGCTGGGCCTCGGGCAGCGGGTAGGTGCCCTCGTACTCGACGGGGTTCTGGGTGGCGGCGACCATGAACGGCGAGGGCAGCGGGTGCGGCTGGCCGTCGACGCTGACCTGCCGCTCCTCCATCGCCTCGAGCAGGGCCGACTGGGTCTTCGGGCGGGGTGCGGTTGATCTCGTCGGCGAGCAGCAGGTTGGTGAAGACCGGCCCGGGCCGGAAGGTGAAGTCGCTCGAGCGCGCGTCGAACACGAGCGAGCCGGTGAGGTCGCCGGGCATCAGGTCGGGGGTGAACTGCACCCGCTTGGTCTCGACGTCGAGCGCCGCGGCCAGGGCGCGCACGAGCAGCGTCTTGGCCACGCCGGGCACGCCCTCGAGCAGGATGTGGCCGCGGCAGAGCAGCGCGACGAGCAGCCCGGCGACCGCGGCGTCCTGGCCGACGACGGCCTTGGCCACCTCGGCCCGCACGGCGAGCAGCGCGGCACGGGCGCGCTGGGCGTCGGCGGACGGCCGGGCGGTGACGACGGAGGCGCGGATGCCGTGGGCCGGTTGGCGGGTGCCGCGGACGCAACGCGGAGTGCCGCGGGCGCCGCCGGCGGCCGGGGTGCGGGGGGCGCCGGAGGCGGGCTCACGGCATCCGGGTGGCGGCGGACCGGAATCGGGGACGGGCGGGCTGGTGGGGTACTCGGTCATGGGTGGCGGACCCTCTCCTCGAGGTCGGTGAGCTGCTGGGCCAGGTGGATCAGGGCGGCGTCGTCGGGCGGTGCCGGCCCGAACAGGATGTCAGCGACCTCGCCGGCCGGGCGCCGCGGTGGCCAGTGCGGCGGCGTGCACCACGGCGCCCGGGCCGGCACCGCGCCCGACGGCCAGCCGGCGGGTGAGGCGTTCGAGGGTGCCCGAGCGCAGCACGGCGGCCGCGCGGGCCCGGTCGCCGGCCCGCCGGTAGAGGCGGCCACGGCTCTCGGTGGTCTCGATGGCGCGCACGACGACGGGCAGCGGCTCGCGCACCAGGCGACCGAGCCGCCGGCCCCGGGCGAGCGCGAGGAGCACGACGGTGGCCAGGAGCAGCGCGATGGCCGGGCCGGTCCACGGCGGCCAGACCGAGCGGTCGTCGACGGTGCCCGACGCCGTCGAGCCCGGGGGCCAGGGCGTCGCCGGTACCGGGCTGGTACCAGACCAGCCGGGGCGTGGAGCCGAGGGCCCGCACCGCCGGGCCGGCGTTGCTGTCCTCGGCGACGTGCTCGTTCGTCCAGGCCGGCCCGAGGCCGGCGACCACCGTCTCGGGCAGCGCCGCGGTCGCGTCGAGCTGCACCAGGGCCGCGCCGAAGGCGGCGTCCGGGTCGGGCTCGTCGGGCGGGCCCTCGTCCGAGGGGAGCACGAAGCACGAGCGTGCTCCCGCCGCGTCGTCGGTCAGCACGTAGCGGCCGTCCCAGCCGAGACCCGGTCACGCGGGCGCGACCACCTCGGAGTCACAGCCGGCGACGAGGTCCAGACCGCCGCCGCCGAAGGCCTCGACCGGGAGCCCGATGTCGCTCAGCTGGTCGCTGTCGACGCCGAGCAGCACCAGCCGGCCGGCCCGGCCGGCCGAGGCGGCGAGCCGCACGGCCGCGCCGGGGCCGAGGTTGGTGGGGTCGCCGACGAACACCGTGGTGCGCGGCATCCGGCTCGGCGGCCTCGAGCGCGTCGATCGACCGCACCACCTCGACCTCGACGCCCTGCTGGCGCAGCACCTCGGCGAGGGCCCGGGCCCCCTCGGGGCCGGTGCCCTCGGGGTCGAGGTCGGCGGTGGGTCGCTGCGCGGAGAGGGCGAGCAGCACCACGAGCAGCAGGCCGAGCGCGACGACGCCCGACGAAGGTGCCCGGTGCGGCGCACCCGGTCCCGGTCCCAGCGCCGCGCGGACCGGGGCGGGGCGGCGGTCTCGAGCCGGGGCGCTCATCGCGGGCCTGCCGCGGTGGCCGGGTCCGGCAGCACCGGCCGGGTGCGGGCGAGGTCGGCATCCAGCGCGATGAGGTCACGGGCCGACTCCGGGCGGGCGGCGCGGCGGCCGTAGCGCACGGCGTCGAACGTGTCGGCCGCGACGGCCAGCGACGACGCGGATGCCGGGAACACCGGCCCCAGCGCGACCGCCACCTCGTGCGCGGTGCGACCCGGGAGGTCGTCGAGCAGGGTGCGCTCGATGGCCGACCGGGTGAGCGCCCGGTAGGCCTCGAGCACGGCGGTGTCGGCGTCGCCGGCCTCGAGCGCGCGGGCGGCCGCAGCCCGGTGCTCGGCGGCGGTGCGGGTGGGGCCGTCGAGCACGCCGTCGCGGCCGGGGGCCGTCATCCGGCGCTCGGCGTGCAGCGAGCGCACCACCACCAGCGCGACCACGGCCACGATGACGGCGACCGCGATCCAGATCGTCCAGCCGGCGAGGCCGCCGGCGCCGGCCCCCGCGCCCGAGATCAGCTCGTTCAGCCAGTCCCAGATCCGCTCCAGCAGGCCCTTCTGCTCGTGGTAGATCCCCTTGCGCAGCTCGTCCTCGAGCCACTGCCGCGCCTGCGGCGACGTGGGGTCCAGTGGTGGGTCGAGTCGCACCGGGTCAGCGGGCCCCGGCGGCACTCGGCCACGGGGCGGGTCCGCCCTGCTGGGCCGCGTGGATGAGCTGCACGTCGAGGCCTTCGCGCCGGATCCGCTGGTCGATCGCCATCAGGGCGTCGACCCCGGCCGAGAACGGGGTGGTGATGGCCCCGCTGATCAGGGAGGCCAGCCCGCTGAGCACGGCCTGCCACATGAAGATGTCGCCCTCGTCGCCGGCCGCGAACACGATCGCCACCCCGGCGATGGTGAGCGGCAGGGTGATCAGGTAGGCCGCCATCCCGACGATCAGGCTGGTGAGCAGCCGGATGCCGAAGATCCGCCAGAACGCCGTTCCCGAGGTGAGCTGCCAGGACCGCGCGAAGGCGGAGAGCACGCCGCGGCCCTCGAGCACGATCACCGCGGTGACGAAGGCGAGCCGGGTCCACAGCCACAGGTAGAGCAGCACGGTGGCGAGCCCGCCCAGCACGAGCAGGAGGATGGGCCCGGCCTCGGCCTGGCCGATCGCCACCAGCCAGGCGACCGGCAGCCCGATGAGCACGGCGATGATGAGGAGGGCGCCGACGACCGTGACCAGCACGGCTCCGGCGATCGCGAGCAGCCGGCCCTTGGTGCCGTCCCAGGTCTCGCCGATGCCGACCTTGCGGCCGATGACGGCCTGGCCGATGACGTAGGCGAGGAAGCCGGTCAGGGCGATCGACGAGACGGCCGAGCCGATGGCCGGCAGGTAGTTGCCGATGACCCCGTAGAGCCCGAAGCTGCTCTCTGTCGATGGACAGGGTCTCCCGGCTGGCGATCCAGGCGCCCAGTGCGGTGGTCGGCACGAGGCAGACGAGGGAGGTGACCACCGCGAGGCCGATGGTGGCGGCGACGTTCCCGCGGATCGCCTTGGTCACGGCGCCGTAGAGGTCACCGAGGGTCAGTGGTCGCAACGGGATGATGCCGGGCCGGAACTCCAGGCCCGCGATCCGCGGGCCGGAGGGTGGGGTGAAACCCGGGGGTGGGGGTGCGGCGTACCCGGGTGGGGGTGCGGAGTACCGCGGCGGGGGCGCGGCGTAGCCGGGTGGGGGTGCGGCGTAGCCCGGGGGTGGCGCGGCGTAGCCGGGGGGTGGCGCGGCGGGCCCGGGCGGCGGCATCGGGGGAGGCGGTGGTCCCTGGTCCGGGGGCGGCGTCGACCCGGGCGCCACCCAGGGCCCCTCACTCATCACGCGTCCCCTCGTCGACCACGCAACGACCCTAACCGACGCGCCCGCGTGCGCAGGGCCGGTTCGGGTGCTTCCCGCGGGCTGCCGTCGATGGCAGGCTCGCCCCCATGTTCCCGACCGTGGGCGACCTGCTGGGAGTGCGGCTGGGCCTGCCCACCCACGAGGTGTTCGTCGCGCTCGGGGTGCTCGCCGCCGCAGTCGTGTTCGTGCTCGAGGCGCGGCGCCGAGGGCACACCGACGAGCGGCTGCTCTGGGTGGTCGTGGGGGCCCTCGTCGGCGGTGGCGTGATGATGCGGATGGGCACCTGGCTGCAGCACGTGCGACCTGCGCGACAACGCGGCGCTCGCGGAGCAGTGGCTCTACGGCAACCGGTCGGTCCTCGGCGGCCTGGTCGGCGCGTGGCTCGGCGTGCACGTCGCCAAGCGCCTCGTCGGCTACCGGCTGCGCACCGGCGACCTGTTCGCCCCCGCCGTGGCCCTCGGGATGGCGGTCGGGCGGGTCGGCTGCCTGCTCACCGAGCGGCCCGGAACCCCCACCGGGCACGTCGTACGGCATCACCCTGGATGCCGCGGCGGCCGCGCGGCTCGGCGCCCCCGCCGGGGTGCCGCTGCACCCGTCGTTCGCGTACGAGATCGCCTTCCAGCTCGCGGCCTTCGCCGCGCTGTGGTTCTGGCTGCGCCGCCGGCGCCTCGCGCCCGGCAGACCTTCGTCCTCTACGTCGCGGCCTACGGCGTCTTCCGCTTCCTCGTCGAGTTCGTGCGCGGCAACGAGGTCGTGTGGCACGGCCTCACCCGGCCGCAGCTGTTCCTCGCCGTGACCGTCCCGCTCGTCCTGGTCCGCGTCGTCGTGCTGCTCCGGCGACGGCGTGACCCGGGCCCGGCCACCTCGGTCGGACCCCACCACCCCACTGCACCAGGAGGTCTCCGCATGAGCGGGATGCCGCTGCGGGGCGACCGCGATCCACCGCTACGTCATCGCCTTCTGCCCGACCTGCCACGACGAGCGGCCGGACCGTCCGCTCGAGGACGTGCGGCGCCTGTCCGGGCTGGCTCGTCGTGCGCGACGACCGGGTCTGGCTCGAGCGCGGCTGCCCCGAGCACGGGCTGGTGCGCACCCTCTACGACGAGTCGCCCGAGATCCTGCAGCTACCTCGAGCAGTGGACGGCGCCGACGAAGTCGCACGAGCCCGACGTGCGCGGCAACTTCGCGCCGGTGCCGTCGGCCTACGCGCACGGGCCTGCCCGAGATGCAGACCCAGCACACCTGCATCCTGCTCGAGGACGTCATCGACCACTGCAACCTGCGCTGCCCCACGTGCTTCACCGAGTCGTCGCCCGGCGCTGGCCGCGGTGGCCCCGCTCGACGAGGTGCTCGCGTCGATCGACACCCGGCTGTCGCGCGAGAACGGCCGCATCGACGTGCGTGATGCTCTCCGGCGGCGAGCCCACGCTCTACCCCTAGCTCGCCGAGCTGCTCGACGCGGTCGCGGCCGGCCCGATCGTGCGGGTCCTGGTCAACACCAACGGCCTCCGGCTCGCCCACGGACGACGCGCTGCTGGCCCTGCTGGCGCGGCACCGCGAGCGGGTCGAGGTCTACCTGCAGTACGACGGGCTGTCGGCCGAGGCGTCGCGCCACCACCGCGGTGCCGACCTGCGCCGGCTCAAGGACCGCGCGGTCGAGCGGCTCTCGGGCGCCGGCATCTTCACGACCCTGACGATGACCGTGGCCCTGGGCGTCAACGACGACGAGATCGGCGCCGTGATCAAGCGGGCCCTCGACACCCCCTACGTCGGGGGCGTGACGCATCCAGCCGGTCGTTCGGGTCGGGTCGCTCGGCGGGCATCGACCCGCTCGACCGGCTCACCCACACCGGCGTGCTCGCCCGGCTCGAGCGGGCAGACCGGCGGCCAGGTGACCTGGCGCGACCTCACCGCGCTGCCCTGCTCGCACCCGCACTGCTGCTCGGTCGGCTACCTGCTGCGCGACGACGCGCGGCACGTGGCGCTCGCTGACCGCGCTGATCGGCCACGACCGGCTCAAGGAGTTGCTCGACCTGCAGCCGGACGTCGTCGCCAACCGGATCGCCGACGACGCGATCCCCGAGCGCGCTGCGGGCGGTCGTCAAGGACTCGCTGCTCGGCCTGCTGTCGGAGCAGTCGTCGCTGTCGCACCCCGACGATCGGCGCAGCTCTGGAGCGACATCTGCGAGAACTGCGACCTCGGCATCGGCACGCTGCGCACCCTCGCCGCCGGCGGCGCTGCCCGGCCAGCAGGAAGCGGCTGCGGCAGCTGCTCGGCGAGCGGGTGCTGCGGGTCACCGTGAAGCCGTTCATGGACATGTCCACGATGATCGAGGAGCGGCTGCCCAGTGCTGCGTGCACGTGGCCACCGTCAACGAGCGTCACCGGGGCGCACCAGTGCGCCCCGTTCTGCGCGGTCCAGGCCTGGGCCCCGCTGTCCCGCACCCGGATCTCGACCGCCACCGGCGGCCGGTCCCTACTGGAGGTGACGTCCCCGTGACTGCTGCCGCACCACCCACCCCGACCGACGCGTCGCCGACGCCGGTGCCCTACGACCCGCTGCGGCTGTGCATCTTCGCCACGGTCGCGCTCTCGCGTGGGTCGCTCGGCCCGCTCGCCGTGCGTGGTCTTCGCCGGGCTGGGCTTCGCCGGGTACCTGCGGGCCCGGCGGGCCGGCCTGGAGCGCTCGAAGTGCGTGCTGCGCGACACCCGGCTGGTGCTGGCCTACCTCGGCATCCTGGCCGTGGC
This sequence comes from uncultured Actinomycetota bacterium, assembly GCA_963782695.1. Classification (GTDB taxonomy): domain Bacteria; phylum Actinomycetota; class Actinomycetes; order Actinomycetales; family Dermatophilaceae; genus Fodinibacter. The sequence continues at coordinate 51,700 of CAWAKY010000037.1, read as the reverse complement.
CGGAGCGGTCGGCGTCGTGCTGACGTGACGGAGGTGCTCGGTGTCCGGTGAACCGCCGCCCGTGGGGCCCGACCCCGCCGAGGACCCCTCGCCCCTGACGCCGCCCGGTCCTCCCGCGGCACCGCCGCCGTCCCCGGCATCCGGTCAGGACCTGCTCGCCGCCCGGCGGCCGGCGCAGCCACCGGGCCCGCCTCCGTCCCGCCCCTGGGTGCGCGGAGCTCAACCCCTACGCCGCAACCGGCCGGCTGGGTGAACTGGTGGCTGCTGCTGATCGGGATACCCGTCGGGTTCGTCGCCTGGGTCGTCGGCAGCTTCCTGGTGATCATCGCCACCGGCACCATGGCCGGTTCCTCCGGCGGCAATGTCGTCGCGCTCGTGCTGCTGGTGCTGCTGCTCATCGCGTCGATCGGCCTGATCGTCTGGCGGCGCACCCGGCGGCTGGCCCAGGGGTTCGTGCTCGGGGCCGCCATCGGGCTGGTCGTCGCGGGCGGGTTGTGCCTCCCGCTGGTCAGCAGCTTCTGACCCCGCCAACCCGGTCGAGGTCCCACGACACGCTGACCGGACGCGCCCGGCATCAGCGTGTCGCGGGACCTCGACGGGTCAGCGCGGATGCCGTGAGGTCGCGTTCGATGTCGCGTCGGCCGGGCCGGCCGCGCGCCCAGGGCGGTCTGCCGGCGGACGATCTCGGGCTCGGCGCGCATCAGGGCCAGGCCGCGGCGCACCAGGGTCACCGGCGGCTTGCGGCGCTCCTTGAGGTCGCGGGCGAGCCGGCGCACGAACGTGACCGACGGGCCGGTGGTGCACGCACCAGGCGCTGTGCAGCACGCCGCAGACCCGCAGCCGCTCGACGACCTCGGCCGCGAAGATGCCCTCGGCGATCACCAGGTCGGCCGGGGCCGCGGTGACCTCGTGGTGCCCGACCGCCCGGCTGGTCGAGATGTCGTAGACCGGCGTGTCGGTGCGGCCGGTGTCGACCAGCTCGCACAGCGAGGCGACGGCGCGGTCGCCGTCCCAGCTGTCGGGGTGGTCCCAGTCGATGATGCCCAGGCCCTCGCTGCGGGGCATCGAGGGGTCGTCCTGGTCGCGGTAGAAGTCGTCGAGCCGGAAGATCGGCCAGCCGTGCGCCGCGTGCAACCGGGACGCGAGCCGCGACTTCCCGGAGCCGCTCGGCCCGGCGAGCACCACGACCCGCTGGCGTGGCCCCGGGGTCCGCCTGCCCCTGCGCGAGGGAGCGTCACGTCGTCGGCCACGGGCGTGAAGTCTACGGCCCCGCGCGTCGCCCCAACCTTCTCGCCCGGTGCTAGAACCTTCACCTTCGCACCAGAACCGTTGGGGTGCGAAGGTGAAGGTTCCCGCATCGGGCGAAAAAGTTGGACGGGGCTGGCGGCTGGGTCAGCGACCCTTGGGGTGCCAGACCGTCTTGGTCTCGAGGAACGCGGTGAGCCGGGAGAGGTCGGGGGTCGCCGAGAAGTCGGGCTCGACCGCCTCGGTGCCGGTGCCACCGGGGCGCAGCACCCGCTTGAGGTTCTCGGCCGAGGCCTCCTCCAGGGCGCCCCAGTCGACGCCGTCGGCGTCCGCGGCACCGGTGAGGTCGATGGCGTTGACGTCGCGGTGGCTGGCGAGCCACGGAGCCATCTCGGCGGTGCGGCCGGTCACGATGTTGACCACGCCACCGGGCACGTCCGAGGTGGCGAGGCACTCGGCCAGGGTGATCGCCGGCAGCGGCCGGTCCTCGCTGGTCAGCACCACGGCGGTGTTGCCCGACACGATGACCGGCGCGACGACCGACACCAGCCCGAGCAGGCTCGAGCCCTGCGGCGCCAGCACCGCGACGACGCCGGTCGCCTCGGGGGCCGAGATGTCGAAGTAGGGGCCGGCGACGGGGTTGAGCGCCGCCGAGCACCTGGGTGAACTTGTCGGACCACCCGGCGTACCAGACCCAGCGGTCGATGGCCTCGGACACGACGGCCTCGGCGCGCGCGGCCGTCAGGCCCTCGCTGTCGCGCACGTCCTGCACGAGCTGCGCGCGGCGCGACTCCATGACCTCGGCGACCCGGTAGAGCACCTGGCCACGGTTGTAGGCCGTGGCCCCCGCCCAACCCGGCTGCGCCTTGCGGGCCGCGACGACGGCATCCCGGGCGTCCTTGCGTGAGCCCAGCGCAGCGTTGGCGAGGAACTTCGGTGCGCGAGAAGCAGACCCGCGACGTGCAGCGGCACCGGACGGCGCGGCATACACCTCGTACGAACGACCGCTCTCGCTGCGGGGGAACTTCCCGCCGATGTAGAGCTTGTACGTCTTGCGGACGTCGACCCGCGCAGCTCACTTCGCACCCCCGGTGGTGACGTAGGCCTCGAGCCCGTGGCGGCCACCCTCGCGGCCGTAGCCCGACTCCTTGTAGCCGCCGAACGGCGAGGTCGGGTCGAACTTGTTGAACGTGTTGGCCCAGACCACACCGGCACGCAGCTGGTCGGCCATCCACAGGATGCGGCTGCCCTTCTCGGTCCAGACGCCGGCGGACAGGCCGTACGGCGTGTTGTTCGCCTTGGCCACCGCCTCGGCCGGGGTGCGGAAGGTGAGCACCGAGACGACCGGCCCGAAGATCTCCTCCTGGGCGATGCGGTGCGTCTGGCTCACCCCGCTGAAGACCGTGGGGCGGAACCAGAAGCCCGTTGGTCGGCAGGTCGCAGCCGGAGTCCCAGCGCTCGGCACCCTCGGCCTCGCCGACGGCCACCATCTCCTCGATGCGGTCGAGCTGCTTGCGCGAGTTGATCGCGCCGACGTCGGTGTTCTTGTCCATCGGGTCGCCGACCCGCAGGGTGGCCAACCGCCGCTTGAGCCGGTGGTCGAGCTCGTCGGCGATGTTCTCCTGCACGAGGATCCGGCTGCCGGCGCAGCAGACGTGGCCCTGGTTGAAGAAGATGCCGTTGACGATGCCCTCGACGGCCTGGTCGATGGGGGCGTCGTCGAAGATGATGTTCGCCGCCTTGCCGCCCAGCTCGAGGGTGGCCTTCTTGCGGGTGCCCGCGATCGAGCGGGCGATCATCTTGCCCACCGCCGTCGAGCCCGTGAACGCGAGCTTGTCGATGCCGGGGTGGTCGACGATGGCCTGGCCGGTGGCGCCGGCGCCGGTGACGATGTTGACGACGCCCGGGGGCAGCTCGGCCTGCTCGCACACCGAGGCGAAGAGCAGGGCGGTCAGCGGGGTCGTCTCGGCCGGCTTGAGCACCACGGTGTTGCCGCACGCCAGCGCCGGGGCGATCTTCCACGCGAGCATGAGCAGCGGGAAGTTCCACGGCACGATCTGGCCGACGACGCCGAGCGGGCGCGGGTTCGGGCCGAGCGAGGCGTGGTCGAGCTTGTCGGCCCAGCCCGCGTGGTAGAAGAAGTGCGCCGCCGCCAGGGGGAGGTCGACGTCGCGGGCCTCCTTGATCGGCTTGCCGTTGTCGAGCGTCTCGAGCACGGCGAACTCGCGGGCCCGCTCCTGCAGGATCCGCGCGATCCGGAAGAGGTACTTGCCGCGGTCGGCGCCGCTCATCCGCGACCAGACGCGGGTGTAGGCGCGTGCGCGCCGCCTTCACCGCGGCATCCACGTCGGCGTCGCTCGCCTCGGACACCTCGGCGAGCACCTCCTCGGTGGCCGGGTTGACCGTCTTGAAGGGCGCGCCGCCGGTGGCCTCGACGAACTGCGCCGCCGATGTACAGGCCGTAGCTGCTCGCGATGTCGACGACGGCCCGGGACTCGGGTGCCGGGGCGTACTCGAAGGGGGACATGGTTCTCGTTCCTCGATCCGTGGTGCTCGGTCGCGGTCGGCCGGTCGTGGTCAGTAGAGGCTGGGGGAGTCGTCGGCCACGTAGTCGCCGCCGGAGTAGGCGCCGGTGCGCATCCGCTGGCGCTGCAGGATCAGGTCGTTGAGCAGGCTCGAGGCGCCGAAGCGGAACCAGTGGTTGTCGAGCCAGTCCTCGCCGGCGATCTCGTTGACCGCCACGAGGAACTTGATGGCGTCCTTGCTGGTGCGGATGCCGCCCGCGGGCTTCACGCCGACCTGCTCGCCGGTGGTCTCGCGCCAGTCGCGCACGGCCTCGAGCATGATCAGCGTGACCGGGAGGGTCGCGGCGGGGGAGATCTTGCCGGTGGAGGTCTTGATGAAGTCGCCGCCGCCGAGCATCGACAGCCACGAGGCGCGGCGCACGTTGTCGTAGGTGACCAGCTCGCCGGTCTCCATGATCACCTTGAGCCGGGCGCTGCCGCAGATGGCCTTCACCTCGGCGATCTGGTGGAAGACGGTGAGGTAGTCGCCGGCGAGGAACGCGCCGCGGTCGATGACCATGTCGATCTCGTCGGCGCCGGCCTTGACGGCATCCGCGACGTCGGCGAGCTTGACCGGCAGGCTCGCGCGGCCGCTCGGGAACGCCGTGGCGACGGCCGCGACCTTGACGCCGCTGCTGCCGAGGGCCTCCTTGGCCGTGGCGACCATGTCGCCGTAGACGCAGACCGCGGCCGGGCGCGGGGTGGTCATGTCGGTGGGGTCGGGCACCAGGGCCTTGGTCGCCAGGCCGCGCACCTTGCCGGGGGTGTCGGCGCCCTCGAGGGTGGTGAGGTCGATCATCGAGATGGCGGTGTCGATGGCCCACGCCTTGCTCGTCGTCTTGATCGAGCGGGTGCCCAGGCCGGCGGCCCGTTCCTCGCAGCCGACCTGGTCGACGCCGGGCAGGCCGTGCAGCCAGCTGGTGAGGGCTCGGTTGGTCAGGCGGGACACGCCGAGCAGCTCTCGGGCGCGCTCCGTGGGGTCGACAGCGGTGGCGGTGCTCACCGGTCGAGCATACGGGCGCGGTCGACCGGTGGGCACCGCCCGCGGGGGCGCACCTCCACGAACCCGGGGGATGCCGTTTCGTCACCTCTCGCCAGTCGCCGCACCCCTCCCGTGGTCGAGGGAGGCGACACGCGGCGCACGGTGCGCGGTGCGTTGCTCCCTCGGTCACAGGGGTCCGCCGCCCCGTCACCGGGCCAGTGCCGACCAGGCGTCCGAGGACGGCTCGTCGGGCTGGTGGAGCGAGCCGGCAGGACCGGCGGCTGCGGGCGATGTACCTGGGCGGCCGCGGCAACGCCGCAGCCCGGCGCTGGTCGCGGGCCTGGTCGTGGGTCATCGCGCGCGGGCTCGGCCCACGGCGCTGGGCCACCCTCGAGGTGCGCGGGTGCGTCTCGGGCCGGTCGCGCACCTTCCCGCTCGGGCTGGCCGACGTCGACGGGCGCTGGTACGCCGTGTCGATGCTCGGCGAGTGCGCCTGGACCCGCAACGTGCGGGCCGCCGGTGGCGACGTCGTGCTGCACGGCCGCGGCTGGGGACCGGCGCACCTCGTCGAGGTGCCGGTCGACGAGCGGGCCCCGGTGCTCGCCCGGTACGTCGAGAAGGTGCCCGGCGGCCGCCCGCACGTGGGGGTGCCGGCGGGCGCCCCGCTGGTGGTGTTCGCGGCGGTGGCCGACCGGCATCCGGTCTTCCGCGTCGACCCGCCGTGCTGACCGAGGCTAGAGGGCGGTGGCCGCCTCCAGGTCGGCGCGGATGCCGGCCAGCCGGGTCGCGGCGCGCTCGCGGGCACCGCGCAGGTCGTCACCCGTCACCGGCTCGACGACCTCGAGGTAGACCTTGAGCTTCGGCTCGGTGCCGGACGGTCGCACGATGACCCGCGAGTCGTCGGCGAGGTAGTAGCGCAGCCCCTCGGTCGGGGGCAGCCCGCCGTCGCCCTGCGCGAGGTCGTCGGCCCGCGCCACGGCGACGCCGGCCACCGAGGTCAGCGGCGCCGACCGCAGCCGCTCCATGATCCGGCCGATCAGCGACAGGTCCTCGACCCGCACCGAGAACGAGTCGGTGGCGTAGACCCCGTGCTCGCGGGCGAGGTCGTCGAGCCGGTCGACGAGCGAGCGACCCTCGGTCTTGAGCGTCGCGACGAGCTCGGCGACGAGCAGGGCGGCCGAGACGCCGTCCTTGTCGCGCACCCGCGCCGGGTCGACGCAGTAGCCGAGCGCCTCCTCGTAGCCGTAGCGCAGCCCCGGCACCCGGCCGATCCACTTGAACCCGGTCAGGGTCTCCTCGTGGCGCACCCCGGCCGCGCGGCACATCGCCGCGAGCTGGCGCGACGAGACGATCGAGTTCGCGAAGACGCAGTCGGGCGAGTCGGGCACCACGCCGCCGGCGGCCCCGCGCGACAGCACGTGCGAGCCGAGCAGGGCCCCCACCTCGTCGCCGCGCAGCATCCGCCACCCACCGGGGCCGGGCACCGCGACGGCGCAGCGGTCGGCGTCCGGGTCGTTGGCGATGACGACGTCGGGTGAGGTCTGCTCGGCGAGCTCGAGCGCGGCATCCATCGCCCCCGGCTCCTCGGGGTTCGGGAACGACACCGTCGGGAACATCGGGTCGGGCTCGGCCTGCGACTCGACCGGGATCGGAGCCGGCGAACCCCGCCGCGACGAACGCCCGCCGCACCGTCTCGGACCCGACCCCGTGCAGCGCGGTGTGCACGACGGTGACCTCGCGGGGGCTGTCCGGCAGCACCACCGTGCGCACGTCGTCGAGGTAGGCGTCGAGCACCGAGTCGTCGAGGGTGTGCCAGCCGTCGTCGGGCATCGGCACCGACGCCACCGACGGCGACCTGCGCGATCTCGGCGGCGATCAGCCCGTCGACGGGCGGCACGATCTGCGAGCCGTCGCCGACGTAGACCTTGTAGCCGTTGTCCTCGGGCGGGTTGTGCGACGCGGTGACCATGACGCCGGCGTCCGCGCCGAGGTGCCGGATCGCGTAGGCCAGCACCGGGCGTCGGCAGCGGGTGGGGCAGCACCGACGGCCTGCCCGCCCATGCCGACGACCACGGCGCAGGTGTCGTGCGCGAAGACGTCGGAGTTGGTGCGGGCGTCGTAGCCGACGACGACGAACGGCTCGGGGTCGAGGGTCTTCAGGTACGCGGTGAGGCCGGCCGCCGCGCGGATGACGACCGCGCGGTTCATCCGGTTGGGCCCGCCGCCCAGGTGGCCGCGCAGCCCGGCGGTGCCGAACTCGAGCATCCCGGACATGGCGTCGGCGAGCTCGGTGGCCGCGGCCTCGTCGCCGGCCTCCGCGGCGGCGGCGAGGCCCTCGAGCTCGGCCCGGGTCACGGCATCCGGGTCGTCGGCGGCCCAGGCCCGGGCGGCGGCGAGGAGGTCGGCGAGCGGTGCGGCGGCGGCATCCGGCATGGCCGGCCTCAGATCCGGCCGACGACGGCGGCGAGGAGGCGGCCGCACCGGTCGGCGGCCTCGCGCCCGGCCTCGAGGACCTCCTCGTGGTTGAGCGGGGTCTTCGAGATGCCGGCGGCGGGGTTGGTGACCAGCGAGATGCCGAGCACCTCGAGCCCGCTCTGCCGCGCGGCGATCGCCTCGAGCGAGGTCGACATGCCGACCAGGTCGCCACCGAGGATGCCGGCCATCCGCACCTCGGCCGGGGTCTCGTAGTGCGGCCCGCGGAACTGCACGTAGACGCCCTCGTCGAGGCGGGGGTCGATCTCCTTGGCGATCGCGCGCAGCCGGGGCGAGTAGACGTCGGTGAGGTCGACGAAGTTGGCGCCCTCGATGGGGGAGGTCGCGGTGAGGTTGATGTGGTCGGAGATCAGCACCGGGGTGCCGGGCGCCCACTCCTCGCGCAGCCCGCCGCAGCCGTTGGTGATGACGACGGTGCGGCACCCGGCGGCGGCGGCGGTGCGGATGCCGTGCACGACCGCGCGCACGCCGCGCCCCTCGTAGTAGTGGGTGCGGGTGCCGTAGACCAGGGCCCGCCGGCCCGTGTCGCCGATGGCGACCGAGCGCATGACGCCCGAGTGGCCCGCGACGGCGGCCTTGCCGAAGCCCGGCACGTCGGTGTTCTCGATCGTCGCGAGCGTCTCGCCGATCAGGTCACCGGTCTGGCCCCAGCCGGAGCCGAGCACGAGTGCGACGTCGTGGCGCTCCACCCCGGTGCGCTCGCGGATGACCGCGGCGGCGGCCTCGGCGACCGCGAACGGGTCGGTCGCGGGGTCGGACAGGTCGTGGGCGGCGGCGTTGTCGGTCACGGGCGCAGCGTATCGATGCCGTGGGATGCCGGGCCACGCTCGGGGGCTCGACCTCACCTCCGGGGTCGAGGCTGCTGTCCGGGCGTCCGGGCCAGGACCGGGGCACGTCGAACGCCGGGAACGCGTGTGGTTCGGGTGACCGCGAGCGGGCCGGCGCCAGAAGATCACCTGCCGAAGCCGCCGGGAGGGCGTGGTCCGCGGGGTCGCGCCGGGCGCACGTGTCGAAACTTTGTCGAGGGAAGTGCATCCATCCGATGGGGTCCCGCGCGGAAGAAGGGGTGTCAGACCACCTCCCGAAAGGACCTCTGCGATGCGACGCATCATTCCCGTGGCCGCCGTGCTGGCTCTCACCCTCGCCACCGCCGCGTGCGGCAGCGACGACGCCGACTCCGCCGCCACCACCTCCGCCCCGATGACCACCTCCGCCGCGCCGTCGCCCTCGCCGAGCGAGTCGATGGCGTCGGCCGACATCGTCGACACCGCCGTCGCCGCCGGCGACTTCACCACCCTCGCCGCCGCCCTCACCGCCGCCGGCCTGGTCGACACCCTCAAGGGCACCGGGCCGTTCACGGTGTTCGCCCCGACCGACGACGCCTTCGCCAAGCTCCCGGCCGGCACCGTCGACACCCTGCTCAAGGACCCCAAGGGCGACCTCACCCAGATCCTGACCTACCACGTCGTGCCCGGGAAGGTGATGGCCGCGGACGTCGTCAAGCTCGACGGCCAGAAGGTCAAGACCGTCCAGGGCGGCGAGCTCACCGTCGGCGTCGACGGCGACAAGGTCACCCTGACCGACGCCGCCGGCAACACCGTCAACGTCACGACGACCGACGTCGAGGCCAGCAACGGCGTCATCCACGTCATCGACGGCGTGCTGATGCCCAAGTGACCTGAGCAGCGGATGCCGGGCCCGCCCCACGAGAGCGGTGCCGGCGTCCCGCTCCACGGTGAGACGGACCGACGGTCGCGGCCGCGGGCGGTGAGAACCGGAAGTAACTGTCGCGGTGGCCATAGGCGGGGAGGGTCGCAGGGGCGGCGGCGGCGAACCAGGCCGGCCGGATGCCGGTCGCGGCCCCGGTGCCCGCCGCACCGTCCCCGGTCGTGCCCACCACGGCCCCCGGGGTCGGTCAGTCCGCGACGGCCAGCGCGGCGTCGCCGCGCGGGGACAGGCTCACCGGGTCGCCGGGGCGCGAACCCGGTCACCTCGGTGTTGGGCACCTGCACGGTCACCAGCGTGCCGTCGGGGGTGCGCACGATGACGCGGCCGTGGCCGCCGAGGAAGCTGGCGCTGACCACGGATGCCGTGCCGTCGGCCGCGTGCTCGACGTGCACCCCCTCGGGGCGCACCAGCACCAGGGCCTCGGGGCCGCCCGCCGAGCCGGGCAGCAACGGCACGCTGCCGCCGAGCAGGAAGGCGGTGGTGCCCTCGACCCTGGCCCGGATCCGGTTGGTCAGCCCGACGAAGTCGGCGACGAACGGCGTCTGCGGGGCGCTGTAGAGCTCGGCCGGCGCGGCCAGCTGCTCGAGCCGGCCCACCGACATCACCCCGACCCGGTCGGCGACCGCGAGGGCCTCCTCCTGGTCGTGGGTGACGAACAGCGTGGTCGTGCCGACCTCGAGCTGGATGCGGCGGATCTCGTCGCGCAGCTGGGTGCGCACCTTGGCGTCGAGGGCCGAGAGCGGCTCGTCGAGCAGCAGCACCTGGGGCTCGATCGCCAGGGCGCGGGCCAGCGCCACGCGCTGCTGCTGGCCGCCGGAGAGCTGGTGGGCGTACTTGTCGGCGTGCGTCCTCGAGGCCGACGAGGTCGAGCATCTCGGCGGTGCGGGCCCGGCGGGTGGCGCGGTCGCGGCCGCGCAGCTCGAGGCCGAACTCGACGTTCTGGCGGGCGGTCATGTGCGGGAACAGGCTGTACGCCTGGAACACCATCCCCATGTCGCGCTTGTTGGCGGGCACCCGGGTGAGGTCCTGCCCGCCCACCTCGACGGTGCCCGAGTCGGGGTCCTCGAGGCCGGCCAGGCAGCGCAGCGCCGTGGTCTTGCCGCACCCCGAGGGGCCGAGCAGCGCGACGAACTCGCCGGGCTCGATGTGCAGGGTGAGGCCGTCCAGCGCCGCGACCCCGCCGTAGACGCGGTGCAGGTCGGTGAGCCGGACGGCGGTGCCGCGGGTGGGTTCGGTCATGCTGCGGCATCCTTGCGGTCGGCGTGGGAGCGTCGGAGGCGGGCGAGGGGTGAGCTGCCGGCGGTGCTGCTGCCGACGAAGGACATCGCGAACAGCACGCCGAAGGCGAAGGCGAGCGCGAGCAGGCCGACGGCGACCGAGATCTTCGCGTCGGACTTGCCCAGCTCGTACATCGCGACCTGGAGGTTCTTCTTGCTGAACAGGCTCGCGATGGTGAACTCGCCGAGCACCAGGGCGACCGACAGGAACGACGCCGACAGCACCGACGAGCGCAGGTTGGGCAGCACGATGCGGCGCATCACGGTGAACCACGACGCCCCGAGCGAGCGGGCCGCCTCGGACAGGGTGCGCACGTCGATGGCGCGCAGCCCGGCATCCAGCGACCGGTAGGCGTACGGGAGCACGAGCACGACGTAGGCGAGCGAGAGCCACAGCGTCGAGCGACCCGAGCAGGTAGTAGACCCAGGCGTAGACCGGCGCGAGCCCGACGACGAGCACGATGGCGGGCACGGTGAGGGGGAGCAGGCAGATGAACTCGACGGTGCGCGACAGCCCCGGCAGCCGCAGCCGCACCCAGGTCATCGTCGGCACGAGGATCAGCGAGCATGACGATCGGGGTCACGATCGCCAGCCCGAGCGACGCGAGGAAGCCCTCGCGCAGCGCCGGGTAGTCGGTGGTCACCTTCGGGACGTCGACCAGGGTGCGCCAGGTGTCGGCGGTGTGGCCGTTGCCGCCGGGGCCCTGGGTCGTGAACTCGAGCGCGCCGAGCAGGGGCAGCGAGGAAGAAGGTCACCGCGAGGGTGATCGCAGCCCCAGCGGAACGACGGTCTGCCGGCGCAGGTACGACGCGCGCTGCCCGCTCATCGCTGCATCCAGCGGCTGGCGCGGCGGTCGAGGAAGACGTAGGCGGTCATGACGAGCGCGACGACGACGATCATCGCCAGGGCCATCGCCTTGCCGACGTTCTCCTGGCCGAGGATGACCTCGGAGCTCATCGTGCCGGCGATCTGCAGCGGCAGCAGGGGCGTGCCCTGCGAGATGAGGGCCTTCGCGGTGGCGTAGGCCGAGAACGCGTTGGTGAAGAGCAGCAGCATCGCGCCGACGAACGACGGCAGCAGGATGGGGCCGGCCACCCGGCGCCAGAACGTCCAGGTGGTGCCGCCGAGGGTCTCGGTCGCCTCACGCCACTGCGGGCGCAGCCCCTCGACGGCGGGCAGGAACACGATGACCATGAGCGGCACCTGGAAGTACAGGTAGACCAGCATCAGGCCCTTGTTCCACCCGTAGAGCCAGAACCCGGTGCCGGTGTCGACGCCGACGTCGTTGAGCCACGCGGTGATCAGGCCGGTCATGCCGAACGACGCGACGAACGCGAATGCCAGTGCGACACCGCCGAACTGGGCGAGCACGCCGCACAGCGAGGTGACGAACCGCTTGGTGACGCTGCTCGCCCTTCGCGGTGCTCACGGCATACGCGAGGATGCCGCCGATCACCGCGCCCGCGAACGCGGTCACCGCCGAGAGCACGACGGAGTTGCGCAGGGCCCGCAGCACGGCCGGCGAGGTCAGGGCCTGCACGTTGGCGAGGGTGAAGCCGTTGTCGCCGTCGAGGAACGCGCCGACGAGCACCACGAGGGTCGGGATCAGCAGGAAGACCGTCGTGTAGGCGAAGAAGGGGACGACGCCCAGGAGGGCACTCGACGGGCGATGCCTGACGAGTGCCCCCCCACGCGAGGCGTCAGCCAACGGCGTTGGCCCAGTTGGCTGCCAGGTAGGTCTTGCCGGACTCGGCGTCGGCCTGGGTCGGCACGATCGGGGTGCCCTCGACGGGCGGCAGCGCGGCGGCTGCTGCGGTGTCGAGCGTGCCCGGCGGCCTTCATCGCCTCGAAGCGGATCGGCCGGGCGCCACCCTTGAGCCAGAGGTTCTGGCCCTCGTCGGAGTACAGGCACTCCTGCCACAGCCGCGCGGCGGCGGGGTGCGGGGCGTCGGCGTTGACCGCCTGGTAGTAGTAGCCGGCGATGACGGCCTCCTTGGGCACCATCACCTTCCAGGTCGGCAGCTTGGCCGTCTCGGCGGCGTTGAGGTAGTCCCAGTCGATGACGACCGGGGTCTGGCCCGACTCGATGGTGGCGGGGGTCGGGTCGACCGGCAGGAAGTTGCCGGCCTTGTTGAGCTGGCTGAAGAAGTCGACGCCCTTGGTGAGGTCACCGACCGTTCCACCGTTGGCGACCGACGCCATCTGCACGCCGGCGAAGGCCGCGCCGGCCTCGGTCGGGTTGCCGTTCAGGGCCACCTTGCCCTTGTAGTCGGCCTTGAGCAGGTCGGCGACGGAGGTCGGTGCGGGCACCTTGGCCGAGTCGTAGCCGATGCCCATGTAGCCGCCGTAGTCGTTGACCCACAGGCCGGTCGGCTCCTTGAAGTCGGCGCCGATGTCCTTCCAGGTCGGCCACCTGGTAGGGCGCGAACATCGCGGTGTTGGCCAGGGCGACGGCGGCGCCGAGGTCGAAGACGTCCGGGGCGCCGGACTGGCCCTTGAGCCGCTGGGCGGTGGAGATCTCGTCGGCGCTGCTGCCGTCGGGCTGGTCGCTGGTGACCTTGATCTCGGGGTACTTGGCCTGGAAGCCCTTGATGACCTCGCCGTAGTTGGCCCAGTTCGGCGGCAGCGCGATGACGTTGAGCGCGCCCTCCTTCTTGGCGGCCGCGTCCAGCGCGGCCATCCCGCCGAAGGCCTCCGCGGAGGTCGCGGTCTTGGCGTCGGCGGCGCCCGACGAGCCCGAGGCGGCCGGGGTCGCCTCGTCGTCGCTGGGCGGGGAGCAGGCCACCACGGTCGCCGCGGCGAAGCCGATCATGGCGAGGGCGCCTGCGCGCCTGGTGAAGGAGTGGGTCATCGTGACCTCCGGGTCATGGACGGCAGGTGCCGGGAGCCTCGTGGTGTGAAGCCCTTTTCGCACTCTAGGGACCGCGGGTGGGGAGGGAACAGAACCCTCGTGTGTTCTGCGAGACGCAACTCAAACGTGACCGCTGCTCCAGCAGCCGTCGGCCGGACGCCCCCCGCCCGTTCACCGGCCGGTCGTGCCGGTCGGCGCCCGGACCGGTGGGGTGCCCGACGTCGGCACCGGCCACCTGCGGCGCAGTGGTTGGATGGACGACGTGAGCGCGCGGTCGAGCAGAGTCGTCATCCTGGGTGGGGGCCCCGGTGGGTACGAGGCCGCCCTCGTCGCCGCGCACCTCGGTGCCGAGGTCACCGTCGTCGAGCGCGACGGCCTCGGCGGTGCGGCGGTGCTCACCGACTGCGTGCCGAGCAAGACGCTGATCTCCACGGCCGACTACATGAGCGACTTCGAGACCGCCCACGAGCTCGGCGTGCACCTCGAGGACGCCGAGGGCGACGAGGTCGCGGATGCCGTGGCCGACCTGCGCGAGGTCAACGCGCGGGTGCTCGACCTGGCCGCCGCGCAGAGCGACGACATCGCCACCCGCCTGGCCGAGGTCGGCGTGCGGGTGCTCGCCGGCCGGGCGGTGCTGACCTCCCCCACGACGGTGCGCGCCGAGACCGCCGACGGCGTGCTCGACCTCGAGACCGACGTGGTGCTCGTCGCCACCGGTGCCGCCCCGCGGGTCATGGACACGGCGCGCCCCGACGGCGAGCGCATCCTCACCTGGCAGCAGATCTACGACCTCGACACCCTGCCCGAGCGGCTCGTCGTCGTCGGGTCGGGCGTCACCGGCGCCGAGCTGGCCCAGGCCTACCTCGGGCTGGGCTCGCAGGTCGTGCTCGTCTCCTCCCGCGACCGGGTGCTGCCCGGCGAGGACCCCGATGCCGCCCAGGTCATCGAGGACGTCTTCACCAAGCGCGGGATGGAGGTGCTCGGCCGGTCGCGGATGGCGTCCGTCGAGCGCACCGCCGACGGCGTGCTCGTCCGGCTCGAGGACGGCCGCGAGGTCGCCGGGTCGCACGCGCTGCTGGCCGTGGGCTCGGTGCCGCACACCGCCGGCATCGGTCTCGAGGACGTCGGCGTCGAGCTCACGGCATCCGGGCACATCGCGGTCGACCGGGTCTCGCGCACCTCGGTGCGCGGCGTCTACGCCGCCGGCGACTGCACCGGGGTGCTGCCGCTGGCCTCGGTGGCGGCCATGCAGGGCCGCATCGCGATGTCGCACGCGCTCGGCGACGCCGTGGCGCCGCTCAACCTGCGCGTGGTGTCGGCCAACATCTTCACCGACCCCGAGATCGCCACCGTCGGGGTGTCGCAGAAGGACGTCGACGACGAGGTGGTCGACGCCGAGGTGCTGATGCTGCCGCTCTCCCGCAACGCCCGCGCGAAGATGCTCGGCATCACCGACGGCTTCGTGAAGCTGTTCGCGCAGAAGGGTTCCGGTGCCGTCGTGGGTGGGGTCGTGGTCGCGCCGCGCGCCTCCGAGCTGATCTTCCCGGTCACCCTCGCCGTGCAGCACCGCCTCAACGTCGACCAGGTGGCGTCGACGTTCACCGTCTACCCGTCGTTGTCCGGCTCGATCGCCGAGGCGGCCCGCCGCCTCCACGCCACCGACTGACCGCACCCACCGGAGGAGTCACCGTGAAGAAGGTCCGCGCCGCCGCCGTCATCGCCGTCGTCACGACGGCGGTGAGCCAGGCCCGCGAGTACGCCCGCGAGCACCCCGACGAGGCCGCCCAGGGCCTGGACAAGGTCGAGGACTTCCTGCGCGGCAAGACGGCGCCGAAGCACGCCGCCTTCCTCGACAAGGGCAGCGCGGCGCTGCGCCAGGGCCTCGGCCTGCCGCGCCGCGTCCGCTGCTGCCACCGCTGCGTGCCGCGACCACCCGCCGTCGACGACGCCGGGCTCACCGACCCCGACCCCGACACCACCGAGCCGCCCGCGACCTACGGCTTCCGCGACCCGGTGGCGCCGAACCCGTCACCGGGCACCAGCGACGACCCCCAGCCGCGCCGGTGGGACGACGACCCGGCCCCCCTGACCCCGGGGAGCGGCCCCGGCACTGACCGGGATCGGCGGACACCAGCAGGCCCGCAGCGCGCGCCGTCGAGGCAGGATGGGGTGCGTGCGGGGGACCCCGTCGAGGTCAGGAGACGACATGAAGCTCATCCGAACGGCGGTTCTCGTCGCGGCAGCGGTCGCGGCCGTCAACAAGGCCAAGGAGTACGCGCGCGACAACCCGGAGGCCGCCTCGGGCACCATCGACAAGGCGGAGTCCTTCGTGCGCGACAAGGCCGGGCCGAAGTACGCCGACACCGTGGGCAAGGGCAGCCAGGCCCTGCGGCAGGGCCTCGGGCTCCCGCGCGCGGCAGCCTCCGCCAGCGGCGCGACGACGGCGACATCCTCGTCCGCCGACGCGTCCGCACCGACGCCCGAGCGCCGCGGCCCAGACGCCGGCGGGCTTCGACCCGGCGATCTGAGGGAGCGGGCGCCGATCCCGGCCGGGCGCCGGCTCGGCGCCGACGCCGGCGTGGTGAACCGCACGCCCGGCCGGTGCAGGGCCGTCCGACCCGGCGTGGGACGATGGACCCATCGAAAGGCGGGTGCATCGCATGGACTGCGCAGCCCTACTCCTGGAACACCGGTCGAGCATTCTCGACGAGAGCTACACGGTTCTCGAACGCTCGCACGTCCACCACTACGAGGCGGCCGGTGAGGAGTTCACCCGCGCGCGGCTCGAGGGTCTGTTCGACCTCGTCGTCACCGCGATCGGCAACCGCGACCTGGCCGGCGTCAGCGCGTACGCCGTCAACGTCGCCGAGGAGCGCTTCAAGGCCGGCTTCGACATCAGCGAGGTGCAGGCCGCGTTCAACGCGATCGAGGAAGCCATGTGGCGCCAGATCGTCGAGTCGGCGGCTCCCGAGGACCTCGCCGAGGCGACCGGGCTGATGAACACCGTGCTCGGCTTCGGCAAGGACGTCCTGGCGCGCACCTACGTGTCGCTCGCCTCGCGCCGCCACGTGCGCTCGCTCGACCTGACCGCCATGTTCGCCGGCACCCAGGCCCGCCCGGAGCAGACCGAGCACCTGGCGTAACCCGCATCCCCCCTGACCAGGGGGTGTGTGGCGACATCGGCCGGCTGAGCGAATCAGCTTGTCCATGGCTCGTATTGGCTACGACGGCACCACCCGTCCGGGCTATTCTCGGCGCCCTCGAGCGCGAGTACCTTCGAAAGACGGCGCGCTGACCCGGACGTCCCGGGCCGCGCGGTCGAGGAGGGCCCCCATGACCACCATGCCCCGTCGGGTCCGGCGCATCGCGCCCGTCACCGCACTGGCCGCAGCACTCGTCGCAGGGGCCGCCGTCCCGGCATCCGCGGCACCGCCGTTCACCGAGCACTGGAACGACGACGTGACCGTCGTGCACCCCGCCGGCTCGGCCGACTTCTGCGACCTGCCCTTCGACGTGGTCGAGCGCACCCAGGAGCGGGGCAGCTTCGTCGGGGTCAACCGCGGGCCCGCCGGGCTGTTCTACGGGGCGGCCAAGTTCAACGGCACGATCACCTGGACCAACCCGGCCAACGGCCGCAACTACCGCAACGAGTACGCGGGCTCGGACCGCGACCAGAAGGTCGTCGACAACGGCGACGGCACGCTCACCCTCCAGGTGCAGCAGACCGGGCCGAACCGCTACTACGCCAACGGCACGCTCGCGTTCATCGACACCGGGATGGTGCGCTTCACCATCACGTTCGACGACGGCGGCACGCCCACCGACCCGACCGACGACGGTGAGGGCGCAGTTCGTCAGCCTCGACGCGCTCACCGGCCTCCGCCAGACCCAGGGGCGCGACTTCTGCGCCGACCTGGTCGAGTTCCTCGGCTAGTGAAGCAGGCACTGTCAGGGAGCCGAGGGAAGAGAGAACGCGCCGTGCGACGACGGGGTCACACGGCGCGTTCTCTGCTCCACCGGGGCGCGGCGGCCCCGGCGGTCACTCGTCCTTGATCTCGCAGAGCACGACGACGAGGTCGCCCTCGGCGACGGTTGTCGAACTCGGTCTCGATCCACCGGGTGTGGATGGTGAACTTCTCGTCCGGCGGCCGGTGACGATCGAGCTTGGCGATCATCGCGGTCGAACGCGCCGGCGACGGTGTCGCCCTCCAGCAGGACCCGGCCGGCCGAACTCCTTCGCGAAGGCGACGACCTCGTAGGGGCCGTCGACCGGGCTCGGCGGTACCGGGCACCTTGACCGCGATGTCTCGCCGGCACCCAGGCCCACCCGCCGGTCAGGGCCTTCGGGCGACGGTCACGAACTCGTTGTACTTGAAGACCTTGCCCACCGGGCGAGGGAGCGGGAACGAGTACGACCGCACCACGGCGAGCCCATGCCGTGCCGCGTGGGCCTCGGCCACCTCCCGGTCCACCCATCGGACGTGGGTCGCGTCCGACCTGAACCCGGCCTCCTGCGGCGTGATGAAGACGACCTCTCCCCCCGAGCGCAGGTACGGCAGGTACTGCGCGACGATGTCCTCGGCCACCGCCTGGCTGACGTGCTCGAGCAGGTGCGCGCACAGCAGGGCGTCGAAGCTCTCGGTCTGCCCGGTGGATTCCTCGAGGAACTCCTGCGTCGTGTAGGCGGTGAGTCCCCGCTCACGGCACATGGCGATGGAGTGGGCGTTGTGGTCGACCCCGACGGCATCGGGCCCGAGGTTCTTCAGGTTACGACCGATGCCGCAGCCGACGTCGAGCGTGCGTCCGAGGTGAAGGCGCTCGAGGTTCCACCGGTAGGGGCGCTGAACGTCGAGCACCTGCTTCCAGCGGGCGGTCTCCAGCGCGGTCAGGCGCTCGGCGTACTCCGACCCCGCGGTGGCCTCGCCGGAACCCTGGCTGTCATCGCGATCATCCATGCCCGCCATTGTGACGGTCCGCGGCCGTCACGCGGAATCGAGGCTCATGCGTCCTTGATCTCGCAGAGCACGGCGCCGTTGGAGACCGTGGCGCCGACCTCGGCGCCAGCCCGGTGACCGTGCCGGCCTTGTGCGCGGTGATCGGCTGCTCCATCTTCATCGCCTCGAGCACGACGACGAGGTCGCCCTCGGCGACGGTCGCGCCCTCCTCGACGGCGATCTTGACGATGGTGCCCTGCATGGGCGCGGTGAGGGAGTCGCCGGATGCCGCGGCGCCCGCCTTCGCGCCGCCGGAGCGTCGCGGCGCCTTCTTCTTGGCGCCGCCGCCGCCGGAGCCGCCGCCGAGCGACAGGCCGCCGGGCAGCGACGACCTCGAGCCGCTTGCCGCCGACCTCGACGACCACGGTCTGGCGCTCCTCGGCCTCGGCGCGCGTCGGCCGAGCCGCCGGCGTACGCGCGCGATGTCGTTGTCGAACTCGGTCTCGATCCAGCGGGTGTGGATCGTGAACTTCTCGTCGGGGTCGGCCGGGGCGAACGCCGGGTCGGAGACCACCGCGCGGTGGAACGGCGTGACCGTGGGCATGCCCTCGATGACGAGCTCGTCGAGGGCCCGGCGCGAGCGCTCGAGGGCCTGCTGGCGGGTGCGGCCGGTGACGATGAGCTTGGCGATCATCGAGTCGAACGCGCCGGCGACGGTGTCGCCCTCGAGCAGGCCGGAGTCCCAGCGCACGCCGGGGCCCTGGGGCGACCCGCATGGTCGTGACGGTGCCGGGGGCGGGCAGGAAGCCGCGACCGGCATCCTCGCCGTTGATCCGGAACTCGATCGAGTGGGCGTGCGGCTCGGGGTCGGGGTAGTCGAGCGACTCGCCGTCGGCGATGCGGAACTGCTCGCGCACCAGGTCGATGCCGGTGACCTCCTCGGACACCGGGTGCTCGACCTGGAGGCGGGTGTTGACCTCGAGGAAGGAGATGTCGCCCTGCGGGCCGACGAGGAACTCGCAGGTGCCGGCGCCGACGTAGCCGGCCGCGCGCAGGATCTCCTTGGACGCCCGGAGCAGCTCGGTGTGCTGCTCGTCGGTGAGGAAGGGCGCCGGGGCCTCCTCGACGAGCTTCTGGTTGCGGCGCTGCAGCGAGCAGTCGCGGGTGGAGACGACGACGACGTTGCCGTGCTGGTCGGCCAGGCACTGGGTCTCGACGTGCCGCGGGTGGTCGAGGAAGCGCTCGACGAAGCACTCGCCGCGGCCGAACGCCGTGACGGCCTCGCGCACGGCGGACTCGAACAGCTCGGGGATCTCCTCGAGGGTGCGGGCGACCTTCAGGCCACGACCGCCACCGCCGTAGGCCGCCTTGATGGCGACCGGCAGGCCGAACTCCTTCGCGAACGCGACGACCTCGTCGGGGCCGTCGACCGGGTCGGCGGTGCCGGGCACGAGCGGGGCCTTGGCGGCCAGCGCGATGTGCCGGGCCTTGACCTTGTCGCCGAGGCTGTCGATGGCCTCGGGGCCGGGGCCGATCCAGACCAGGCCGGAGTCGATGACCTTCTGGGCGAACCCGCCGTTCTCGGCGAGGAAGCCGTAGCCCGGGTGGACCGCGTCGGCACCGGCCTGGTGCGCGATCTCGATCAGCTTGTCCTGCAGCAGGTAGGAGTCACCCGGCGTGGACCCGCCGAGGGCGTAGGCCTCGTCGGCGACCTTGACGTGGAGTGCGTCGCGGTCGGGCTCGGCGTAGACGGCGACGGATCCGATGCCGTGGTCCGCGCAGGCGCGGGCGATACGTACCGCGATCTCACCCCGGTTGGCGATGAGGACTTTGCTGATGGCCATGTCTCGGACTCTATCGGTAGGCCGACCCCCTCACTCGGCCGGTCGGGCCCCGCTGCGAGCACCGGTGTGACGCAGTAGACGGACGGTTGCGTCACACGCCGAGCGTCGTCGCCAGCCGGCCGAGCAGCTCGCCCAGCGCGGCGCGTTCGTCGGGCTCGAGGCCGGCCAGGAGGCGGGCCTCGTTGGCGACGTGCTCGTCCATCGCGGCGTCGATGACGCGGTGCCCCTCGGCGGTCAGGACCACGCGTGCGCGAGCGGCCGTCGGTGGTGCTCGCCCGGCGCTCGACCAGGCCCTTGGCGGCGAGCCGGTCGACCCGCTTGGTCACCGCCCCGGAGGTCACCATGGTGCGCTCGCCGAGCTCGCCGGGGGTCAGCGCGTAGGGGGTGCCCTGCCGCCGCAGCGTGGCCAGCACGTCGAAGTCGCCCTCGCCCAGGCCGTGTCGGGCGTACACCTCGACCAGCTCGGGGGTGAGCGCCAGGGCGATCCGGTGGATGCGGCCGATGACGAGCAGGGGGGAGACGTCCAGCTCGGGGCGCTCGGCGGCCCACTGCTCGACGACGGTGCTCACGTGGTCCATGGCAGGACGCTATCCCTGCCGGCGGGTGCTGCGGCGGGGGTGCCGCGGGTCGCTGTGGTCAGGCGGCGGGCTTCAGCGCCCCGAGGTCGACGAGCTCGCGGTAGATGTACGGGCCGAGGGTCTTGGAGTAGGTGACCGTCAGGTGCGTGATGTCGCGGTAGACGGTGACCCCGCCGATGACCGCCGGGCAGATGCCGTCGCGGCAGTAGTACTCGGTCAGGTCGAGCAGCGTGGACCCCTTGACCGTGCCGGCCGTCTTCTGGAAGGCGTCGAAGTTGCCCATGACGTCCTTCTCCTTCGAGGCGCACGTGGTGGGCGTGATCTCGCGGGCCCGCTCGAGGCAGTCCAGCGGGCTCTCCGAGTGGCGGGGGTTGTCGCGCACGGCGGCGATCGGCACCCCGAGCTTGGCCAGCGGCTTCCACGCCGCCTGCATGCTCTTGACCTGCTCGGCAGGGGTGCCGCCGTTGAACTTGGCGTAGCCGGTCGTGATGATCAGGTCGGTGGTCGGCGCCTGCTTGATCAGCCACGGCTCGAGCTTGGCCTTCCACTGCCTGGCAGGAGTCGACCCGGGCCTTGTTGTGGTGGTTGATCGGGTCGCGCGTCCAGGCGCAGCTGCTCTTGAGCTGGGCCGTCACCGAGATCTTGCCCTGCTTGACCAGGGTCTCGAGGGCGGGCATGAGCATCTGGGCGTGCGAGTCGCCGACGAGCACGACATGCGGGATGCGCCGGTCGCTCGACGTCGCCGTAGGTGCAGGCGGCGAGCTCGGTGCCGGTGATCCCGGTGAAGCAGCCGGGGTAGTGCGTGAAGTCCCGCGCGGCCGCCGCCGGCGCCGGGATCATCGTGCCCTCGAGCTCGGGGTTCGTGCAGGGCTTCTGCGGGTCCATCGCCGCGGCGCCGAAGCAGTCGGGGATGTCCTTCAGCACGGCATCCGCGACGGCCTGCTGGGTGTTCTCGACGGCCACGGCGGTGCCGACCCCGACCCGGGCGCCGCCGACGAGCACCGCCGCACCGGCGGCGGTCGCGACGAGGGCGGTGAGGGGCCGGCGCAGCGCCGGGCGCCGGGTGAAGCGCACCGGGTCCTCGACCCAGACCTTCGTACCCCAGGCCGCGAGGACGGCGCCGACCAGGATGAGCAGCCGGGCCTGGAAGCCCATGGTGTGCCCGAGGATGACCGGCACGATGACGATCGGCGGCCAGTGCCACAGGTACAGCGAGTAGGAGATGTCGCCGAAGAAGCCCACCGGGCGCCACCGCATCAGCGGGGCGGGCGAGAGCCGGCCGAGGGGCTCGCCGGCCGCGATGATCGCGACGGTCGCCACGACGGGCAGGATCGCGGCCGTGCCCGGGAACGGCGTGGTCTCGTCGTAGGTGAACCCGCACCAGGCCAGCGTCGCGAAACCGGCCCAGGAGGCCACGGTGGGCAGGGCCGTGCGCCACCACGGGGCGGAACCGGCTCGCCGGGCCACGTGGCCGGCCCGGCCCGCCACGTAGAGGCCGAGCAGGCCACCTGCGCCGAACTGCCAGGCGCGGGCCGGGGTGACGAAGTAGGCCGCCGGCGGGTTGGCCTGGGTGATCCAGATGGAGAACACCAGCGAGGCCACGGTGGGGATGCCGATCGCGAGCCACGTCGGCGCGGGTCGGCGAGGACGGCAGCGGCGGCGGGCCCACACGGCCGCCGCGAGGATGAGCAGCGGCCAGACCAGGTAGAACTGCTCCTCGATCGACAGGCTCCAGTAGTGCTGGGCCGCCGCGGGGGCCTGGTCGGCGGCCAGGTAGTCGACCGAGTCGGCGGCGAGCACCCAGTTCTGAACGTAGAGGGTCGAGGCGATGATCTGCCGGTAGTTCGTCTCCCACGCCGACACGGGCAGCCAGGCGGCGACGGCGACCGCGGTGCTCGCGAGCACGAGGTACGCGGCGGGCAGCAGCCGCCGGGCCCGCCGGGCCCAGAACCGCGACAGCGCGATCGAGCCGGTGCTCGCGGGTCTCGCGCAGCAGGTGCGAGGTGATGAGGAACCCGGAGATCACGAAGAAGACGTCGACACCGATGTACCCGCCGGACAGGCGCCCCGGCCACAGGTGGTAGAGCACCACCAGCAGGACCGCGACAGCACGCAGCGCCGTGATCTCGGCCCGGTTGCGCTGGGCCGCGACGGGGGTGGACATTGCCTGCGCCGATACAGGCGGCTACTGGGGTTTTCGGAATAAGTCTTCCATGGAAGGTAATTTCTCTTCCATGGAAGATACGTCGCCGAGGCCCCTGACCATCGCCCTCACCGCCGTGCCCGCCGGTCGTCTGGGGCTCGACCTACGCGGTCACCCAGCTGTGGCTCCCCGCTGACCGGCCGTTCTTCGCCGCCGCCGCCCGGGTGCTGCCCGCGGGGCTGCTGCTGCTGCTGTGGGTGCGACGTCTTCCGCGGGGCCGCTGGTGGGGCCGGTCGGTGGTGCTGGGTGCCCTCAACCACGGCCTGTTCTTCGGCCTGCTCTACGTGGCGGCCTTCCGCCTGCCGAGCGGGCTCGGGTCGACGATCACCGCGCTGTCGCCCCTCGTCGTCATGGGCACGGCCTTCCTCGTCATCGGGGAGCGGCAGCCGCGGGTCACCCTGCTCGCCGCCGTGGTCGGGGTCGCCGGGGTCGTCACGCTGGTCTGGCAGAACGACCGGTCCGGCACCGTCGACCCCGTGGGGGTGGCCGCCGCCGTCGGGGCCGTGCTGTCGTCCGCACTGGGCTTCGCGCTGGTCAAGCGCTGGTCGCCGCCCGACGACGTGCTCGTCACGACGTCGTGGCAGCTGGTCGCCGGTGGCCTGCTGCTCGTGCCCGTCGCCGCCGTGGCCGAGGGCGCCCCGCCCGCGCTCGACCTGCCGGCCGTGCTGGCCCTGGCCTACCTCGGCCTCGTCGGGTCGGCCCTGGGCTACGTGCTGTGGTTCCGCGGACTGACCCGGATGGATGCCGGTGCCGTCGCCGTCGTCGGCCTGGTCAACCCCGTGGTCGGCACGGCGCTCGGGGTGCTGCTGCTCGCGGAGCCGTTCGGCCCGGTGCACCTCGCCGCGGTGGTGGTGACCCTCGGCAGCGTGCTCGTGGCGCAGGCGCCGGTGCGCGCGTCGCGTCGCCGCGAGCCCGTGCCCGCGCAGTCGACACCCGCTGCGGGGACTCGGGCGCCCGGACCGGGTCCTCGGATACCGTGGGCTCATGCCCCACGTGACGCACGACCGACCTCACCACGCCCTCCGGCCCGGTGCCGATCCCGACCATCGGCTTCGGCGTCTGGCAGGTGCCCGACGACCAGGTCGAGCGCGGCCGTCGTCGCCGCGCTGGATGCCGGCTACCGGCACGTCGACACCGCGCGCCTCTACGGCAACGAGGCCGGCGTCGGCCGCGCGCTGGCCGCGAGTCGACGTCCCCCGCGACGACGTGTTCGTGACGACCAAGGTCTGGAACGACGACCACGGGCGCGACGCGACCCTCGCGGCGTTCGACGCGCTCGATGGGCCGGCTCGGGCTCGACGTGCTCGACCTGTTCCTCATCCACTGGCCGGCCCGCGCCAGGACCGCTACGTCGAGACCTGGCAGGCGCTGCGCGAGCTGCGCGACGCCGGGCGGGTCCGCGCGATCGGGCGTGTGCAACTTCCATGCGCCGCACCTGCAGCGGCTCTTCGACGAGACGGGGGAGTGGCCGAGCATCAACCAGGTCGAGCTGCACCCCTACCTGCAGCAGGCGCCGCTGCGCGAGTTCGACGCCGAGCACGGCATCGTCACCGAGTCGTGGAGCCCGCTGGCGTCGGGCAAGCGGGTGCTCGACGACCCGGTCATCGGGCGGATCGCGCAGGACGCACGGCGCCACCCCCGCCCAGGTCGTCATCGCGTGGCACCTGGCGCTCGGCTCGTCGTGCTGCCGAAGTCGGTCACCCCGTCGCGGATCGTCGAGAACCTCGCCGCCACCGACCTCGTGCTGACCGATGACGACCTCGCTGCGATCGCCGCCCTCGACCGCGGCTTCCGCACCGGCCCGAACCCGGACGAGTTCAACCAGGCCTGACGCGGGCCCGCACCGGGTCGAGGTCCCTCGACGCGCTGACTGTGGCGCCGCGCCTCAGCGTGTCGGGGATGTCGATCGGCGACCGCCGACACGGGGCGATGAGTAGCGGTGCTCATGGCCGGCCGGTCCGGCCGGGGAGCACGATGGTGGTGCACCCCTTCCGGGTGACTCGCCCGACACCGAGGAGCCCGCGATGACCGCGCCGCCCACCGCCACCCCCACTGCTCCCGGCCACCGCGACCCGGCCGTGCACGCCGCCACCCCCGCCCAGCTGCACTGGCTCGAGGGCGAGCTCGCCCACTGGCAGGCCGAGGGGCTGCTCGCCCCCGAGGCCGCGCACGCCATCCGCGGCCGCTACGTCGCGAGCCGCCGGTTCACCCTGTCGCGCATCGTGCTCACCCTCGGCGCCTGCTTCGTCGGCCTCGGCCTGATCTGGCTGGTCGCCTCGAACCTCGACGCGATGTCGCCGCTGGCCCGGTTCGGCCTGATGGTCGCGATCTGGCTGGGGCTCGTCGTCGGCGTCCGAGGTGCTGGCGAGCCGCGCGCACCCGGGTGGGCGACACGGCATCCCCGGTCGTCGGGCGCCCTGCGGCTGCTGGCCGCCGCGGCCTTCGGTGCCGTCGTGTTCCAGGCGGCCCAGAGCCTCCAGGTGCCCGCCTACGAGCCGCTGCTCGTCGGCGTCTGGGGCCTGGGTGCGCTGCTCTGGGCGTACGCCGTGCGCGGCGTCGCGCCGCTGGTGCTCGCCGTCGCCCTGCTCGCCTTCTGGTTCGTCTGGCAGGTGGTCGAGCGCCGGGCGGCGGGGCCTTCTCGGTGTCGACCGCGATCGGCGGCCGCCGGCGCTCGCCGCCGTGTCGGTCGGGGTGGGGCACCTGGTGCTCGGCTGGCGCGACCTGGCCGACCCGTGGCGCGAGGTCGGTGCGGTGCTGGCGCTGCTCGGCCTGTTCATCGCCGCCCTGCCCTACGCGTGGGGCGAGGCCGAGGCGAGCGTCGCCCTGCTCGTCGGGCTCGGGGTCGCGGTCGTGCTCGCGGGCGCCGCCCTCGTGCGCGGCGACCACGTCGACCGGCTCGAGGTCGGGCTCGCCGCCCTGGCCCTGGCGCTCACCGTCGGCCTGTCGCTGTGGCGCTTCGACGAGAACGTGCTCGACACCGCCGACCTCCCGACCGGGGCGTGGGTGCGGGCCGTGCTCTCGGTGGTCGCCTACCTCGCTCGTGGCGAGCGGGTACGCCGTGCTCGGCGGGATGCGCGACTCCTCGCGGCTCACCTGGCTCGCCACGGCGGCGCTGGTCGTCTTCGTGACGGTGCAGGCGTTCGCCGTCTTCGCGCCCGATCGTCTCCGGCGCCGCCCTGTTCCTCATCGTCGGCGTCGTGCTGCTCGGCACCGGCGTCCTGGCCGACCGCGGCCGGCGACGGCTCGTCAGCGAGGCGAAGGAGGCCCTGGCATGAGCACCACCTCCTCCCGGGCCGTCCGGGTCGGCGCGGTCGTCCTGGCCCAGCTGGCGCTCGTCGGCGTGGCCGTCTGGGCCCCGCTGTCGGCGCGGCTCACCGGCGACGACGTCGTGCTGCGCGTCGAGCCGGTCGACCCGGTCGACCCCTTCCGTGGCGCCTACGTGCAGCTCTGGCCTACCCCGACCTGCCCGACCAGGCGGGCAGGGCGACGGCATCCGCACCGAGGAGCAGCAGCAGGCCCTCGACGACGCGCGCGGCACCGCCTACGTGCCGCTGACCCGCAGGGCGAGGTGTGGGTCGGGGGCCCCGTGCAGCGCACGGCGCCGGCCGACGGGCTGTACCTCACCTGTGACGACTCGAGCTGGCGCTCGAGTGCGGCATCGAGAGCTGGTTCCTGCCGCAGGACGAGGCGGCCGGCCTGCAGGACGCCGCTGCGCGGTGGCACGGCGGTCGCCACGGTCAAGGTCGACGCCGCCGGCCACGCCGCCCTGGTCGACGTCACCACCCCCTGACCGACCAACTTTCCCGCCCGATCCCGGAACCTTCACCTTCGCGCCACTTCCGTAGTGGTGCGAAGGTGAAGGTTCCGTCGCATCGGGCGGCATCCGGGCATGGAAGCGGGGCCGCCGCGGCCCTGAGCACACGGCGGCCCCGCAGTAGGGGGTGTGACGGGGTCAGCAGGTCGACTTGTACGCCGCCTGGCCACCCTCGCCGGACGGTTGTCCTTGGTGATGATGGTGAACCCGGTCTGGATCTTCGGGGTCACGGTCTTGCCGGTGAGCGCGGCGTCAGCCTGCTCGATGCCGTCGGAGCCGATGTTCGAGGGCTGCTGGGCGACGAGCGCCTGCACGGTGCCGTCCTTGAGTGCCTTGATCTGGTTCGGGCCGGCGTCGAAGCCGACGATGGTCATCGTCCTTGGCCCGGCCTGGCGCACGCCGGTGGCCGAGCCCTCGGCGGAGAACAGGTTGGTCGCGAAGATGCCGACGATGTCGGGGTCCTTCTGCAGCGCGGCCGAGACCAGGTTGGCCGCGGTGGCCGGGTCGTTGTGGCTGTACTGCACGCCGAGGTACTTGAACGTCGGAGTCCTTCTTGGCGGCGCTCCTCGAAGCCCTTGACGCGGGCGTCGACGGTGGAGACACCGGGGTCGGTCGGAGATGACGAGCACCTTGCCGCCGTTGGGCTTGGCCGCTTGATGGCGTCGAAGGCCGCCGCGCCGCCGCCGACGTTGTCGGAGCTGATCTGCGAGACCGCGAACGACGGGTCGTTGACCGTGGTGTCGACCAGGACGACCTTGATGCCGGCCTTGGCGGCCTGCTCCAGCGGCGCCTGCATGGCGGTGACGTCGGTCGGGGCGATGAGCATCGCGGCCGGCTTGGACGCGATCGACCGAGTCGACGATCGGCTTCTGCAGGGTGGGGTCGAACTTCTGCGGGCCCTGCGTGGTGACGGTGTAGCCGAGCTCGGCGGCCTTGGCCTTGATGCCGCACTCCATGGTGATGTAGAACTCGTCGCCGGCGACGCCCTGGACGAACGCGATTGGTTCTTGTTGGCGTTGCCTCGGCGCTGCTACCGCCGATGCGGTGGCCGTGTCGGCGCGCTGCCGCGCTGCTGCAGGCGGCCAGGGCCAGAACGGCGGTGGCGGTCAGTCGCCGCGAGCTGGATGGTGTTCCTCATGGTGGTGCTGCCTTCCTTCGGTGGTGGTGGTGAGTGTCCGTGTCGGTGGGGTTGGGGATCCGCCGGGGTGGCCGGCTGCTGTTGGGGGCGGCGGGCGCCTGGTCTAGACGCCCTTGCCCTCGGCTGGCGGCGGCTCGGCGCTGCTGGTCGACGTAGACGGCGGCGATGAGGATCGCGCCGACTGCGACGGTCTGCCAGTAGGGGGAGACGCCGATGATGACGAAGCCGGACTGCAGGGCGGCGGGGATGAAGAGGCCGACCATGGAGCCGAACATCGAGCCCTGGCCACCGAAGATCGACGTGCCGCCGATGACGACCGCCGCGATGACGTTCAGGTTGGTGAGCGACTGGCCGGCGATCGTCGTCGTGCCGAACTGCGCGAGCGACAGCAGGCCGGCGAGCCCGGCGAGGAAGCCCGGAGAGGGCGTAGATCTGGATCAGCTTGCGGTCGACCCTGATGCCGACCCGGCGGGCGGAGATCTCGTTGGAGCCGATCGCGTAGGTGTAGCGGCCGAACTTGGTCTTGTGCAGGCCGATGCCGCCGATGATGACGACGACGAGGGCGATGAGGCTGATCGCCGGGATGCCCGCGAACCGGCCGTAGCCGATGTTGGTCGACGAGCACGGTCGGGCGCCGAGCGGATGTCCAGCCCGCCGGTGATGATCTGCGCGATGCCGAGGGCCACCGACAGGGTGCCCAGGGTGACGATCAGCGGCGGGACCTTGGCCTTGGCGACGAGGAACCCGTTGAGGATGCCCCAGAGCAGGCCGAGACCATGGCGACGAGCGAGGCCGACCATGGCGACGCCCCAGCCCTCGCCGCCCATGGCCTCCATGGTCTTGGCGGCGACCACCGAGGAGACGACCAGCACCGAGCCGACCGACAGGTCGATGCCGGAGGTGATGATGACGAAGGTCATGCCGACGGCGAGCACCGCCCAGATGGAGACGTTCTGCGATGATGTTGCGTGAGGTTGCCGGCGCGAGAGGAACTTGGCGCCGGCGGCATGGCGAAGATCGCGACGATGACGAGGAGCACGCCGAGGATCCACACCGACTGCAGGCCTTGAGCCGCTCGAGCAGGGCTCGCCGTGGCTGTCGACGAGGTCTCGATGGTCTGGGCCGGTTCGTGATGGTGCTCATGCTGCGCCCTCCTTCGCGGTCCAGGGCGCCGGTCATGGCGCCGACCAGTTCTTCGACCGTGGTGTCCTCGGCCCGGAACGTCGCGACCCGCCGGCCCAGGCGCAGCACCTGGATCCGGTCGGCGACCTCGAGCACGTGCGGCATGGAGTGGGAGATGAGGACGACGGCGATGCCCTTGTCGCGGACCTTCTTGATCGTTTCCAGCACGTTCTTGGTCTGCACGACGCCGAGGGCGGCGGTCGGCTCGTCGAGGAAGAGCACCTTGTTGGCCCAGGTGATGGCCCGGGCGATGGCGATCTACTGCCGTTGGCCACCGGACATGGCGCCGACCGGGGCGACGACGAGCGCACGGCCGCCGAGCTCGGTCGAAGGCCGCCTTGGCCTTCGGCGCATGGCCTTGTTCGTCCATGAAGCCGAGCTTGCCCAGGATGCCCTTCCGCGGAGATCTCCCGGCCGAGGAACATGTTCTGCGCCGGGTCGAGGTGCGGGGCCAGCGCGAGGTCCTGGTGGACGACCTCGATGCCCAGCTCGAGACGCCTCGTGCGGGCTGGTGATCGTCACCGGCTGGCCCTCGAAGAAGATCTCGCCCGCTCGAGTGTCGAGGTTGCCCGTCAGGGCCTTGACCAGTGTCGACTTGCCGGCGCCGTTGTCGCCGATCAGGGCGACGACCTCGCCGGCGTTGACGTCGAAGTCGGCCTTGTCGAGGGCCTGCACCCGCCCGAACCGGCGGCTCAGCCCGCGGGCCTCGAACAGGGCGCTCATCGACGGCCTCCTGGTAGGGCCGAGCACGTCCCTCGATGATCGAGACGTACTCGTCGATCCGGCGGCGGCCGGTCTCGGACAGGAACTTCACCCGCTCGTCGTGACCCATGGCCACCGTCTCCTTCCAGATCGCGCGACCGGCGATGAAGCCGCTGGCCCCGCCCTCGTCACAGCTGACCCGCAGCACCTCGGCGAACTCGTCCGAGGAGACCCCGGCCGAGAGCACGGCCCACGGGACGGTCAGCCGCGAGGCGAGCCGCTTGCAGGCCTCGGGGCTGCCCGGGTACTCGAGCTTGAGCAGGCTCGGCTTGAGGTCGTCGATGAGCACGGCGGCCTCGATGATCGCGTCGGCCCGGGCCTCGGGGGAGAGGGGGGCCTGTCGCGCAGCGGGTAGATGAGGTTCTCGATGATCGATGGCACGTTCTCGCTCGGAGCAGTCGGCGACGAGCGCCTTCATCGCCTCGACGGCCTCGGCGGTGATGTCGCGGCCGTCGTCACCGACCGGGCGGTCGGCGCGCACCTGGGCGAGGAACTTCATCCCGTCGGCGCCGCTGTCGCGCACCCACGCCGCGCCCTGGGCGGGGTCGAGGGTGACGGTCGGCTCGCCGAGGTGCGTTCCGCGAGAGGCGGGTTCGGCAGCGAGGAGCAGGCCGTAGGGCGGCACGCCCGAGACCTGCCGGGCGGCCGGGAGGCCGTACGTGGGGTCGACGAGGAACGCCGAGCAGCTGCCGGCGAGGGAGGCGATCATGTCGCGCTTCATCGCGACGATCTCCTCGTCGGTGGTGTCGGGAGGTCGACGGCGGCGAGCATCCGCTTGAGGGTTCCGCGCTGGTCCATCGCGAGCACGGCGAACGTGCCGGCATCCGTGGCGATCGCGTCGAGTCCGGTTTTCGTCATGGGGTGGCCTCCTGAGCCAGGGGTGGTGCATGGCCGGCGGAGACCGTCTCCGTGACCGGCGTGAAGTACGCGGCTGGGGGCCGCAGGTCGCTGCTGATGGAGTCGCCCTGGGTGGCGGCCCATCGCCCGTAGAGCGCCGCGCCACGAGGGCCCGGCTGCTGGATGGCGGCGACCTCGACCGTGGGGGCGAGGGCGCGGCGCGCGTCGAGGACCGACGGCATCCGGCTCCAGCCACCCGCGAGGACGAGTCGCTCGATGGGAACCCCGGCCGTGCCGAGGTGCGAGAGGAGGGTGGCGGCGTGCGCCGTGCTGTGGTCCAGCGCCGCCCGCCAGACCTTTCCCGGGGTCGGCGAGTCGCCGCGCAGGTGCACGGTGACGTCGTGGTCCGACATCGAGAAGCCGGTGACGGCGAGGTCGCCGCTGCGGTCGCCCCGGTGGGCGAGCGACTCGCGGTCGACCCGGCTGCGGCCGTCCTCGTCGTCGGCGCCGAGGAGGCGCAGCACGCGCTTGAGGACGAGCCCGGTGCGCATCCCGGCCAGCAGCCCGGTCGTGCCGTGCACGACGTGGGGGTAGACCGAGACGCCGTGGGTGGTCAGCTCGCGCACGACGTCGGGGTCGGGCACGTGGCCGCTGGCGACGAGGAACGCCTCCGCGGTGCCGAAGCTGTCCATGGCGGATGCCGTGGCGGAGGCGCCCGCCGCGGCGGCGGCGACGGCGTGGTCGTGGCCGGCGACGGTCAGCACCGCGCCGCGGGCGGCGACCACCGGGTGGTCGGCCCGGATCCGCCCGGCCGGGGTGCCGGCCCCGACGAGCTCGGGCACCAGGTGCTCGCCGACGCCGAGGTGCGCCAGGGCCGGGAGGTAGGGGGAGTTGGTGTGGATGTCGAGGAAGCCGGTGCGGCCCATCAGCGACAGCTCGGCGACCCGGCGGCCGCCGAGGCTGGCGATGACGAACTCGGGCAGCGAGAGCCACTGCAGGCCGGCCAGGGACAGGCCCTGGTCGCGCAGCCAGGCGATCTTGAACATCGACGCCACGTGGGTGACCGGCAGCCCGGTGCGGGCGGGGAAGTCGTGCGCCAGCTCGGGCGGGACGGCCGTGACCTGCTCGCTGCCGCGCGGGTCGAACCAGGCGATGACGGGGGAGCGGGGCTCGCCGTCGGCGTCGACGAGCACGCCGGACTCGGCCATCGAGGTGAACCCGATCGACCGGATGGAGAGCGGGCCGTGGTGGCCGTTGCCGGCGCCCACCGTCGTGGCCGCGCGGGCGAGGAGGTCCTCGACGGCGGCCACGACGGCTCGGGGGTCGCGCTCGGCGCAGCCGTCGCCGAGCTCGTCCCACGTGGTGGCGACGGAGTGGTCGACGAGCTTGGTGCCGTCCTCGGCCAGCGCCGTCAGCTTGGTGACGGTGGTGCCGAGGTCGAACCCGATGTCGACGACGAGGGGGTGTCTCACGACGATGCCTTCCGGGGTGGCAGCTCGCCGGACCCGCGCTGGATCAGGCGGGTGGGCAGGACGGTCTCGACGACGGGCGAGTGCGGGTCGTCGAGCCGGCGCTCGAGGTGGTCGAAGGCCGCGTGGGCGAGGGCGGTGGGGCGCTGGTCGACGACGGTGGTGGGCGGCGTCATCAGCTCGGCGAGCGGGAAGTCGCCGAAGACGACGACGGCGATGTCCTGGCGGTCGAGGCGCTTGAGCGCGCGCAGCACGCCGAGGCCGACGAGCGGGGTCGACGCGAACACGGCGGTGGGGCCGTCGGCGGGGGCGAGCATCGCCAGGCGAGGGGGTAGGCGACCTCGCTGTTCCAGCAGCGGGTCTCGACCAGCTCGGGCTCGACGACCAGGCCGGACTCCGACGAGCGCGTCGGTGTAGCCGGCGAGCCGGTCCTGGACGGTGGTGAACTCCTCGGTCTCGCCGAGGAAGGCGATCCGGGTGTGGCCGTGGCCGATCAGGTGGCGCACCGCCTCGCGGGCGCCCTCGTGGTCGGTGACCCGCACGACGTCCTTGTCGTCGATGCCGCAGCGGCGGTCGATGACGACGACCGGGATGTCGTCGGGCAGCGCGGCCCGGGCGGTCTCGTCGTCGCCGAAGGGGGCGACGAGCAGGGCGGCCACGCCGCGGCGCACCAGCCGCTCGACCTGGATCTTCGCGCGGCTCTCGTCCATGCCGGTGGAGGCGACGAGCACGTCCATGCCCAGCTCCATGGCGCGCCGCTCGGTGACGGCGATGACCTCGCCGAAGAACGGGTCGTTGAGCGAGTCGACGACGATGCCGATGGTCGGCAGCTTGCCGCCGCCGAGGCGCTGGGCGGCGGGGTTCGGGTGGTAGTCGAGGGCCTTGATGGCGGCCTGCGACGCGGGCGACGGTCTCGGCGCGCACCCCGGTCGCGCCGTTGATGACGCGCGACACGGTCTTGATCGAGAAGCCCGACTCGCGGGCCACGTCGTAGATGGTCGGCTCGCTCATGCGGGCACCCCCTGGGACATCCGCTGCAGGATGCCGTCGACCAGCGAGGCGTCGAGCATGCCGCCGCGCTCGTGCTGCACGGCGGCGGCGGCGACGGCCATGCCGTGGCGCACCGCGGTGACGTCGTCGGCGCCGGTGGCCAGCGCGTGGGCGGTGCCGGCGAGGAACGAGTCGCCCGCGCCGATCGGGTTGGCGACCGGCACGCGTGACCGCGTCGACCCACCAGGTGCCGTCGGCGGTGGTGAGGGCGGCGCCGTGGGAGCCGGCGGTGACGATGGCGCGGCGGGCGCCGCGGGCGTGCAGCTCGCGGGAGGCCGAGACGCAGCGGTCGACGAGGTCGTCGCCCTCCTCCTCGACGTTCTCGTCGGTGCGGCCGAACAGCAGCGACTCGACCTCGCCGACGTTGGGGCTGACCAGGTCGGGCCCGCTGGCGAGGGTGGCGCCGAGCACGGCGGGGGCGGCGTCGACGTACGCGGGGACGCCGCGGTGGTGGGCGGCCTCGACGACGTCGGCGTAGAGGGAGGGCGGCACGTCGGGGGAAGCGAGCCCGAGCAGAGCACGGCGGCCGGGCGGGTCGTCTCGACCTGCTCGGCGATCGTCGCGAGCAGCTCGTCGTGGTCCCACTGGTGCGGCTCGGGGCCGCGGCCGTTGACGACGGTGACGCGGCCGGCATCCTCGAGGAGGATCAGGGCGAGGCGGCTCTGGCCGCTCTGCGGCACCGGGAGGAAGTCACAGCCCTCGGCGGCCAGCAGGTCGGCCAGGCGGGGGTCGGAGGCGGGGGAGAGGCCGATCAGGCGGGGGCTGTCGCCGAGCGCCCGCAGCGTGCGGCAGACGTTGACGCCCTTGCCCCCGGCGGTGACCTCGGTGCGCGTTGCCCGGCTCACCGAGCCCGGGACCAGCGCGGACAGCCAGGTGGTCACGTCGATGCACGTGTTGGGGGTGACGACGAGCATCGGGGCCTCCTTGCCCAGTAGACAGCGCTGTCAACAGTGTGTCGCACCCTTGCTCGGATGCCTTTCTGCGACTAACGTAAGGGCCCATGACAGCGCTGTCAATACCCCAGACCCCATCCGCTGAGACCGTCGGTCTCCACCGCCGCATGGCCCGGATCACCGACCGGGCCGGGCTGATCCGCACGATCGCGATCGACCACCCGGACAACTACCTGCTGCTCTTCGACGACGACCTGAGCAAGGTCTCGTTCGAGGAGGTCGTCGAGTCCAAGCTCGAGATGATCGCCGAGCTCTCGCAGCACGCCACGTCGGTGCTCGCCGACCCGGTCTACTGCTTCGGCCAGAGCATCGTGACCGGCGCGCTCCCCGGCGACGTCGGCGTCATCTCCGGCATCGAGGACCTCTACTACACGCCCGCGACCAGCCCGGTCGGGCTTCGACACCGAGCTGCGGCTCAAGGACGGGTGGACCCCGGCGAAGCTCGCGGCGCTGGGCGCCGACGCGGCCAAGCTCGTGGTGTTCCACCGCGAGGACGGCGACGCCGCCGACGTCGCGCACCAGCACGAGGTCGTCGCGCAGGCGGCCGCCGACTGCCACGCGGTGGGCCTGCCGCTCATCGTCGAGCCGCTCTGGTTCCCGGTGGCCGGCGAGTCGATGGACGACCCGGAGGTGCGTGAGCGCCGCCGCCGCAGCGTCATCAGCTCGGCGCGCAGCTTCCACGACGTGGGCACCGACATCATGAAGGTCGAGTTCCCGGTGCTCGACCTCACCGACCTCGACGCGGCCCACCAGGCCTGCGCCGACCTCGACGAGGCGATCGACGGCCCGTGGGTGCTGCTCAGTGCCGGCGTCACCTTCGAGGGCTTCCGCACCCAGATCGACGTCGCCGCCGACCACGGCTGCAGCGGGTTCATGGCCGGGCGCGCCATCTGGGGCGACGCCGTCGGCCGGCTGGGTGCCGAGCAGCGGGCCGCCGGTGCGGCGCTCGCCGCGCGTCGTCTCGACGAGCTCGCCGAGGTGCTGCACGGGCGCGGCGCCCCCGCGTGGACCCCGGTGCCGATGGCCGACGCCGCCTCGGTGGTCGGGCCCACCTGGTACCGCTCGTACGGTACCGACCGGTTCGTGACGTGAGCGACGCCGTCGGCGTGCCGCCCGGGGCCTCCGCCTCGGTCCCGAGCGGCACGCTCGTCTGCGTCGGCGGGTCGCCGGGCGCCGGCAAGACCACGGTCGGGGCGCTCGTCGCCGCCGGCGGCGGGCTCTGCCTGGTCGACCTCGACAGCGTGACGACCCCGCTCGTCGAGGCGTTCGCCGCCTCGCTCGGCACCGTCGCCGACCTCGACTCGCCGCGGTTCGCCGCCCTGCGCGACGCCCGGTACCGGTGCCTGGGCGAGGTGGCCGCCGACAACCTGCGGGCCGGGCGCGACGTCGTGGCCGTCGCGCCGTTCACGTCGGAAGCCGCGGATGCCGTGGCCTGGCGGGCGCTGGGGCGCACCTGGGGTGCCGCCCGGGTCGTGCTGTGCTGGCTCGACCTCGACCCCGCCGAGGCCGCCGCGCGGGCCGCCGCACGTGGCCTGCCGCGTGACCTCGCGAAGGCGGCCCGAGCGGCCGGTGGGCCGAGTGCGGTCGGTGAGCGGGCGGCATCCCGGGTCGTGGACCGTGGCCGGATCGACGTGGTGGCGGACGGGGGGCACACCTCGGCCGAGACGTCCGTGGTGATCCTGTCCGTGCTGACGGCCCGGAGCTGA
Organism: uncultured Actinomycetota bacterium; assembly: GCA_963782695.1. Lineage (GTDB taxonomy): Bacteria > Actinomycetota > Actinomycetes > Actinomycetales > Dermatophilaceae > Fodinibacter. The sequence continues at coordinate 16,089 of CAWAKY010000037.1, read as the reverse complement.
CCGGGGCACAATGCCCCCATGAGCGAGGATGCCGACGCCGTCGACCGGGCCCAGCGCGTGCTGGAGGAGGGGATCTCCACCGACTTCGCGCAGGCGATGTCGTACGGCGCCTACCTCGACCTCGACACCCTGCTGTCGGCGCAGCACCCGCGCAGCCAGCCGGTGCAGCACGACGAGCTGCTCTTCATCGTGCAGCACCAGGTCGCCGAGCTGTGGATGAAGCTGCTGCTGCACGAGCTGCACTCGGCGCGGGCGCTGCTGGCCACCGACGACCTCGTCGCCCGCGCTGAAGCGGCTGGCCCGGGTCAAGCACGTGCAGAAGCAGCTCGTCGAGCAGTGGGACGTGCTGGCCACGCTCACCCCGAGCGAGTACGCCCTGATCCGGCCGTTCCTGGCGACGAGCTCGGGGTTCCAGAGCCACCAGTACCGCGCGGTGGAGTTCCTGCTCGGCAACAAGAACGCCGACATGGTGCGGGTGTTCGAGCACTCGCCGGCCGAGCACGCCTCGCTGGTGCAGCTGCTGGGGGAGCCGACGCTGTACGACGAGTTCCTGCGCTACCTCGCCCGCCGGGGGTATGCCGTGCCGGCCGCGGTGCTCGAGCGCGACGTCACGCTGCCCTACCGGCTCGACGAGGACCTGGTCGAGGTCTTCGCCGGGGTGTACGCCGCGCCGGCCGAGCACTGGGGGGTGTACGAGACCTGCGAGGAGCTCGTCGACATCGAGGACCTGTTCCAGCAGTGGCGTTTTCGTCACCTGCAGGTCGTCTCGCGGACCATCGGGCACAAGCAGGGCACGGGTGGCTCGAGCGGGGTCGACTTCCTGCGCCGGGCGCTCGACCTGACCTTCTTCCCCGAGCTCTACGCGGTGCGCGTGCACGTCGAGTAGCGCGGCCGGAGCCTGTCGGCGAGGGATGCCGTGTGGTTGCAGGCAAGCCTCGGGGAGAGCCACTGGGCATCCCTCGTGACGGGCCCCGGCGGCGAGGGATGCCGTGTGGTCGCCCCGGGAGCCCAGGCACAGCCACTGGGCATCTCTCGTGAGCGCAGGCTCGTAGGCGTCGATCAGCCGGTGCCGAGAGCCCGCCGCAGCCGCGTCCTGAGCGCCTCGCGGTGGTGGTCGTCGGAGAGGCTCAGGGCGGTCATGTCGACGTAGGTCCACCCGGCATCCTCGAGCGACGCGCGGCGCTCCTTGTTCCGTTGCCAGTCGCGCCGGTCGGTGCGGTGGACGTCGCCGTCGTACTCGCCGACCACGCCGCTGCACCCTCCATCGGAAGTCGACGGTGGCGAGCCACTGACCGAGGTGGTCGTGCACCGGGACGTTCAGCTCGGGCTCGGGCAGCCCCCACGTCCAGAACCACCAGCGCGCGATGCTCTCGGCCGGGGAAGCCGCACCCGGTCGGGCCAGCCGGGCGAGCGGCAGCAGCAGGCCCGCGTGGCGACGCCCGGCCCGCGCCACCGCCGCAGCCAGCAGCTCCTCGGGGGTCGCGATCCCACGGCGCAGGAGGCCGTCGCCCACCGCGAGCAGGTCGGCGTCACTCCACAAGCCCGCGAGGTCGCACCAGGTGTCGATGGCGGAGGTGACTCGCAGGCCGTGGACGACCGCGACGGCCCGGGACTCGAGGCCGCGGTGGGTGCGACATCCGGCGCGCTTCACGGGCGGTCGGTGGCGGGCCCGCATCACGTCGAGCAGCTCGTCGGCACCGGGCCAGGGCGTCGGCGTCGGCAGGTCGTGCAGGCGGGCCGCCGTGACATGGCTGAAGGCTGCGTCGCCCGGCAGGGCGAGGGCGAAGGCGGCGGCGTGGCCCACGGCATCCGGGTCGTGGGCAGCGGGTCGGCGGACCCCGCGCGTGGGCAGCACCAGGTCGGACCCACGAGTGCGCCCACGGGTGACCGCGAGCCGCCGCGCCCGCGCCACGGTGAAGGGGCCGGTGGCGAGCTCGGTCGGGAGGGCGGTGCGGCTGGGCATGACCCGAGGTTCGTCCGCGGAGCGTCGCGGCGACGTGGTCGTGTCGGCTTCTGTGGACGAGCGACCGGGCCGCGGGTGGCTGTGGATGACACGGGACATTGGTGAGGGAGCCGCTGGGCATCCTTCGTGGGTGCCGGTGGCAGGCGAGGGATGCCGTGTGGTCGCTCGCGAGCCTCGGCCGCAGCCGCTGGGCATCCTTCGTGAGCGCACCGGCGAGCGATGCCCCCGCGCCGACGGTCACCGGCATACTCGGCGCATGCCTCGCGTCATCCACACCGCCCAGGCGCTCGTCGACGCCGTCATGGAGGTGCCGGCCCTTCCCTCGCGCGGCGGCAACGTGATGGCCACCTCGTACCACCGGTACGCCGGGGGCGCCGTCACGATCCTGCTCGCGGCGGCCCGGTCGGGGGCGTCGTGCGTGCACGCGGGCGCCGTCGGCACCGGCCCCAACGGCGACCTGGTCCGCGCCGCGCTGGCCGCCGAGGGGGTCGAGGTGTCGTCGCCGGTGGTGCCCGACGTCGACACCGGCGTCTGCGTGGTGCTCGTCGAGCCCACGGCCGAGCGGTCGTTCGTCACCACCCAGGGGGCCGAGCGCCGGATCAGCGTCGAGTCGCTCGCGAGCAGCGCGCCGGTGGCCGGCGACCTGGTCTGCGTCAGTGGCTACTCCCTGGTCGGCCTGACCCGTGACCCCCTCGTCGCGTGGCTCGACACCCTCGACCCGGGCGTCGTCGTCGTGCTCGACCCCGGCGCCACCTTCGCCGAGCTCGACGCCACGCTGCGCGAGCGCGTGCTGGCCCGCACGTCGGTGTGGACCGGCAACGCCGACGAGGCGGCCGCGCTCGCCGGGGTGCACGGCCTGCACGAGGCCACCGAGGTCGTCGCCACCTTGCTGCACCCGGATGCCGTGACGATCGTCCGCGACGGGCCGCGCGGGTGCGCGGTGCGCGAGGGGGCGTACGACCCACGTCCTCGCGGGCCACCCGCAGCGGCCGGTCGACACCAACGGCGCCGGCGACACGCACACCGGGGTGCTGCTCGCCGAGCGGGCCGCGGGCGCGTCGTGGCAGCACGCCGCCGCCCGCGCCAACGCCGCCGGGGCCATCAAGGTGACCCGGCGCGGCCCGGACACGGCCCCGACCCGAGCGGAGATCGACGCCTTCCTGGGGCGCTGACGTCGCAGGATGCCGTGGGCCGTCGCCCTCGGTCAAGCAATGGTCAGTGATTGGTAAAGAAATGGTCAGGTCGGGCCCTTCACGTTCGGCCCCGGACAGGGCAGGATGAGCAGCAGGCCCGGCCCTCACGGGCGGGCGCCGGCCACGCGGCCGCGGATCCGTCCGCTGACGACGAGGCCTGACGCGGCAGGGGTGGCGCTTCGAGGCGGGGTGCCGCCCCTGCCGTGACGTCGGGCCAGGCCTACCGATGGTGGGCGCGCGGGCGGGGTGACTAGTCACTCGCCGCCGCAGAGATGGTCACGATGGGCCATGGGCGCCGAGCCCGACCGACGGCAGGATCGGCGCTCAGTGGGTCTTCACGATCGGCCGGCCGTTCTCGTCCGGGGGCGCCGCCGGACCGCGGACCTGCTGCAGACACCTCGTCGCTGCCATCCCCCTCCGTCGGCGACGAGGCGGCGACGGAGGATCGGCGCGCGCAGGGGTGCGCCGGCCGGCCGTCGCGTTGACGTCCCGTGGCCACTCACCAGTGGCCACGGGGCGTCTGTCACGCCGACGACGGGGTCAGCGGGTCGCCTCCTGCGCGGCCCGGGAGTGCCCGAGCTGCACCCGCAGCCAGGTGCCCACGAGCCACAGCGCGAGCCCGGCCTGCATCGGGAAGAGCACGGTGGGTGCCAGGCTTCCGGTCGCTGCGATGAGCGGTGCGGAGGCCGCGTAGCCGACCCCTCCCACGACCGCCGGAACGGCGAGCAGCCAGGCCGGCACGGTGCGCGCCGACCGCGCCACGGCGATCGCGAGCGCGGCCCCGGTCAGCCCCATCAGCGGCGTCGCCGCCACCTGGAGCGAGAGGTGCAGGTCGAGCACCGGGGTGGCGTGGTGGTGGGCGAGGCCGTCGGCGTCACGCACCGCGACCAGGTGCGGCACCAGCTCGACCGCGGCCACACCCCAGCCGATCGCCGCCGTCACCAGCCACCCCTCGACCCGGGGGCCGAACACCTCGGCGCGGCGGGTGGTGACGAAGCCGACGGTGGCCAGCGCCGTGCCGAGGAGGAGCAGCAGGTGCGACGGCAGCCAGGTGCCGCTGCCCAGCATCGAGGCCAGGTAGGAGTCGACCGTCGCGCCCGACCCGTGCGGGTGCAGCTGGCCGCCGGCCGCGAGGAGGAGCCCGCCGATCCCCAGGGGCAGGGCGGCCAGCCGGGCGCTCGCTGCGGGACGGGTGGGCCGGGTCGAGGCGGTGGGTGCGCCGGTGCTCTGCCGGATGCCGGTCGTGGTCGCCATCTCAGGCCGCCACGAGGGTGTTGTGCGTGGAGGCCACCCGCCAGCCGGCGGGGTCCGCGGCATCCGGCACGATCACGCTCGTCGAGCGGGCCCTGGCGGTGCCGGCGAGCGGCCCGGTGGGGGAGGTGAGGGTGCTCACCGAGCTCGCGACCAGCGAGCCGTCACCCAGCTCGCGGACCGCCACGAGCTGCATCCGGTTCGTGCTGCCCGCGTAGACGGTGCGGAAGATCCGGGCGTGCCCCTCGGCGATGGCGGTGCGCCCGGTGGCCCACTCGCCACGGATCGTGACGAAGGTGGCGTCGTCGGTGTAGACCGCCCCGAAGGACGCCCCGTCCCCGTCGTTCCACGCCTGCTCGAGCCGGGCCAGGACCTCGGTGGCGACCTGATGTGCGTTCATCGTGCTGTTCCCTTTCGGTGAGTGTCTGCTGATTCATTCATGCAGTGCTCAGTGAATATAGAGGGACTCAGCGATTCTGTACAGTGGTCTGCATGAGCTCTTCGCGGACCTACCGATCCGAGCTGCGCGACCAGCAGGCGCAGCACACCCGGGCCGTCATCGCCCGAGAGGCCCGGGCCCGCTTCGTCACCAAGGGGTGGGCGGGCACCAGCGTGCGGTCGGTCGCGGAGGCCGCCGGCGTCTCGGAGGCCACCGTCTACAACGTCTACGGGAGCAAGGCCGGCCTGGCCGTGTCGCTCATCGACGCCGCCGAGGACGGTGCCGACGTGCGCCGGGCGGGGGAGCAGCTGGCCGCCCACGCCGGCGACCCCGGGGCCCAGCTGGCCGCGTTCGTGGGCTTCGACCGTCGGCTCTACGAGCACGGCGGCGACGTGCTGCGGGTGCTCGGCGAGGGGCGGCGCCAGCACGCCGAGCTCGGTGACGCCTACGACGAGGGGCGCCGCCGCGGCGACGCCGAGCGGCGCAAGGTCTTCGAGACCTGGCCGACATCGGTGTGGCGCACGGGTGTCGACGTCGAGCGGGCGCTCGCCATCTACGCGATGGTCGCCTCACTCGAGAGCTACGACGTCGCCGTGCACGAGCGCGGCGTGGTCGCCCGACCAGGTCGAGGCCTGGTGGCACGAGGCCCTGACCGAGCTCCTGCTCAGGCCAGCCGGTCGAGGTCGGAGCGGCAGCGGCGCTCGAACTCGGTGAGCTCGGACAGCGCCGCGTCGATGTCGCGCCGGCGCTGCTCGAGGTCGGCCCGGCGCTCGTCGATCTGGCCCAGCACGTACTCGAGCTGGCTGCGCCGCCCGCGCGGCACGTCGTAGAGGTCGATGATCGTGCGGATCTCCTCGAGCGGGAACCCCAGCCGCTTGCCGCGCAGGATCAGGGCGAGCCGGGTGCGGTCGCGCCGGTGGTAGACGCGGGTGGTGCCGCGCCGCTCCGGCGAGATCAGGCCGAGCTCCTCGTAGTGCCGCACCGTGCGGTGGGTGACCCCGAACTCGTCGGCGACCTGCGGCGATCGACCAGGTGCGGCCCCGCTCGCCGCCCACGATGCCGGCGTCGACGGCGGCAGGGGAGCGCACGGCATCCGTGGTGGGGGTTGGCATACCGGGGAGTATTGCTTTACGTTGACGTCAACGTCAAGAACCCGACGGACTGCCGCGCCCCGCGACCCGGGGACGGGACCGCCTGCGCGAAGGAGCGCCATGTACGAGCTGAGCAAGGACCACGAGGACTTCCGCAAGGTGGTCCGCGAGTTCGCGACCGACGCGGTCGAGCCGCACGTCGCCGCAGTGGGACCGCGAGCACCACTTCCCCGCCGACCTCGTGCCGACGATGGGCGACCTCGGCCTGTTCGGCCTGGTCGTGCCCGAGGAGTTCGGCGGGTCGCTCGAGGCCTCCGACGGCGGCGCGTTCACCAGCCTCTGCATCGCGATCGAGGAGCTCGGCCGGGTCGACCAGTCGATCGGCATCACCCTGTCGGCCGGGGTGGGCCTGGGCATCAACCCGATCCTCACCTACGGCAGCCAGGCCCAGAAGGAGCGCTTCCTGCCCGACCTGGTCGACGGCCGCTCGCTCGCGGGCTTCGGGCTCACCGAGCCGGATGCCGGCAGCGACGCGGGTGCCACCCGCACCAAGGCGGTGCTCGAGAACGGCGAATGGGTCGTCGACGGTGCCAAGGCCTTCATCACCAACTCCGGCACCTCGATCACGTCGGTCGTCACCGTCACGGCGCGCACCGGCACCGGCGACGACGGCCGCCCCGAGATCTCGGCGATCATGATCCCCTCCGGCACACCGGGTTTCACCGTCGAGGCCCCCTACGACAAGCTCGGCTGGAACATCTCCGACACCCACGGGCTGTCCTTCAGCGGGTGCCGGGTGCCCGAGGACCACCTGCTCGGCCAGCGCGGCCACGGGTTCCGCCAGTTCCTCAAGACCCTCGACGACGGCCGCATCGCGATCAGCGCCCTCGCCCTCGGCCTGATCACCCGGATGCGCGAGGAGGCCACGGCCTACGCGAAGACCCGCACGGCGTTCGGGAAGCCGATCGGCGTCAACCAGGGCGTCGCCTTCCCGATCGCCGACCTCGCCGTCATGGAGGACACCGCGCGGCTGCTCACCTACCGCGCGGCCTGGCTCAAGGACGAGCAGGAGAGCGGGCGGCGCTCGGTCGCCGAGGTCAAGCAGGCGGCCGCCGTGGCCAAGCTCTACACCTCCGAGGCCGCGGTGTCGGCCACCCGGATCGCCACCCAGGTCTTCGGCGGCAACGGCTTCATGGAGGAGTACCCCGTGGCCCGGTTCTACCGCGACGCGAAGATCCTCGAGATCGGCGAGGGCACCTCCGAGGTGCAGCGCATGGTCATCGCCAAGGGCCTCGGCCTCCCGTCATGAGCACCGACCCGAGGGTCGCCGACGTGCGCGCGCGGCTGGAGGCCGCGCACACGGCATCCGAGCGTCCGACCGAGAAGGCGGCCGCCAAGCTCGCGAGCCAGAACAAGCTCTACGTGCGCGACCGGATCGCCCTGCTGGTCGACGACGGCAGCTTCGTCGAGGACGGCCGCTACGCGAACTCGCGGGCCGCCGGGCTGCCCGCCGACGGCGTGGTCACCGGCCGGGGCACGGTCGACGGCCGGCCGGTCGTGGTCATCGCGAACGACCCCACCGTCAAGGCCGGGTCGTGGGGAGCGCGCACCGTCGAGAAGATCGTGCGCGCCACCGAAACCGCTCTGCGCGAGGAGCTTCCGGTCTTCTGGCTGGTCGACAGCGCCGGCGCCCGGATCACCGACCAGGTCGAGATGTTCCCCGGCCGGCGCGGGGCGGGGCGGATCTTCCACAACCAGGTCGCGCTGTCGGGCAAGGTGCCGCAGGTCTGCTGCCTGTTCGGCCCGTCGGCGGCCGGCGGGGCCTACATCCCGAGCTTCTGCGACATCATCATCATGGTCGAGGGCAACGCCTCGATGTACCTCGGGTCGCCGCGGATGGCCGAGATGGTCGTCGGCGAGAAGGTCTCCCTCGAGGAGATGGGCGGCGCGCGGATGCACTGCACCGTCTCCGGGGTCGGCGACCTGCTCGCGCACGACGACGCCGAGGCGATCGAGCTCGCCCGGCTCTACTTCTCGTACCTGCCGGGCAGCTGGCGGCTGCCGCTGCCGACCTACCACGCGGAGGAGCCGGCCGAGCCGCTGACCCGCGCCTCGGTGCCCGAGCGCGAGAGCCAGCCGTTCGACGTGCACGGCTTCATCGACGGGCTGGTCGACGACGGCAGCTTCTTCGAGGTCAAGCCGCTGTTCGCGGCCGAGCTCGTCGTCGGGTTCGCCCGGATGGACGGCGAGACGGTCGGCATCGTGGCCAACAACTCCGCCGTCAAGGGCGGGGTGCTGTTCAGCGACTCCGCCGACAAGGCGACCCGCTTCATCTGGCTGTGCGACGCCTTCTCGGTGCCGCTGGTCTACCTCGCCGACGTGCCGGGCTTCATGATCGGCTCCGAGGTCGAGCGCGGCGGCATCATCCGGCACGGCGCGAAGATGGTGTCGGCGGTGTCGTCGGCCACCGTGCCGCAGTTCTGCGTGGTCGTGCGCAAGGCGTACGGCGCCGGGCTCTACGCGATGGGTGGGCCGGGCTTCGGGCCGGACGCCACGATCGCCCTGCCGACCGCCCGGATCGCCGTCATGGGCCCGGAGGCCGCCGTGAACGCGGTGTACGCCAACAAGATCGCCGAGGTCGAGGCCGCCGAGGGTGCCGCAGGCGCGCGACGCCTTCGTCGCGGCGCCGGCGGGCCGAGTACGAGGCCGACGTCGACCTCGAGCGGCTGGCCGCCGACCTCGTCATCGACCAGGTCGTCGAGGCCGACGCCCTGCGCGCCGAGCTGCTGCACCGGCTGCGCTACGCCGCCCGGCGCGACCGGCACTTCGCCGACAAGCGCCGCGACGTCCCCCCGGTCTGACCCGTCGAGAGCAGAGAACACGCCGTCCGCGACGACTCGCAGGCGGCGTGTTCTCTACTCTCGAGCTACTCGGTCGGGCTGCGCAGGTCGTGCCAGGCGACGCCGAGCTCGCGCACCAGCTCGCGCAGCAGGGGCAGCGAGACGCCGATGACGTTGCTCGGGTCGCCCTCGATGCCGGCGACGTAGGGCCCGCCCAGGCCGTCGAGGGTGAACGCCCCGGCCACCCGCAGCGGCTCACCGGTGGCGACGTAGGCGTCGACCTCCGCGTCGTCGAGGTCGGCGAAGTGCACCACCGTGGATGCCGTGCCGCCCACCATGCCGCCGGTCCCGCCGGCGTCGGGGTCACGCAGGTCGACCAGCCAGTGACCGGTGTGCAGCACCCCGGTGCTCCCGCGCATCGCGCGCCAGCGCGCCACCGCCTCGGCGGCATCGGCCGGCTTGCCGTGCACCTCGCCGTCGAGCTCGAGCACCGAGTCGCAGCCGAGCACGAGGATGCCGTGCGGCAGGTCCGCGTCCATCTCGCCGAAGGCGTCGTCCACCTCGACGGCGGCCACGACGTCCTCCGCCTTGGCCCGGGCCAGCAGCAGGGCCACGTCGGCCGCCTCGAGGGGCTCGGCCGCCGACCTCCTGCGCCGCCGCGACGACGGCATCCTCGTCGACCGACGACACCTGCACGAGCGGGTCGACCCCGGCCGCCAGCAGGGTGCTGCGTCGGGCCGGTGAGGCGGAGGCGAGGAGCAGCGCGAGGGGGGCGGACGGCATGGCGCACAACCTAGTGCGGGTGACGCGGCACACGCTCCATCGGTGCGAGAACGATCAACTACACGACGTAGTATTCGAGGTGGACGTCCGGCGCCGAACGCACCCGGGCGAGAAGGAGAACCTCCGTGTCCGGAGCCGATCGCGACCTCACCCCGCTCGCACCCATCGGTATGGGAAGGACCCGGTCCGGCCCGGTGCGCGAACAGCGCCCCGTGTACGTCGACCTGCTGCCGCCCTGCAACGCCGGCTGCCCCGCGGGCGAGAACATCCAGTCCTGGCTCGCCCTGGTCAAGGCCGGCGACCACGAGGGCGCCTGGCGCGCGCTGACCGTCGACAACCCGTTCCCCGCCGTCCACGGCCGGGTCTGCTACCACCCGTGCGAAGCGGCGTGCAACCGGCTCGAGCTCGACGGTGCCGTCTCGATCCACGGGGTCGAGCGGTTCCTCGGCGACCTCGCCATCGAGCACCACTGGGCCTTCGACCCGCCGCCGGCGCCCACCGGCCGTCGGGTGCTGATCATCGGCTCCGGCCCGAGCGGGCTGGCGGCGGCGTACCACCTCAGCCGGCTGGGGCACGCGGTCACGGTGCGCGACAGCGGGTCCGAGCCGGGCGGCATGATGCGCTACGGCATCCCGAGCTACCGGCTGCCGCGCGTCGTGCTCGACGCCGAGATCGACCGGCTGCGCGCCCTCGGCGTCACCTTCGAGCAGGACCACCGCGTCGTCGACCTCCAGGCCGAGATGCGCGACGGCAGCTTCGACGCGGCGTTCGTCGCGATCGGCGCGCACCTCTCGACCCGGGTCGACATCCCCAACCAGGACGCCTCGCGCGTCGTCGACGCCGTCGAGTTCCTGCGCGGCGCCTCGTCGGGCACCCAGGCACCCCTGACCGGCCGGGTCGCCGTCTACGGCGGCGGCAACACGGCCATGGATGCCGCCCGCGTCGCCCGCCGCCTCGGCGCCGACGACACGGTCATCGTCTACCGCCGCACCCGCGAGCAGATGCCGGCCCACGAGTCCGAGGCCCAGGACGCCGAGGCCGAGGGCATCCGGATCAACTGGCTGCGCACCATCAGCTCGATGGGCGACGCCGACCTCACCGTCGAGATCCAGGAGCTCGACGAGGACGGGCGGCCGCACGGCACCGGGAAGTTCGAGACGCTCGAGGCCGACACGGTCATCCTCGCGCTCGGGCAGGCGAGCGACACCGGCTTCCTGCACGGCATCCCCGGCATCGAGTTCCAGCGCGACACCGTGCAGGTCGACAAGGCCACCCTGATGACCGGCGCCCCCGGCATCTTCGCCGGTGGCGACGCGGTGCCCAGCCAGCGCACCGTCACGGTCGGCACCGGGCACGGCAAGCGCGCCGCCCGCTCGATCGACGCCTGGCTGCGCGGCCCAGCCCCACGAGGACGCCCCCAAGCACCCGCTGGCGGCCTTCGACAAGCTCAACCTCTGGTACTTCGGCGTGCACGGGCGCAGCGAGCAGGTCGGCCTCGACCCGGCCGACCCGGGTGCAGACCTTCGACGAGGTGCTGACCGGGCTCACCCCCGCCGAGGCGGCCTTCGAGGCCGGCCGCTGCCTGTCCTGCGGCAACTGCTTCGAGTGCGACGGCTGCCTCGGGTCCTGCCCCGAGGATGCCGTGGTCAAGCTCGGCGTCGGGTTGCGCTACCGGTTCGACCTGGACAAGTGCACCGGCTGCGGCACGTGCTACCGGCAGTGCCCGGTGCACGCCATCGACATGGTTGCGGAGGTCTGAGCCGTGCGCGTCACGATCGACGGGAACCAGGCGGCGGTCGACGTCGCCTACCGGCTCAACGAGCTCTGCGCGATCTACCCGATCACGCCGTCCTCGACGATGGCCGAGCTGGCGGACGAGTGGGCCAGCCACGGGCGCACCAACGTGTGGGGCACCGTGCCCACCGTGGTGGAGATGCAGAGCGAGGGCGGCGCCGCGGGCGCGATGCACGGTGCCCTCCAGGGCGGGGCACTGAGTGCCACGTTCACGGCATCCCAGGGCCTGCTGCTGATGATCCCCAACATGTACAAGATCGCCGGCGAGCTCACCTCGACGGTGTTCCACGTGGCCGCGCGGGCGCTGGCGGCGCAGGGGCTGTCGATCTTCGGTGACCACTCCGACGTGATGGCGGTGCGGCAGACCGGTTTCGCCCTGCTGTCGTCGGCGTCGGTGCAGGAGGCCCACGACCTCGCGCTCGTCGCGCAGGCGGCCACGCTGCGCACCCGGGTGCCGTTCGTGCACTTCTTCGACGGCTTCCGCACCTCGCACGAGCTCAACACCGTCGAGCTGATCGACGACGACGTGCTGCGGGCCGTGGTGCCCGAGCACCTCGTGCGCGAGCACCGGGCCCGGGCGCTCACGCCCGAGCGCCCGTTCGTGCGCGGCACCGCGCAGAACCCCGACGTCTACTTCCAGGCCCGCGAGACGGTGAACCCGTTCTACGCCGCGTGCCCGCCGTGGTGCAGGAGGTCATGGACGAGGTCGCCGCGCACACCGGCCGGCAGTACCGCGTCGCCGAGTACACCGGGCACCCCGAGGCCGACCGGGTCGTCGTGGTCATGGGCTCGGGCGGAGAGACGGTGCGCGAGACCGTGACCCACCTCGTCGGTGGGGGCGAGCGGGTCGGCGTGCTCCAGCTGCGCCTCTACCGGCCGTTCCCGGCCGACGCGCTGCTCGCGGCGCTGCCCGCGAGCGTGCGCCAGGTGGCCGTGCTCGACCGCACCAAGGAGCCCGGCTCCAACGGCGAGCCGCTCTACCTCGACGTCGTCGCCACCCTGGCCGAGGCCCACGAGCGCGGCGACCGGGCCACCATCCCGCGCGTCATCGGCGGCCGCTACGGCCTGTCGTCCAAGGAGCTCACCCCGGCGATGGTCGCCGGCATCTTCACCGAGCTGGCGCTGCCCGCGCCGCGCCGGCGGTTCACGATCGGCATCACCGACGACGTCGGCGGCACCAGCCTGCCCTACGACGACACCCTCGACATCGAGGAGCCGGACACCCTGCGGGCCGTCTTCTACGGCCTGGGCTCCGACGGCACGGTCGGCGCGAACAAGAACACGATCAAGATCCTCGGCGCCGACCCGGACGTGCACGCGCAGGCCTACTTCGTCTACGACTCGAAGAAGTCCGGCGGCGCTCACCGTGTCGCACCTGCGCTTCGGGCCGCACCCGATCCACGCGCCGTACCTGGTGAACCGGGCCGGCTTCGTCGGCTGCCACCACCTCGGCCTGCTCGACACGGTCGACGTGCTCGCCTGCGCCGAGGACGGTGCGACCCTGCTGCTCAACGCCCCGCAGCCCGCCGACGAGGTGTGGGACGCCCTGCCCGGCCCGGTGCAGCAGCAGGTCATCGACAAGCGGCTGCGCGTCTACGCCGTCGACGCCGCCGCCGTGGCCCGCGCCGCCGGCCTGCCCGGTCGCACCAACACCGTGCTGCAGACCTGCTTCTTCGCGATCTCCGGCGTGCTGCCCGCCGACGAGGCGGTCGTGCGCGTCAAGGAGGCGATCCGCAAGACGTACAGCCGGCGCGGGTCGGAGGTGGTGCGCCGCAACGAGGCCGCCGTCGACGCCACCCTCGCCTCGCTGCACGAGGTGCCGGTCCCGTGGCGCCGCACCTCGGCGCGCGAGATGCCCGACATCGTGCCCACCGACGCGCCCGAGTTCGTGCGCACGGTGACCGCCGCGATGATGGCCGGCCGCGGCGACGACCTCCCGGTCAGCGCGATGCCGGTCGACGGCACCTTCCCGAGCGGCACCACGGCCTACGAGAAGCGCCGGATCTCCGACGTCGTGGCGGCCTGGGACCCGGACGCCTGCATCCAGTGCGGCACCTGCAGCTTCGTGTGCCCGCACAGCGTCATCCGGTCGAAGTTCTACGCCGGCGTCGGCGCTCGACGAGGCGCCCGACGGCTTCGGTCGGCACCGCTCAACGCCGCCGGCCTGCCCGGCTCGCGCTACACCCTGCAGGTCTACGTCGAGGACTGCACCGGCTGCGGCCTGTGCGTCGAGGCCTGCCCGGTCAGCCCGGTGCGGCGACCGCCACCCGCAAGGCGATCAACCTCGAGCCGCTCGCCCCGGTGCTCGAGCCGGAGCGCGAGAACATCGGCTTCTTCGAGACCCTCCCGGTCAACGACCGCTCCCGCGTCGACTTCGGCACGGTGCGCGGAACCCAGTTCCTCCAGCCGCTGTTCGAGTTCTCCGGCGCCTGCTCCGGGCTGCGGCGAGACGCCCTACCTCAAGGTGCTCACCCAGCTCTTCGGCGAGCGGCTGACCGTGGCGAACGCGACCGGCTGCTCGTCGATCTACGGCGGCAACCTGCCGACGACGCCGTGGACCAAGAACGCCGAGGGGCGCGGACCGGCCTGGTCGAACTCGCTGTTCGAGGACAACGCCGAGTTCGGCCTCGGGCTGCGGCTCGCCGCCGACCTGCACACGCCGCCTGGCCCGCACCCGGCTCGGCGCAGCTGCGCGAGGAGGTCGGCACCGAGCTGGCCGACGGCATCCTGGATGCCGGGCAGGTGCGTGAGTTCGAGCTCACGCGCCCAGCGCGAGCGGGTCGCCGAGCTGCTGACCCGGCTCGACGGCCTCGACGGGCCCGGTGGTCGAGGACCTGCGCAGCGTCGCCGACCACCTGCTGCGGCGCACCGTGTGGATCGTCGGCGGAGACGGCTGGGCCTACGACATCGGCTCGGGCGGGCTGGACCACGTGCTCGCCAGCGGGCGCAACGTCAACGTGCTCGTGCTCGACACCGAGGTGTACTCCAACACCGGTGGCCAGTCGTCGAAGTCGACCCCGGTCGGCGCCGTCGCGAAGTTCGCGGCCGCCGGCAAGGCGTCGGCGAAGAAGGACCTCGCCCTGCAGGCGATCGCCTACGGCGACGTCTACGTGGCCCGGGTGGCGATGGGCGCCGACCCGCACCAGACGCTGACCGCGTTCCGCGAGGCCGAGGCGTTCGACGGGCCCGTCGCTCGTCATCGCCTACAGCCACTGCATCGCGCACGGCATCGAGATGCAGAAGGGCCTCGACCAGCAGTACCGCGCGGTCGCCTCCGGGCACTGGCCGCTGGTGCGCTACGACCCGGCGGTGCGCAGCAGCGGCGGCAACCCGTTCCAGCTCGACTCACCCCGGCCGCGCATCCCGCTCGAGGACTACATCTACAACGAGCTGCGCTACCGGATGCTGCGCAACGCCGACCCCGCCGAGGCCGAGCGCCTGCTCCACCTCGCCCAGGAGGCCGTCGACCAGCGCTGGCAGACCTACGAGGAGATGGCCACGCGCGGCGCCGACCGGTTCGCCGCCGACCCGAGGAGGACCCGGTGACCGACCTGACGCACCGAGCTATCTCGGTCTGCGCACTTCGCAACCCGCTCGTGGCGAGCGCCTCGCCGCTGTCGCAGGGGGTCGACCGCGTCGAGCCCTGGCCGGGTCCGGCGTGGGGGCGGTGGTGCTCTACTCGCTGTTCGAGGAGCAGGTGCACCGCGAGCAGCTGCGCGACCTGATGATCACCGAGTCGCACGAGGACGCCTTCGGTGAGGCGCAGACCTGGTTCCCCTCGGTGCCGACCACCCAGCCGGTCGGGTCGGCGCGCTACCTGCGGCTGCTCGAGCAGGCGTCGGCGAGTCGGTCGACGTGCCGGTGATCGGCAGCCTCAACGGCAGCAGCCCCGGCGGCTGGGCCGAGCTTCGCCCGGTCGATGCAGGATGCCGGCGCCGCGGCCATCGAGCTGAACATCTACCTCGTGCCCGGGAACCCGCACACCCGTGGGCGCGACGTCGAGGACCGTCACGTCGAGATCCTGCGCCAGGTCAAGGCCGCGGTGTCGGTGCCGGTCGCCGTGAAGCTGAGCCCCCACTTCAGCTCCATGGGCGAGATGGCGATGCGGCTCGACGTCGCCGGCGCCGACGGGCTGGTGCTCTTCAACCGCTTCCTGCAGCCCGACGTCGACCCCGAGACGATGACCGTCACCACCGGCGTGGGCCTGTCCTCGCCGGCCGAGGCGCGGCTGCCGCGCACCTGGATCGCGATCCTGCGCGGCCACGTCACGGCATCCCTCGCCGCCACGACCGGGGTCGAGGATGCCGGTGACGTCGCCGCCTACCTGCTCGCCGGCGCGGACGTCGTCATGACCGCGTCGGCCCTGCTGCGGCACGGGCTGGGCCACGCCGAGGTGCTGCTGACCGGGCTCGAGGACTGGATGCAGCGGCACGGGTTCGCGCGCGCTCGACGAGTTCCGCGGGCGGCTGGCGGTGCCGGTCGGGGTCGACCAGACGGCGTACGAGCGGGCCGGCTACGTGGCCGCGCTCGAGCAGGCGCGGCACACCTACGGCGACGTCGTCGTGGCCGACCCGGCCCGCTGACCGGGCGAGCCGGGTCGCGCCCACGGACGGACAGACGCGCCTCGGCGGCCGAGCGCTGAGCGTGGACGCGGTCCTCGGAACCTCGTTTGCCCGTCCGTCGGCGCACTCGTAGAGGCGGTGACCGCCGCTGGCTCTGACGAGGAGCGAGGGCC
>CAWAKY010000036.1:0-12290 GCA_963782695.1 uncultured Actinomycetota bacterium | reverse complement strand
GTCCGGCAGGCGACCTGGCAGTGCGCGACTCTGCGCAGCGGGAGACGGGCAATTCTCCCGGGGCCGGCGCCCAGTGAGATCGACCAGCTACGCCCAATAAGCCCAGGACCTTTTATGAGATCCCAATTGCCATTCAAGACCGCGCATTCAACGACAATGGCGCGTTGTTCTACCCGGGTTCACGTGATTTCTTCGATGCATATTATGGGCCGTACATTCAGAAACTGACCTGGCGCCGATATGGAATCCCGAGTTCTTTGGCAATATGATCATGGGCCACACGGTAATACCTGGCCTTTCCAGACTGTTGAACAACGTCGCTATCGCTTCCGCTTCCTGAACGGTTGCGACTTTCTCGCTTCCTGATCCTGGATTTCAGCAACATCCCAGGCGTGGAAGTTTGGCAGATCGGAAATGAAGGCGGCTTCCTATCTGCGCCGGTGGATATCACTGCGCTGGGCAGGCAATTGCTGATGGGCCTGGCTGAACGCGCCGATATGATTGTCGACTTCACCAATGTGCCGGCGGGCAATTACGTGCTTGGCAATCTCGGTCCCGATGAGCCCTTTGGCGGCGGCGTTCCTGGGTGTGGATTTCCATGCGGCCGACCCGGCACGACCGGTCAGATCATGCAATTTTCCGTGGTGCCTGCAGTTTTTCAGCCGATCCACTACACCGCCAATGTTCCTGCAATTGCCAGCTATGGTCCGCTTCCTGCGCCGGCAGCACGCGCCCCCTGGCACTAATGGAGAGATGTCAATGGTCTCTGGTTGATGGGCCTGATGCCGCCATGTTGGGTACCGTGGATCGCCGGATGCCAAAGCACAACATGTCGATGCATCCCGTTACGGAAAACCCGAATGTGGGCGATACCGAAGTGTGGGAATTCTATAACTTTACCGCCGATGCGCATCCCATGCACGTTCATGAAGTTGTCTTTGAAGTGGTGAATCGCGAAGCGATGCCGTACTCGACCACTGACAGGTGAACCAATGCAACCGGTACACTCAGCGGCGTCCGCGCCTCCCGAAGCCTGGGAGACCGGCTTCAAGGATACGGTTATTGCCTACCCTGGCGAAGTTACCCGCATTCGAGCGAAGTTTGAAAAACACCAGGCCAGTTTGCGTGGCACTGTCATATCGTCTGACATGAAGACAACGAGGTGATGCGCCCCTACCGTATTGGTCCGGCGGATCCAATGGCCCCAGGAGCAATGTAAAATCGGAGAATTGATAATTGGAAGTTGAAATGTGTTGGGGAGTAAAAGTTGCTCCCCAATACAAGATAACTGGTGTATATTTTTTTGCCTTTTAGTCGTAATATTTTAATGTGACACAGTCAGACTAAATATAGGATGGTCGTTACGTTTTCAGGTCTGTCCAATCCATCCACGACATCAGGAAGATTTAAGACGAAAGGAATTCAAAATGAACAAAGTCGATTTATGTTTCGATGGCACTTGTGCTGGTCATTGGCTTGTCCATGGTCGGGCAACAAAATCATCCGTGCAGGCACAGGATCCAAATCTCGAGCCTGAAGATATCGTTTCATTGGGAAAGGCGCTCTTTTTTGACGCGAGTTTGTCAAGAATGGCAACCCGTCATGCGCCACCTGCCATGATCCTGCTGTTGGGTTTACTGGCCCGGATTTACTGTTAATGCCCATGGCGCCGTTTACCCGGGAAGTGTTCCCGCCCTTTTCGGAATCGCAAACCGCCTGCCGCAGCTTATGCAGGAGACAGTCCGTTGTTATATTATGACGGCAGCTTATCGGCAGCTGGAGGGGCGGTATGTTTTGGGATGGCCGCGCCATGGCAGTGTGTTGGGCGACCCGCTGGCCGAGCAGGCCAAAGGACATTTCCTCAATCCATTGGAGCAGGCACTTGCCTCGCCTGAAGAGTTATGCGCAAAGGTCAGCGCTGGCGCGTATGCCGCTTGTTCGAGCAGGTTTGGGGGATAGGGTCGCTGAATTGTGCGAATGCCGGACTGGTCTATGATCAAATCGGGATTTCAATCGCCGCGTATGAACGTTCCCTGAAGTTAATCCCTATAGCTCCAAGTTCGACATGTTCTGGGATAAAGCCAAGGCCAAGCGCCTGGATGTCACAAAGATCACTGTCAGTAACTGGACGAAATATCGCAGACTGGGTTTGACCGACACGGAACTGTATGGGCTGGCAATGTTCAATGATCCGCATCGGCCAATGTACACGCGTACTAGTCGAGCAGATGCACATAACGTATTGCTGATGGCGGCCGCGAAGGCCTCGCCGCCCTTGTGCCGGTCGACCGGGATGTGCCGCATGCCGCGCATCAGCGGGCCCGCGACCCGGTGGCCGAAGACCGACTTCTTCGCCATGAACCGCACGTAGCGCCGGTGCGGCCACGCGGGCAGCCCGGCGTACGTGAAGTCGAGGTACGACGTGTGGTTGATCGCCATGACCGCCCCGCCGGTGCGGGGCACGTGCTCCTCGCCGGTGATCGTGAACTTCGAGCCCTGGACGAAGAAGAGCGTCTTGGCCACATAGATCACCGGCCGGTACACGGGGTCGTTCATGGTGCTCACCCTAGGCCAGCCGAGGGCCCTCACCGTCCGCCGGTGGGCCGCTTCTCAGCCCGGGCGGGGCGGCTGCCACGCCGCAGGATGCCGGGTGAGCCGCAGCCGCTCCGTCTGGGAGGATGTCCCCCATGACCGAGCACCTCACCTCCCTTCGCGCTGCCTCCGTTCCGGAGAGGCCGTCCCTCGACGGCCTCGAGGACAAGTGGGCCGCCGTATGGCAGGCCGAGGACACCTACGCGTTCGACCGGGAGGCCGCGCTGGCCGGCCCGCGTGAGGCGGTCTTCTCGATCGACACCCCGCCGCCCACGGCATCCGGCTCGCTGCACATGGGCCACGTCTTCAGCTACACGCACACCGACTGCATCGCGCGCTACAAGCGGATGGCGGGCTTCAACGTCTTCTACCCGATCGGCTGGGACGACAACGGGCTGCCCACCGAGAAGCGCGTGCAGAACTACTACGGCGTGCGCGGCGACGCGTCGCTGCCGCACGACCCGGCGTTCGTGCCGCCCTTCCGCGGTGACGCGAAGAGCACCAAGGCCGCCGACGAGGTGCCGATCTCGCGGCAGAACTTCATCGAGCTGTGCGACGAGCTCACCGTGCGCGACGAGGAGGCCTTCGAGTCGCTCTTCCGCCGCATCGGGCACAGCTACGACTGGTCGATCTCGTACCGCACCATCGACGACCACTCCCGCGCCACCGCCCAGCAGGCGTTCCTGCGCAACCTCGCCCGCGGCGAGGCCTACCAGGCCGAGGCCCCCGGGCCTGTGGGACGTCACCTTCCAGACCGCCGTCGCCCAGGCCGAGCTCGAGGCCCGCGACTACCCCGGGCACTACCACCGCGTCGCCTTCCACGGCCCGACCGGCCCGGTGCACATCGAGACCACCCGCCCCGAGCTGATCCCGAGCTGCGTGGCCCTGATCGCCCACCCCGACGACGAGCGCTACCAGGCGCTGTTCGGCACGCACGGTCACCACGCCGCTCTTCGGCGTCGAGGTGCCGGTGCTCGCGCACCCGGCCGCCGAGATCGACAAGGGCGCCGGCATCGCGATGTGCTGCACCTTCGGCGACCTCACCGACGTGCTGTGGTGGCGCGAGCTGCGGCTGCCGACCCGCTCGGTGATCACCCGCAGCGGCCGGCTCCAGACGCGAGGTGCCCGAGTGGCTGGCCGACGGCCCCGGCGACCGGGCTCTACGCCGAGAGCATCGCGGGCAAGACGGCGTTCGGCGCCCGCGAGGCGGTCGTCTCCGCGCTGCGCGAGTCGGGCGACCTCGAGGGCGAGCCGACCCCGACCAAGCGGATGGCCAACTTCTACGAGCGCGGCGAGAAGCCGCTCGAGATCGTCACCTCGCGGCAGTGGTACATCCGCAACGGCGGCCGCGACGCCGACCTCAACGCCGCCCTCATCGCCCGCGGCGAGGAGATCGACTTCCACCCCGCGTTCATGCGCTCGCGCTACGCCAACTGGGTCGGCGGCCTCAACGGCGACTGGCTGGTCTCGCGGCAGCGCTTCTTCGGCGTGCCGATCCCGGTCTGGTACCCGCGTCGACGCCGACGGCGAGCCCGACTACGACCACCCCGCTGGTGCCGGCCGAGGCCGACCTCCCGGTCGACCCCGCGGCCAACCCGCCGGCCGGCTACACCGAGTCGCAGCGCGGCGAGCCCGGCGGCTTCGTCGGCGACCCCGACATCTTCGACACCTGGGCCACCTCGTCGCTCAGCCCGCAGATCGCCGGTGGCTGGCGCGACGCCGCGGGCACGGGCACCGACCCGCTGTTCGAGAAGGTCTTCCCGATGGACGTGCGCCCCCAGGGCCACGACATCATCCGCACCTGGCTGTTCTCGACCGTGGTGCGCTCGCACTTCGAGCACGGCTCGGTGCCGTGGACCAACGCCGCGATCAGCGGCTGGATCCTCGACCCCGACCGCAAGAAGATGAGCAAGTCGCGCGGCAACGTCGTCACCCCCGAGGACCTGCTCAAGGAGCACAGCGCGGATGCCGTGCGCTACTGGGCCGCGAGCGGTCGCCTCGGCACCGACGCCGCCTACGACACCGGCCAGATCAAGGTCGGCCGGCGGCTCGCCATCAAGGTGCTCAACGCGAGCAAGTTCGCGCTGACCTTCGGGGACGTCGAGGGCGACCTCGGCGCCCAGGTCACCGAGCCGATCGACCTGTCGCTGCTCGCCGGGCTGCGCGACGTCGTCGCCCGGGCCACCGCGGGCTTCGAGGCCTGGGACTTCACCCGCGCGCTCGAGGTCACCGAGCAGTGGTTCTGGGCGTTCTGCGACGACTACCTCGAGCTGGTCAAGGACCGCGCCTACGGCGCCCAGGGGGATGCCGTCGCCGCGAGTGCCCGTGCGACGCTGCGGATCTCGCTCGACGTCGTGCTGCGGCTGCTCGCGCCGGTGCTGCCCTACGTCACCGAGGAGGTCTGGTCGTGGACCCACGACGGCTCGGTGCACCGCGCCGCCTGGCCGACCGTCGACGAGGTGCCGGCCGGTGGTGACGCCGCCCTGCTCACCGCCGTCGGGTCGGCCCTGGCCGCCGTGCGCAAGGCCAAGTCCGAGGCGAAGGTCGGCATGCGCGCCGAGGTGCCCTCGATGACCCTCGTCGGGCCGGATGCCGCGCTCGCCCACGTGCGGGCGGCGGAGGCCGACCTGCGAGCGGCGGGCAAGCTCACCGGCATCCTCGAGTTCGCGGCCGGCGACGAGGTCGGCGCGCGCGACGTCGAGCTCGTGCCGGTGGCCAAGCCCACCGCCTGACCCGACCTGCCCGAGGGGATTCGCAGGCGGGGGCGGCGCCCAGGTCGGACCGCGTAGGGCCTCGAGCGCACCGTGCGAAGCCCGGTGGGCCGCACCGCGACCCACGGCACGTCCCAGCCGCTGAGCCCGAGCCGGCGCTGCACCACGGTGTCGCGGCGCAGGTGGTCGACGCGCCCGCTGGCCGGGTCGTAGACGTCGAGCATCCGGTCGCCGTCGCCCGGCAGCACGAGCACGACGTGCCGCGGGGTCAGCGCGTTGCCGACGTAGAGCAGGGCGGGCTCGCCCTCGGCCACGACGTCGACGAGGGTGTCGAACGAGGTCACCAGGTCGGCCTCGCCGCTGCCGCGCAGCACGTCGAGCGTGTACAGCGTGCCGATCCGGGCCGCGCCGTACTCGAGCTCGCGCAGCGCGCCCCACGGCGGGGTGCCGAGCCGCCGCGGCCACGGGACGTTCGGCCGGTGGCCCCCGGCGAACAGGCTGTTCGTGCGGCGCATCACGACCCGCTCGTAGGCGGCGAACCGCTCGGCCTCGGTGGCACCGCTCGGCGAGCCCGGCGGGTGCGGCTGCCCGGTGCGCACCCACGACGCGAACAGGGGGTCGACGAGCATCCGGGCCACGGTGAGGCACGCCGAGCCGCAGGTCACCGGGGACTGCTGCACGGGGCCGGTGTCGCCGGCGCGGAGTCGGTAGGCCGTCACGCCCCCATCGTTACCGCCCGGAGGCTTCCCGCGCCACTTCCGGTCTGCTTGGGTGGTGCCGTGGCTCGCCGCAGCTCCGTCGGGGGTGCGCTCGGCCGACCGCCCTTCGTGGCCGCGCTGGGAGTGCTCGGCATGCTGCTCGTGGTCTGGGGAGCGGCTGCCCCGGGCGGTGGGTTCGCCGCCCCGGCACGCGGTGGCCCGGTCCACTGGGCGCGGGTCCGCTCGGACAACTTCATCTTCAAGCAGCGGGTGTGGGTGGCTGTGCCAGCCCGGTCCGCCCGGGTGCCGGCGGGCGCACCACCGAGCGACACCGTCGGCGCCGTCCTGGGGTGGACCGTCGTCGCCGTCGTCGCTCTCGGCGGCGCTGTTCTGCCTGCTGGTGGGCCTGCGGGCAGCTGCTGGACGGTGCTCCGGTCCCGGGAGGACCGACGTCCGCCCGCGGGCGACGCCGCCGACCTCGACCTGGACGCCCTCGCCGCCTGGTGTCCGCCGACGCCGCGCAGCGGCTCGCAGCGCTGTCGTCCGGCACGCCCGGCACAGGGGATCATCGCCGCGTGGGCGCGCCTCGAGGCCACCCTGCGCGAGGTCGGTGTACCCCTGCCGGCGTCGCGAACCGCCAGCGAGGTCTGCGTCGAGGTGCTCGGCCGGTTCGACGTGGCCCCGACGACCCTGCGGACGCTGGCGGACCTCTACCGCGAGGCCCGCTGGTCGCGGCATCCACTCACCGAGGCCGACCGGGCCACGGCAGCGACGCGCCTACCGCGCCCTCGACGCCGACCTGCGCGCAATCGTTACCGCTCGAACGTCCCCAGCGCCACCACCGGTCTGGTTGGGTTGACCCGTGTCCACCCGCCCGAACGTCGTGAGCGCCCTGGGCCGCCCGCCGTACGTGGCGGCGCTCGGCGTGGTCACCCTGCTCGTCGTGGTGTGGGCGGCCGCGGCGCCGCGCCCGGCCCGGGTGATCCCCGGGCTGCACGACGACGCCATCGTCGAGCAGCAGGCGGCGGCCGACGGCTTCACCGTCTTCGACCCCGACCTGAACCTCAAGCGCATCCCCGGCCCGTGGAACCAGACGAGCGACGGGCTCGCGCTCGTGCTGGGCTGGGCGACCATCGCCGTGCTGGCCCTCGGCGCCGGGTTCTGCGTGTTCGTCATGGTGCGGGCCTGGCTCGCCGGCCGCGAGGACCGCACGCCCGAGGTCGACGACGCCGACCGGACCTCGACCTCGAGGCCCTGGCCCTGGCCGTGTCCGGCGACGCGTCGCAGCGCCTCGACGCCCTGTCCGCCGGCACCCCGGCGCAGGGCATCATCGCCGCCTGGACCCACCTCGAGGCCACCCTGCACGAGACCGGCCTCGCCGCTGCCGCCGTCGCGCACCTCGACCGAGGTCAGCCTCGACGTGCTCCGCCGGTTCCCGGTCGACGAGACCACCCTGCGCACCCTGGCCGGCCTCTACCGCGAGGCGCGCTGGTCGCAGCACCCGCTCACCGAGGACGACCGCAGCCGGGCCGCCGCGGCCTACGGCGCGCTCGACGCGGCCCTGCGGGCCGGGATGCCGGAGGGCAGCCGGGGGACGCGTGGCTGACCGGCCCCGGCTCGCCCTGCGCCCGCTGCTGCTGGCCGGTGCCGGCGTCGTCGTCCTCGTGCTCGTCGTCATCGCCCGCGGGCCGGTGGCCCTGCTCGCCGTGGCGACGGTGGCCGTGCTCACCGGCTTCGTGCTGGCCGTGCCGCCCCTGATGGGCCACGACGGCATCGACTGGGACTGGCTGCCCGACCGCGCGGTCGAGGTGCCCCCCGAGCCCGGCATCGCCAACCTGCGCCGCCTGCTCGCCCCGACCGCCGGCGACACCGCCGCCCCGGAGCAGCTGCAGCTGCTGGTGCGGGCCATCGCCGCCGACCGGGCCGGCGGCGACGCCTACGGCCACGGCCGCCTCGCCGCCTACCTCGCCGCACCGCCCGCGCGTCCTCGACCTCGCCGAGGCCGACGCCGTGATCACCGAGCTCGAAGCCCTACCGATCCAGGAGACCTAAGTGACCGACATCCCCACCGCCCACCGCCGCGCGACGGCCGTGCTCGACGAGGTCGACACCGTCATCGTCGGCAAGCGGGCCGCCACCGAGGTCGTGCTGGCCGGGGTGCTGGCCGGCGGCCACGTGCTCATGGAGGACTTCCCCGGCCTGGGCAAGACCCTCGCGGCCCGCACCTTCGCGCAGGCCCTGGGCCTGGACTTCACCCGGGCCCAGTTCACCCCCGACCTGCTGCCCGCCGACCTCACCGGGTCGTTCGTCTACGACCAGGGACGTCGCGAGTTCGAGTTCCGCAAGGGCCCGGTCTTCACCGGCTTCCTGCTCGCCGACGAGATCAACCGCACCCCGCCGAAGACCCAGGCCGCCCTGCTCGAGGCGATGCAGGAGCACCAGGTCACCGTCGAGGGCCAGACCTTCCCGCTGCCCCAGCCCTTCCACGTGCTCGCCACCGCGAACCCGGTCGAGTACGAGGGCACCTACCCGCTGCCGGAGGCGCAGCTCGACCGGTTCCTCGTGCGCGTGGCGTTCGGCTACCCCGACGCCGACGGCGAGTGGGAGGTGCTCAACCGCCGGATGACGCGGCGCCAGGAGGACCAGGAGGTGCGCCGGGTCGTCGACGCCGCCGAGCTGCTCGACATGCAGGCGGCGATGGAGGACGTCACCGTCTCACCCGAGCTCGGCCGCTACTGCGTCGCCCTGACCCGCGCCACCCGCGACCACGAGCACTCGCTGATGGGGGCCTCCCCCCGTGGCTCGCTGGCCCTGATGCTCGTGGGCCGCGCGTACGCCGTGATCCGCGGCCGCGACTACGTCACCCCCGACGACGTCAAGGCGATCGCGCCGGCCGTGCTCGAGCACCGGGTCGTCGTGCGCCCCGAGCTGTGGATGAGCGAGATCTCGGCGCGCACCATCGTCGCCGACCTGCTGCGCACCGTGCCGACGCCGCGCACGGGGGTGCGCCCGTCGTGAGGAACCCCTGGCGACCCACGCGGGCGCTCGGGCGCGCCACCGCGATCGGGGTCGTCCTCCTCGCCGCCGCGGCCGTCGGCGGCCGGGCCGACCTGGCGGTGATCGGGGTGCCGCTCGTGGCGCTCGTCGTGTGGGCGGCCGCGACCCGGCCGACCGCCACCCCCACCGTGCAGAGCCGGCTCAGCACCGAGGTCGGCCACGAGGGCGACTCGCTCATCTGGCGGGTCGACGTCAGCACGGTGCCCGGCCTGCGCGACGTCGTCGGGCACCTGCCGGGCGACCGCTGGACGACCACGACCCCCGAGCACGGCCACGTCGCCGCGGCCGCGACCGGCGGGGCGACCGTGCCGATGGCGGTGCAGGCGCGGATCGACCGCTGGGGCGTGCGCCGGCTCGGGCCGGGCCAGGTGGGTGGCTTCGGCAACTTCGCGGCCTTCGCGTGGACCTGGCCCGAACAGCGGGTCGAGACCGTCGCGACGGTGCCCACCCCGGGGGTCGTTCACCTCGCGGGCCGCGCTCCCCCACCCGGTGGGGCTGGTCGGCCAGCACCGCAGCGCCCGGGTCGGTGGCGGCACCGAGCTCGCCGAGATCCGCCCGTTCCGCACCGGCGACCGGCTGCGCCGCATCCACTGGCCGGTCTCGCTGCGCACCGGCGCCCTGCACGTGACGACGACCTACGCCGACCAGGATGCCGAGGTGCGTCTCGTCCTCGACGCCATCCGTGACCTCGGTGAGCGCGACCTCGAGACCGGGCGCCGGTCGAGCCTCGACGTGGCCGTCGAGGCCGCCGGCGCGGTCGCCGCCCACTACCTGACCACCGGTGACCGGGTCGGGCTGTCGGTGCTCGGCGGCGGCGGCATCGTCGAGGTGCCCGCCGTCGGCGGCCACCACCAGCTGGCCCGGGTGCTGCTCGGCCTGGGCCGCGCCGAGCCCAGCCGCGGCACCATCGGCGAGGAGCGGGCCCTGCGCGCCCAGCTGCGCCGCAGCATCCCGCCGGGTGCCTTCGTCGTGCTCCTGTCGGCCCTGGTGTCGGCCGAGCCGCTGGCCCACGCCGTGCGCCTCGCCCGCAGCGGCCACGCCGTCGTGGTCGTCGACACCCTGCCGCCCGAGCTGCTCGGCGACCGAGGCCTCCGACGACGCCCTGCGCTCGGTGACCGGCGTCGACGACCCCCGGCTGGCCCGGCTCGTGTGGCGCCTGCGGCTGCTCGACCGCGAGCGCGAGGCGCACCAGTGCGCGATGGCCGGTGTGCCGGTCATCGCCTGGCGGGGGCCCGGGTCGCTCGACACCGTGCTGCGCCAGGCGGCCCGCCGCTCCCGCGCCCCGAGGGTGGCGAGCCGATGATCCGCAACCGCACCTGGCGCCGCGCGATGGTGGGCACCGTACTCGTCGCCGACGTCGTCATCCTGCTCGTCGCCGGCGCCGGTCTCACCGGCTTCCTGCCCTTCGCCCTCGTCGCCCTCGCCGCTCGCCACCTGGTGGGCGCTGGCCCGACCCGGCGGGGTGGGGTGCGTTCACGCTCCTGGTCGTGCAGGTGCTCTGCGCGACCGTTCCCGGCGGGGCACCGCGAGACCCTCGTGCAGTGGGCCCTGGCCGCGGCCACCGGGTCGGCGGTCGTCCTCACCCACCTGGCGCTGACCCTGCTCGGGTCCTGGCCGGTGCGGGCCGACCTGCCGCGGGCGACCGCGCTGCGCTGGGGCGGTCAGGCGGCCGCGCTGGTCTGGGCGGCGATCGGGGCGGCCCTGCTCGGTGCGCTGGCCACGACGACGCCGCTGGGCTGGGCGCCGTGGATCGGCGCGATCGGCCTGGGCCTGATCGCCGGAACCGTCTGGCAGGTGCGGGTGAACACCCGCAGGGTCTAGGACCTAGGCGGAGCGCTTGCGCGGGGTGCGCTTGCGGCCGGTCTCGGTGTCGTCGTGCCGCACGATGGTCGGGTTGACGTTCTTGTAGACGACCTCGCCGGTGATGACGACCTTGGCGATCTCGTCGTCGCTGGGCACGTCGAACATGACCGGGAGGAGGACCTCCTCCATGATCGCGCGCAGGCCACGGGCACCGGTGCCGCGGGCCAGGGCCTGGTCGGCCAGGGCCTCGATGGCGTCGTCGGTGAACTCCAGGGCCACGCCGTCGATCTCGAACATCTTCTGGTACTGCTTGACCAGCGCGTTGCGCGGCTCGGTGAGGATGCGCACGAGGGATGCCGTGTCGAGCGGCGCGACGGTGGTGATGACCGGCAGGCGGCCGATGAACTCGGGGATCAGGCCGAACTTCATCAGGTCTTCGGGCATGACCTCGTGGATGCTCTCGGCGAGGTCCTTGGGGGTGTGCAGCTCGGAGCCGAAGCCCAGGCCCTTCTTGCCGTTGCGCGACTCGATGAGCTTCTCGAGGCCGGCGAAGGCGCCGCCCACGATGAACAGCACGTTCGTGGTGTCGATCTGGATGAACTCCTGGTGCGGGTGCTTGCGCCCGCCCTGCGGCGGCACCGAGGCCGTGGTGCCCTCGAGGATCTTCAGCAGCGCCTGCTGCACGCCCTCGCCGGAGACGTCGCGGGTGATCGACGGGTTCTCGCTCTTGCGGGCGATCTTGTCGACCTCGTCGATGTAGATGATGCCGGTCTCGGCCTTCTTGACGTCGTAGTCGGCGGCCTGGATGAGCTTGAGGAGGATGTTCTCGACGTCCTCGCCGACGTAGCCGGCCTCGGTCAGGGCCGTGGCGTCGGCGATGGCGAACGGCACGTTGAGCATCTTGGCCAGGGTCTGCGCGAGGTAGGTCTTGCCGCAGCCGGTGGGCCCGATGAGCAGGATGTTCGACTTGGAGATGTCGACGTGGTCGGGGTCCTTCTTGCCGAGCGCCGACTCCCCCGCCTGGATGCGCTTGTAGTGGTTGTAGACCGCCACGGCGAGCGCCTTCTTGGCGACGTCCTGGCCGATGACGTACTGCTCGAGGAAGTCGAAGATCTCGCGCGGCTTGGGCAGCTCGTCGAGCCCGAGCTCGCTGGACTCCGCGAGCTCCTCCTCGATGATCTCGTTGCACAGGTCGATGCACTCGTCGCAGATGTACACACCCGGCCCCGCGATGAGCTTCTTGACCTGCTTCTGTGACTTGCCACAGAAGGAGCACTTCAGCAGGTCGCTGGTCTCTCCCACGCGTGCCACGGATGCACCTTCCCTCGGCTGAGCAACGTCCCCGACGCTACCTGCCGGCGCGGGTCACCGCACCCATTGAAGCCCGCACGGGCACGGCGCGTCGCGTCGTTCCGCTCAGAGCGCAACG
>CAWAKY010000035.1:0-12313 GCA_963782695.1 uncultured Actinomycetota bacterium | reverse complement strand
TGCACCGAGCCCGCCCCGAAGTCCTGGATCCGGAACCTGGTGTCCACCGCGTCGGAGTGACCGGCCGGGATCATCGCCATGTTGGGCGCGGCGATGCCCTTGAGGTAGTTCACGTTCGAGACGTTGTCCGGCAGTGGGTCGACGTCGCCGGACCCCGACGTGAAGTGCCCGGAGGCGGTCCCACGGAAGGCGGTGATCGTGACCGCATACGCCTGGATGGCAGACGCGTCGCCTCGACGGTCCAGGTGTCGGCGAACTCCTGGAAGTCGCCGTCCTGGAGGGCAGGTTGCCGTTGTCCGGGTCCTTCAGGCTGTTGTAGTAACGCACGGGTCCGCCCGACTCCGTGGGCAGGAACTGCGCGCCCATCGCATAGTCCGTCCGCACCGAGTCGTTCTTCGCGTACCACCCGAGGACGTCGACGAGGATGTCGGCTGGGCCACCGCTGTTGAAGACCTTGATCGCCCCGTCGGCGCCGAGCGGCACCGTGGCCATGTTCGCGCCGGTCCAGCCCGCCGGGAAGTCGATCGTCGACGCGGTGGGGAGCGGCGTGCCGTTCGGATAGAGCGTGAAGTAGCCCTTCGCCGACGTGCCCACCGCGGTCAGGTTGACGACCACCGCCGAGATGCTGCCGATGGGCGAGCATCGTGTAGCCGTCCTTGGTCACCCCCGCGATCTGGACGTCCGGGTGCCGTTGTTGGGCACCCGGGCGCCCGGACGGGTGTCGAGGAAGCGGCTCGGGGTGGGGAGTCGTAGTAGGTGCCGGTGGCATCCGGCACCGCCGTGCCCGAGAGCGCGACCGTGACGGTGGCGACCGGGGACGTGGTGGGGATCTGGAGGGATGCCTGGTGCAGGCCCGTCGCGAAGGGACGGAACTCGACCGTCACGACGCAGGTCTCGGTGTCCTGGAGGGTGAGGTTCGCGCAGCTGTCGCCCACGACCGAGAAGTCGTCGGGCTGGCCGACCGCCGGGTCGATCGTCGCCGTGGCGCCGAAGGTGACCGGCCCGCTCGCGGTCACCGTGACCTCTCGCTGCACCGCGCTGTAGATCGGCACCGTGTCGCCGAAGCTTCACGCTCGCCGGGGCGGTGGCATCCGCGGCGAGGCCGCCGCGGATGACGCTCCCGCGACGGAGGCCGCGAGGAGCCCGGCGGCTCCCAGCATGGACGCAATGGCTCGACGGCTCATGACGGTTCTCCCTTGTCCCCTGGCGCCGCCGCTGACCGGCGACCCGATCACGATAGGTGAGCCTTACCCGGGCTGTCCCGGAAAACAGAGTTCCCGTCCCGGCCGGCCCTCAGGAAACCAGGTGCCCCGTCGGCCACACCCGGCCGCGAGGCCCCGTGGCGGCCGTCACCCGGGCCCTGGCAAACGCGAGAACCCGCCCCCGGTGGTACCGGGTGCGGGTTCTCGCGGGTGCTCGCTCGGCGTCAGGCCGTCGCGGGAGCCTCGTCGACCGGGGCCTCGTCGGCGGACGCCGCGGCGTCGTCACCGGCCTCGTCGTGGTCGTGGTCGTGGTCGTGGTCGTGGTCGTGGTCGTGCTCGGCCTCGTCGCCGACCACCAGCTCGTCGAGGTCGACCGCGGCACCGGCGGTGTCGGTGACCGTGGCCTTGTCGAGCACGGCCGCGAGCGCCTTGCGACGCGCGACCTCCTGGACGATCGAGGGGATCTGGCCCTGCTGGTCGATGCGTCTGGGCGAACTCGTTGGGGTCCATGCCGTACTGCTGGGCGCTCATCACGAGGTACTCGATGAGCTCGGGCTGCTCGACGCGGACCTCGAGCTTCTCGGCGATGGCGTCGAGCAGGAACTGGGCCTTGAGCGCCTTGCGGGTGCTCTCGTCGACCTCGGCGCGGTGGACGTCGTCCTCGAGGCGGTTCTCGCCCTCGAGGTGCTGGTGCACCTCGGCCTCGACGATGCCGTCGGGCACGGGCACGTCGACGGTCTCGAGCAGGTGCTCGAGCACCTTGTCGCGGGCCTGGATGCCCTGCTCGTACTTCTTGGCCTGCTCGGCCTGCGTGGTGACGTCGGCGCGCAGCTCGTCGAGGGTGTCGAACTCGGAGGCGAGCTGGGCGAAGTCGTCGTCGAGCGCGGGCAGCTCGCGGACCTTGACCGACTGGACGGTGACGGTGCACTCGGCGTCGTCGCCCTCGTGGTCGCCGCCGGCCAGCGGTGCGGTGAAGGTCTTGGTCTCGCCCGCGGCCATGCCGAGGAGCGCGTCGTCCATGCCCTCGAGCATGTTCTTGCTGCCGACCTCGTAGGAGACGCCGGTGACCGAGTCGATCTCCTCGTCGCCGATCGCGGCGGCCAGGTCGATGGAGACGAAGTCGCCGTCCTCGACGGCGCGCTCGACGCCGACGAGGGAGCCGAAGCGCTCGCGCAGCGCGGTGAGGCGCTCGTCGACGTCCTCGTCGGAGGCCTCGACCACGTCGACCTCGACGGCGATGCCCTCGAGGTCGGGCAGCTCGATCTGGGGGCGCACGTCGGTCTCGACGGTGAACTCGAGGTCCTGGCCGTCCTCGAGCGGCACGGCGGTGACGTCGACCTCGGGCTGGCCGATGGCGCGGATGTCCTCGGCCTCGGCGGCCTGGGCGAAGAAGACCGGGAGGGCCTCGTTGACGGCCTCCTGCGACGACGGCCCCGCGACCCACGCGCTGGTCGATGATCCGGCTCGGGACCTTGCCCTTGCGGAAGCCCGGGATCTGCACCTGGGCGCCGATCGTCTTGTACGCCTGGTCGAGCATCGGCTTCAGCTCCGCGAACGGGACCTCCACGACGAGCTTGACCCGGGTCGGGCTGATGGTCTCGACGGCACTCTTCACTTCAGGCACTCCACAACCATGGGGGAATCGGGGCAACTTCGGGGCGGATGCCGTGCGGGCCGGCCCCAGTGGGCCGACGCCTTCCAGCGGCACGCGAGCACGCGGCGCACCGGATCGGCACCAAGGGACCATGCTAGCGGCCGGGCTCGGGGCCACCCAATCGCCTCGATCCTCCCGTGGGGCCCCGGCCGCAGGTAACGTCCGCGGGGCCCGCCCCCGACCGGGGCTCCCGACGCAGAAGGACTCCTCCATGATCCACATCTCGTCCCGCACCCGCCGGCTCGCCGGTGTCGGTGCCCTCGTCGCCGGGGCGTTCGCCACCGCGGCCCTCGGCAGCGGCGCCGGCGTCGCGAGCGCCGGCGCCACCGCTGGGCCCCCCCCTCCCCGCGGTGCTGGCCTGCGCCGACACCGGCAGGCGCCACCAGCGCGGCCGGGTCGTCAAGGGTGCGCGGCGCGGAGCCGAAGCTCTACCCCGACAACCAGGCCAAGGCCTACGGCGTCATCAAGGACGCCCCCCGGCTGCCGAACGGCTCAGTGCACATCCGCACCGTCTTCCACGTCGTCTCCGACCACGCGCTCACGACGCCCGAGAGCACCCGGATGCAGACGATGATCACCGCGCAGATGAAGGTGCTGAACGACTCCTACGCCGGCCTCACCTCCCCGCACCGCCGCCGACAGCCCGTTCCGGTTCGACCTGGCGAAGACGACGTACACCGTCAACCCGCAGTGGTACACGGTCGTGCCCGGCAAGAACGAGCGGGACATGAAGAAGGCGCTCTACGAGGGCGACGCCACCACGCTCAACGTCTACGTCGCGAACATCGGCGGTGGGCTGCTGGGCTGGGCCTACTTCCCCAAGGGCTACAACAACGGTCGCGACTTCATCGACGGCGTCGTGATGCTCGACGAGTCGATGCCCGGCGGGGTCAACCCCGGCACGGCGAAATACGGCGAGGGCGACACCCTCACCCACGAGGTCGGCCACTGGCTGATGCTCGAGCACACCTTCAACCACGGCTGCAGCGCGTCGGGCGACTACGTCACCGACACCCCGAAGGAGGCCGCAGCCCGCAGTTCGACTGCCCGATCGGTGCCGACACCTGCGCCGCGCCGGGCCTGGACCCGATCCGCAACTTCATGGACTACACGCAGGACTCGTGCATGAACGAGTTCACGCCGGGCCAGGTCGAGCGGATGAACGACGGCTGGGTCGACTTCCGCGCGGGGGCCAAGGCCTGACGCCTCCCCGCTCCACGCACCACGCCGGATGCCGGTCGCGCACGTCGCGACCGGCATCCGGCGTCCGTGCACGGCACACTGAGCCCGTGCTGTCGCTGCGCATCTCCGTGCCCGAGGGGCTGACCGACGACGTCGTCTCGCTGCTGACCGGCGCCGACAGCGTCACCGGGCTCAGCGTGCTGCGGGGCGCCTCGGTGATCCCGCCCGGTGACGTGGTCACCGCCGACATCGCGCGCGAGGGGGCCAACCCGGTGCTCGACGCGCTGCGCGACCTCGGGGTGCACCGCGAGGGGACGGTGCGGATCGACCCGGTGACACCTGGCTCTCGCACCCCGGCGTTCGAGGCGGAGCGCGAGGCGCCCGGGGCGAGCGCCGACGCGGTGGTGTGGACCCAGGTCGGCAACCGGGCCTACGCCGACTCCGAGCTGAACTGGACCTACCTGTCGTTCATGGTGCTGGCCACCCTGATCGCCGGGGTGGCGATCATCCTGGACTCGTCGATCCTCGTCATCGGGGCGATGGTGCTCGGGCCGGAGTTCGGGCCGATCGCCGCCATCGGGGTGGCGCTGGTGCGGCGGCGCGCGAACCTGCTGGTCATCGCGACGCGCACGCTCGTGCTGGGGTTCGCGGCCGGCATCCTCGCGACGTTCCTGGCCGGGCTGCTGGGGCGGGCGCTCGGCTGGGTGACCTACGAGGACATCGTCGGGCCGCGGCCGGGCACCGCGTTCATCTACTCGCCCGACCGCTGGACGCTGGTCGTGGCCGTCATCGCCGCGGCCGCCGGGGTGCTGTCGCTGACCTCGGCGCGCACCGGCGGCCTGTCCGGGGTGTTCATCTCGGTGACGACGGTGCCGGCCGCGGGCAACATCGCGCTCGGGCTGGCCTTCGGGGCGTGGTCGGAGGTGTGGGGCAGCAGCCTGCAGCTCACGCTGAACCTCGTGGCCATGGCGCTGGCCGGGTGGGCCACGCTCGCCCTGCAGCAGCTGGTGTGGTCGCGGGTGCCGGCGCGCCGGCGGACCCGGTTCGGGGGCCGCTCGGTGATCGGGCGGCCGCCGGACTGAGGGCCCGCCGCCGGGTCGTGCTGCTGCCGAACGGGTTTCGTGCTGGAGCGGGCGACGAGAATCGAACTCGCGTAGCCAGTTTGGAAGACTGGGGCTCTACCATTGAGCTACGCCCGCGCACCTCGTGAGCTCGCACCCCGAGGGCAGCGCTAGCCTAGGGCCGCGCTCGCGGGATCCGAAATCCGCTCTCGACCTGTCGATGTCGGATGTCGGGCGGGTGCACGCGGGGTATGGCGCAGCTTGGTAGCGCGTCCGCTTTGGGAGCGGAAGGCCGCCGGTTCGAATCCGGCTACCCCGACGAACGACGGCTGTGCGATGCAGGGCGCGCGCTCCACCGCGCTCCCTGCATCGCACAGCGAGTTGTCCACAGGGGGTCAGCGCGCGTCGGGCCTCCGGGGCAGTGTTGGCCGATGTCGCCACGCACCTCGCCGCCGCCTCTCCCGCGCGCAACGAGCCGCCGTGGCGGGGCGCCTGGCCGCTGACCACGGAGGGGTCGCACACCGCCGAGACCTGCGCGCGGGCGGGGTGAGCCGCGCCGACGTGCGCACCGAGGTCGCTGCCGGTCGCTGGACCGCTGCCGGCACCCACACCGTCGTCATCGGCACCGGCCCCCTCTCAGCCGACGGGGCCCGCTGGCAGGCGGTGTGGGAGTCCGGCGCCGGGGCAGTCCTCGACGGGGTCAGCGCCCTCCACGCGGCGGGCCTGACCGGGTTCACCAGCCCCACGATCTGGGTGAGCGTGCCGATGGCCTGCCGACGGAGGCCGTGCGCCGGGGTGCGCGCTACCCGGCGCCGAACGATCGGGCCGGTAGCCGGTGCCGGCATTCCCAGGGTGAAGCCCGAGTTCGCGGCGGTGCGAGCAGCGCGATGACGCCACGCACCGACCGCGCCGCCGTACTGATCCTCTGCCTGGTGCTCCAGCAGCGGCTGACGCGGCCCGATCGACTCGCTCGCCGCCTGGCAGCGCGTGAAGCGCAGCCGGCGGCGAGCGTTGCTGGACCTCGTCATCCCCGACGTCTGCGACGGGGCCCACTCCCTCGGCGAGCTCGACTTCGCCCGGATGTGCCGCAGCGCCGGTCTGCCGCCGCCGACCAGGCAGGCCGTGCGGACCGGGCCGGGAGGGCGGGTCTACCTCGACGTCGCGTGGGAGGACATCGGGCTGGTCGTCGAGATCGACGGCGGGCACCACGCCCTGGCCCTCAACCCGGTCGACGACGCCTTTCGCCAGAACGAGGTCACCCTCGACGCGGACATGGTGCTCCGCATCCCGGTGCTCGGCCTGCGCCTGACTCCCGAGCGGTTCATGGGCCAGGTCGTGCGCGCACACCGACTTCTCGACGCGGGCTGACTCGACTGCGATGCGAAGAGCGCGCTCAGTCGCGCCTCCTGCATCGCACTCGCGCTCAAACGGGCTTCAGGGTGCAGGTGAGCTCGGTGACGGCGCGGCCGGCGCGCAGCCCCTTGGCCTCGAACCCGTCGTCCGGGCGCCACGGCGGGCGCTCCCCCTCCACCACGTCCCACCTGCCGTGGTGCTCGAGCTGAGCCCGGGCGTGCGCGGCGTAGGCGGCGATGTCGGTGGCGATCCGCAGCACCCCACCGGGGGCCAGCCGCGACGCCAGCAGGTCGAGGGTGTGCTGCTGCACGAACCGGCGCTTGGCGTGCTTGTTCTTCGGCCACGGGTCGGGGAAGAACAGGTGCACCGCCGCCAGCGAGCCCACGGGAACCCGCTCGGTGAGGAACGGCATCGCGTCGCCGGGGTGCACCCACAGGTTCGAGACCCCGGCCTCCTCGGCGGCGGCGAGCATCCGGGCCACCCCGGGCAGGTGCACCTCGACGGCGACCAGGTCGGCCTCGGGGTGGGCGGTGCAGTAGGCGATGGCGGCGGCCCCGTGCCCCGAGCCGATCTCGAGCACGACCGGCCCGACCCGCCCGAACGCCGTCGCGAAGTCCAGCGGCCCCTCGGGCAGCGAGCGCGCGGGGAGCAGGGTCGCCATCCGCTCGTCGGTCAGCGTGCTGTTCCGCCAGCGCGGGGTGAAGGTGCGCACGCCCTCGCGGGGAGCGTGGTCGAGCACCGGGTCGGATGCCACGGTCGAGGCCCTCTCGGCAGGAGTCAGAGTCGGCGGACGGCGAGCGCCGCCCGGTCGTCATCCTCTCCCGACCGGGCCGACTCGCACACCTCGCGGGCCACGTCGCCCTCGCCGAGCACCGACATCGCGGCGACCCCGAGCATCCGGTCGATGCCGTCGGTGAGGTCGCGACCGCGCGCCTCGATGACGCCGTCGGAGTAGAACAGCAGGGCGTCGCCCCGGTCGAGGCGCCCGCTCTGGCGAGGGAAGGACGCGCCCGGCACGACCCCGAGCAGCGGCCCCCGGGCGCCGTCGAGCACGGTCCACCGGGCTCGGCCCGAGGTGTACCGCGCCGGCGAGGGGTGCCCGGCGTTCGCGATCGAGTACTCCCCGGTGCGCAGGTCGAGGTCGAGGTGCACCGCCGTGGCGAACCCCTCCTCCCAGCCCTGCCGCACGAGGTACTCGTTGGCGGCCCGCAGGAAGTCACCCGACGGGATGGCGCCCAGCAGCCCGCCGAGCGCCCCGGACAGCAGCAGCGACCGGGTGCCCGCGCGGGTGCCCTTGCCGCTGACGTCGACCAGGGCGATCTCGAGCCGGTGCCCGGAGGCGCTCAGGTGCGCCACGACGAAGTCGCCGGAGAACCGGTCGCCGTGCGCGGAGAGGATGCACGACCAGGCCCGCCAGCCCTCGGGCAGCACGGGAACCCGCCCCACGAGGGCGATCCGGTCGCGCAGCTCGGCGAACATCCGGTCGGCACCGAACCCCCGCGTGCCGATGACCGAGCGGGACCGCGCGGCGTAGTACATCAGCACCATGACCGCCAGGAAGGACAGGATGACGAGCGCGGCACGCGGCTTGGTCAGCCCGGACTCCGGCATCCAGAGGAAGAGGAACCCGAGGGTCAACGCGTAGACGACGAGCAGACCACGGCCGGAGACGACGACCCCGGCCGCCACGACGACGGGGAAGAGCAGCGCACTCGGCACGCCCATCGGCCACACGTTGGCGGCGGTGCCGACGAGCACGACCGCCACGACGAAGATCACCGTGTAGACCCGGTCGGGGTTGCGCACTCGGTTCGGCCCCAGCCAGCGGTTCAGGGTGCGCGGGAGGCCGACTCCATCCTGTTCGTAGGAGGCATGGCGGGGAATCGTGTCGTTGGGCATGCTCACCTCCTGCGAGTCGGTCGGTGGACGCGCACGAACACTAGTGGTCACGGGGTTCCCCTGCCAGACGACGTCAGAGCAGGAACGGAGCCCACCGTCGAGGAGGGACTCGCGCTCCGCGTCACTGCGGCTCTCGTGGGAGGTCAGGCCGGAAGCGCCGGCAGCGTGCCGTCGGCCTCG
This sequence comes from uncultured Actinomycetota bacterium, assembly GCA_963782695.1. GTDB lineage: Bacteria > Actinomycetota > Actinomycetes > Actinomycetales > Dermatophilaceae > Fodinibacter. Next base: position 3,782 of record CAWAKY010000035.1, on the reverse strand, counting down.
TACGCCGACACCATGTCGATGCGTCGCACGTGCCGCGGGTCGCCGCTGAACGCGGTGCCGACGAAGACCTCGACCATCGAGCGGGCCTGCTCGACGGTGCACATGCGCGCACCGATCGAGATGACCTGGGCGTCGTTGTGCTCGCGGGCGAGCCGGGCCAGCTCGTCGTCGTAGCAGAGCGCGGCCCGGATGCCGGTCACCTTGTTCGCGGCCATCTGCTCACCGTTGCCGGACCCACCGAGCACGACGCCGAACGAGCCCGGGTCGGCGGCGACGGCCTCGGCGGCGCGCAGCACGAACACGGGGTAGTCGTCGACGGCGTCGTAGGCGTGCGGGCCGTGGTTCGTGACCTCGTGGCCCTGGCCCTCCAGGAAGCCGACGAGGTCGACGAGCAGCTCGTAGGCGGCGTGGTCACCACCGACGTGGACGCGCACCTCAGGCCTCGGTGTCGAAGATCGGGCCGACCGTGCGGGAGCGCTTGAGCTCGAAGAAGCCCTCGGTGCCGGCGACCAGCACGCAGCCGTCCCAGAGCCGGCCGGCGGCCTCGCCCTTCGGGGCCGGGCTCACGACCGGGCCGAAGAAGGCGACGCCGTTGACGGACACGACCGGCGTGCCGACCTCGTCGCCGACCAGGTCGATCGCCCGCTGGTGGCTGGCCCGCAACGCGTCGTCGTGCTCGTCGCTCGTGGCCGCCTCGGCCAGCTCGGCCGGCAGGTCGAGGTCCGCGAGGGCGCCGGCGATCGCGGTCTCGTAGTCCTCGCCACGGTGGTGGATGTGCTCACCCAGGGCGTCGTACAGCGGCTTGACGATGTCGTCGCCGTACTTGGCGCGCACGGCGATGACGACCCGCACCGGGCCCCAGCCGCGGTCGAGCATCGCGCGGTAGTCGTCGGGCAGGTCGCGCCCCTCGTTGAGCACGGACAGGCTCATGACGGACCACGTGACGTCGACGGGGCGGACCTTCTCGACCTCCATCATCCAGCGGGAGGTCATCCACGCCCAGGGGCACAGGGGGTCGAACCAGAACTCGGCGGTGTTGCGTTCGGACATGGCTCCATCCTGCCATCCGGTCGAGGGACTTCGGCCTCCCGGGACCCGCGTGACAGGATGGTCCGACGCCCAGGCGGCGCCCGACCGGCGCCCCGCCCCGCACTGCCCCGCAAGGAGAACCCGTGCCCGGCACGAACCTCACCCGTGAGGAGGCCGCCACCCGCGCGGCACTCGTCACCGTCGACCGCCACGACGTCGCACTCGACGTCGCGACCGGCCCCGAGACCTTCTCGACCACGAGCACGATCCACTTCGCCTGCACCCGGCCGGGAGACGAGACGTTCCTCGACTTCGTCGGGGGAACGGTCGAGGCCATCACCGTGAACGGGGTCGACCTCGACCCGGCCGAGCACTACCGCGACAGCCGGGTGCGCCTGCCCGGGCTGGCCGCCGAGAACGTCGTCGTCGTCGCCGCCACCGGTCGCTACACCAACACCGGCGAGGGCCTGCACCGCTTCGTCGACCCGGTCGACGACGAGGTCTACCTCTACAGCCAGTTCGAGGTGCCGGACAGCCGGCGGATGTACCCCGTCTTCGAGCAGCCCGACCTCAAGGCCCGCTTCACCTTCACGGTGACCGCCCCGGCCCACTGGCAGGTCGTCTCCAACTCCCCCACCCCGCAGCCCGAGCCGGCCGGCGACGGCGTCGCGACGTGGCACTTCACCCCGACCGGGCCGATCTCGAGCTACATCACCGCGCTGGTCGCCGGGCCCTACGACGTGGTGCGCGACACCGTCAGCAGCCGGGGCGGCGAGGTGCCCCTCGGCATCTTCTGTCGCCGCTCGCTGACGCCCTACCTCGACGCCGACAACCTCTTCGACCTCACCAAGCGCGGCTTCGCCTTCTTCGAGGAGGAGTTCGACTGCGCGTACCCGTTCGAGAAGTACGACCAGCTGTTCGTGCCGGAGTACAACATGGGCGCGATGGAGAACGCCGGCTGCGTGACCATCAACGAGATGTACGTCTTCCGGTCCAAGGTCACCGAGTCGCTGGTCGAGCGGCGCGCCCTGACCGTGCTCCACGAGCTCGCGCACATGTGGTTCGGCAACCTCGTGACGATGCGCTGGTGGAATGACCTGTGGCTCAACGAGTCCTTCGCCGAGTGGGCGTCCACGACCTGCCAGTCCGAGGCCACCCGCTGGACCGACGCCTGGACCACCTTCGGCACGCACGAGAAGGACTGGGCCTACCGCCAGGACCAGCTCAGCTCGACCCACCCGATCGTGGCCGAGATCCGCGACCTGCAGGACGTCGAGGTGAACTTCGACGGCATCACCTACGCCAAGGGCGCCTCCGTGCTCAAGCAGCTCGTCGCGTACGTCGGGCGCGAGCCGTTCCGTGACGGCCTGCGCGCCTACTTCGCCAAGCACGCCTGGGGCAACACCACCCTCGACGACCTCCTCTCCGAGCTCGAGGCGACCTCCGGGCGCGACCTGCGCACCTGGTCCAAGCAGTGGCTCGAGACCGCCGGGGTCAGCACGCTGCGACCGCTCGTCGAGGTCGACGACCGGGGCCGCATCGCCTCGGCCGTCATCGAGCAGACCTGCGCCCCGGGCTTCGAGACGCTGCGCCCGCACACCCTCGCCATCGGCCTGTACGCCGTGCGCGACGGCCTGCTGAGCGCACCGACCGCCTCGAGCTCGACGTCGACGGCGAGCCGCACCCCGGTGCCCGAGCTGGTCGGGCGCGAGCAGCCCGACCTGCTGCTCGTCAACGACGACGACCTCGCCTACGCGAAGATCCGGCTCGACGAGCGCTCGCTCGCCACCGCCCTCGGCCACCCGCGCGGCTTCACCTCCTCCCTCCCCCGCTCGCTGGTGCTGGCCTCGCTGTGGGACATGACCCGCGACGCCGAGATGGGCGCCCGCCACTTCGTCGACGTCGTGCTGGAGACCCTGCCGGGCGAGTCCGACTCCACGCTGCTGCGCACCCTGATCGCCCAGCTGCAGACGGCGGTGCACTCCTACAGCGCCCCCGGGAACCGCGACGCCCTCCGGGCCGTCGACCCGCGACCGGATCTGGGCCATCGCCCGGTCCGCACCGGCCGGCAGCGACGCCCAGCTGCAGCTGGTGAGCGCCGCCGCCGCCCTCACCACGGCCGGCGACGACACCACCGCGCTGCGGGCGCTGCTCGACGGCACCGAGGTGCTCGACGGCCTGACCGTCGACTTCGAGATGCGCTGGACCCTGCTGACCGCGCTCGCCGCCGCCGGTGCGGCCGACGCCGCCGAGATCGACGCCGAGCGGGTCCGCGAGGACACCGCCACCGGGCGCGAGCGGGCGGCCCGGGCCAAGGCCGCGCGCCCGACCCCCGAGGCCAAGCAGGAGGCGTGGGCGGAGGCCGTCGACGGTGCGCTCCCGAACGCCATCGTCGAGGCGGTGGGCCTGGGCTTCAACCGCCCGGGCACCTCCGCCGACCTGCTGCGCCCGTTCGTCGACCGGTACCACGAGCTCCTCGACTCCATCGAGGACCGCGGTTCGCACGCGATGGTCGAGGCGATCGTCTACGGCTTCTACCCTCGCCCGATCGCGGACGCCGCCCTGCGCGACCGCACCCAGGCGTGGCTCGACGCCAACCCGCACGCCCCGGCGGCCCTGCGCCGGCTCGTCGTCGAGACCCGCGACCCGGTGGTGCGGGCCCTCGCGGCCCAGGAGCGCGACGCGCGTGACTGAGGCCTCCACCGCCCTCACCCCCGTCCGGCTGCCCGTCCTGGGCCTCCAGGGCTTTGACC
>CAWAKY010000034.1:0-77166 GCA_963782695.1 uncultured Actinomycetota bacterium | reverse complement strand
CGGCACCGTCGACCCGGATGGTCACATCGGGTGGTTCCGGGGCGGCATCGCGCGGGGACATGATGAAAGGTGCTGCCGGTAAGGGGCCGGCACCGCCGGGAGGAGAGCACCACCATGACCAGCACGTCCACACGCCTCGCAGCCGCCACGATCGCCGGGGTGGCCGCCCTCGCCCTCGCCGCACCGTCCGCCAACGCCGAGGTGTTCGACCACTTCAGGTTCACCTTCACCAACCAGGAGACGTTCGACGACTGCGGGTTCCCGATCGTCGACGACCTGTCCCTCAGCGGCGGGAACGTGACCCGCACCGTCAAGGGCACCCAGACCCTGTTCTTCGCCTCGATCACGCTGCACTCCGAGGAGATCCTGACCAACCCGGCCAACGGGAAGTGGTTCCGGGTCACCTCCAACGAGATCAACAAGGAGGGCGGCCCGGTCACCGAGGTCGCACCCGGGGTCTACACCTACACGGTCAGCGAGAACGGGAACCCCATCACGATCTGGGACTCCTCGGGCCACAAGGTGGTGTCCGACCACGGCTCGATCCGGTCGTCGATCACCTTCGACACCACGGGTGACGACGTGCCGGGCGGCACCGAGCTCGAGTCACACATCGTCAGCGTCAGCGGTCCGCACCCGCTGCTCGACGACGCCCTGTTCTGCCAGGTCGCCAACGACCTGATCGGCTGAGCCGACTCAGCCGGCTGCCGGGTACGGCACGCCCGCCAGGGTCTGCAGGCTGGGCGGGAAGCGCTCGAAGCTGCCGGTCACGTCGACGAGGGCGCCGACCGAGCCGACGGCGTTCTGCACCCGGAAGCCGTTGGTGGCGTCGAGCCCCGGCCAGATCGAGTTGGCCCGGGTGACGCCCTTCATCAGGTTCAGGTTGCTGACCTGCGGGAGGACACCGGTGTCCCACACGGTGAGGTGGGTGTCGGCGGAGGGCAGCACCCCGGTGAGGTTCGCGACGAGCGCTGCGGTGTCGCGCCCCGCGACCGCGACCGGCGCCTGGACCCGCTTCGCCACCCCGGCCCCCACGGACGCCAGGCCGAGGTCGCTGCGGGTGTCGACGACGCGGGTCGGCGACAGCGCCCGGTAGCGCAGGCCGGGTTCGGTGGAGAGGAAGTCCGCGAAGTAGCCGACGACGTCGACGACGACGTGGGTGCTCGAGGAGCCGACGTTGGCGATGAACACCTGCCGCGCCTGGGTCCCGGTGCCGGTGACGGGCACGACGGCCATGTTGGCGGCGGTCAGCCCGCGGGTGTAGTTCAGCGTCGAGGTCGGGGGTGGCCCGGTGGGCTGCACGCCCACCGCGCTGACGTAGCCCGTGCCCGTGGGGCCGGTCACGGTGACGTTGAGCACGACGCCACGCACCCGGGCGTTCACCGCGCTGCCGTAGTCGACCGGGAGCGTGACGACCGCGTTCGGCCCCAGCGGCTTGCCCCCGGCCGTGCGCGAGTCGAAGAGCCGGGTCGGCGTCTGCGGGTGGTAGTCGGACCCGTCCCGGGTCCACGTGCGCCCCGAGGCGTAGACGCCGACGAGGTCGGCCACCAGGTGCACGGTCCCGGCGCGGTTGAAGAAGGTGACGGAACCGTCGGCACCGAGCGGCACGGTCACCAGGTTCGCCCCGGTCCAGCCCCGGGGGAAGTTGATGCTGGACACCGTGGGGCGCGGGGTACCGGCCGGGTAGGCGGTGACGTACCCCGCCGACGTCGAGCCCGTCACCGTCAGGTTGAGCACGGCCGACGCCGTCCCGACCTCCGGCACCGCGCCACCGGTCAGCTTCAGCGTCACGCTCTTCCCGGCACCGACGACGCCCTTGCGCACGCCGAGCCCGGTGCGGGTGTCCATCCGGCGACCCACGGCGTCGGCGAAGAGCCCTCGCCGGGAGGGCAGCGGGCCGAGGCGGTTGGTCAGGGTGGTGGTGCTGGAGCCGGTGGAGGTCTCGAGACGAAGCGGGTCCTTCACGGTCTCGCGGGTCTGGTCCCAGGGGGCGGCGTCCACGGTGACCGAGCAGGTCTCCTGGTCGGTCAGGGTCGTCCCGCTGCAGGTGTCCGTGCCGTGGATCTCGACGTGGCTGGGGCGCCCCGAGACCGGCGGCACGACCGCAACCGAGGTGATCGCCGGGACCTGCGTGCCGTGGCCGGTCACGACGACGGCATACGGCTGGTTCGACTCACCGATGTACGGCTCGAGCCAGGTGTGCTCCCGCTCCACGTCGAGGCCGCCGTACGGTGCGGTGCTCGCCACCCGGACCTGGCCGCTCGGTGCCCCGCCACAGTCGCCGGTCCAGTCCAGGGCCAGGCTGGTCGGCTGCCCGGACCCGTCGCGGGTCAGCTGGTGATGTCGACGCTCCCCTCCACGTCGCAGCCAACCAGGTGCCGGTCGCTCAGCTCGATGCGCAGTGGACCGGTCGCCGACACCGCGTGCTGGCCCGACGTCGGCAACGGGTCGCCCGTGCCATTGGTCGAGAAGAAGATCCCGCTCGTCTCGCCGCCGGGCAGGGTTGCTGTCACGACGATCAGGCTGAGGCTGCCACTCGCCGTGACCGTGGAGTTCGAGTCGTCGTCGACCCACGCGTTGGCCGTGTCGCTGCCGCGAACCACGATGGCGTTCGCGGGGACCTCGGCGGCCTGGGCCGGCACGGATGCCACCAGCGGGGCCAGCACCAGCACCCCCACGACCGCGAGCACCGAAACGCGACGAAGCACCGCACCGCGAACGACCGTCACGCGGTCAAGGGTAGGTGCGTCGCGCGGACCTGGGCACGGGTCCCGGTGAAGCTGCGAGAACCCGCAACGGACGCGTGGCAGGTGCCCGCCCGCGTGCGCCTCAGCGCGCCCAGGTCCCGACGACCGGCACCGTGCGGTCGGCTTTCGGTCCCGACACCTCCACCCCCGGCGGGGCCGCCTCGCGCGTCCCACTCGCCGTCGCTGCCGGGCTCCCCAGCGGGGGGAAGGGCACGCCGGCGAACGTGTCGAGGCTCGCGGGGAACAGCTCGAAGCTGCCCGTGACGTCGGTGACGACGTCGACCGACCCGGTGGAGTTGTGCAGCCGGAAGCCGTTCCCGGTGTCGACGCCTGGCCACGCGGAGTTTGCGCGCGTGACGCCCTTCATGAGGTTCAGGTTGCTCGCGGTCGGTCGCGTCCCGGCATCCCAGGCGGTGAGGTACGTGGACGAGGACGGCGCCACCCCGGTGAGGTTGGTGACCAGGGCCCAGGTGTCGCGGCCGGCCACCGAGCGCGGTGCCTGCACCCGCTTGATGGTGCCCGACCCGATCGATGCCAGGCCGAGGTCCTTGCGGGTGTCGACGACGCGGGTCGGCGGCAGGGCGTGGAACCGGAGCCCGGTGTCGCCCGTCGCCTCCTCCGCCATGTAGCCGACCACGTCCACCACGACGTGGGTGCCGGCGTTGCCCGTGTTCGCGATCCAGACGGTCGGCACCAGCAGCTCGGTCGAGGTGGCCACTGCCCGAGGGACGACCGCCATGTTGGCGCTGGTCAGCCCGCGCGTGTAGTTCAGCGTCGAGGTCGAGGGCGCGGCGTACAGCGGCTCGAGCGGGGTGGCGCTGAGGTATCCCGTGCCCGTCGTGCCGGTCGACGTGAGGTTGACGACGATTGCCGCCACCCGCTGGTTGAGGGTCGAGCCGTAGTCGGCCCTGAGGGCGAAGTACTCGTTCGGCCCGAGCCGCTCACCCCAGTCCCTGCGGGAGTCGAAGATCCGCGTCGGGTCGTGCGGGAAGTAGTCCGCACCCGGCCGGTCGTACGCCACGCCATCGGCGTAGACCCCCACCAGGTCCGCCACGAGTTGCACCGACCCCGCGTTGTTGAAGAACGTCACCGAACCGTTCGACCCGAGCGGGACGGTGACCAGGTTGGCGCCGGTCCATCCGGCCGGGAAGTTGATGCTCGATGCCGTCGGCCTCGCCGCGCCGGCCGGATAGGCCGTGACGTAGCCCGCGCGGGTCGAACCGGTGACGGTGAGGTTGAACACCGCCGCCGCGGTGCCCGTTGCGGGCACCGCGCTGCGACCGGCGACCTTGAGGGTCACCGACTGGCCGGGCCCCACGGCGCCCTTGCGCACCCCAGTGCCCCTGCGCGTGTCCATGACCCGGCCGGTGATCGGCGAGAACTGGCCACGCTGGGAGATGTAGGCCGTGGAGTACCCGAGCGTGGTCGTGCTCGACCCACCACCCGCCGTCGTGACCCGGAACGGCATCTCCTTGTCGTTCAGGCTGACGCTGCGAGGTGCCGGGACGATGGTCACCGAGCAGCTCTCGAGGTTCCCGAGGGTGGCCCCGGTGCAGGTGTTCGTGCCGTACCGCTCGACGAAGTCGGGGGCGACCCCGGGCTCGGTCACGAGCCCGGCCGTCGCGATGCTGGCGGCCACGGGGCCGTGCCCGGTGACGACGAGCTGCTGGGGCTCGTTGGGCTCGCCCACCAGCACGCCGGCCCAGGACAACCGGTGCTCGACGTCGATGCCGCCATAGGGCACCGGCGATGCGGCCCGTACCTGGCCGGAGACCGCCTTGAAGCAGCTTCCGGACCAGTTCAGGGCCACGCTCGTGGGCACGCCGTCGCCATCGAGGACGAGATCGAGGACGTCGACGGTTCCTTCGACGTCGCACGCCCCGACGCCTCCCTCGTCCACCATGAGCCGTAGGGGCCCCGACGCGGAGACCGGGTGCTGGCCCGCCGTCGGCACCGGCTCGCTCTCGTCCGTGGTGCTGAACCACACGCTGCTGATCGAGCCGCCCTCACGCGGGCTCGCCTGCACCTGCACCCAGGTGGGGCGCCCGTCGACGGTGACGTCGTGGTCCGACTCATCGACGACCCACGAGTTCGTGAGGTCGCCGCCGGTCATCACGATGGCACCCGTGGCAGGCGCGTCTGCGGCGGCCGATGCGGTCGACCACCCCAGGGGCGCCAGGGCGAGAACCCCCACGAACGCCCCGACCCACACCCGACGACGGCCTGCTACGACTGCTGTTGGACTCGACACGCGCGCAGCCTAGGGCCGGTTCCCCCCGACACGAGGCGCCTTCGGGGCGGTTGCGAGAACTCGCAACGAAACGCAGGGATGCCGCCCGCTCACGGTGAGCGGGCGGCATCCGGTGCCTTCGGGGTGAACCCGTCAGACGGTGTTCTTGCGCGAGGCGAGGACCTCGTCGATCAGGCCGTACTCCTTGGCCGCCGCGGCGGACAGGATCTTGTCGCGCTCGATGTCCTTGCGGACCAGCTCGACGTCGCGGTTGGAGTGGTAGGCGATGGTGTCTTCGAGCCAGCCGCGCATCCGGATGATCTCGTTGGCGTGGATCTCGAGGTCGGAGGCCATGCCACCGGTGCCCTCGATCGCCGGCTGGTGGATGAGCACCCGGCTGTTCGGCAGGGCGAACCGCTTGCCCTTGGCGCCGGCGCCGAGCAGCACGGCCGCGGCGGAGGCGGCCTGCCCGATGACGAAGGTCTGCACGTCGGGGCGGATGTACTGCATCGTGTCGTAGATGGCGGTCATCGCCGTGAACGAGCCACCGGGGCTGTTGATGTACATCAGGATGTCGCGGTCGGGGTCCTGCGACTCGAGCACGATGAGCTGGGCGATGACGTCGTCGGCGGACGCGTCGTCGACCTGCACCCCGAGGAAGATGATGCGGTCCTCGAAGAGCTTGGTGTACGGGTCGAGGCGCTTCATGCCGTACGAGGTGCGCTCCTCGAACTGCGGCAGGATGTAGCGGCTCGAGGGGCCGGGCACGTGGAGGCGGCTGGTCAGGTCTGAGTTCATGTTCATCTCTCGCGTCGTCTCGGCCGTGGTCAGGCGGAGGTCACCGGGTTGTCGACCCCGGGACCCGCCATCGTCGCCTTGGTGATGACCTGGTCGACGAAGCCGTACTCCTTGGCCTCCTCGGCGGTGAACCACCGGTCGCGGTCGGAGTCCATCTCGATCTGGTCGACCGTCTGGCCGGTGTGCTGGGCGATCAGCTCGGCCATCTGCTTCTTGATGTGCAGCAGCTGCTCGGCCTGGATCTTGATGTCGGATGCCGTGCCGCCGATGCCGCCCGAGGGCTGGTGCATCATGACCCGCGCGTGCGGGGTGGCGTAGCGCTTGCCCGGCTCGCCTGCCGACAGGAGGAACTGGCCCATCGAGGCGGCCATGCCCATCGCGACGGTGGCGACGTCGTTCGGGATCCACTGCATGACGTCGAAGATCGCCATGCCCGCGGTGACCGAGCCACCCGGGGAGTTGATGTAGAGCCAGATGTCCTTGGTGGGGTCCTCGGCTGCGAGCAGGAGCATCTGGGCGCAGATCGCGTTCGCGTTGTCGTCGCGCACGTCGGACCCGAGGAAGATGATCCGCTCCTTGAGGAGACGGTTGTAGATGTGGTCGTCCAGGCCGGCCTGGGGGCCCGGGCCGGCGGCGACGATCTCGGTGCTGGTCACGCTGGAGACGCTCCTCGTCAGATCGGGTGCTGCTTGTCGATGACCCTAACGCCCGGGTCCGGCGCTCCACTCCCCGCCCGGCGCCGTGTTCGCCGTGGGCGCAACGGTGCCCGGGCCGGCAGCGCCGCCGGACGCGCCGGCGGGGGCGGAGCCGTGTGGCTCCGCCCCCGCTCGGTGGGGTGCGTCAGGTCAGGCGAGAGCCTTGGCCTTGAGGGAGTCGAACTCCTCCTGGGTGATGGCGCCGGAGTCGAGCAGCGACTTGGCGTGGGTGATCTGCTCCGCCGGGCTGGCCGAGGCCGCCGCGACCGACTTGATGTACTTCTCCTGCTGCGCCTGGGCGTCAGCGATGGCGGCCATCTGGCGCTCGCCCATGCTGCTTGCCACGCGCGATCAGGTAGATCAGCGCGCCGAGCCACGGCACGAAGATCAGCACGATCGCCCAGCCGGCCTTGCCCCAACCGCTCAGCGTGTGGTCGCTGAACATGTCGAAGACGCAGCGGAACCAGATCATGATCGCCGAGATCCAGATGAAGATCCAGAAGCTCCAGAGGAGGACCTCGCCGAAGCTGTTGATGTTGTTGGTACTCATCGTTGTGAGTCACCTTTCAGGTGGTGGTGTTGTGGTGATGGTAGGGCTGGTGGTGCTGGGGGTGCAGGAGGCGCACCGGTGCGGACTGCGTTGAGTCAGCCGCTGGCCAGGTTGTCGATGCAGACCGTGATGGCCAGGATCAGGGCGTCGTTCTGCCCGGGCGCCACCTCGACGCCGTAGGTCTCGCGCACCCGGAACCACTTCTTGGAGACCTCGGCCACCTTGGTGCCGTCGGCCTCGATCTCGAACTCGTGGTCGACGATGTTGCCGTGGGCCGAGAGCTCGGCGCCTCCGGCCACGTCGATCGAGAAGCGGTCGCGCAGGGGGGTGATCATCGCCTTCTTGACCGTGGCGAGCGAGGAGCCGTCGGGGCCCTCGATCTCCATGACGTCGCGGACGTGGACCGGCCGGTCCTGGATCTTCGCCAGCTCGTTGCCCTGCGGGTCCTCGATGACGAGGGTCTTGCGCACCCGCAGCGCCTTGCCGTTGACCTTGAAGGCCCGCCGGCCGGACTCGTCCTCGATCCAGCTGTCGTCACCGATCGAGAGCAGCTTCTCGCGCATCTGGTACCGGGTGGCACTGCCGCCCCGCCCGAACTGCTGCCGCTCCTCGCGACGACCCTCTCGCCTGTCGTGGCCGAGCATGCTGTCCTGCCTTCTGTCCGCACCGAGGGCACTGTCGACCAGGGCCCCTTGCCGGGCAATCCTCGCCCGCGCGCGCGAGGCCCCGCATCACCTACGGGGGGTGAGGGCGGGGGTCACCCCTGCGCGGGTTCGCGGCACCTCGTCGGGCTTGCGCACGGCGGGGACGACCGCGAGCGCCAGGACGGCGAGCGCGCCCGACCACCAGCAGCGAGTGCAGCACCCCGACCCGGTCGCCGAGCAGGCCGAGCACGGGCGGGCCGGCGATGAAGGCGACGTAGCCGATGGTCGCGACGACCGACATCCGGGCCGCGGCCCGCTCCGCGTCGTCGGCGGACGCGCTCAGCCCGACCGGGAAGCCGAGCGCGGCACCGATGCCCCAGACGGCGGTGCCCACGAAGGCGACCCACGGGCTGCCGAGGATGACGAGACCGGCACCCACCGCGGCGAGCGCGAAGCTGACCCGCAGCACCGGCACCCGGCCGAACCGGTCGAGCAGCCCGGTGCCGGCGATCCGGCCGAGGGTCATGAAGGTGAGGAAGGTCGCGAAGGCCAGCACGCCGGCCCAGGCCGGCAGCTCGTGGCCCTCGACGAACGCCACCGCGAGCCAGTCGTTCGCGGTGCCCTCGGTGAACGCCGCCGCGAAGACGACCAGGCCGATGAGCAGGGTGCGCGGCTCCAGCCAGGCCGAGCGGTGCCGCCCGCGGGAGGCGACGGCCGCCTCGTGGTGCTCGGTGGAGCGGGGCAGGAAGCGCGGCAGGGCCCACCAGGCGAGGACGACGGTGACGACCGAGGCGCCGAGGAAGTGCACGGTCAGCGGCACGCCCGCCCAGGACATCGCCGAGCCGACCAGCGCCGAGACGACGGTGCCCCCGCTGAAGGCCGCGTGGAAGTGCGGCATCACCGAGGTGCCGAGGTGGCGCTCGACGTCGGCGCCCTCGAGGTTCATCGAGACGTCCCAGATGCCGACCCCCAGGCCGACGAGGAACAGCCCGGCCGCCACGCCCCAGCGCGGGCCGTGGGCGTCGACGACCAGCCCGACCGCCAGCAGGCCGGTGAGCGCCGACGGCCGTGCCGAGCGCGACCGCCCGGGTGGCCCCGATCCGGTCGTTGATCCGCCCGGCCAGCGGCAGGCCGGTGACCGACCCGACGCTCGCGGCGAACAGGGTGAGCCCGAGCTGGCCGGCGGTGAGGCCGAGCGCGTCCTTCGCGTCGGCGATCCGCGAGGCCCACGACGCGAAGACCAGCCCGGCCAGGGCGAAGATGACGAAGACCGACGTGCGGGCACGGGTGACCCGCTCACGGGGGATCGTCGGCGTCGGAGTGGTCATGGCAGGGGTGGCGGACAACGCGGTTTCCTCGGCGGGGTTTCGGGGTGGAGCTGGGCGTCGAATCGATTCGATCGAATCGATTCGATATTGTGTCCCCCATGGCCCCCACTCGTCAAACGACCGCGGCGCGCCGGCCCACCCTGCGCGACGTCGCGCGCCGGGCCGGGGTCTCGACGTCGACGGCATCCCTGGTCTTCAGCGGCAAGGGTCCGGTCGCCACGGCCACCGCCGAGCGGGTGCGCACCGCCGCGACCGACCTGGCCTACGCCGGCCCCGACCCGCTCGCGTCGTCGCTGCGGCAGGGCCGGGTCGGCACGGTGGCGGTGGTCGTCGAGGGGCCGCTGCGCTACGCCTTCCACGACCCGTTCGCGCTGGCCGTGCTCGACGGCCTGGCCGAGGAGCTCGACGCCGCGGGCCGGTCGATGCTGCTCGTGGCGCAGCCGGTCGAGGACCCCGAGCGGGCCGTGGCCCAGCTCGCGACCCAGGCCGTCGACGCGGCCGTCTTCCCGCTGTGCGGCGACCGCGACAACCCGGTGCGTCGACCACCTGCTGGCCCGCGGCGTGCCCGTTGGTCGGCAGCCGGCGCCCCGGTGCACCCGCGGGTCGCCCACGTGCTCACCGACGAGGCCGCCGCGATGCGGCTCACGACCCAGCACGTGCTCGACCTCGGCCACACCCGGGTCGCCCACCTGTCGATGCCGCTCACGACCCGGCACGCGCCGGGCCCGGCCCCCCGCCGGGTGGGTCACCGAGCAGGACGTCGCGCAGGCCTCCTACCCCGACGCCGCCGGGCGGCTCGCGCGGGTTCCGGTCGCTCGCCGGCGACGATGCCCCGGTGGTGCAGGCGCACGACCTCACCGTCGAGGCCGGGGAGGCCGCGGCCCGGCTGCTGCTCGACGTGCCGGCTCATCGCCGACCGACGGCCGTCGTCGCCCAGGCCGACCTGCTCGCCGCGGGCGTGGTCCGCGCCGCCGAGGCCCTGGGCCTGCGCGTGCCGCAGGACCTCACGCGTCACCGGCTTCGACGGCGTCGACCTGCCCTGGCTCGACCACGTGCTCACCACCGTCGAGCAGCCCGGCAGCGGCCAAGGGCCGGGCGATGGGCCGGCTCGTGCGCCTCGCGCTGGAGGGCCGCGCAGATCACCGACGAGCCGTTCCCGGTACGCCTGAGGGTGGGGACGACCTCGTCGTCCCCACCCTCGGTCCCCGCTGAGTCGCGTCTCAGTTCGCGGCGATCGTGCTGCCCTGGTGGCCGTGCGCGCAGGTCGCGGCGCCCGACACGGTGCGCCCGCGGCCTTGGCGCTCTGGCGGGAGGCACCGGCGGCTGCGGTCGCGCTGCTGCTCGGGTACAGGTCGAGCGTGCCCGCGACGTCGTAGAGCACGTGCATGCTGCCCGCCTTGACGTACAGGTTGTAGGTGCGTGCGGGGCCCGTCGTGTTCTCCCGCAGCGGTGCATATGCCGACATGCCCGCCGAGTCGTCGGCCACGTAGTAGCCGGTGACGTCGACGACGATGTGCACCTCGCCGGCGCCGATGTCCTGGATGCGGAACCCCCTGGTCGCGTCTCGCTAGTGCCCGGCCGGGACCACCGTCATGTTCGGCGCGACGGTGCCCTTGATGTAGTTGACGGTCGAGACGCTGCCGGCTGTGGGGCTGACACCGCCCGCCCACGCCGTGAGGTAGCCCGAGGCCGTCCCGCGTTCACCGCGGTGATGGTGACTGCGTAGGCCTTGACCGCCGTCGCGTCGTGGCCTCGCTGTCCCAGGTGTCGGTGAACTCGCTTGCCAGTCGCCGTCCTCGAAGGGCAGGTCGCCGTTGACCGGGTCGTCGCGGCTGTCGTAGATGCGCTCCGGGTCACCGGTGGCGGTCGAGAGGAACTGCGCCCCCATGCCGCCCATGGGCACCCGCACCGCTGTCGTCCTTGGCGTACCACCCGAGCACGTCGACGATGAGTGCGGACCGAGCCCCCGTTGTTGTACAGGCTGATCTTGCCGTCCGCGCCCACCGGTACGGTCGCCATGTTCGCGCCGGTCCAGCCCTTCGGGGAAGTTGATCGTGGAGGCCTTCGGCCGCGGCTGTGCCGCTCGGGTAGGCGGTGAAGAAGCCGCTGCTGCCTCGTGCACGACCGCCGTGAGGTTGATGACCACCGCCGAGACACCCGCCGGCCGGGATGCCGTCGCGGTCGGTGATCTGGCACCGTGGTCGTCGTGTTCGCAGGCATCAGGCTGGCCGTGCGCGGTGTCGAGGAAGCGGGTGGTGGAGCGAGTAGGTGCCGGTGGCGTCCGGCTCCCGGTGCCCGAGAGGACCAAGGCGGCGGGGCGTCGCGCGATCGCAGTGCTGGCGCAGCCCGCCGCGAAGGGCGGAACTGACCGTCACGTGCATGCGTCCGCGGCGTGAGGTTCGCAGGTCTCGGACACGACGAGTAGTCGTCGCCTGGCCGACCGCCGGTCGATCGTCGGGGGCGCCGAAGGTGACCGGCACCACGGCCCGCTCGGCGTAGTTCACCAGGTCCCAGTCCCAGGTCGACCGAGACGGTCACCGCGAGACCGGTCCACGACGTGGCGGCCGCGACCCTGGCCTGCACGGTGCCGCAGGTTCCGGTGATGTCGGCGGCGAGGTGGTCGTCCTGCTCGGGTCACCGACGACTCGTGCACCACGACCGAGCCGGCGTGTAGGTGCACTCGCCCGAGCCGGTCACCAGCGTCGCGCTGCCGAGCGTGGCCGTCGGCGTCGACGCCCGCTGGATGCTCTGGCCGGCCGCGAGCGACTCGCCCACCCGCGGGGTGACCCGCAGCGTCGTGGCCGAACCCGTGCGGTTCCCGGCGACCTCGACGCCACCCTCGGGCGTCGGCGCCGCGGCGACCGTGCCGCCGTCGGTGAGGTCGTAGGTCAGGGCGCCGGTGTCACCGTTCCCGGCCGTCGGGAACCGGACGCTGAGCGCGGTGAACGGCGCGGTCGGGCGCGGATGCCGGCAGCGCTGCCGCGAGACCGACCACGGCGAACAGGCCGCGACGGCGAGACCGGTGGCGAGGGTACGAGGGGTCATCGGTGACTCCTGGGTCGCAGGGACGGCGTCGTCCCTCGACGCCGCGCCCAACCTAGGGGCACGGCATCCGCGCCGTCGGCGATTCGGCAGGTCGGCGGCACGATTGCGAGAACCCGCAACCGGCGGTGCCGGGTGCGGGTTCTAGCGAGCGGTGCTTCGGGGCGTGCCGTCCCCGGGGCCGTCAGGCCTTCGCGGGCGCCTCGTCGGCGGGCGCCTCGTCGGCCGACGCCTCCGCGTCGTCGCCGGCCTCGTCCGCGGCCCTATCGTGGTCGTGGTCGTGGTCGTGGCCGGCTCGGCCGTCGCCGGGACGAGCTCGTCGAGGTCGACCGCGGCACCGGCGGTGTCGGTGACCGTGGCCTTGTCGAGCACGGCGGCCAGCGCCTTGCGGCGCGCGACCTCCTGCACGATCGAGGGGATCTGGCCCTGCTGGTCGATGGTCTGGGCGAACTGGTTCGGGTCCATGCCGTACTGCTGGGCGCTCATGACGAGGTACTCGATGAGCTCGGGCTGCTCGACCCGGACCTCGAGCTTCTCGGCGATCGCGTCGAGCAGGAACTGGGCCCTGAGCGCCTTGCGGGTGCTCTCGTCGACCTCGGCGCGGTGCTCGTCGTCCTCGAGGCGGTTCTCGCCCTCGAGGTGCTGGTGCACCTCGGCCTCGACGATGCCGTCGGGCACGGGGACGTCGACGGTCTCGAGGAGGTGCTCGAGCAGCTTGTCGCGGGCCTGGATGCCCTGCTCGTACTTCTTGGCCTGCTCGGCCTGCGTGGTGACGTCGGCGCGCAGCTCCTCGAGGGTGTCGAACTCGGAGGCGAGCTGGGCGAAGTCGTCGTCGAGCTCGGGCAGCTCGCGGACCTTGACCGACTTGACGGTGACGGTGCACTCGGCGTCGTCGCCCTCGTGGTCGCCGCCGGCCAGCGGAGCGGTGAAGGTCTTGGTGTCGCCCGCGGCCAGTGCCGAGCAGCGCGTCGTCCAGGCCCTCGAGCATGTTCTTGCTGCCGACCTCGTAGGAGACGCCGGTGACCGAGTCGATCTCCTCGTCGCCGATCGAGGCGGACAGGTCGATGGAGACGAAGTCGCCGTCCTCGACGGCGCGCTCGACGCCGACGAGGGAGCCGAAGCGCTCGCGCAGCGCGGTGAGCCGCTCCTCGACGTCGTCGTCGGACGCCTTGACCTCGTCGACCTCGACGGCGATGCCCTCGAGGTCGGGCAGCTCGATCTCGGGGCGCACGTCGGTCTCGACGGTGAACTCGAGGTCCTGGCCGTCCTCGAGCGGCACGGCGGTCACGTCGACCTCGGGCTGGCCGATGGCGCGGATGTTCTCGGCCTCGGCGGCCTCGGCGAAGAAGACCGGGAGGGCCTCGTTGACGGCCTCCTGCACGACGGCGCCGCGGCCGACGCGCTGGTCGATGATCCGGCTCGGGACCTTGCCCTTGCGGAAGCCCGGGATCTGCACCTGGGCGCCGATCGTCTTGTACGCCTGGTCGAGCATCGGCTTCAGCTCCGCGAACGGGACCTCCACGACGAGCTTGACCCGGGTCGGGCTGATGGTCTCGACGGCACTCTTCACTTCAGGCACTCCACAACCATGGGGGAATCGGGGCAACTTCGGGGCGGATGCCGTGCGGGCCGGCCCAGCGGGCCGGCGCCTTCCAGCGGCACGCGAGCGCGCGGCACACCGGATCGGCACCAAGGGCCCATGCTAGCGGCCGGGATCGGGGCCACCCAATCGCCTCGATCCTCCCGAGGCGCCCGCCCGCGAGTAACGTCCGCGGGGCACGCCCCGGCACCGGGGCTCCTGACCGAGAAGGACAACCTCCATGATCCGAATCTCGTCCC
Organism: uncultured Actinomycetota bacterium; assembly: GCA_963782695.1. Taxonomy (GTDB): domain Bacteria; phylum Actinomycetota; class Actinomycetes; order Actinomycetales; family Dermatophilaceae; genus Fodinibacter. The sequence goes on along the minus strand of CAWAKY010000034.1, from coordinate 63,293 downwards.
GCACCGGCGCCTCGCCGGCGCCGGCGCCCTGGTCGCCGGAGTGGTCGCCACCGCGGCGCTGGGCACCGGAGCCGGCTGGCCTCGGCCGGCGCGGGCCCTGGCAGCCTGCGCCTCGACGACCTCGGCCCTGGACTGCGCCGCAGCCGGCCCGGCTCCAGCGCGGCACGGGTGGCCAAGGGCGCCACCGCCCAGGAGCCGAAGCTCTACCCCGACAACGAGGCCAAGGCCTACGGCGTCATCAAGGACGCCCCCCGCCTGCCGAACGGCTCGGTCACCATCCCCACGGTCTTCCACGTCGATCTCCGACCACACGCTCACGACGGCCGAGAGCACCCGGATGCAGACGATGATCACCGCGCAGATGACGGTGCTCAACGACTCCTACGCGGGCAGACCTCGCCCACGCGGCCGACAGCCCGTTCCGGTTCGACCTCGCCAAGACGACCTTCACCGTGAACAAGGCCTGGTACACGGTCATGCCGGGCAAGAACGAGCGCGACATGAAGCAGGCGCTCTACGAAGGCGACGCCACGCACGCTCAACGTCTACGTCGCGAACATCGGCGGCGGGCTGCTCGGCTGGGCCTACTTCCCCAAGGGCTACAACGACGGCCGCGACTTCATCGACGGCGTGGTCATGCTCGACGAGTCGATGCCCGGCGGCACCGCCGGCAAGTACTCCGAGGGCGACACCCTGACCCACGAGGTCGGGCACTGGATGATGCTCGAGCACACCTTCGCGCACGGCTGCGCGCGCCTCGGGCGACTACGTGACCGACACCCCGAAGGAGGCCGTGCCCGCAGTTCGACTGCCCGGTCGGCGCCGACACCTGCGCGCCCCGGGCCTGGACCCGATCCACAACTTCATGGACTACACGCAGGACTCGTGCATGAACGAGTTCACGCCGGGCCAGGTCGAGCGGATGAACGACGCCTGGGTCGCCTTCCGCGCGGGGGCCAAGGCCTGACGCCTCCCTCTCTCCCGCACCACACCGGATGCCGGTCGCGCACGTCGCGACCGGCATCCGGCGTCTGCGCACGGCACACTGAGCCCGTGCTGTCGCTGCGCATCTCCGTGCCCGAGGGTCTCACCGACGACGTGGTGACCCTCCTGACCGAGGCCGAGAGCGTCACCGGGCTCAGCGTGCTGCGCGGGGCCTCGGTCATCCCGCCCGGCGACGTCGTCACCGCCGACGTCGCCCGTGAGGGGGCCAACCCCGTGCTCGACGCACTGCGCGAGCTCGGGGTGCACCGCGAGGGGACGGTGCGGATCGACCCGGTCGACACCTGGCTCTCGCACGCCGGCGTTCGAGGCGGAGCGCGCCGCGCCCGGGGCCAGTGCCGACGCCGTGGTCTGGACCCAGGTCGGCAACCGGGCCTACGAGGACTCCGAGCTGAACTGGACCTACCTGTCGTTCATGGTGCTGGCGACCCTCATCGCAGGGGTCGCGATCGTCCTGGACTCCCCGATCCTCGTCATCGGCGCGATGGTGCTCGGACCGGAGTTCGGGCCGATCGCCGCCATCGGGGTGGCGCTGGTCCGGCGACGGACGAACCTGCTGGCCATCGCGACGCGCACGCTCGTGCTCGGGTTCGCGGCCGGCATCCTCGCGACGTTCCTGGCCGGACTGCTCGGGCGGGCGCTGGGCTGGGTGACCTCCGCGGACATCGTCGGGCCGCGGCCGGGCACCGCGTTCATCTACTCCCCCGACCGGTGGACGCTCCTCGTGGCCGTCATCGCCGCGGCGGCCGGGGTGCTGTCCCTGACGTCGGCGCGCACGGGCGGGCTGTCGGGGGTGTTCATCTCGGTGACGACGGTCCCCGCCGCGGGCAACATCGCCCTCGGGCTGGCGTTCGGCGCGTGGCACGAGGTGTGGGGCAGCGGCCTGCAGCTGCCCTTCAACCTCATGGCGATGGCGTTCGCCGGCTGGGCGACGCTCGCGATCCAGAGCAGGTGTGGTCGCGGGTGCCGGCCCGGCGGCGGACCCGTTTCGGGGGCCGGTCGATGATCGGCCGGCCCCCGGACTGAGCCGGCGCTCGTCCGAACGGGTTTCCTGCTGGAGCGGGCGACGAGAATCGAACTCGCGTAGCCAGTTTGGAAGACTGGGGCTCTACCATTGAGCTACGCCCGCGCACCTCGTGAGCTCGCACCCCGAGGGCAGCGCTAGCCTAGGGCCGCGCTCGCGGGATCCGAATTCCTTTCTCGACCTCGTCGACGGATGCCGGTGCCCGCGGGCGCGGGGTATGGCGAGCTTGGTAGCGCGTCCGCTTTGGGAGCGGAAGGCCGCCGGTTCGAATCCGGCTACCCCGACAGAGAAGGCCTGTGCGATCAGAGGGCGCCCCAGACCGCGCTCCTGCATCGCACGGACGAGTTCTACGGGGGTCAGCGAGCCTCCGGCCATCCGAGCCAGAGTTGCCCGATGTCCCAGGAGCCCCGGAGCCGCGTGTCGCGCGCCCAACGAGCCACCGTTGCGGGACGCCTGGCCGCTGACCACGGAGGGGTCGCGCACCGCCGGGACCTCCGCGCGGGCGGTGTGAGCCGTGGCGACGTGCGCACCGAGGTGGCTGCCGGGCGCTGGACCGCTGCCGGCACCCACACCGTCATCATCGGCACCGGTCCGCTCTCGGTCGACGGCGCCCGATGGCGCGCGGCGTGGGAGTCCGGTGCCGGGGCGGTCCTCGACGGCGTCAGTGCCCTGCACGCGGCCGGCTTGACCGGGCTTCACGAACCTCGACGATCGACGGTGAGCGTGCCGATGGCGTGCCGGCGGAGGCCATGCCGCCGGCGTACGGGCCACCCGGCGGCGGACAATCGGGCCGGTGGTCGGTGCCGGCATCCCCAGGGTCAAGCCAGAGTTCGCGGCTGTCCGAGCAGCACGATGACGCCGGCTCCGACCGCGCCGCCGTTCTGGTCCTGTGTCTCGTGCTCCAGCAGCGACTTGACTCTCCCCGGACCGACTCGCCGCGGCGTGGAAATGCGTACGGCGCACCAGAAGGCGAGCCCCTGCTGGACACCGGTCATCCCGAGACATCTGCGACGGGGCGCACTCGCTGGGCAGCTCGTCTTCGCCCGGATGTGCCGACGCGCCGGGTTGCCACCGCCGACCAGGCAGGCCCTGCGAACCGGGCCCGGAGGGCGGGTCTACCTCGACGTGGCATGGGAGGAGGATCGGGCTGGTCGTCGAGATCGACGGTGGGCACCACGCCCTCGCCCTCAACCCGGTCGACGACGCGCTGCGCCAGAACGAGGTCACCCTCAGCGCCGACATGGTGCTGCGCATCCCGGTACTCGGCCTGCGGCTGACCCCCGGAGCCGTTCATGGCCCAGGTCGTGCGCGCCCATCGACTCCTCGAGCACCCGGGTGACGTAAAGAGCGATGCACAGGGCGCGGTCCAGCGCGCTTCCTGCATCGCGATCGCCGGCTCAGGCGGGAGTTCAGGGTGCAGGTGAGCTCGGTGACGGTGCGGCCGGCCCGCACTCCCTTGGCCTCGAACCCGTCGTCGGGCCGCCAGTCGGGGCGCTCGCCCTCGACGACGGTCCAGCGCCCGTGGTGGGCCAGCTGCGCCCGGGCGTGGGCGGCGTACGCCGCGATGTCCGTGGCGATGCGGAGCACCCCGCCGGGCGCCAGCCGCGAGGCGAGCAGGTCGAGGGTGTGCTGCTGCACGAAGCGCCGCTTGGCGTGCTTGTTCTTCGGCCAAGGGTCGGGGAAGAACAGGTGCACCGCCGCCAGCGACGCCGGCGCCACCCGGTCGGTGAGGAACGGCATCGCGTCGCCGGGGTGCACCCACAGGTTGGTGACCCCGGCCTCCTCGGCTGCCGCCAGCATCCGGGCCACCCCGGGCACGTGCACCTCGACCGCCACGAGGTCGGCCTCGGGGTGGGCGGCGCAGTAGGCGATCGCCGCGGCGCCGTGGCCCGAGCCGATCTCGACGACCACCGGCCCGACCCGGCCGAACGCCTCGCGAGGCGAGCGGCCCGTCGGGCAGCGAGCGCGCGGGGAGCAGCGTCGCCATCCGCTCGTCGGTCAGCGGGCTGTTGCGCCAGCGCGGCGTGAAGGTGCGCACGCCCTCGCGGGGAGCGTGGTCGAGCACCGGGTCGGATCCACGGTCGAGGCCCTCTCGGCAGGAGTCAGAGTCGTCGGACGGCGAGCGCCGCCCGGTCGTCATCCTCTCCCGAACGGCGCCGACTCGCACACCTCGCGGGCCACGTCGCCGTCGCCGAGCACCGACATCGCCGCGACGCCGAGCATCCGGTCGATGCCGTCGGTGAGGTCGCGACCACGCGCCTCGATGACGCCGTCGGAGTAGAACAGCAGCGCGTCGCCCCGGTCGAGCCGACCGCTCTGGCGCGGGAACGTCGCGCCCGGGAACGACACCGAGCAGCGGCCCCCGGGCGCCGTCGAGCACGGTCCACCGGGCTCGGCCCGAGGTGTAGCGGGCCGGCGACGGGTGACCGGCGTTCGCGATCGAGTACTCCCCGGTGCGCAGGTCGAGGTCGAGGTGCACCGCCGTGGCGAACCCCTCCTCCCAGCCCTGCCGCACGAGGTACTCGTTGGCGGCCGCAGGAAGTCACCCGACGGGATGGCGCCGAGCAGCCCGCCGAGCGCCCCGGACAGCAGCAGCGACCGGGTGCCGGCGCGGGTGCCCTTGCCGCTGACGTCGACGAGCACGATCTCGAGCCGGTGGCCCGAGGCGCTCAGGTGCGCCACGACGAAGTCGCCGGAGAACCGGTCGCCGTGCGCGGAGAGGATGCACGACCAGGCCCGCCAGCCGTCGGGCAGCACGGGAACCCGCCCGACGAGGGCGATCCGGTCGCGCAGCTCGGCGAACATCCGGTCGGCGCCGAACCCCCGCGTGCCGATGAGCGAGCGGGACCGCGCGGCGTAGTACATCAGCACCATGACCGACAGGAAGGACAGGATCGACGAGCGCGGCACGCGGCTCGGTCGAGCCCGGACTCCGGCATCCAGAGCGAAGAGGAACCCGAGGGTCAGCGCCGTAGACGACGAGCAGCCCCCGGCCGGAGACGACGACCCCGGCCGCCACGACCACGGGGAAGAGCAGCGCGCTCGGCACGCCCATCGGCCACAGGTTGGCGGCGGTGCCGACGAGCACGACCGCCACGACGAAGATCACCGTGTAGACGCGGTCGGGGTTGCGCACGGTGTTCGGCCCGAGCCAGCCGGGTCGAGCGCGCGCGGGAGGCCGACGCCGCCCCGCTCGTAGGAGGCATGGCGCGGGATCGTGTCGTTGGGCATGCTCACCTCCTCGAGGTCGGTCGGCTGACGCGCACGAACACTAGTGGTCACGGAGTGCCCCTGCCAGATGTACGCAGGTCAGGCAACGGTGCCCGACGTCGCCGGCACCGTCGCGCGCGGCGACGCGGCGGTCGTCGGAGGTCAGGCCGGCAGCGGCGGCAGGGTGCCGTCGGCCTCGTAGGCCGACACCATGTCGATGCGCCGCACGTGCCGCGGGTCGCCGCTGAACGGCGGTGCCGAGGAAGACCTCGACCATCGAGCGGGCCTGCTCGACGGTGGCCATCCGCGCACCGATCGAGATGACCTGGGCGTCGTTGTGCTCGCGGGCCAGCCGGGCCAGCTCGTCGTCGTAGCAGAGCGCGGCGCGGATGCCGGCCACCTTGTTCGCGGCCATCTGCTCACCGTTGCCGGACCCACCGAGCACGACGCCGAACGAGCCCGGGTCGGCGGCGACGGCCTCGGCGGCGCGCAGCACGAACACGGGGTAGTCGTCGACGGCGTCGTAGGCGTGCGGGCCGTGGTTGGTGACCTCGTGGCCCTGGCCCTCGAGGAAGCGCGACGAGGTCGACGAGCAGCTCGTATGCCGCGTGGTCGCCGCCGACGTGGACGCGCACCTCAGGCCTCCGTGTCGAAGATCGGGCCGACGGTGCGCGAGCGCTTGAGCTCGAAGAAGCCCTCGGTGCCGGCGACGAGGACGCAGCCGTCCCAGAGCCGGCCGGCGGCCTCGCCCTTGGGCGCCGGGCTCACGACGGGGCCGAAGAAGGCGACGCCGTTGACGGCCACGACGGGCGTGCCGACCTCGTCGCCGACCAGGTCGATCGCGCGCTGGTGGCTGGCCCGCAGCGCCTCGTCGTGCTCGTCGCTCGTGGCGGCCTCGGCCAGCTCGGCCGGGCAGGTCGAGGTCCTCGAGGGCACCGGCGATCGCCGACGTCGTAGTCCTCGCCGCGGTGGTGGATGCGCTCGCCCGAGCGCGTCGTAGAGCGGCTTGACGATCTCGTCGCCGAACTTGCCGCGCGGCGGCGATGACGACCCGCACCGGGCCCCAGCCGCGGTCCATCATCGGCCCGGTAGTCGTCGGGCAGGTCGCGGCCCTCGTTGAGCACGGACAGGCTCATGACCGACCACGTGACGTCGACGGGGCGGACCTTCTCGACCTCCATCATCCAGCGGGAGGTCATCCACGCCCAGGGGCACAGGGGGTCGAACCAGAACTCGGCGGTGTTGCGTTCGGACATGGCCTCCATCCTGCCATCCGGTCGCGCGGATTCGGCCGTCCCGGGACCCGCGTGACAGGATGGTCCGACGCCCAGCGCGGCGCCCGACCGGCGCCCCGCCCCGCACCGCCCCGCAAGGAGACCCCGTGCCCGGCACGAACCTCACCCGTGAGGAGGCCGCCACCCGCGCGGCCCTCGTCACCGTCGACCGCCACGACGTCGACCTCGACGTCACGACCGGCCCCGAGACCTTCTCGACCGCGCAGCACCATCCACTTCTCCTGCACCCGAGCCGGGAGCCGAGACCTTCCTCGACTTCGTCGGGGGCACGGTCGAGGCCATCACCCTCAACGGCGTCGACCTCGACCCGGCCGAGCACTACGCCGACAGCCGGGTGCGCCTCCCGGGCCTGGCCGCCGAGAACGTCGTCGTCGTCGCCGCCACCGGCCGCTACACGAACACCGGCGAGGGCCTGCACCGCTTCGTCGACCCGGTCGACGACGAGGTCTACCTCTACAGCCAGTTCGAGGTGCCGGACAGCCGGCGGATGTACCCCGTCTTCGAGCAGCCCGACCTCAAGGCCCGCTTCACCTTCACGGTGACCGCCCCGGCCCACTGGCAGGTCGTCTCGAACTCCCCCACCCCGCAGCCCGAGCCGGCCGGCGACGGGCACGCGCGACGTGGCGCTTCGCCCCGACCGGCGCCGATCTCGAGCTACATCACCGCGCTGGTCGCCGGGCCCTACGACGTCGTGCGCGACACCGTCACGCAGCCGGCGCGGCGAGGTGCCGCTCGGCATCTTCTGCCGCCGGTCGCTGACGCCGCTACCTCGACGCCGACAACCTCTTCGACCTCACCAAGCGCGGGCTTCGCCTTCTTCGAGGAGGAGTTCGACTGCGCCTACCCGTTCGAGAAGTACGACCAGCTCTTCGCGCCGGAGTACAACATGGGCGCGATGGAGAACGCCGGCTGCGTGACCATCAACGAGATCTACGTCTTCCGCTCCAAGGTCACCGAGTCGCTGGTCGAGCGGCGCGCCCTCACCGTGCTCCACGAGCTCGCGCACATGTGGTTCGGCAACCTCGTGACGATGCGCTGGTGGAACGACCTCTGGCTCAACGAGTCCTTCGCCGAGTGGGCGTCCACGACGTGCCAGTCCGAGGCCACGCGCTGGACCGACGCCTGGACCACCTTCGGCACCCACGAGAAGGACTGGGCCTACCGCCAGGACCAGCTCAGCTCGACCCACCCGATCGTCGCCGAGATCCGCGACCTGCGAGGACGTCGAGGTCAACTTCGACGGCATCACCTACGCCAAGGGCGCCTCGGTGCTCAAGCAGCTCGTCGCGTACGTCGGGCGCGAGCCGTTCCGCGACGGGCTGCGCGCCTACTTCGCCAAGCACGCCTGGGGCAACACCACCCTCGACGACCTCCTCTCCGAGCTCGAGGCGACCTCCGGGCGCGACCTGCGCACCTGGTCGCAAGCATGTGGCTCGAGACCGCCGGCGTCAGCACGCTGCGCCCGGTCATCGAGGTCGACGACCGGGGCCGCATCGCCTCGGCCGTCATCGAGCAGACCTGCGCCCCGGGCTTCGAGACGCTGCGCCCGCACACCCTCGCCATCGGCCTGTACGCCGTGCGCGACGGCGCGCTGCACCGCACCGACCGCCTCGAGCTCGACGTCGACGGCGAGCGCACCGCGGTGCCCGCGCTCGTCGGCCGCGAGCAGCCCGACCTGCTGCTCGTCAACGACGACGACCTCGCCTACGCGAAGATCCGGCTCGACGAGCGCTCGCTCGCCACGGCCCTGGCCCACCCGCGCGGCTTCACCTCGTCGCTGCCCCGCTCGCTCGTGCTGGCCTCGCTGTGGGACATGACCCGCGACGCCGAGATGGGCGCCCGCCACTTCGTCGACGTCGTGCTCGAGACCCTGCCCGGTGAGACGCGACTCCACCCTGCTGCGCACCCTCATCGCCCAGCTGCAGACCGCGGTGCACTCCTACACCGCGCCCGAGCACCGCGACGCGCGTCCGGCGCAGTCGACCCGCGACCGGCTCTGGGAGATCGCCCGGTCGCGCCGAGCCCGGCAGCGACGCCCAGCTGCAGCTGGTGAGCGCGGCCGCGCGCCCTGACCACGGCCGGCGACGACACCGACGCACGCTGCGCGCCCTGCTCGACGGCACCGAGGTGCTCGAGGGCCTCACCGTCGACTTCGAGATGCGCTGGACCCTGCTGACCGCGCTCGCCGCGGCCGGTGCCGCCGGACGCCGCCGAGATCGACGCCGAGCGGGCCCGCGAGGACACCGCCACCGGGCGCGAGCGGGCCGCCCGGGCCCGGGCCGCGCGCCCGACCGCCGAGGCCAAGGAGGAGGCGTGGGCCGCGGCCGTCGACGGCGACGGCCTGCCGAACGCCGTCGTCGAGGCGGTCGGCACTGGGCTTCAACCGCCCGGGCACCTCCGCCGACCTGCTGCGCCCGTTCGTCGACCGCTACCACGCGCTGCTCGACTCCATCGAGGAGCCGCGGGTCGCACGCGATGGTCGAGGCGATCGTCTACGGCTTCTACCCGCGCCCGATCGCCGACCGCGCGCTCTGCGCGACCGCACCCAGGCGTGGCTCGACGCCAACCCGCGACGCCCCGGCGGCCCTGCGCCGGCTCGTCGTCGAGAACCGCGACCCGGTGGCGCGGGCCCTGGCCGCCCAGGAGCGCGACGCGCGTGACTGAGGCCGTCCCCGCGCCACCGCTGGCCGGCTGCCCAGCCTGAGCCTCGAGGGCTTCGACCTGACCTGGGAGAAGACCCAGCACTGGCTGAGCACGACCGGGCTGCAGATCCTCATCACGATCGTCCTCGCGGTCGTGACGCTGTGGCTGCTGCGCCGGCTGATCAACCGGGTCGTGCGCACGATGACCTCGAAGTCGGCGCAGCGCCTCGCCGAGTCGGGCCGCGCCGGGCGCGCCCTGGCCACGGCCACCGGGATGGCCGGCGAGCGGCAGCGCCAGCGGGTCGAGACGGTGGGCTCGCTGATGCGCAGCATCAGCACGGCCGTCGTCGCTCACCCTGGCGGTGCTGACGATCATGCAGCTGCTCGGCATCCCCATCGCGCCGCTGCTGGCGTCGGCGGGCGTCGCCGGCGTGGCGCTCGGCTTCGGCGCGCAGAGCCTGGTCAAGGACTTCCTGTCCGGGATCTTCATGATCTTCGAGGACCAGTACGGCGTCGGCGACGTCATCGACACCGGCGAGGCGATCGGCACGGTCGAGGAGGTCACCCTGCGGATCACCCGGCTGCGCGACGCGAACGGCGTCACCTGGTACGTGCGCAACGGCGAGATCATCCGGATCGGCAACCGGTCGCAGGGCTTCGCGACGGCGATCGTCGACATGCCGGTCTCCTACGCCGAGAACGTCGAGCGCGTGGTCGGCGTGATCCGCGAGACGGCCACCGCGATGGGCCACGACCCCGACTGGGCCGACAAGTTCGTCGAGGAGCCGACGGTGCTCGGCGTCGAGTCGATCGTCGGGATGACGATGACCATCCGCACCATCGCCCAGTGCGTGCCCGGCGAGAACTTCGCCGTGCAGCGCGAGATGCGCGAGCGCCTCAAGGCCGCCCTCGACGCCGCCGACGTCAAGGCGCCACCGCTCGGCCCGTTCGGCGGACCGGTGGGAGGCCCCCCGTGAGCCTGTACGAGGAGGTCGGTGGCGCACCGACGTTCGAGGCCCTGGTGCACGCGTTCTACGAGGGCGTCGCCGCCGACCCGCAGCTGCGCGCGCTCTACCCGGAGGACGACCTCGCCCCGGCCGAGCGACGGCTGCGGATGTTCCTCACCCAGTACTTCGGTGGCCCGACCACCTACAGCGAGGAGCGCGGCCACCCCCGGCTGCGGATGCGGCACGCGCCCTACCCGGTGACCCTCGACATGCGCGACCGGTGGATGCGGCACATGCTCGCCGCGATGGACACCCTCGACCTGCCGGAGGCGCAGGACGAGCAGATGCGCGACTACTTCCTGCGGGCGGCGCACATGCTCGTGAACACCGACGAGACGCACCCGGCACCCAGCTCGCCGCTGCGCCCGCTGCCCGAGGGCTGACGCCCGACGCGGCGCATTTCGCGAGCACGCACGGCATACGGAAACATGGGGCCGGTGACCCAGCTGACCACTGAGACCGACGCCCCCACCCGCACCGCGGCCGGCGAGGTCGTGCACGAGGCCGACTCCCCCGACGCCCCCTGGTGGCGCGACGCCGTGATCTACCAGGTCTACCCGCGCTCGTGGGCCGACGCCGACGGCGACGGCATGGGCGACCTGCCCGGCATCACCGCTCGCCTGCCGTACCTGCGCGACCTCGGCGTGGATGCCGTGTGGCTGAGCCCGTTCTACGTCTCGCCGATGAACGACGCGGGCTACGACGTGGCCGACTACCGCGACATCGACCCGCGGTTCGGCTCGCTCGACGACGCCGACACGATGGTGGCCACCGCCCACGACCTGGGCCTGAAGGTGCTCGTCGACCTGGTGCCGAACCACACGAGCAGCGACCACGCCTGGTTCCGGGCCGCGCTGGCGGCCGGCCCGGGCAGCCCCGAGCGCGAGCGCTACGTCTTCCGCGACGGCCGCGGCCCGAACGGCGAGGAGCCGCCGAACAACTGGCCCTCGGTCTTCGGCGGCCGCGGCTGGACCCGCGTCACCGAGGCCGACGGCACCCCCGGCCAGTGGTACCTGCACATCTTCGACGTGACCCAGCCCGACCTGAACTGGGAGCACCCCGAGGTCGTGGCCGAGTTCCACGACATCCTGCGGTTCTGGTGCGAGCGCGGCGTCGACGGCTTCCGGGTCGACGTCGCCCACGGCCTGGTCAAGCGCGAGGGGCTGCCCGACTGGCACGGCAAGGTCGGCCTCTACGACGAGGTCGACGCCGACACCGGGCCCACCGGCGAGGGCCGCGACGCCGAGCAGCTGCACTCCACCGACGGCGAGGTGCTCGACCACACCGCCACCGGTGCGGCGCCGATGTGGGACCAGGACGGCGTGCACGAGATCTACCGCGGCTGGCGCGCGGTGCTCGACTCCTACGGCCTGCCCGACCGCATCCTGTGCGCCGAGGCCTGGGTCGCCCCGGCCCACCGCCTGGCCCGCTACGTGCGCCCCGACGAGATGCACCAGGCGTTCAACTTCGACTTCCTCGACGCCCACTGGGACGCCACGGCCCTGCGCACCGTCATCGAGGCCTCGCTGCGCTCCAACGACGAGGTCGGGGCCCCCACCACGTGGGTGCTGTCCAACCACGACGTCGTGCGGCACGCCTCCCGGCTGGGTCTGGACCAGTCGCTGCCGCGACCCAACGGCATCCGGGCCGACGACCCGCAGCCGGATGCCGTGCTCGGCCTGCGTCGGGCGCGCGCCGCCACCGCGCTGATGCTCGCGCTGCCCGGCGGCGCCTACGTCTACCAGGGCGAGGAGCTCGGCCTGCCCGAGCACACCACGATGCCCGACTCGTTCCGGCAGGACCCGACCTTCCACCGCACCGACGGCAAGGTCACCGGCCGCGACGGCTGCCGGGTGCCGATGCCGTGGGTCAAGGGCGCGCCGAGCAACGGCTTCGGGCCGGGTGACACCCCGTGGCTGCCGCAGCCCGACGCCTACGCCGACCTCGCCGTCGACCAGCAGGACGGGCGTCGCCGGGTCGACCCTCGAGCTGTACCGGGCGCTGCTCGAGTACCGCCGCCGGCACCGGTTCGGGCACGGCAGCCTGACCTGGGACGCGCTGGCCTCCGACACCGTCATCGCCCTGCGCAACACCGCCGGCGACGGCGAGCGCACCCTGCTCGTGGTGACCAACCTCGGCGCCGACCCGGTGGCCCTGCCGGCCGGCGAGGTGCTCGTCGCCTCGGGCCCGCTGACCGACGACGGTGCCGTGCCGACCGACACCACGGTGTGGGTCCGGCTGCCGGTGGCCTGACGTGCGGGCCGGCGACTTCACCTACCTCGACCAGCCGACCCCGGTGGGGCTCGCCCACCGGGGCGGCGCGGCGTTCGGGCCGAACGTCGGCCTGGAGAACACCCTCGCGGCGTTCCGCCGGGCCGTCGACGATGGGGTACCGGTACCTCGAGACCGACGTGCACGCGACCCGCGACGGCCAGGTCGTGGCGTTCCACGACACCGTGCTCGACCGGGTCTCCGACCGGCACGGGGCCATCGCCACGCTCCCCTACGACGCGGTGCGCGAGGCCCGGATCGGCGGTGCCGAGCCGATCCCGCTGCTGTCCGACCTCTTCGAGCAGTTCCCCGACACCCGGATCAACATCGACATCAAGGCCGACGACGCGCTTGGCGCCCACCGTCGCGGAGGTGTTGCGGCACAACGCGACCGATCGGGTGTGCATCGGGTCGTTCAGCGAGCGCCGGCTCCGGGCGGCGCGCTCGGCCCTCGGGCCCGGGGTGGCCACCGCGGCCGGTCAGGTCGGCACGGCGCTGTTGCGGTTCACCCCGGCAGCGCTGAGCCGGATGCTGCACACCCCTGCCCCGGTGCTGCAGCTGCCGGCCCTGCACCGCCTGCGCGGCCGCACCGTGACCCTGGTGACGCCGGGCCTGGTGCGTCGGGCCCACGACCTCGGCAAGCACGTGCACGTGTGGTTCCACCCCTGGGCGCGCGAGGACGCGTTCGAGATGCACCGGCTGCTCGACCTGGGCGCCGACGGCATCGTCACCGACCACATCGACGTGCTGCGCGACGTGCTCGCCGAGCGTGGCCATCCCCTCGTCCCGCCCTCCTGACCCGGTCGCCGGGGCTAGGGTGGATTTGATGGCTGACGCGACGACCACCCCCGTCCAAGGGCCGCTCGGCAGGACCTACCTCGAGGTCACCCTGGCCGTTCTGGCCCTCGTCACCATCGTCGCCTTCGAGTCGATGGCGGTGTCCACGGCGATGCCCGCCGTGGCCCGCGACCTCGATGCCGTGCGCTCCTACGGGTTCGCCTTCTCGGTCATGCTCACCGCCCAGCTGCTCGGCATCGTGCTCGCCGGCGTGTGGTCCGACCGGTCCGGCCCGATGGTCGGCGCGGTCACCGGGCAGGTCCTGCTCGCGGCCGGTGCGGCGATGTGCGGCTTCGCCGCCAACCTGCCGCTCTTCCTCGCCGGCCGGGCCCTCACCGGCCTGGGCGGCGGGCTGCTCGTGGTGATGCTCTACGTCATCGCCGGCCGGGTCTACCCCGAGGCGATCCGCCCGCGGCTGTTCACCTACGTGTCGGCCGCCTGGGTGCTCCCCTCGCTGCTCGGGCCGCCCGTGTCGGCGTGGCTCACCACCAACCTCTCCTGGCGCTGGGTGTTCTGGGGCGTGGTGCCGCCGGTGCTGATCACCCTGGCCGTGCTCTCCCACGCCCGGCGCCGGATCGACGACTCCACCCTCACCGCGGCGGTCAGCAGCCGCGACCACTCCGCGCACGTGCGGATCGCGTGGGCGGGCCTGGGGATCGCCCTGTCGGCCGGCGCCCTCCAGCTGGGCACCTACGAGCTGGTGCTCACGCTCTCGCCGCGCACCGGCCTCGCGGTCCTGCGGGCTGGTCGGCATCGTGCTGACCGCGCCGATGCTGGTGCCCCCCGGCACCTGGCGGATGGCGCGCGGCCTCCCGAGCGTGATGCTGGCGCGGGCCCTGTTCATCGGGGCCTTCTACGCGAGCATCACCTACGTGCCGCTCTTCCTCGTCGGCCAGCGCGGCCTGACCCTGCAGGTGGCGGGGCTGGCCCTCGCCGTCGGGGCGATCGGCTGGGCCGCGGGCGCCTGGTACCAGGGGCACGACCACCTGCACCTGCCGCGCTACCGGCTCGTCGAGGTCGGCGGCGGTGCTCCTCGCGGGCGGCCTCGGGGGGCTGTCGGCGGTGGCCTGGCTCGGGCTGGCCTGGTGGATCGTGCCGATCACGCTCGTGGTCGCCGGGGTCGCGATGGGTCTCGGGGTCACGACGACGACGGTGCTGGCGCTCGAGCTGAGCCCGGTCGAGGAGCACGGCGCCGCGTCGTCGTCGCTCCAGCTCGCCGACGTGCTCGGGAGCGTGCTCGGCATCGCGGCGGCGACGGCGGCCTTCGCGGCGTGGCACGACCCCGGCCACGACGACGCGCTGTTCGGGGCGATCTTCCTCGGCCTCGCGCTGGTGGCCGCGGTGGCGGTGCCGGCCGGTCAGCACATCCGCAGCTGACCGCCCGCGGGCTCAGCGGCCCGGCGGGGCCCTCCTGCGGCGCAGCAGCACGAGCATGACGACGAGCCACACCGCACCGGCGACGACGGTGACGACCCACAGGCCCGACGACGACGACTCCGACGGCTGGAGCACCAGGGCCGTGGTCGGCAGCTGCGAGCCCTGGCCGTGGTGGCCCTGCGGGCCGGCGGCGGCCACCTCGTCGACCACCGGCGCCGGTGCCGGCTCGTCGGCCAGGGTCACGCCGGCCCCGGTGGTGGAGCGAGGGGCGAGGGTGACGGCCGACGGTGGAACGCCCTCCCCCCGGGCGATGCCGCCCCGGACCACCTCGACCAGGGCGTCGCTGAGCAGCGGACCGGTGTAGGTGATCTCGAGCCGGCCGCCACGCCCGGAGGTCGAGTAGCTGCCCAGTGCGTCGGTGAGGATGCCCTCGCGCGCGATGGCCGCCGCCAGCGCGGGCGGGTCGGACGCCCTGACCGTGAACCGCAGGTCGTGCACCAGCACCGAGGCGACCTCGTAGTCCTGCACCCCGGGCAGGGCCGCGCGCCTCGCACCGACGGGGACGACCACCTCCCGCGCGTCGGCGAGGGTCGCACCGGCGGGCAGCAGCAGGGTGAGGTCCGGCTGCAGGGCCTCCTGGTCGGCGGGGTCGAGCACCGACGGGGAGGTGTCGGACAGGCTGGTGTGCCGGGCGGCCGCCGCCCGGTCCAGCGCCCGGCGCAGGGCGGCGACGTCGGCGCCCGGCGTGGGGAGGATGGCGATGACCACCCGGCGCCGCACCATCAGCCCGTCGTGGCGTCACCAGCGGTCGGCCGTTCCCCACGTCGGCGTCGGCCGCGACGACCGACGCGGAGGGGGCGCCGGCCGCCGTGGTGGGGCCGGCGCCGGCGAGCGTCGCGGGCGCCGCGCAGCCCGTGACAGCCGGTGACGCCGGCACGCGCAGCAGCAGCAGCGCACCGAGGCGGACGGCACGGCCCATGTCAGGTCCCGGGTGGGTAACCGGGCCGGTACACCGGCGGGAAGGAGTCCAGCGGGGTCGTGTCCGGCACGGGCGGGTCCGACGTGACGGGGTCGTTGTCGCCGGGGTTCCCCGCCGAGAACTGCACCATCATGTCGCTGTCCTCGTGCACCAGGTTGTGGCAGTGGATCATGTACTTCCCCTGCCCGTCGGGCTGCGGTGCCGAACTGCATCAGCGCGGTGACCGACTCGTTCTCGCCCAGGTAGAAGACGTCCTTCGGCCCCAGCTCCCAGGCAAACGGCTTGCCGCCGTTGGTGTTCCGGCCGATGATCCTGCCGTTGACCAGGTGGATGTGGGCGGGGTGGAACCAGCCGCCCGACTCGTTGACCATCGTCCACTGCTCGACGCTGAACGGCCTCGGGTTGGCGAACAGCAGGGTGAACCCGCTCGCCTCCACGTCCTCCCAGGTGACCCCGTTCACCATCCACACCCCGTGCTGGCGCGCGAACCGCAGCTGGCGCTTCGCGACGGCCATCGCCGGGGTCAGGGCCATCGTCGAGATGCCGCCCTGGGCCGCGTTGGGCTGCGGGCCCCCGTCCAGGGTCGTCGGGATGGCGGTGACGGTGGATGCCGGGCCCGGAGTCGGCGACCACCTGGAAGCGCATGATCTTGTCGGTGTCGGCGAAGTCGACGTTGTTCTTGTTGCTCAGGTTGCGCAGGTCGACGGTCTGGCCGGCCCTGAACCCGCGGAAGTCGACGAGGACCTCGACCCGCTCCCCGGTCCCCTGCCGCCAGGACCGCACCGGCTGCACGACGGGCACCATCCCGCCATCCGTCCCGACGACGTGCACCGGGTCCCCGTTCGACAGCGTGGGGCGGTAGGAGCGTGAGATCGAGGCGACCAGCACGCGGAACCGGTAGATCCGTGGCTTGACCTTCATCGTCGGCCAGGGCACCCCGTTGACCAGGATGATGTCGCCCCACAGCCCGGCGTCCCCGTCGAGGTCGTAGCGCAGCGAGCCGTCGGCGTTGAACTGCGCGTCCGAGATCATCAGCGGCACGTCGTACTCGCCCTGCGGGAGCTGCGCCCGCTCGTACTGGTCCGAGTACGGGTAGAAGGCCGCCAGCCCCGAGTACACGTTCTGGGCCGTGACGAGGTGCCGGTGGTCGTGGTACCAGAGGGTGCTCGCCTTCTCGGTGTTCGGGTACTTGTAGGTCTTGACGTAGCCCGGCACCGTGAGGTCGTTGGCGTAGCCGTCGTACTGCGGGAGCGACGGCGAGCCGTGCAGGTGGGTGGAGGTGTCGGTGCGCTGCGGCAGGAGCAGCCCGGGCGCCTCGGGGAAGCCGTTGCGCATCCGCAGCTCGATCCGGGTCCCCCGCCTGGCCCGGATCGTCGGCCCCGGGAAGATGCCGTTGTACCCGGCCACCGGGGTCGACAGCCCCGGCAGCACCTCCATCCGGCCCAGCCGTTCGGTGACGGCGTAGTGGTCGACCGGCCGGGCGGGGTCGCCGTCGTCGAAGGTCGTGGCGTACGGCAGCAGCTCCGGCGGGCGACGGAACACCCCTCGATAGGGAACCGGCCGGTTCTCCGGTGCCAGGGGGCTCGCGGCGCCCCCCGACCCGCTGTCGGTCCCGCCCTGGACCCCTGCCAGCCCGGCTGCGCCCAACGCACCCAGCTGCAGTGCCTCTCGCCGTGTCGTCATGAGCCGTCCAAGTGCCGTTCCGGACCGGCCCTCCGCGACCGGGTGTGACGAGGGGGTGGCCGCGCCGTGCGCCGAACCTCCTCACCGCCACGCTAGGAGCGGACCTGCGAGGCGCCTTTCGGAAACCTTTGGGGCATCGGACCCGGGCTCAGCGGATCAGGACGTGACCGCCGGGCGCGGTGAGCCGCGTCCACCGGTTCGAGCGCAGCACCTGCACGGGCAGGCCGGGCGCGAGGAAGCCCAGCGCGTAGGCCGCGAACGCGCCGCCGCTGCGCACGCTCGCCGCCGTCGGGCACGCCGCCCTCGGGGTCGAGCAGGTCCGGGTGCGGCCCGGCGGCCTCGCGCACGTCGCGCGCCCAGACCCGGTCACGCACCAGGCCGGCCGCGGCACCCCGCTCGCGCACGGCATCCGAGACCTCGGCCAGACCCGCCCGGGCGACGGCCGCGAGGAGGTCACCGGGCAGCTCGCCGGCGGGCTCCCACGGGCCGCGCGGCGGCGTCACGGCCGACCAGGCGGCGACGGCCCGGGTCGGGGGCAGCGGCAGGTCGGTGCCGGCACCGCGCGCGGTGCGGTCGGTGACCGCCCCGAGCGGGACGATGACGTCGAGCTCGGCGGCGTCGGCGAGCGCGAACGTGCGCAGCCCGAGCACGGTGCCCTCGGCCAGGATGCCGGTGCCCGACAGCACGCCGACCCACGCGGCGAGCACCCGACCCGACGCCTGCAGGCGCATCGCGCCCTCGTCGTCGACGGCGCGGGCCCGCGACGCGAAGCGGCCGAGGTCGGCGAGGGACTGGGAGTCGGTGAAGCCGCAGGGCCGCGGTCACCGGCCCGCCCAGCGGAAGCGCACCGGGTCGCCCACGTGCACGGCGAGCTGGGACCTGGCCTCGGGCGAGAGCCGGCGCGGGCGGGCGGTCGCGAAGTCGTACAGGGCCAGCCCGGTCTCGGCGATCGCGTACACCTGGGTCCCCGACCGCCTCGGGGTCGCGCACCGTGTAGCCGAGGTCGAAGCCGGCGCCGTGCACGCGGGTGACCCACATGTCGACCTCGACGGGCGCGGCCCGGTAGGTCAGCGGCGCGCGGTACTCGATGGCGTGCCGGGTGACCGACGATGCCCTCGTCGAGCATCGTCGGCCGGTCGGGGAACCACTCGCGGAAGCCGATGACGCGGGCGTCCTCGAGCAGTCGGAGGTACTGCACGTTGTTGACGTGGCCGTAGGCGTCCATGTCGGACCACCGCAGCGGCACCTCGACGCGGTAGGTCTGGGGATCGTCGGCACCGGGCATGCGCCCCATCCTCCCAGCCCCGTGGTCGATCCGCGGCCACCGGTGCGCACGGCGTCCTAGGGTGGGCGGATGCCGCTGCAGCCCGCCACCACCGCCCGGCTCGACCACCTCCTCGCCACCGCCCAGCGCGACGGGCGGCTGCCGTCCGTCGCCGCCGGGCTGGTGCGCGGCGGCGAGCTGGTCTGGAGCGGCGCGGCGGGAACGGTCGACGGGCGAGCGCAGGGCCGCCCGGCCGACGACGACACCCAGTACCGGATGGGCTCGATCACCAAGACCTTCGTCGCGGTCTGCGTGCTGCGGCTGCGCGACGCCGGCCGGCTCGAGCTGACCGACCGGTTCGGTGCGCACGTGCCCGGCTCGGCTCTCGGACGACGTGAGCATCGAGCAGCTGCTCACCCACGCCGCCGGTACCCAGGCCGAGACGCACGGCCCGTGGTGGGAGCGCACGCCCGGCGGCGACTGGGACGCGCTCGTCGCCTCCGCGATCGGGCAGCGCTTCCGCGCCGGGCGGCGCTTCCACTACTCCAACGTCGGGTACGCCGCGCTGGGGCGACTGCTCGAGGTGCACCACGGTGGCGGCTGGTTCGACGTCGTGCGCGACGAGCTGCTCGAGCCGCTGGGCATGACCCGCACGACGACCCGGCCGTCGGGGTCGGCCGCCCTCGGGCTGGCCGTGCACCCGTTCGCCGACGTGCTGCTGCCCGAGCCGGAGCACGACGGCGGCGCGATGGCCCCGGCCGGCCAGCTGTGGACCACCGTTCCCGACCTCGCCCGCTGGGCGGCCTTCCTCGGCGGCGCGACCGGCGACGTGCTGTCGGCCGACACCCTGGCCGAGATGGTCGAGCCGCACCACGTCGTCGACGACCCGGGCCAGCCGTGGGTCGCGGCGCACGGGCTGGGCTTCCAGGTGTGGAACGTCGGCGGCGCCCGCTTCGCCGGTCACGGCGGCTCGATGCCCGGCTTCCTCGCCGGGTTGCGGGTGCGGCTGGATGCCGGTGTGCGGCAGACGGGCGACCGACGGCCGCTCGGTGCGGCGGGCGACGGCGTCGTGCTGTTCACCAACACCACGGCATCCACCAGCGACTCGCTCGATCATCGACGACCTGCTCGACGCGCTGGCCCGCCACGAGCCGGCCCCGGTGCAGCCGTGGTCGGCGAGCGGCGACCCGGCGCTGCTCGAGCTGGTCGGCACCTGGCACTGGGGGCCCTCGACGGTCACCGCCACGCGTCGCCGGTGAGCACCTCGTGCTGGGCGAGCCGGGCAGCGGGCGCGGGGCCCGCTTCCGGCCGACCGGGGTCGACGCGTGGCTCGGGCTGGACGGCTACTACGCGGGCGAACCCCTGGACGTGGTGCGCCGGGCCGACGGCTCGGTGTCGCACCTCGACCTCGCGTCGTTCCGCTTCACCCGCACGCCGTACGACCCGCAGGCCGACGTGCCGGGCGGGGTCGACGAGAACGGCTGGCCTGACGCACATCGACCGTGACCCGTCACTCCGCGCCGTCGTCCAGCACCTCGTGCAGCCGGGCGGCGAACGCCTCGGGCTGGCCCGCATAGCCGTGCTCGCCACCGAGGAAGCCGCCGTGGTGGCTGGGGAACTCGGTGAGCGGCCGGCGCAGGGCCCGGGCGAGGACGGGAGCGACCCGGCCGGTCAGCACCTCGCGTGACTCGACCCCGACCCCGATGACCACGCGGGTGGTCGAGGACTTGAGGGCCTCGAGGTCGGGGCGGTAGCTCGTGATCGCGTTGGCGGTGCCGGACAGCAGCGGGTCGTCGCGGCGGCCGTCGTCGTGCGTGGGCAGGCCGAACTGCGCCGGGTCGGGCGCCGGCCGGGCGAGGTAGTCGTCGGTGAACTCACCCGTCCACGAGGTCAGGGCGATGAAGGCGGCCATCCCGGCACCGAACCCGTGCTCGTGGTACGCCGTCTGCACGGCGTGCTCGGCGGCGAAGGCGTGGTCGGCATCCGGGAGGTAGGCGAGCAGCGGGGGCTCGTGGGCGACCAGGGTGGCGACGTCGTCGGGGTAGGTCGCCACGAGGGCCAGCGCGTTGACGGCGCCGCCGCTGCTCGCGAACAGGTCGACCGGCCCGGACCCCAGGGCGGTGACCAGCGCGTGCAGGTCGGCGGCGTGCAGCTCGGGGGTGCGCTGCTCACTGCCGTCCTTGCGCACGCTGCGCCCGATGCCGCGCGGGTCGTAGGTGACGACGGTGCGGTCGGTGAAGTGTGAGGCGAGGGAGTCGAACCCGCGGGCGTCCATCGGGTGGCCCGCCATGAGCAGGGTGGGGCGGCCGGCATCCGCCGTCGCGGGCCGGCGCACCTCGTACACGAGGTCGACGTCGGGCGTCTCGAGGGTCCTGGTCTCGCTCGGCATGCTGGTGTCCTCCCCGTCCATCGGGCCACCGTAGCCCGTTCAGCGCCGCCATTCGTAGGGCGTGGTCGTGGAGACCTTGACGAAGCCGGAGCGCTCGAGGATCGGGCGGGAGAACTCGGTGGAGTCGCTGTGGATGATCGTCTTGCCCAGCCGCAGCGCCGACCGCGCGCGGGCCGCGGTGAGCGCCCGGTAGATGCCGCGGCCGCGCCACGCGGCGCAGCGTCGAGCCGCCCCAGATGCCGGCGACCTCGGTGTGCGGCACCGGTTCCAGCCGCCCGGCGCTCACCATGGCGCCGTCCGCCTCGGCGACCCAGAGCTCCATGCCGTCGCGCAGGGTCAGTCGGTGCAGCAGGCTCTCGGCGCGCTCGTCCGAGACCGGGTCGCCGAACGCCTCGTCGGCCATCGCGCTCATCGCGCGCACGTCGGCCTCGTCCGTGACGGTGCGCAGGGTGACCCCCTCGGGCAGGTCGACGTCGACCGCCAGCAGCCGCGCCTCGCCCAGCATGATCGACTCCGGCTCCTCCGGCTCGAAGCCGGCCGCGACCAGGGCCTCGTGCAGCCCCGGCGCGTGGTCGTGGCCGCGCGTCTTCCACTCCACCCGGGTCACCTCGGGGTCCGCGGTGAAGTGGGCGACCGCGGCGGCGACGAGGTCGCGGATGCCGGCCTCGTCCGCCCCGTCGAGGTCGCGGTAGGTGACGAAGCCGCGGCCCCGGGCGAAGGTCACCAGCCGGAGCGGGCCGTGCTCGGTGACCGAGAGCGCGCTGGGCGTCTCGGCGTCGGTGCGCAGCTGTTCGTCGTAGGCGGCCAGGAGGGTTGCGGTGTCGGTCACGTGGTCACCGTGTCCTGTCTGGGCTCGGGGGCAACCCATTTCGGCCGTCGAGTGCAGGAGACACGCAGGGCCCGCGCGCGGCATCCTCGGCGTGTTGCCTCCTCTCGACAACGGGCGCCGCTACTTCTGGCCGCGCGATCTCCCGCAGCCGTGCCTCGACCAGCCGCGCGACGAGCTGCGTCGGGCAACGGCTCGTCGGTGGGGAACTGGATCGAGCCCTTCGCCGTGACGTAGTGCTTCAGGTCGTCGGCCAGCTCGGCGGTGATCGACCCGCTCATCGGGAAGTACGTGCAGTGGTTCTGTGTAGAAGCCGAACCCGGCCACGCCCTTGCCGCCGACCTTGAAGCACGGCACGCCGTACGCGATGCCCTGCTCGGCGTCCGGGAGGAGCGCGGCGAGCGTGGCCCGCAGGCTCTCGAGGGTCGACTTCTGCGGCTCGGGCACGGCCGCGAGGTAGTCGTCCACGTCCTGGTTCGACACGTCGCACACCCCTTCCTCTTCTCCTGACCGCAGCAGTATGCCGGTTGCCGCCGACGGCCCGGGGTGCTCTGCTGGGGTGATGGTCGCCGATCTCGTCAGCCCGGCCAAGGCCCGCCCGGGCGACCGCGTCGCGGTGCTGTCACCGTCGTTCGCCGCCCCGGGAGCGGCCCCGGCGGTGCACGAGCAGGCGATGCACCGGCTGCGAGGCCCTGACCGGTCTCGTCCCGGTCGAGTACCCGACCACCCGCCTCGTCGGGGCCGACCCCCGAGCGCGCGCCGACGACCTCAACGCGGCCTTCGCCGACCCCGGCATCCGGGCGGTGCTCGCGACGATCGGCGGCGACGACCAGATCACGGTCGTCCCCCACCTCGACGGCGACCTGGTGCGGGCCGACCCCAAGCCGTTCCTCGGGTACAGCGACAACACCAACATCCTGTCCTGGCTGTGGACCCAGGGCGTGGCCGGCTACTACGGCGGTTCCACGCAGGTGCAGCTCGGTGCCGGGCCCGGTGTCGACGACTGCCACCTGGCGTCGCTGCGGGCCGCCCTGCTGACCGGCGAGCGCCTCGAGGTCGTGGAGCCCGGCGAGTCGGAGGACTTCGGCATCGACTGGCAGGACCCGCGCTCGCTGACCGAGTTCGGCGAGCGCGAGCCCACCGAGCCGTGGGCCTGGGCCGGCCCGTCGCGCGCCGTGACCGGTCGCACCTGGGGCGGCTGCGTCGACGTGCTGCCGGAGGTGCTCTCGGCCGGCCGCTTCCCGGCCGACCCGCACGTGCTCGACGGCGGGGTGCTCCTGCTCGAGACCAGCGAGGACGTCATCCCCGCCCGCCAGTTCGGCTGGATCGTGCGCAGCCTGGGCGAGCGCGGCCTGATCGCCGCCGCCGACGCGGTGCTCGTCGCGCGCCCGGCCGCGTCGAACTTCGAGCACCGCGGGTCGGCGGCGGAGCGTGCGGCGCACCGGGCGGCGCAGCGCGACACCGCGATCGACGTCGTGTCCCGCTACAACCCGGATGCCGTGGTGTGCGTCGGCGTGCCGTTCGGCCACACCCGGCCGCAGTGGGTGCTGCCGTACGGCGGGTGGGTCACGGTCGACGGCGCCGAGCGGCGCGTCTGGGCCGACTACTCCTGAGCCCCGCCACCGGTGATGCAGAGGGCGCGTGCCGGCGCGCGCTGTGCATCACCGGCCGCCGCGCTCGGTCGTTGACCTCGGCGGCGCCCCGGGCGGATCCTGTGGGCGAGCACTCGAGGACCGAGGGGGTTCATCCGTGAGCGAGGACGAGCAGTACGCCAGCGTCCGGTACATCGTCGACGACGTGCAGGCCGGCATCGACTTCTACACCGGGCACCTGGGCTTCACCCTGAGGTCCAGTGCGGCGCCGGCGTTCGCCGACGTGGTCCGCGGCCCGCTGCGGCTGCTGATCTCCGGGCCGGCCAGCTCCGGTGCCCGCGCCACGCCGGAGGACGCCTCGACGGCCGGCCGCAACCGCATCCACCTCGTCGTCGACGACCTGGATGCCGAGGTCGCCCGGCTGCGCGGGGCGGGGCTGCCCTTCCGGAGCGAGGTCGTCAGCGGGCCCGGTGGCCGGCAGGTGCTGGTGGCCGACCCGGCCGGGAACCTGGTCGAGCTGTTCCAGCCCGCCGCTCGGCCCCGCACCTGACCGGCCCCGGCCGCGCCCGGCCTCAGGTCTTGGCGGCGGTGAGGAGGACGACCGTGTCGGTCAGGGCGAGCAGGCCGTGCCGCTCCTGGGGGACGACGACGTGCCCGCCGGCGTCGAGGTCGACCGCGTCGCCCGCCCACGACAGCCGGACCCGTCCGACCAGCACCTGCAGCGTCGCCTCGCCGGGGTTCTCGTGGTCCGACAGCGACGACCCGGAGAGCAGGGCGATGGCGGTCTGCCGCAACGCGTGCCCGGTACCGCCGTAGAGCGTGCGCGCGGCCCGGTGCGCGGTGCTCGCTGCGGCCTCGTCGAGCAGGGTGGCGCTGACCTCGGGGAGTGCTGACGTGTCCATCACCCGATCCTCCTCCCCCGGCTCCGCCCTGTGGACGACGCGAACGGTGGTGTCGGCCGCCCGGCATACGGTGGGGTGACCATGACGAACCCGACGGATGCCGTGACCGCTCCCCCCGCGCCCTCCTCACCCACGCCCGAGCTCACCACCCGGGCGCGGGAGTCGCTGCGGCGGCTGGTCGGGCGCGACGACGCCGACTTCCGTGACGGCCAGCTCGAGGCGGTCTCGGCCCTGGTGGCCGACCGGTCGCGGGTGCTGGTCGTGCAGCGCACCGGCTGGGGCAAGTCGGCCGTCTACTTCGTCGCGACCGCGCTGCGCCGGGCCGAGGGCGCCGGGCCCACGGTCATCATCAGCCCGCTGCTCGCGCTGATGCGCGACCAGATCGCGGCGGCCGAGCGGGCCGGCATCCGGGCCGTGACGATGAACTCCGCCAACGCCCAGGACTGGGACGTCGTGCGCGAGGCGCTGGCCACCGACGCCGTCGACGTGCTGCTGGTCAGCCCGGAGCGGCTCAACAACCCGCGCTTCCGCGACGAGCAGCTGCCCGACCTCGCCCGCCGCTGCGGCCTGCTCGTCGTCGACGAGGCGCACTGCGTCAGCGACTGGGGCCACGACTTCCGGCCCGACTACCGCCGCATCCGCGACCTCCTCGCCGGGCTGCCGGCCGACACCCCGGTGCTCGCGACCACGGCCACCGCCAACGCCCGGGTGGTCACCGACGTCGTCGAGCAGCTCGAGGTGGGCGGCCGCTCGGTGCTCACCGTGCGCGGCGGCCTGGCCCGCGACTCGCTGCGGCTCGGGGTGCTGCGCTCGATGTCGCCCGAACAGCGGCTCGGCTGGCTGGTCGAGCACCTCGACGAGCTGCCCGGCAGCGGCATCGTCTACACGCTGACCGTGTCCGCCGCCGAGGACGTCGCGGCGGCCCTGTCGCGATGCCGGGCTGACGGTCGCGTCGTACACCGGCCGCACCGACCCGGCCGACCGCGAACGCCTCGAGGGGGCGCTGCGGCGCAACGAGGTCAAGGCGCTCGTGGCCACCTCGGCGCTGGGCATGGGCTTCGACAAGCCCGACCTCGGCTTCGTCGTGCACCTCGGCGCGCCGAGCTCGCCGGTGGCCTACTACCAGCAGGTGGGGCGTGCCGGCCGCGCCACCGAGCGGGCCGAGGTGCTGCTGCTGCCCGGGCCCGAGGACAAGGACATCTGGGCCTACTTCGCGTCGGTGTCGATGCCGCGCGAGGAGCAGGCCGAGGCCGTGCTGCGCACCCTGGCCGAGTCGGGGCGGGCCCTGTCCACCGCGGCCCTCGAGACGGCCGTCGACGTGCGGCGCACCCGCCTCGAGCTGCTGCTCAAGGTGCTCGACGTCGACGGGGCCGTGCAACGGGTCTCCGGCGGCTGGGTGTCGACCGGGGTGCCGTGGGCCTACGACGCCGAGCGCTACGCCCGGGTGGCCGCGGCCCGCCAGGCCGAGCAGCAGCTGATGGTCGACTACGAGCGCACCGACGCGTGCCGGATGGCGTTCCTCCAGGAGTGCCTCGACGACGACACCGCGGTGCCCTGTGGGCGCTGCGACGGCTGCGCCGGGCCCTGGTACTCCACCGAGGTGGCCGACCGGGTCGTCGGCGCCGCGCGCGAGCGGCTGGCCCGGGCCGGGGTCGACCTCGACCCCCGGGTGCAGTGGCCCACCGGCATGGACCGGCTGGGGGTTCCGGTCAAGGGCAAGATCCCGCCCGACGAGGCGCTGCTGCCGGGTCGGGCCCTGGCCCGGCTGTCCGACCTCGGCTGGGGGCAGCGGCTGCGCGAGGTGCTGCGCGACGACGCCCCCGCGCACCCCGACCTGCTGCGGGCCTGCGTCCCGGTGCTCGCCGAGTGGGGCTGGGCCCGGCGGCCGGTCGGCATCGTGGCGGTGCCGTCGCGCTCGCGGCCGACGCTGGTCGGCTCGCTGGCGGCGGGGCTGTCCGAGATGGGCCGGCTGCCGCTGCTCGGCTCGCTCGACCTCGCCCACGGCGGCCCCACCGGCGAGGCCGGCGGCAACAGCGCCTTCCGGCTCGCCGGGGTGTGGGAACGGCTCGTCGTCGGGCCCGAGCTGGCCGCGGCCCTGGCCGGCGTCGACGGCCCGGTGCTGCTCGTCGACGACCTGGTCTCGTCGCGGTGGACCCTGACCGTGGCCGGGCGGGCGCTGCGCCTGGCCGGCGCCGACGGGCGTGCTGCCCTTCGCGCTCGCCGTCGACGGCTGAGCCGCCCACGACCGGGTGATCCGTCGGCCACACCCCGGCGCCGCCCCTGCGGGCGCGCGACCATGGTGGTGGAGGCAGCGATGTCCGGTCGAGCCGTCACCTGGTCCGTGGCCGTCGCCCTCGTCGTAGGGCTGGCCGCATGTGGGTCCACCCCGGCCCGCACCGGGGGCACCGGTCCACCCACGCCCTCGCCCTCGGTGACCGCGAGCGCGGGCAGCGCCACCGGCACACCCGCCCCGCCGTCCCCGGTTCCGTCGCCCTCGCGCAGCCCGGCCACCCAGCCGACCGGCGGCGGCCCGGCATCCACCGCGTCGCCCCCGCCCGTCCCGCAGGCGACCACCGACACCGACACCGACACCGCGCAGGACGCTGCCCGTCCTCCCCACGCCGAGCCACACCTCGTCGCGGTCGGTGGTGCACCCCGCCCCCAACGCGTGCGCCGTCACCGCGAAGTACCGGGGCCGGGACCTCGAGGTGGTGCCCGCGACGGCGAAGATCGCCGTGCTGACCTTCGACGGCGGCGCCAGCAGCACCGGTGTCGCGTCGATCCTGTCGACCCTGGCCACCACGAAGACCGCCGCGACGTTCTTCCTCACCGGTGACTTCACCCGCGACCACCCGACGTCCACCGCGACGCATCGCGGCCGCCCACCCGGTCGGCAACCACACCAACACCCACCCCGACCTGACCACGCTGTCGTCGACGGCCGTCGTCGACCAGGTCCGCCGCGGCGCCGCGGCGATCCGCGGCCGGCACCGGCCGCCCACCGGGCCCGTGGTTCCGCTTCCCCTACGGCGCCCGGGACGCCCGCACCATCGGCCTGGTCAACGACGAGTGCTACGTCGCGGTGCGCTGGACCGTCGACAGCCTGGGCTGGAAGGGCACCAGTGGCGGGATGACGGTGGCCAAGGTCCGCGACCGCGTGCTGGCGCGCTGCCCGGCCGGGGATGGTCGTGCTGATGCACGTCGGCGCCAACCCCGACGACGGCACCACCCTCGACGCCGCCGCCCTCCCGGCGATCGTCGCCGGCCTGCGCGCGAAGGGCTACTCGTTCGTCACCCTGCAGCAGGCTCTGTGACGACCGGCTCCGGCTGCGCGCCCCGGGGGGCCGGGCGCTCGACCCGCACGGTGAGCACCGGCAGGAAGAACTGCACGATCGGGCCGATGAGCAGGGCGTAGAGCACGGTGCCCACCCCGACGATGCCGCCGAGGGCGAACCCGAGCACCACCACGGTGACCTCGAGCGAGGTGCGCACCAGGCGGATCGACCGGCCGGTGCGGCGGGCGAGGCCGGTCATCAGCCCGTCGCGCGGGCCGGGGCCGAGCTGGCTGCCGATGTACATCGCGCCCGCCACCCCGTTGCCGACGATGGCCAGCAGCATCACGGCGATCCGCCAGCCGAGGCCCTCGATGGCCGGCACGACCGCGAGCGTCGCGTCGATCGCCACCCCGATGACCACGGCGTTGAGCACCGTGCCGAGCCCGGGCCACTGGCGCAACGGGATCCACAGCAGCAGCACGACGAACGACACGACGATGCTCATCGCGCCGTACGACATCGGGATGTGCTGGATCAGGCCGTACTGCAGCACGCCCCACGGCTCGAGCCCGAGGTCGGCGCGCAGCAGCAGCGCCATCGAGATGCCGAAGAGCACCAGCCCCACCATCAGCTGGGTCACCCGGTGCACGAGGTGGCCGGCGCGCAGCTGCTCGACCGGGTTCATCGGCACGAGCTCGACACGGCGGGAGGCGCCGCGGCGGAGGGCCTGGATCGGGGTCATGCCGACCATCCTGCACCAAAGTGGCCTTCACTTCGATGGCCAATCCTGACAGAGTGGCCTCATGTCCGCACCCACCGTCTCCGCCGCCCGCACCGCGCGGCTCGTCGGCACCCTCGTGGCCGGCCGACCCGGCCTACCGTGCGCTCGCCGACGCCCTGCGCCTCGCCGTCGCCGACGGCCGGATCCCGGCCGGCACCCGGCTGCCGAGCGAGCGCGAGCTCACCGCGGCCCTCGACGTCAGCCGCACCACGGTCACCCGCGCGTACGCCGTGCTCCGCGACAGCGGCTACCTCACCTCCCGGCGCGGCTCGGGGTCGGTCGCGACGCTGCCGTCCGGCAGCCGGCAGCGCAGCGTCGGCTCGCTGTTCCCGGCGGACGCCGGTGAGGGGGTCATCGACCTCACCTGCGCGGCCACCCGGGCACCCGCCGGCGTGGTCGAGGCCTACGAGCGGCGCGGTCGGCCAGCTGCCCCGCTACCTCACCGGCGCCGGCTACCTCACCCTCGGCGTGCCCGAGCTGCGCGACGTGATCGCCGACCGGTACACCGAGCGCGGCCTGCCGACCAGCGCCGACCAGGTGCTCGTCACCTCAGGAGCGGTCGCCGGCATCGGCGTCGTGCTGCGCGCGCTCGTCGGCCACGGCGACCGGGTCGTCGTCGAGAACCCGGGCTACCCGAACACCGATCGACGCCGCCCGGCGGGGCGGGGCCCGGCTGGTGCCGCTCGCCCTCGACCCCGACGGCTGGGACGTCGAGGAGTCGGCCCGCACGGTGCGCGCGGCGGCCGCCACGGCCGCGCTGCTGATCCCCGACTTCCACAACCCGACCGGGGCGCTGATGGGCGACGACGACCGGGCGGTGCTCGCCCGCGCGCTGCGGCAGGCCCGCACCGTGCCGGTCATCGACGAGACGATCGCCGAGGTCGACCTCGACGGCGGGCCGATGCCGCTGCCCTTCGCCGCGCACGACCCGCGCGCGATCACCGTCGGCAGCTCGTCGAAGTCGCACTGGGGCGGCCTGCGCACCGGCTGGGTGCGGGCCCCCCGCACCGCGCTCGCCGGGCTCGTCGAGTCACGGGTGACCAGCGACCTCGGGGCGCCGGTGCTCGAGCAGCTGGTGCTGCTCGAGCTGATGCGGATCGCCCCGGGGCTGACCCCGCGAGCGGCGCGACGACCTGTGCGCCTCGCGCGACGCGCTGGTCGCGGCGCTGGGCGCCCGCCTGCCCGAGCTGCGCTTCCGGGTGCCGCGCGGCGGGCTCTTCCTGTGGTGCGAGCTGCCCGAGGGCGTCGACGCGAGCGGGGTCGCGGTGGCGGCCGAGGACGAGGGGCTGCTCGTCGCCGCGGGTCCGCGCTTCGCGGTGGTCGGTGGCCTGGAGCGCTGGGTGCGCCTGCCGTACGTGCTCGCCGCCCGAGGTGATGACGGATGCCGTCGACCGGCTCGCCCGCGCGGTCGAGACCGTGCGGGCCGGCGGGTCCTCGGGCACTCGACAGGGTCGCCGGAGCACCTCCCGGCAGCCCGGCGGTCGCCCCCTCGTCGCCTGACCCGACGCTCCTTCGCGAACGTGGGTGAAAAGCTTCGGATGGCCGACGGTCTTCACCCACGTCCCGCGCCGGGGTGCGGACGACCGCGGCCGAGGTGACGCCGCCCGCTGACTATCGTTGCCCCGGTGACCACCGACCAGCCGGCGCCCCTGCTCGACCTCCTCGCGACGCTCGACCTGGAGGAGCTGGGGTCGGCGCAGATGAGCGTGCAGCCGATGTCGACCGCTGCCGGCCCGGACGGCGAGGAGCCGGTCCCGCTGCCGGAGACCTTCGCCGAGGACGTCACCCTGTTCCGCGGCCAGAGCCAGAAGCAGCCGCACGGGCGGGTCTTCGGCGGGCAGGTGCTCGCCCAGGGAGTCATCGCGAGCGGTCGCACCGTGCGGGCGATCGAGGGCGGCGCCGACCGCCGGCTGCACTCCATCCACGCGTACTTCATGCGACCGGGCGACGACACCCAGCCGATCACCTTCAGCGTCGAGCGGATGCGCGACGGCCGCTCGTTCTCGACCCGCCGGGTGCACGCCATCCAGCACGGCAAGCCGATCCTGTCGATGAGCGCGTCGTTCCAGACCCCCGACCACGGCATGGACCACCAGGACCCGATGCCGGACGCCCCCGACCCGATGAGCGTGCCGTCGCTCGCCGAGGTCTTCGCCGACGTCGACCACCCGGGCGCGCGGCACATCGCCCGGGAGCGGGCCATCGAGCTGCGCCACGTCGAGGGCAACCTGTTCGTCGCCCCGGCGACCGAGCAGGTCGCCGACCAGCGGGTGTGGATGCGGGCGATCGGCGACGCTGCCCGACGACCCGCTGGTGCACGAGGCCGTGCTGGCCTACGCCTCGCGACTACTCGCTGCTCGAGTCCATCCTGCGCCGCCACGGAAAGGGCTGGCGCACACCGGGGCTGCGCGCCGCGAGCCTCGACCACGCGATGTGGTTCCACCGCCCGGCCCGTGCCGACGAGTGGCTGCTCTACGCGCAGCACTCCCCCTCGGCCCAGGGCGGCCGCGGGCTGGGCATCGGCCGGATGTTCACCCGGGACGGCGTGCTCGTCGCGACGGTCGCCCAGGAGGGCATGCTCCGCATCCCCGAGTGACCGCTCGGCTCAGGCCGCCCCGACGAGGTGGCCGTCGGCGATCTCGACGACCCGGTCGGCGATCGACAGCAGCACCGGGTCGTGCGTGGTCACCACCGTCGTCATCGTCTCCTCCTTGGCCAGCCGCGCGATCAGCATCATGATCTCGCGGCCGGTCTCGGAGTCGAGCTGGCCGGTGGGCTCGTCGGCGAGCAGCAGCCCCGGCCGGGACGCGAGGGCGCGAGCCAGCGCGACCCGCTGCTGCTGGCCGCCGGACAGCTCGCCCGGGCGCTGGTTGACGTGCCCGGTGAGGCCGACGTGCTCGAGCGCGGCGCGCGACCCGCGTCTCGCGCTCCTCGGGGTCGACCTCGTTCAGCCGCAACGGGATCCCGACGTTCTCGCGGGCGGTGAGGATGGGCACGAGCCCGAACGACTGGAAGACGTAGGCGACCGTGCCGCGGCGCACGGCGAGCAGCTCGGCATCGCTCATCGCCGTGACGTCGGCGCCGTCGAGCACCACCCGCCCGGCATCCGGCCGGTCGAGGCCGCCGATGACGTTGAGCAGGGTCGTCTTGCCCGAGCCGGAGCGGCCGCGCACGGCGACGAGCTCACCGGGCGCCGCGGTGAGCGACACCCCGCGCAGGGCGTGCACCTCGCGTGGCCCCGCTGCGGAACGTGCGGTGCACCTCGTGCACCTCCAGGTAGGTCGTGGTCATGCCGGCCCCTCTCCCCGGTTCGTCGGCTTCCGGTCGCGGCGTCGGCCAGACGCCGATGTGGTCGGCCTCGAGGTCGAGGCGCACCCGGTCGCGCATCGCCAGGGCGTCGGTGAACCCGCGCGGCAGCTGCAGGCGGCCGGCCCGGTCGAGCACCGCGAACTCCTCGGCGACCACGCCCTCCACCCCGTGCTCGTCGACGGCGGTGCGCCGGCGCACCTCCGAGGACGTGCGCCCGTCGCGGATGCCGACGGTGCGGCTGACCTGCTCGCTCACGTGGGCGTCGTGGGTCACGACGACGACGGTGGTGCCGAACGTCTCGTTCGCCTGGCGGATCGCGCCGAACACCTCGTCGCTGCTGCGGCTGTCGAGCTCACCCGTCGGCTCGTCGGCGAGCAGCACCCGCGGCCGGTTGGCCAACGCCACCCCGAGGGCGACGCGCTGCTGCTGCCCACCGGAGAGCTCGCCGAGCCGCCGGTCGGCGCAGTCGGCGATGCCGAGCACCTCGAGCGTCTCGGCGGCCCGCGTCTCCCGCTCCGACGACGACAGGGAGGCGAACAGCATCGGCAGCTGCACGTTCTCGACGGCCGTGAGGTACGGCAGCAGGTTCGCGGTCGCCTGCTGGAACAGGAAGCCCACCGTGTGCCGGCGGTAGCTGCAGGCGGTCCTTGGTCGACATCGCGAGCAGGTCGCGGCCGGCGACCCGGGCCACCCCGGCGCTCGGCAGGTCGAGGCCGGACAGGATCGTGAGCAGCGTGGACTTGCCCGAGCCCGAGGCCCCGACGATCGCGACGAGCTCGCCGCGGCCGACCTCGAGGTCGAGACCCTGCAGGGCCACGACCTCCACCCCCTCGGAGGAGAAGATGCGCACGAGGTTGTCGCAGAGGATGTCCGGCCCGTTCGGCTCGGTCGTGTCGGGGGCGCGGGTACGGCCCCGGGTACGCGCTGGACTCGTGGTCATGCGGTGTCTCCTTGGCGCAGGTGGTCGGCAAGGCTGCCACGTCGGGCCGACGCGGCATCGGTCAGGAGGGCCAGCGACCCGATGGCCAGCGCCACCAGGGCCACGAGCAGCGCCGGTGAGCGGGTGGGCCTGGATCGGCAGGCGGGTGGCGGCTCCGGTGAAGGGGGCGAGGTCGAGGGCGGGCGCGAGGGCGCTGGGCACCACCACGCCGACGAGGCAGCCGGTGACGACCCCGACGGCGAGCAGCGGCAGCACCTCGGCCCAGGCGAGGCGGCGCTCTCGCCCGTGCGGCAGGCCCATCGTGCGCAGCCGGATCGCCAGCTGTGAGCGCTCGGCCCGGGTCGCCGCGAGCAGCAGCAGGACGGCGAGGAAGGACAGCACGGCGGCGAGCAGGACACCCACGAGGAAGGTGGCGGCGACCAGGCTGGGCAGGGCCCGGTCGGCGACGTCGGCCGCGAACCCGGTGACGGTGGCTACCCCGGTGACCAGCCCCCCGAGCTGCGCCCGGTCGCGCTCGGCGGTGGCCGCGAGGTCGCGCTGCGCGTCGGCCGACGCCCGCAGGAACACGGTGTTCGGCTGGGTGGTGGGCAGCGCCTTCACGAGCGCGTCGAGGGGCACCAGCGCGACGACCCGGCCCTGGCCGGCGAAGGCCCGCTCCAGGGCCGGCACGGTCGCCACCCGGCGGCCCGGGGTGCTGAGCCCGCGCAGCCCGAGGTCGAGGTCGCCGACGGCCGGCCCACCACTGAGCACCACGGGCAGCCGCCCGTCCGCCGTCGCGGCCGGCGGGGTGAAGGCGAGCGGGGTGCCCGCGAGCAGCTCCGCGTAGCGCACCGGGTCGACCGCCACCACGACCACCGCGGTGGTGCGTCCGTCGGCGCTGACGGTGGCCCCGGCATCCAGGTGCGCCGGGATCGCGGCCTCGACGCCCGGTCGGGAGGCGAGGGCGGTGACGTCGGCGGCATCGATCCGGGCGGCGTCGATGCGCGCGTCGGCGCCGACCGCGCGCAGGGCCGCGAGCTCGCGCTGCTCGGACACGCTCGCGGTGAGGGTGGCCATCAGGGTCACCAGGGTCGCGCCGACGACGAGGGCGGCGAGTGGCACGGCGGCGCCGGCGCCGGTTCGCGCGGCCCGGGTGAGCCCCACGAACGCGACCAGCCCGCGGCCGCGCTCGGCGAGCCGCGCGAGCCGGGACACCGGCCACGGCATGACGCCGCAGGGCGACCACGGCGGCGGCCAGCGCGACGAGCACCGGGGTGACGGCCGCGTACCAGTCGGTGCGCCCGGCCGCGATGACCGCGCCACGGCTGCGCACGGTCGTCACCGCGAGCACGGCGAGCAGCACGACCGCGGCCTCGAGCACCACGCGCCGGGCGGCCCGCACGGTGCGCGTCGACTCCTCCGGGACCTCGTCGATGGCGCGCACCCGCCGGGCCGTCGCGACGACCGCGACCACCAGCGGCAGCACGACCACGAGCGCGACCTCGACCCAGGCCGACCGGCTGGTGTCACCCGGGACGAGCAGCACCACGGCGAGCGCCGAGACGACCGCCAGGGGCACCGCCAGCACGCTCGTCGCGACGCCGACCAGGGTGAGCACCTGGGCGCGCGACGCCCCGCGCGCCCGCAGCAGCCGCACCTCGCGGTCGCGCCGCTGCGCGCCGAGCAGTGCCGTGAGGGCGAGCACCAGCACCGCCAGCGCGGTGACCCCACCGGTGACGAACGAGGTCAGCACGCCGGTGACGGCGACGTCGCGCTCGTAGCGGTCGAGCAGGCCACCCAGACCCGTGGTGACCGCCGGCACGTCCTGGACCCCGGCCCACACCGTGGGGTCGGTGTCGAGGCGCACGAGGAAGTCGCGCAGCACCTCGACGTCGCCCCGGGTGAGCCGGTCGGCATCCAGCGGGTAGCGCCAGGTGTGGTCGAGGGCGGGTGACGGCGAGGGCGGTGGCTCCTCGGCGGGCCCGCGCCAGAGCCCGTCACCCACGGCGGAGTAGCTCTCGAGGGGCGCGATGACCGCGGCCTGGTCGGTGGTGCCGCCCTGCGGGGTGAGGATCTTCGCGATGCCGAGCATCCGCGGCTCGGCGGCCCACACCTCGTCGGCCGGGTCGAGCGGCTCGAACGTGCCCGAGACGACGACCGCGGTCGGCGACACCACGCGCCGGGTGTTGGCGCCGGCCGAGAGGTCGAGCACGTCACCGACCGACACGCCCCAGGCCGCAGCGGTGCGCGCGCTCAGGGCCACCGGGACGACCTGTACGCCGTTGGGCTGGTCGGCGGAGTCACGCAGGGTGCGGGTGGTCGTCGGGGCGCCCGGGCGGGCCGCCGGTGACCCATCGCACCCGGTCGAGCGCCGCGTCGTCGACCCGCACGGCCAGCTCGCCCGACGAGACGTCCAGCGGCTCGCCGGTCGACCGCGCCACCGCCAGCGGGTCGCTCTGCGCGGCGACGAACCCCCCGCTGAGCAGGGCCCGCACCTGCGGGCCCATCGCGTCGCGCACGGCGGTGTCGACCGGCGCGAACGGCGCGGTCGGGCCCTGGGTCGGCGTGCTCGAGGCCCGCGAGGCACGGCCGGCGCTCGTGGTGAGCCGCAACCCGAGGTCCCGCTCGGCCGGGGCCGCGGAGCGCACCGCGTCGCCGAGCGCCCGGTCGTGGGCGACCGACTGCACCCGGGGCACGGCCACGAGGAACACCGTCGTCAGCACGGTGAGCGCCGCGAGCAGGACGGCGGTGCCGCGCTCGGCGACCAGGCTGTGCCGCAGGAGGGTGAGCTCGCCGAGCGGTCGGCGGGCGGCTGTCGGGTGCCGGTGGCCACGTGTCGCCCGGTCATGACGCCTCCCCCCGGCGCAGCTCGGCCGCGATGTCGCGGCCCGAGCTGCGCAGGACGAGCACCCCGACCAGCGACAGCACCAGCGCGACGACCACCCCGAAGCCGACCAGCTGGGCGACGCGGCAGGGCCACCAGCACCCGGGGCACCTGCGGGTGGCCGTCACCGCCGACGAGCACCGGCACGACGGCGAGGGCGCTGAGCACTCCCAGCACCAGGCCGACGGCGACGGTGAGCACGACGACCCCCACCCGCTCGAGGGCGAGCACCCGGCGGATCCGGCCGGGCGGCATCCCGAGGGCGAGCAGCACGGCGTTCTCGCGGCGGCGGGTGCGCCCGAGGGCGGCGGTCGTCGCGGCGAAGCCGACGGCGGCCAGCACCAGCGCGGCCCCGGTGACCAGCAGCATGGCGGCGCGCATCCCGGCGTTCACCGGGTTGGCCGCCCGCTCGGCGACGAGGTCGGTGCGCACGGCCACGGTGACCCCGGCCGGCAGCCGGGTGCGCACGGCATCCCGCACGGCGGGCACGGACACCGGGTCGAGCCACCACTCCGTGGGGCTCGACGGGGCGGGTCGACGGTGCGCCGCCGTCCCCGAACGCGAGCACCGTGGGCAGGTCGACGACGACGGCCCGGTCGGGGACGCGGGCGGTGGGCACCGCGTCGACGACCCCGACCACGGTCAGCGGGAGCTGCCGGCCGGCGACGGTGAGGGAGAGCGTGCTGCCCACCTCGGCCCGGGCGGCCTCGGCGACCGTCCGGGTGACGATGGCGGGCACGGCGTCGAGGTCGGCCGGGGCACCGGCCCGCAGCAGGTCGGACCCGTTCGAGCGCTCGCCGAGCACGTCGAGCCCGGTCACCGGGCGTGCCGTCGGCGGTGACCGACTCGACCTCGACGCTGAAGTCGGGCGTCGAGGCGCTGGGGTCGACGAGCTCCGCGGGGGCACGGGCGACCACGCCGAGCAGGGTGAGCGGGTACTCCATGCCGTGCTCGCCGCTCGGCAGCTCGACGGCTCAGGTCGGCCGGGCGCACGCCCAGCTCGCCGAGCGGCAGGGTGTGCACCAGCCCGCGCGCGTCGCGCAGCAGCACCGACGCCGGGAGGGTGAACTCCTCGGCCACCGTGAACGCGGTGCCGAGGTGCCCTCGCACCGTGAGCCGGGTCGGCTCGCCGGGCAGCGGGCACGCCCTCGGCCAGGCGGCGCCCGTCCGCGAGCCGGCCGAGCAGGCTCGGCCACGTCGACCCGGCGAGCAGGTCCGGGCGCGGGTCGACGACCCTGGCCGCGGTGACGGCGTCGAGGGCCAGGGCCGTCACCCCGGTGAGCGACCCGACGTCGACGACGTCACGGGCCACCGGCACGACGCGGTCGGCGCCACCGGCCGCCTGCGCCAGCACCGGTCCCGCGGTGCCGGGCACGCCGCCGGCGCCCGGCCCCACGACGACCTGCACCGGCGCCCCGGTCTCGAACGCCGACTGGTCCTCGACGGCGCGGTCGGCGGTCGCGGAGTGGGAGAGGGCGAGGGTGCCCATCGCGACGGCGAGCAGGACGAGCAGCACGGTGCCCACCTGGCCGGCCAGCCGCCGGGAGAGCTGCCACCCGCCCCAGGCCGGCTCGAGGCCGCGCGCCTCACCCGTGACGCGGGCGACCTGGCGGGTCAGCACGGGCAGCAGCCGCAGGCACAGCACCGACAGGCCCGCGATGACGACGGCCGGGGCGGCGGTGGTCAGCGGGTCGACCGTGGTCGAGCCGGCCGCGTCGTAGCGGCGCAGCTGCACGACCGCGAGCACCCCGAGGCCGATGAGCAGCAGGTCGAGCCCCGACCCGGTGAGCAGGCGCACGACCCGGCCCGACTGGCGCGAGCCGGCGCCGTCACGCACCCGGCCCACCCGCAGCGTCGTCGTGACGATGACGACGGTCGCGAGCACGGCCATCGGCCCGACGGCCCACCACAGGGGGGCGGAGGTCAGCGCGGCGAGCACCCCGTCGCCGCCGAGGTCGAGGCCCGCCGAGCGGGCCACGGCCGCCGACAGCAGCGGCGCCAGCAGCACCGCACCGACGGCGCCGAGCAGCACGACGAGCAGGGCGTCGGCCAGGGCCAGCGCGGCCAGCTGACGGGTGGACGCCCCGCGGGTGCGCATCAGCCGGGTCTCGCTGTCGCGCAACGACGCCAGCAGGGCGGCGGCGACGACGAGGGATGCCGTGCCGAGCACGACGAGCAGCACCGTGGGCGTGAGCAGCGAGACGCGCACGCGCTCGCTCACCAGGGCCGACGCGTCGAGCAGGTCGGGCAGCCCCGAGCTGACCCGGGCGTCGCGCAGGGGCGCGCCGCCGACGGCGCCGTCCGGGTCCGCGGTGCCGTCGGGGAGGATGCCGGCCGTGTGCCGCAGCGCGTCGATGACCTGCTCGACGTCGGCCCGCACCGCGGGGAGGTCGTCGGTGGTGACGTCGTCGCTGCTCGGGCAGCCACCGCCAGGTCGCGGTGGACGACCCGGCGAACGGGCGGTCGAAGGACCCCTCGGCGGCCACGAACGGGCCGTAGGTCGTGAAGTCGGAGCGGGCGACCCCGGCCAGGCCCAGCGGGTCGTCGATCCACCGGCCGTCGTCGACCCCGGTCGGCTCGTAGGTGCCCGTGACGACGACGGGCAACGGCTTCGCGTCGGCGACGAGGTCGGTGAGCGACAGGCGCGAGCCCACGGCGACGTCGAGCGCCTGCGCGGCGGCCACCGGCAGGGCCACCTCGAGCGGGGCGCCACCGGGCCCGACGTCGTCGCCGGGCGCGGCCGGCCACGCGCCGGCGGTGAGCCGGGCGCCGACCCGTGAGGTCGGCGAGGTCGGCGAGCACGGCCCGGTCGGTCTCGGCGCGACCCTCGATCCCCCGCGAGGTGACCGTCGACGTCCGGGTCACGACGGCATCCGGCCCGCCCTGCGCCAGCGCGGCCCGCACCCGCCGGTCGACGTCGGCGAGCTCGCCCGGCCGCACCCCGGCCGTGAGCGCCACCGAGCGCTGCTCGCCCGGCACGTCGAGGGTGGTGCGCACGCTGGCGTCGGCGATGGCCGACGAGAGCAGCTGCAGGGTGGCGACGACGACCATCGACATCAGCACCGACGTCGCGACGGCCACGAGGGCCACCGGGTGGGTGAGCAGGCGCCGTCGCAGCAGGGTGCCCACGCCCACGCTGCCCTCCTCGACGTCCCTGACCGACCGACCGGGCCACCCTAGTCAGCCCGTCTGCGCAGGTGGCGCCCGCTACCCGGGATGTGCCCCGATCGTGACCGAGCGTCGCGTCAGCCGACGCGGAGCACCGCGACCGACGCGGCCGGCATCCGGACCGCGCCCTCGCGCGGCTCGGTGCCCACGTCGTCCCACGCGAGGAGCACGTCGGCCACGGCGTCGCCGACAGCGGCACGTCCTGCGCGACGTCGGCGAGGTTGACGACCACGGCGTGGGCAGCGCGCTCGCCCGGGGCGTGCGTCATCACGAGCCACCGGGCGTCCTCGTCGTGGGCCACCGCGACGTCGGCGAAGCGGGTGGGGCCGTCGCCGAGCAGGTCGCGGCGCAGGCCGGTGCACGCGGCGTACCACTGCAGCATCCGCCCGTGGTGGCCGCCGGCGGCCTCGTCCCAGTCGAGCACCGACGCGTCGCGGGTGGCGGGGTCCTGCGGGTCGGGCACGGCGTCCTCCGACCAGCCGTGCGCCCCGAACTCGGCCCGCCGCCCGCGGCGGACCGCGTCGGCGAGCACCTCGTCGTCGAAGCTGGTGAAGAACTGCCACGGCGTCGACGCCGCCCACTCCTCGCCCATGAAGATCATCGGCGTGGTCGGGCCGAGCAGGTAGAGCGCGGCCCCGGCGGCCTGCACGCCCGGGGCGAGGACGCCGGAGACGCGGTCGCCGGCCATCCGGTTGCCGACCTGGTCGTGGGTCTGCAGGTAGCCGAGCAGGCGTCGCGCGTCGAGGTGGTCGACGTCGACCGGGCTGCCCCACGGCCGCCCGCGGAAGGTCGACATGGTGCCGTCGTGCAGGAACCCGCGGGTCAGCACCTTGGCGAGCACGCCGAGCGGGCCGGCCTCGTCGCGGGCCCCGCCACCGGCGAAGTCGGCGTAGTAGCCGTGCGCCTCGCCGGTCAGGGCCACGTGCAGCGCGTGGTGCACGTCGTCGTCCCACTGGGCCGTCATCCCGCGGCCGCCGTCGGACGTCGGCGTCACCATCATCGGTGTCGTTGAGGTCGCTCTCGGCCACGAGGTCGAGCGGCCGGCCGAGCGTCGTGGCCAGCGCGGCCACGGCGTCGGAGAGCTCGGCGAGGTAGTGCGGCTGCGAGTCGTCCTTGAGCTCGTGCACGGCATCCAGCCGCAGCGCGTCGACGTGGAAGTCGCGGAACCAGCGCAGCGCGCTCTCGACGAGGAACTGCCGCACCGGCCCGCAGCCCTCGTGGTCGAGGTTGACGGCCGGCCCCCACGGCGTGGTGTGCGGCCTGGGTGAAGTACGGGCCGAACCGGGCGAGGTAGTTGCCGCTCGCGCCGAGGTGGTTGTGCACGACGTCGAGGGCGACGCCCAGGCCGCGGGCGTGGCAGGCGTCGACGAAGCGCTGGAGGGCGGCCGGGCCGCCGTAGCCGTCGTGCACCGCCCAGAGGTCGACGCCGTCGTACCCCCAGCCCCAGCGCCCCGGGAAGGCGGCGACCGGCATCAGCTCGACGACGTCGACCCCGAGGTCGACGAGGTGGTCGAGCCGGGTGAGCGCGGCGTCGAGGGTGCCCTCCGGGGTGAACGTGCCGACGTGCAGCTCGTAGACGACCGACCCGAGCACGCCTGCGCCGGAACGCGGCCCGCGCCAGTCGGCATCGGTCCAGGCGAAGGCGGCCGGGTCGAAGGTGCGGCTCGGGCCGTGCACGCCGTGCGGCTGCCAGGCGCTGCGCGGGTCGGGCAGGGCCGGCTCGGCACCGTCGAGCACGAACGCGTAGTCGATGGCGACCGGCCCGGATGCCGTGCCGTCACCCGCGCCGGATGCCGTGCCGTCGCCCGCCGCGCGGTGCTCGGCTCCCAGCGCCACCACCCGTCGCCGGTCGGCGGTCATCGGATCGCGTCGCGGCTGGACGGTTCGACCGCTGGTCGAGCCCCGGGTCCGACGCGAGCGTCGACGCGGCTCGGCGACCGACGCCCACGATCTCGACCTGCTCCGCCAGTGGGGCCCAGACCTCGATCGGGGCCGTCACGACTGCCTCACCAGCAGGGCCACCGGTCGG
Source organism: uncultured Actinomycetota bacterium (assembly GCA_963782695.1). Lineage (GTDB taxonomy): Bacteria > Actinomycetota > Actinomycetes > Actinomycetales > Dermatophilaceae > Fodinibacter. The sequence goes on along the minus strand of CAWAKY010000034.1, from coordinate 22,628 downwards.
TGGGCCAGCAGGTCGGCGAGGAGCACCCCCGCGCCGTCGTAGACCGCCTCGTCGTCGGAGAGCACGTCGTGCCAGGTGCCGGCGGGCAGCGACACGGTCGCGTCGCCGAAGCCCCCGGCCTCGGCGAGCAGCCCGGCGGCCCGGGTGGCCACGGTCACGACCCGCGGCCCGTCGTCGTCCCCGCGCGCGAAGGCGAGCGCGTGCTCGCTCGTGGTGGGCAGCCCGGCATACGTCGTGCCCTCCCCCACGAACACCCCGGGCAGGTCGCGGCGCACGCCCAGGGTGCGAGCGGTCACCCGCAGCTTCTCGTCGTCGAGGTCGAAGGCCGGCTCGTCGGCCAGCACCCGGTCGAGCCGCTCGCCGCGGTCGGTCCAGTCGACCGGGCGGCGGTTGTCGGGGTCGACGAGCGAGAGCATGACGATCTCGCAGCCCTGGTAGACGTCGGGCACGCCGGGCATGGTCAGCTGGATCAGCTTCTGCGACAGCACGTTCGCGCGCACCGACGGCTCGTGGGCGGTGGTCCACTCGTCGAGGTGGCGCTGCACGGCCGGGTCGCGGAACAGGGCCTTGGCGTAGGCGACGACCTCGCCCTCGTAGGCGGCGTCGCCGTCGACCCACGCGGTGTGCACCTTGGCCTCGCGCACCGCCTTGAGCAGGTACTCCTCGAGCCGGGCGCCGGTGATCGGCCAGGTGCCGACCAGGGTCTGCCAGAGGAGGTACTCGGTGGGCCCGTCGACCAGCGCGGTGCGGTGCGCGCCCGCCAGCTCGCGGGCCGCCGCGAGCCAGGTCGCCCAGCCCTCGCCGTCCTCGGCGAGCACCATCAGCCGGGCCCGCACGTCCTCGGACCGCTTGGTGTCGTGGGTCGTGAGCGTGGTCATCGAGGTCGGCCAGCGTGGTGACCAGCGCCTGGCACCACGTCGTGGAACTCGTCGGCCGGGATCGACAGGTGGTCGGGGTGCCCGCCCACCTCGTTGGCGCCGGCGAGGCGGAACCACCGGTAGTAGGCGGTGTCCTCGATGCCCTTGGCCATGACCGGCCCGCAGGTCTGCTGGAAGCGCACCCGGAAGTCGTCGGCCACGGCCCCGGTGTCGAGCTGCGCCTGCGGCAGGTCGCGCCCGAGCACGAGGGCCACGACCACCTCGAGCGCCTCGTGGTCGCTCGGCGCGAGCAGCCCGCGGGCCCGCTCGGCCGCGGCGTCGATGACCGCCGCCTGCTCGGCATCGACCCCTCGGCCCGGGCACGACGTAGGCCCGGTAGCGGTCCATGGCGACGAGCAGCGCCTCGAGCGCGCGGCGCACCGCGGCCTGGTCGACGTCGCCGAGGACCCGGCGGACGAGCCGCATCAGCCGGTCGACCTCCGCGGCCTGCACGTCGTCGACGACCAGCCGCTTCGCCTCGGCGACCACGTCGTCGAGCGCGACCCGGTCGGGCGCGGCATCCGCCCACAGCCGGTCGAGCGGCGTCGGCCCCGGCCGAGGACGGTGAGCACCTGCTGCACCCGCAGCAGGGCGTCGTAGCCGGTCGTGCCGGCGCAGCGCCAGGTGTCGGGCAGCCGCTCGTCGCCCTCGAGGATCTTCTCGACCACGACCCAGGCGTCGCCGGTGGCGTCGGCCAGCCGCTCGAGGTAGCCGCCGGGGTCGGCGAGGCCGTCGGGGTGGTCGATGCGGAAGCCGTCGACCTCGCCGTGGCCGTGCAGCGAGAGCAGCAGGGCGTGGGTGGCCATGAACACGTCGGGGTCCTCGACCCGCACCGCGACCAGCGAGGTGACGTCGAAGAAGCGCCGGTAGTTCAGGGCCTCGCCGGCCTCGCGCCAGCTGCGACAGCCGGTAGGCCTGCGCGTCGACGAGCTCGGCGCAGCGGCAGCGTCTCGGTGCCGGGCGCGACCGGGAACTCGTCGCCGTAGTAGCGCAGCACCCACTCGTGCCCGGTCGGGCCCCCGTCGTCGGCGAGCGTGACGTCGCCGCGCTCGAGCGCCTGCTCGACGCGTGCCGCCGAGCACCGGCATCAGGATGCGCTCGCCCTCGGCGACCCAGTCGACGTCGAACCACGCCGGCGTACGGCGAGCGTCGACCGTCGCGCAGCAGCGACCAGAACGGCGCGTTGAGGTGGGCCGGCTCGGGCACCGTCATGTGGTTGGGCACGACGTCGACGATGATGCCGAGCCCGGCCTCGCGGCAGGCGGTGACGAGCCGCTGGAACGCCTCGCGGCCGCCGGCCTCCTCGCGAGATGCGGGTGTGGTCGAGCACGTCGTAGCCGTGCATCGAGCCCGGCGCGGCCTGCAGCACCGGCGACAGGTAGAGGTGCGAGACCCCGAGCGCCGCGAGGTAGGCCGTGTGCTCGGCCGCCGCGTCGAACCCGAACCCCGCGTGGACCTGCAGGCGGTAGGTCGCCGTGGGGACCGACGCGGCCGGGGTCGGGTCGGTGAGCGGTGGGCATCGTCACGTCCGGTGGGTCGTGCGCGGCTCCGGAGGGCTGGGGCGGCGTCTCGCGCGGGCTGCGCAGGACGATCAGCGAGCGGGGCTGCGACGCTCAGCTTGCTGCCGGCCTCGTGCCACTCGGTGTCGACCACGTCGGCGCCGGTGTCGATCTCGGCGACCCAGCGCTCGCCCCACTCCTCCTCCGGGAGGATGAACGCGTCCTCCTCGTGGTCGGCGTTGAAGATGACGAGGAAGTCGTCGTCGAGCACGCGGCGGCCGCGCGAGTCGGGCGTCGGGGATGGCCTGGCCGTTGAGGAAGACCATCACGGTCCTGGCCTCGCCGTCGGACCAGGCCGACTCGCCCATCGGCTCGCCGGAGGGCTGGAACCAGGCGATGTCGCCCAGCTCGGACTGGCCGCCGTGGTCGGCGCTGCCGGCGAAGAAGCGGCGGCGGCGGAACACCGGCGTGCTCGCGGCGCAGCGTCGAGACCGGCGGCGGTGAAGGCGTAGAGGCGCTTCTCGTCGTCGTCGAGGTCCCAGTCGACCCACGCCAGCTCGTTGTCCTGGCAGTAGACGTTGTTGTTGCCCTGCTGGGTGCGGCCGATCTCGTCGCCGTGGGCGATCATCGGCACGCCCTGGCTGAGCAGCAGCGTGGCGAGGAAGTTGCGCTGCTGGCGCAGCCGGAGGGCGCTGACCTCGGGGTCGTCGGTCGGGCCCTCGACGCCGCAGTTCCACGAGCGGTTGTGGCTCTCGCCGTCGTGGTCGTCCTCGCCGTTGGCCTCGTTGTGCTTGTCGTTGTACGACACCAGGTCGCGCAGCGTGAAGCCGTCGTGGGCGGTGACGAAGTTGATCGACGCGAACGGCTTGCGGCCGCTGTGCTCGTAGAGGTCGCTCGAGCCGGTGAGGCGCGACGCGAACTCGCCGAGGGTGCTCGGCTCGCCGCGCCAGAAGTCGCGCACGGTGTCGCGGTACTTGCCGTTCCACTCGGTCCACAGCGGCGGGAAGTTGCCGACCTGGTAGCCGCCGTCGCCGACGTCCCAGGGCTCGGCGATCAGCTTGACCTGGCGAGATGACCGGGTCCTGCTGGATCAGGTCGAAGAACGCCGACAGCCGGTCGACCTCGTGGAACTGGCGGGCCAGGGTGGCCGCGAGGTCGAACCGGAAGCCGTCGACGTGCATCTCGGTGACCCAGTAGCGCAGCGAGTCCATGATCAGCTGCAGCACGTGCGGGTGGCGCATCAGCAGGCTGTTCCCGGTGCCCGTGGTGTCGTAGTAGTGGCGCCTTGTCGTCGTCGACCAGCCGGTAGTACGCGGCGTTGTCGATGCCGCTGAAGCACAGCGTCGGGCCGAACTCGTTGCCCTCGGCGGTGTGGTTGTAGACGACGTCGAGGATGACCTCGATGTCGGCCTCGTGCAGGGCCTTGACCATCGCCTTGAACTCGGTGACCTGCTGGCCGCGGCGGCCCGCGCGGAGTAGCCGTTGTGCGGGGCGAGGAAGCCGATGGTGTTGTAGCCCCAGTAGTTGGACAGGCCCCGGTCCTGCAGCGAGGTGTCCTGCACGAACTGGTGCACCGGCATCAGCTCGATCGCGGTGATGCCGAGCGTCGGTGAGGTGCTCGATGATCGCCGGGTGGCGCGATGCGCGGCGTAGGTGCCGCGGATCTCCTCGGGCACCTCGGGGTGGGTCATCGTCAGGCCCTTGACGTGCGCCTCGTAGATGACCGTCTCGTGGTACTCGTGGCGCGGCGGGCGGTCGTGGCCCCAGTCGAAGAACGGGTTGATGACGACCGACAGCATCGTCTTGCCCAGGTTGTCGTCGGTGTTGCGCTTCTTGGGGTTCTTGAAGTCGTAGGAGAACAGCGCCTGGTCGTTCGTCGATCTGGCCCTCGATCGCCTTGGCGTACGGGTCGAGCAGCAGCTTGCTCGGGTTGCAGCGGTGGCCGTTGCTCGGGGTCGTAGGGCCCGTGCACGCGGAAGCCGTAGCGCTGGCCGGGCTGCAGGCTCGGCACGTAGGCGTGCCAGACGAAGCCGTCGACCTCGGGCAGGTCGAGGCGCGTCTCGGTGCCGTCGTCGTCGATGAGGCACAGCTCGACCCGCTCGGCCACCTCGGAGAACAGGGCGAAGTTGACGCCACTGCCGTCGTAGGTGGCGCCGAGGGGGTATGCCGTTCCGGGCCAGGTCTCCACTGGTTGCCTTCCGTGTGTGGTCAGGGACCAGCGACGGTGCTGGGCCGCGGACGGCCCGTCGGGCCCTCCGCAGTGCATGCAACCTACCCTCGCGCGGCGAAGTCATGAAAATGCGGTTTCGAGCCGGCCTCGGGCTTCGACAGCCCGCTCGGTAGGGTCGGAAGGTCGCCACCACGTCGGGTGGCGCCACCCAGAACCGGAGGATCCGCATGTCCACCCAGCGCGTCGCCATCGTCACCGGAGCAGCCCGAGGCATCGGTGCCGCCACCGCGGAACGGCTCGGCCGTGACGGGTTCGCCGTCGGGGTGCTCGACCTCGACGAGGCGTCCTGCGAGGCCGTCGCCGCGCGGATCCGCGACGCCGGCGGCCGGGCCGTGGGCGTGGGGGTCGACGTCACGGATGCCGCGCAGGTCGAGGCCGGCGTCGCCCGGGTGGCCGACGAGCTCGGCCCGCCGGTGGTGCTCGTCAACAACGCGGGCATCATCCGCGACAACCTGATCTTCAAGATGACCGAGGCCGACTGGGACGCCGTGATGAACGTGCACCTCAAGGGCGCCTTCCTGATGACCAAGGCCTGCCAGGCGCACATGACGGCCGAGAAGTACGGCCGCATCGTCAACCTGTCGTCGTCGTCCGCTCAGGGCAACCGCGGCCAGGCCAACTACGCCGCCGCCAAGGCCGGCCTGCAGGGCTTCACCAAGACGCTCGCCATCGAGCTCGGCAAGTTCGGGGTGACCGCGAACGCGGTGGCGCCGGGCTTCATCCAGACCGACATGACCCGGGCGACCGCCGAGCGGATCGGCGTGCCGTTCGACGACTTCATCGCCCACACGGCCCAGCAGATCCCGGTCGCCCGGGTCGGCCAGCCCGAGGACATCGCGGCCACCATCGCCTTCCTGGTCTCCGAGGAGGCCGGCTTCGTCTCCGGCCAGGTCATCTACGTGGCCGGCGGGCCGCTTGACTGACACCGCGGCGCCGGAGGGTGGGTGGGCCCAGGCGCCGCGCCCGCCGCTCACCGTCGTGCTCACCGAGGCGCAGGTCCGGGCGCTGACCTCCGAGGGGGTCCGGGCCACCGAGCACCGGCCCCTCCTCACCCGGCTCGTCGTGGCCGTGGGCCTCGGGGCGCTGATCGCCGTGACGTTCGCGCCCTCCGCGGGCGTCCTCACCGCCGTGGCGCTCATCGCCCTGGCCGTGGGGCTCTTCGTGGTCCGCCGCCGCATGATCGAGGGGTCGACCACGCCCGGGTCGGCCCGCACGACCGGCTACGACCGGCAGGGGTCCTTCGTGGTCGCGGGCACCCAGCTCGTCGTGCTGGCGCGTGGCTCCGTGGCCGGCGTGGAACGGCGGCCGGCGGGCGTGGCCGTCATCCGGCGTCGAGCCCGTCGCACGGGACCCGTGGTCCTGCTCGACGAGCTCGTGACCCCGGCCGACGAGACGGTGCTGACCACGGTCGTCCCGGTCCCCGACTGAGCCACGCCCGGCCCGGCGCGTCGGTACGCTCGCGGCATGCTCCCCCGTCGACCTGCTGCACGGTTGTTCGCCGGCGCATTCGCGGCCGTGGCGCTGGTGCACCTCGGGGCGCAGCTGGCCGGGGGCGGCCTCGTCGCCGACGCCACCCAGGTGCTGCTCATGCCACTGCTCGCGGGCGTGCTCTGGTGCGAGACCTCGTCGCCACGCGGCCGGCTGGTCACCCTCGTGCTGGTCGCCCTCGGCCTGTCGTGGCTCGGCGACAGCGCCCCCAAGCTGACCAGCGGGGACGCCTCGTTCCTCGTGATGATCGCCTTCTTCCTGCTCGCGCAGGTCGCCTACATCGCGGCGTTCCTGCCCTTCCGCGGCGGCAGCGTGCTGCACGTTCACCGGGTGTGGCTGCTGGCCTACGTCGCCGCGGTCGCCGCGCTGGTCCTCGCCTGCGCCCCGGGCGCGGGCGCCCTGCTCGCGCCCGTGCTCGTCTACGGCGCCTGCCTGGGCACGATGGCCGTGCTCTCGACGGGGGTCAACCGGCTTCACCGCGGTGGGCGGGGCGCTCTTCCTGGTCTCCGACGGGCTGATCGCCCTCGACGCCTTCGTCGACGGGTTCGGCCTCCCCGCTCAGGGCTTCGTCGTGATGGCCACCTACCTCGCGGCCCAGGCCCTCATCGTCGCCGGCGTGCTGCTCGCGCAGCCGGGTACGTCACCCAGCCCCAGACAGACGGATGCCGTCCGCGCTCGGTGAGCGGGACGGCATCCGTGATGCGGTGCGGGGGTCTCAGAGGCCGAGGTCGCGGCCGATGAGCTCCTTCATGATCTCGTTGGAGCCGGCCCAGATCTTGGTGACCCGGGCGTCGCGCCAGGCGCGGGCCACGCGGTACTCGTTCATGAAGCCGTAGCCACCGTGCAGCTGGACGCACTCGTCGAGCACGTCGTTCTGCACCTGGGCGCTCCACCACTTGGCCTTGGCCGCGTCGACCGCGGAGAGCCGGCCCTCGGCGTGCGCCTCGATGCAGTCGTCGACGTAGGCCTCGGCGACCTCGATCGAGGTGACCAGCTCGGCGATCTTGAACTTGTTGTGCTGGAACGAGCCGATCGACTGGCCGAACGCCTTGCGCTCCTTGGCGTACTCGATCGTCTCGAGCAGGATCTGCTTGGCGTGCGCGACGTTGGCGCAGGCGGCGCCGACGCGCTCCTGGGGCAGGCGCTGCATCATCGCGATGAAGCCCATGCCCTCGTCGCCGATCCGGTTGCTGTCGGGCACGCGGACGTCCTGGAAGAACAGCTCGGCGGTGTCGCTCTCCTCCTGGCCGACCTTGTCGAGCTTGCGCCCGCGGGTGAAGCCCTCCATGCCGTCCTCGACCATGAACAAGGTGATGCCCTTGGCGCCCTTGCTCGGGTCGGTGCGGGTGGCGACGATGACCAGGTCGGCCTGGTAGCCGTTGGTGATGAAGGTCTTGCTGCCGTTGAGCACCCAGCGCGTCGCCGTCGCGCACCGCGGTGGTCTTCAGGGCGGCGAGGTCGGAGCCGCCGCCGGGCTCGGTCATCGCGATGGCGCAGATCTTCTCGCCGGCGGCCATCGCGGGCAGCCAGCGCTCCTTCTGCTCCTGGGTGCCGAGGTCGACGATGTAGGGCGGGCAGACGTCGCTGTGGATGCCGAAGCACGAGCCGACGGCGGCGTTGAAGCCGTTGAGCACCTCGGCGGCGATCGCGTTGAAGCGGTAGTCGTCGGCGCCCATGCCCCCGAACTCCTCGGGGATGTCGAGGCCGAACAGCCCCTGGGAGCCGGCCTCCTTCCAGATGTCACGGTCGATCGCCTTGACCTCGAGCATCTGCTCGGCGCGCGGCTTGAGGGTGCGCTCGACGAACTCGCGCACCGAGGCGCGGAAGTCCTCGTGCTCGGGACCGTAGATGTTGCGGGGCATGGAACTCCTCCGGGACGGCTCGGGATGGCGCGCCGGTGTGACTAAGCGCTTGCTTAGTCTCGCCGCGGTGCGGCATGCTGTCAACCGTGCCGAGCCCCACACCGCTGAGCGAAACCGCGGTCCTCGCTGCCCTCGCGCCCGACGGCGGGCGGCAGGAGGCGGTCGGTGACGTCACCGACACCGCGGTGCGGATCATGCTCGCCGCGGCCGACGCCTTCGCCGACAGGGCTTCCACGCGACGACCACCCGCGACATCGCGTCCCGGGCCGGCCTGTCCCCCGCCGGGGTCTACGTGCACTTCGCCTCCAAGGAGGTGCTGCTGTTCGAGCTGAGCCGCCGCGGCCACGCCCGCGCCCGCGACCTGCTCGTGGCCGCCGCCGACCAGGCCGCGACCCCCACCGAGGCGCTGCGGGCGATCATCGGCGGGTTCTCGCGCTGGCACGCCGAGCACTACGAGCTGGGCCGGATCGTGCAGTTCGAGTTCCGCCACCTCAGCCCCGAGCACCGCGAGGCCGTGCTCGGGCTGCGCAAGGAGATCGACGGCGTCGTCGCCGGCGTGCTGCGCGACGGCGTCGCCACCGGCGAGTTCGAGGTCGACGACGTGCCGGTGACCGCGCTGGCCCTGCTCTCGATGGCCATCGACGTCGCCCGCTGGTACGCGCCCGACGTGCGGCGCACCCCGGCCGACATCGAGACGTCCTACGGCGACCTCGCCGTGCGGCTCGTGCGCGCCTGAGGCCGTCGGCTCGACACTCGGTCGGCTCGCTCGACCGCCCCGTCCGGCCCCTCCCGAACGCCGGATCGCGGCGCACCCCCGCTGTTACGCTGGTCCGGCCCCGGCGACCGCACCGGCCACCGGGGCGCCCACCCGGGTCGAGCCGCAGCCACGAGGAGCCGATGGACGCCACGACCGGCGTGCGTGGACGGCAGGACCGACCCGACGACGCACCCCCGCCCACGACGGATGCCGTCGCGCCCGTCGACGAGGCGCCCGCTGCTCCCGTCGTCCCCGACCTCGGTGCCGAGCCGACCCGGTTCGCGGACTTCGTCCTCGGTGCCGTCGCGCTCTTCGCCGTGCCCATCCCCCGCGCACCCGGTGGCTTCCTCGTCGGGCAGGTCGCCCTCGCGGGCCTGATCGCCCTGAGCATCACCCGCCGGCCGAGCCGTTCGCTCGCCGGCCTGAAGTGGCTCCCGTGGGCCGCCGTCGCGATGCTCGGCTACCTGGTGCTCATCTCGCTCAGCGGCCCGGACCTCTCGCTGTTCGGCTGGCCCAAGCGCGCGCTGCGGCTGGCGCTGGTGCTCACCGCGCTCCTCGTCGTGGTCACCGGGCGGATCCACTACCCCTCCCTCGTGCGCGGCATGGCCGTGGGCCTGCTCGGCAACGCGGTGCTCTTCTTCGCCGGGGTCGCCCCCGCTCCCTACGGCCGCCTGCTGTCGGGGTACCTGCTCGACAAGAACCAGGCCGGGCTCGCCTACACCGTGGTCGGCATCCTGCTGCTCGGGCTGACGACCGACCGGCGGCGCCAGGTCGCGATCGTGGTCGCGACCAGCGCCCTGGTCTGGGCCACCGGGTCGCGCACGTCCCTGGCCGCCCTCGCCTGCGCCCTGGTCTGGTTCGCCCTGCGCCCACGGCTGAACGTCGCGGGGCGCCTGCTGCTCGCGGCCGTGTTCGCCGTGGCCATGCCGTTCGTGCAGGAGAAGTACGGACAGGCCGGCGAGTTCGCCGACCGGGTCGGCACCGACTGGTTCCGCGCGAGGATCGACGCGGCATCCTCGACCAAGCTCGACCAGGCGCCGTGGCACGGTCAGGGCCTGGGCGAGGCCTGGGTCAACCTGCCGGACGGCTCGACCTACTTCTTCCACAACTCCTACTGGGCGGTGCTCATCGAGGGCGGGTGGGTCTACCTGCTGGCGATGCTCGTGCTGACCGTCTGGTTCTGCATGCGCCCGCTTCGCGCGGGCCCGCCGCCGTCGCTGGTCGCCCGCAGCGGCGAGGCCGCGAACCTGGCCGTGCTCATCTGTGCGCTGCGCCTCGGCGAGGTGTTCGGCGCCACCACCGCCTCGATCGCCATCGCGGCGGGGCTGATCGGGTACCTCCAGGCGGAGTCGCTCCGGTCGGCCGGCCGCGGCGTCGCTACAGTGACCCGGTGAACAACGCCGAAGGACACGGGGGGTCCGCGTCCATCGCGATCCCCGACTACTGGTGGTACGTCGCCCGGGCCGACCTCCTCGAGGTCGCCCTGCGCTCGCACGTGGAGGGGGCCGGGCTGGCCCTCGACCTCGGCAGCGCCGACGGGCCGAGCGCCGCCTGGTTCCGCGAGTCGGCGCAGCGCACCGTCTCGCTCGACATCGACCCGCGGGGGCTGGGGTCGGACGGGGTGTGCGGCTCGGCCCTCGCCCTGCCGTTCGAGGACGCCGCCTTCGACGCGGTGTCGGCCTTCGACGTCATCGAGCACTGCGAGCCCGAGGCCACCGCGCTCGCCGAGGTGCGGCGGGTGCTGCGCCCCGGCGGCAAGTTCGTCATGTCGGTGCCGGCCTACACCTGGGCGTGGACCGACTTCGACGTCGCCAACGGCCACCACCGGCGCTACACCAAGGGGCGTGCCGTCGCCGCGGTCGAGCGCGCCGGCTTCACCGTGCAGCGGGCGACCTACGGGTTCGCCACGGTCTTCCCGATGTTCGCGGCGGAGCGGCTGTCCCGCAAGGTCTCGCCGTCGCCACGCCGACGGGCCGGTCGACATCGTCTCGCTCCCCCAGCTGCCCGCGCCGATCAACCGCATGCTGCTCGGCCTGTCGCGGGTCGACCGGGCGGTGCTGGCCAAGCGTGACCTGCCGTTCGGGTCGTCGGTGTTCCTCGCCGCCACCCGCGAGCACTGAGCCGAGCCGGCGCCCGGCGGCGCGCTGGGCTCAGCGGTCGAGCGGCCCGCCCGACACGACCCGGGCCCGCGACGTCGGCGGACGTGCGGGCCAGGCCCGCCGCCAGGGGCGTCGCCGCGAGGGCGTCGACCTCCGGCCAGACCCGCGACTCGAGCCGCAGGTCGAGCACCTGCCCGGCGCCGCTGCCGCCGACCGGGATCGTGCGCAGCGGCCGGTGGAACACCCGCCGGGCCTCCGCCACCAGGTAGCCGACGGTGACCGGGCGCCCGGACGCGAGCACCTTGGTCACGACCGTGCCCTGCCGGCTCGGCGCGGGCGAGGTCGATGCTGCGCACCACCATCCGCGCGGCGTCGCCGGCGTACAGGTAGTCGCGGATGGTGTCCATCGAGACGAAGACGGGCAGCGGCCGGCCGGTCGCGTCGGCGAGGCACAGCTGGGAGAGCAGCCCCTGCGGCTTGCCGAGGGTCTGGCCCGGGGCCGTACACGTTGGCGAGCCGGCCGAGCACCGCGCGCACGCCGGTGGCCGCCGCGAGCCGCTGCACGGCATCCTCCATCGCGAGCTTGGCCCGGCCGTAGGCGACGAGCGGGCGCGGCGCGGTGCGCTCGTCGAACGGCGCCGGGGCGCTGCCGGCGTAGAGGCCACCGGCCGACGACGCGAGGAAGACGACGCCGTCCTCCCCGGTGACGACGGATGCCGTGAGCGCCTCGGTCACCCGCTCGAACACGCGCACCTCGGCCGCCAGGGCCTCCTCGCCGGTGGCGACGACCCCGGCGCCGGCGCACCAGGCGAGCGCCCACGGCCGGCCCGCGCGGGCCCGCGCGAAGCGGCTGCACCCCGTCGGTCAGGGCACGCACGCTGGCCTCCTCGTCGGACCAGGGCACCGCGGTGGTGAGCACCTCGTGCCCCGCCGCGGTCAGCTCGGCCACGACGTGCCGGCCGACGAGGCCCCCGGACCCGACGACCCAGGTGAGGGGCCGCGAGCCGGTCGGGGTCACGCGCGGTCCCGGCCCAGCGGGCCCTCGCGGCGGTCGCGCACGGGCAGGTAGAGCGGCTTGCCCATCGCCATGTTGACCGCCAGGCCGACGTACTCGGCGATGACGCCCAGGCTGAAGAGGATGACGCCGCTGGCGACCATGAGCAGGATCATCGTGGAGGTCCAGCCCGGCACCTCCCAGCGCCCGCTGGCCCGCCCGACGACGAGCACGAGGGCGACCACCGGGGCGAGCAGCACGGCGGCGGCGCCGAGCGCGCTGACCCAGCGCAGCGGGCGGGTGCCGCTGGAGAGCACGAGCCGCCAGAAGTGGCTGACCAGCCGGCGGAACGTGTAGCCCGAGGGGCGGTCGCCCTCGCCGCGCATCTCGACCGGGCAGGTGGCGGTGCGGTGGGCGACCCACGAGATCGCGACGTCGAGGTAGATGCCCGGGCCGGCGTAGGCCGCGACCGAGCGGGCGACCTCGCCGAGCACGAGCCGGTAGCTGAAGAACACGCTGGCGTCGGCGCCCTTGGCGAGCCGGTCGACGAGCCACTTCGCACCGCGCGAGGCGAGGTTGCGCAGGGCACCGTGCGGCGGCTCGTTGGTCGGCCGGGCGTAGACGACGTCGGCCTGCTCGGTCATCGCCGTGTCGAGCAGCGCGCCGATCGCCTCGGGGTCGTGCTGGCCGTCCTCGTCCATGGTGACGACCCACTCGCCGCCGGACGCGGCGATGCCGGCCAGGGTCGCCGCGTGCTGGCCGAAGTTGCGGCTCAGCCAGACCGGGCGCACCCAGTCGTGGGCCGCGGCGAGCGCGCGGACGGTGTCGTCGGAGGCGTCGGGGCCGCAGTCGTGCACGAGGACGACCTCGGTGACCCGGTAGTGGCGCCCGGCCGGGGAGACCCGGCTCGGTGACCGAGGCCGCGAGCTCCTCGACGACCGGCGCCAGGGTGCGTTCGCCCTGGTAGACGGGGATGACGACCGAGACCAGGTGCGGCGGGGGTGCCGAGCTCTCCGTCTCCACGCGGCACACCCTATCCGCCACGTCGAGGCGCGGCCGGCGCTACCCGAGGGTGAGCCGCACGACGGGCCGGCCGGGGCCGGTGCGGCCGACCTCCACGAACCCGGCGGCCGCGAAGGTGGAGAGCGTGCCGTGGTAGAGGTCGGCGCTCGAGGCCTTGCCACCGCGGGCCTCGACGTCGACCGGGTGACCCTCGAGGGTGTGCGCCCCCGCGTCGCGGGCGGCGGTCACGGCAGCGCCGAGGAGGGCGGCCGCGAGCCCGCGGCGGCGATGACCGACCTTGACCACGAAGCAGGTCACCGCCCAGACGCCCGGGTCGTCGATGTCGTCACCCGCGACCTGGCGCAGCGCCCGGTTGCCGCACACCCGCGGGTAGGTGGGGCGCGGCCCGACCTGCACCCACCCCACCGGCTGCCCCGCGGCGTAGGCGACCAGGCCGGGCCGTGGGACGACCGGCCGCCTGGGCGCGCAGCGCCTCGCGGTTCTCGTCGGCGGAGCGGGTGTAGTCGCGGCCCGTGGTGAGGAAGAACTGGCACCAGCACCACGACGGGTCACCGCGCGTGCCGAACAGGTCGACGACGTCGTCGAAGCGCGCCGGGGTCAGCGCCCTGACCTCGAGGTCGGGGTGGCTCGGCCGCTCGGAGCGGTTCTCGCCGGTCACTCGGGCGACCTGCCGGGCGCGCTCAGTCGCGGGTGAGCTTGCGGTAGGTGACCCGGTGCGGGCGGGCGGCGTCCACGCCGAGGCGCTCGACCTTGTTCGCCTCGTACGACTCGAAGTTGCCCTCGAACCAGTACCACTTCGCCGGGTTCTCGTCGGTGCCCTCGCAGGCGAGGATGTGCGTGACCACCCGGTCGAGGAACCACCGGTCGTGGCTGATGACCACGGCGCAGCCGGGGAAGTCGAGCAGGGCGTTCTCGAGCGAGCCGAGGGTCTCGACGTCGAGGTCGTTGGTCGGCTCGTCGAGGAGGAGCAGGTTGCCGCCCTCCTTGAGGGTGAGCGCGAGGTTGAGCCGGTTGCGCTCGCCGCCGGAGAGCACGCCCGCCTTCTTCTGCTGGTCGGGGCCCTTGAAGCCGAACTGGCTGACGTAGGCCCGCGAGGGGATCTCGACCTGGCCGACGTTGATGTAGTCGTGGCCGCCCGAGACGGTCTCCCAGAGGTTCTTGTTCGGGTCGAGGCCGCCGCGGCTCTGGTCGACGTAGGAGATCTTGACGGTCTCACCGACGTCGACGACGCCGGCGTCGACCTGCTCGAGGCCCGACGATCGTCTTGAACAGGGTGGTCTTGCCGACGCCGTTCGGGCCGATGACGCCGACGATGCCGTTGCGCGGCAGGGTGAACGACAGGCCCTCGATGAGCACCCGGTCGCCGAAGCCCTTGCGCAGGTCCTTGACCTCGATGACCTTGCTGCCCAGGCGCGGGCCCGGCGGGATCTGGATCTCCTCGAAGTCGAGCTTGCGGGTGCGGTCGGCCTCGGCCGCCATCTCCTCGTAGCGGGCCAGCCGCGCCTTGGACTTGGTCTGCTTGGCCTTGGCGTTGCTGCGCACCCACTCGAGCTCCTCGGCGAGGCGCTTGGCGAGCTTGGCGTCCTTCTTGCCGGCCACCTCGAGGCGGGCGTGCTTCTTCTCGAGGTAGGTGGAGTAGTTGCCCTCGTAGGGGTAGGCGCGGCCGCGGTCGAGCTCGAGGATCCACTCGGCGACGTTGTCCATGAAGTACCGGTCGTGGGTCACGGCGACGACGGCACCGTGGTACGCCGCGAGGTGCTGCTCGAGCCAGAGCACCGACTCGGCGTCGAGGTGGTTGGTGGGCTCGTCGAGCAGGAGCAGGTCGGGCTTCTGCAGCAGCAGCTTGCACAGGGCCACCCGGCGGCGCTCACCACCGGAGAGCACCGTGACGTCGGCGTCCGGCGGCGGGCAGCGCAGGGCGTCCATCGCCTGCTCGAGCTGCGAGTCGAGGTCCCACGCGTCGGCGGCGTCGATGGCCTCCTGGAGGTGGCCCATCTCGGTCATCAGCGCGTCGAAGTCGGCGTCGGGGTCGGCCATCAGCGCCGAGATCTCGTTGTAGCGGTCGACCTTGGCCTTGATCTCGCCGGCGCCCTCCTCGACGTTGCCGAGGACCGTCTTCTCCTCGTTGAGCTCGGGCTCCTGCATGAGGATGCCGACCGAGTAGCCGGGCGTCAGCCGCGCCTCGCCGTTCGAGGGCTGGTCGAGGCCGGCCATGATCTTCAGGACCGAGGACTTCCCCGCACCGTTCGGGCCGACGACGCCGATCTTGGCGCCGGGCAGGAAGGACAGGGTGACGTCGTCGAGGATGACCTTGTCGCCGTGCGCCTTGCGGGCACGGGACATGACGTAGATGAACTCGGGCATGGGGCAAGGCTATCGACCAGCACCGCCCCGGCCCGAATCCGCGCCTGCGGGCGCCGTCAGGCCGCGGCCTCCTTCCCGGGACGCACCAACGGTCCGCTGTCGGCGCCCGACCCGGCGTCGTCGGCCCCGCCGGGTGCCGAGCCCAACCCGGGGTCGACGACGTACGGGTCGTGCTCCGGGTCACCCAGGCGACCCGTGGCCGGAGGCGTCGTCGGGCCGACCGCCCGTGCGACCCCGGACCCTCGCCCTGCGACCCGGAACCGTCACCCTGGGACCACGACTCCGAGGCGCGCCCCATCCCGACCTTCGCGAACGCGGTGGTGCCGAACGTGAGGTCGTGCCCCACGGCATCCGCCTCGATCTCGACGCCGTTGCGGGTCGCGCCGTCGTCGCCCTGCCACGACGTGGTGCGCTGCCTGCCGTGCACGGTGACGGGGTGGCCCCGGCGCAGCGAGACCGCGATGTTGGCCGCGAGCGACCGGAAGGTGACCACGTCGTAGAAGCTCGGCCTCGGTGTCCTCCCACTGCCCGGGCTGGCCCGCACCTGGCGGCGCGCCGAGTGCGCGATGCGGAACGTCGTCATCGGCGCCCCGGTGCGGGTGGTGCGCACGGTGGGGTCGGCCGTGAGCCGGCCCCTGATGGTCACGTAGGTCTCGTTCATGGTGCGTCCTCCCCCGGCCCCGCCCGTCGGGGCCGCTGCGCCAAGCCTCGGCCGCGCGGCACCCGCGGACAACGACGCGCTCGACCCTGTGGACGACGCACCGACCGCAGCGCGCCCCTGTGGACGACGCGCGCCGACGCCGAGCAGCGGCCTCAGACGTCGGCGGCGCGGCTGAGCGCCAGGCGGGTCGCCGCGTGCCGCTCGAGCACCCGCTCGACCGGCTGCACGATCTCCGCCTGGGCCACGCCGTCGATCGAGGCCCGCAACCGGGCGTCCATCACCCGGCCGCGGCGCCGGCCGCCCACGCGGGCCAGCCAGCGCGACACCAGCGCCAGCAGCAGCCCACCGAGCAGCCCGACCGACCAACAGCACCAACGGAACCGGCACGATGCCCAGGGTCGGCGGGTCACCGATCACCTGGTCGAGCTGGGCCCACCCGACGATCACGTAGAGGGCCAGCCAGAGGAAGCCCGACCACCGCGGCGGCGGCCAGCACGAGCTGCACCAGGCCGACGACGCGCCACCAGAGCGGCACCCGCGCCAGCAGCGAGGTGCCGACGACCGCGCGGTCGAGGGCGTCGCCCAGCGAAGGTCCGGGCGGGTCGGCGGCGCGCTCCACGGCATCCGCCCACGGGTGCGGCAGCGAGCCGCTCGCCCGGTCGGCGAGCCGTCGGGTGGCGAGGTCGACCGCGGCGCGCGCGGCCGGGCTCGGCGGCGGCAGCGACGAGCGGCCCAGCACGGAGCGCACGTCGGCGTCGGTGACCCGCACGTCGCGACCGTCGAGCCGCAGCCGCCGCAGCGGACGGGGACGCAGCCGCTGCACCCACCGGGTGAACGGCCAGCCGGTGCTCGCGGCGGCCTCCATCCGGTAGTCGCGCTCGACGGCCTCGACCACGGTCGGCACCCCGGCGCTGCGGGCCAGGGCGTCGAGCAGCTCGCTGCGCGCCGCGTCGTCGACGGCCGGCTCCCCCTCGGCGACGTGCCCGGTGAGCGCACCGGCCGCCGCGCGGACGTCACCGGCCAGCCGGGCCCGGGTCATCGTGCGGCCGGCCACGGCGTTGGCCAGTCGCTGGTGCAGCTCGTCGAGGCCGTCGCCGGTGGTCGACCGAGGTGGCCAGCACGGTCGCGCGCGGCACGCCGTCGCGCTCCATCAGCCGCACCAGGTCGGCCCGGCACTGGGCGACCTCGGCCTCGGTGAGCCGGTCGGCCTGGTTGAGCACCACCATCGTCACGGCCTCGTGGGTCGCCAGCGCGGCGACGTAGTCGTCGTGCAGCCGCGCGTCGGCGTACTTCTGCGGGTCGGTGACCCAGACGAACAGGTCGACGAGCTCGAGCACCCGCTCGGCCTCGGTGCGGTGGCCGATCTCGCGGGAGTCGAAGTCGGGCAGGTCGAGCAGCACCAGCCCGTCGAGCGAGCCCACCGGGCCGCCGCGGCGACCGCCTCCGCCCTCGGCTGCCGGGTCGCTCGCCACGAGGTGCCGGGAGCCGACGCCGAGCCAGTCGAGCAGGTCGCCGACCGGCTCGTCGCCCCAGATCGCCGCGGTCGGGGTCGACGTCGTGGGCCGCCGCACGCCGACCGTCGCCACCGGCGTGCCGACCAGCGCGTTGAACAGCGACGACTTGCCGCTGCCGGTGGCGCCGGCCAGGGCGACGACGGTGTGGCCCCCGACGAGCGCGGTGCGCTCGGAGACCTTCGCGACCACGGCATCGGCGCGCTGCCGCTCGGCGGCCGGCAGCTGCTCGCCACCGGCCTCGACGGCCGCGGCGAGCGCGTTGGCGGCGGCCGCGAGCTGCTCGGCCGAGACGACGGCACCCCGCGAGGAGCCCATCCGCAGCGGGCTCACCGCACCACCGCCCGCAGCCCGGCCGCCACGGCGGTCAGCCGCTGCGCCTGGTCGGCGGGCGGGGCCACCTCGGCCAGCGCGGCGGCGTACCGCTCGCGCTCGGCGGAGTAGAGCCCGTCGGCCCGCTCGAGCAGGCTGTGCCGGGCCTTGGCCGCCATCTCGCGCACGGCCTGGTCGCCGAAGATCGCCTCGAGCACCCGCTGGGCGAGCAGCGCGGTGCCACCGGCGATGCCGACCTCCGCGCCGGTCAGGCCGGCCGTGCTGCTGAACGCGACGAGCATGAGGAACAGCCCGATCGCGTTGAGCCCGTAGGCCGCGATGCGGGCGTTCGTGCGCCGGCCCTGGCCCTCGGTGCGCACCAGGTCGAGCACCTCGCCCTGCCAGTCGCGCACGAGCCGCTCGACGTCGGGCCGCAGCGCCGGTGCCGGCTTGGCGAGGTCGGGGTGGGCGGTGAGGATCTGGCTGCCGCCGGGCAGGCGCCGCCAGGCGCGGGTGGTCTCGGACGCCGCGGTCTCGGCGTTGGAGAGCAGCAGCGCCGCGACCCCGCTCTGCAGCGCCTCGCCGAGGTTGTCGGCCGGCGGCGGGTTGCCCTTGAGGGCGGCGGTGACCTTGTCGCGCCAGCGGGCGATCGTGCTCTCGACCTGGCGGAAGAACTCGCCGGTGCCGACGAACTCCTGCCAGCGGGCCAGCACCTCGCCGCGCAGCAGGGTGCCGTCGGTCATGCCGGCGTCCACGCGTCGGTGCGGCCTCGGCGAACGACTCGTCGACCGCCTTGCGCAGCGACACCGCGGCGTCGTGCTGGTCGCGGCTGGCGACGACGAGCTCGGCGGTGCGGCCGGACAGCGAGTCGACGGCGCCGCGCAGCGTCTGCCCCACGACGATCGACCGGGCCCGGGCGTCGCTGGCCAGCGCCTGCAGCCAGCGAGCGCAGCCGCTCCACGGCCTCCGCGGGCAGTCGCCCGTCGGCGTCGAGCGTGGTCTCGGGCACCGTGAAGATCGGGGCCGTCGGCAGGCCCTGCTCGCGCAGCATCGAGGCGAGGTGGGGGCGGATCTCGGCCACGGCATCCGGGGGGATGCGGTCGAGCACGATCGCGACGGAGGTGCCGCGGTCGGCGGCCGTGCGCAGCAGGTCCCACGGCACGGCATCCGCGTAGCGCGCCGCGGTGGTGACGAAGAGCCAGAGGTCGGCGGCCGAGAGCAGCTGGGTGGCGATGGCGCGGTTGGCGGAGACCACCGAGTCGATGTCGGGGGCGTCGAGCAGGGCCATGCCCGAGGGCAGCGTGCTCGACTCGCACGAGCCGCACGGTGCCGGCCTGGCTCTCGCCGGTGTCCTGGCCGGTGACCCGGGCCAGCCCGGGCAGGATGCGCGCGTCGGCGAACCAGTGCCGGTCGTCGGGGTGGTGCACGAGCACCGGCGACGTCGTGGTCGGGCGGAGCACGCCGGAGCGGCTCACCTGCGCACCGACGACGGAGTTGACCAGCGTCGACTTGCCGGCGCCGGTGGACCCCCCGACGACCGCGAGCAGCGGGGCGTCGATGGCGCGCAGGCGGGGCAGCACGTAGTCGTCGAGCTGCTGCAGCAGCTGCCGTCGCGAGGCCTCAGCCGGGGCACGACTGGTGACGTCGAGCGGTAGCCGCGCCCCCTCGACGACGTCGCGCAGACCCTCGACGGCGGAGACCAGCGCCTCCACGTCCCCGTCCACCGTCACGGCGCAAGCCTAACGACACTGCGCAGGTCGGCCCGCCATTCACCGGGGCGCGCCGGATGATGTCCATCATGCGACTGTTCGTGTCGATCGAACCCCCCGAGGATGCCGTGGAGCACCTCGACGACTTCCTCGCCGTGCGCCGGTCGTCCGGCCCGGAGCTGCGCTGGTCGCCGCCCGGGCAGTGGCACCTGACCCTGGCGTTCATGGGGTCGGCGCCCGACCGGGTGGTGGACGAGGTGGTGGATGCCGTGGCCGGCGTCGCGTCGCGGTCGTCGCCGATGGGGCTGGCGGTCGTCGGGGGCGGGTGCTTCCCGGACGTCACCCGGGCCAAGGTGCTGTGGGCCGGGGTGGAGCGGCTCGGACGGTTCGGGAGGCTCGGCCGACGGGGCCGAGGCGCTGGGCCGGCTGGCGCGCGGCGTGCGGTCGGCCTGCTCCGTGGCCGGGGCCGCTCCGGAGGGCGGGCCGTTCGTGCCGCACCTGACCCTGGGCCGGTTCTCCCGGGCCGAGGAGGCGACCCGCTGGATGCGGGTGCTGTCGACGTACGCCGGGCCAGCCGTGGGTCGCCTCCGACGTCGCGGTCGTGGCGTCGCACCTGCCGCGGGACCGGGGGCACCGGGCGCGGCACGAGGTGTTGGCGCGGCTCCCCCTCGGCGGTTGACCCCAGCCCTACACCCCCTGCACACCTACACTGGCGGCGGCATCCCGGCGGGGTGCCTGGCCCCCGTAGCTCAGCGGATAGAGCAAGAGCCTTCTAATCTCGAGGTCGCAGGTTCGAGTCCTGCCGGGGGCGCCCTGACCAACACTAACCGTGATATCAGGCCCCTGCCGCGGGACGGGTTACCTGTTGTGTTACCTGTTATCCGTTCAGAGGTACTTGGCCAGATCGCTCTTGTCGCCCTCGAAGTCACGCCCCAAGTAGACGCTGGCGGTCATCGCTGGATCGGTTGGTCGCTACCGTCGGAACGTGTGACTGCGCCGACGGGGTCGTAGTGATCCTGAACCTGCCGCTCGGCACGCGGACCGTTGACCAATCGACAGGGCAGGTCGTCGAGGTCAGTCCAGCCGACAAGGATGTCCCTCCGAAGTGACTGCAGACCTCAATGCGTCAGATATGCGGCATGAGCGTGCGGCGGGATCGGAACACGACTGAGCACCAGCTCCGCCCGGACCGCCGTCCCGCTCACACCCGTTCGACGCGGTCGGCCTGTGGTCCTCGATCGCTCTGTCGCACCTGGTACCGGACCCGATCGCCCTGGTGCAGCGCCTCGGCGCCCTTGATGACCGACACGTGCACGAACAGGTCCGCGCCTCCCGCGTCCGGGGCGATGAAGCCGAACCCCCGGTCCGCGTCGTAGCGCGCGACCACTCCCTCGCCGCCGCGCGCCGGGACGTCGGATGCCTCCCGGTGTCCCGACCGAGCACGGGTCGTCGACGTGGGAGGTGCGCCACGTGGTGTCGCGCTGCGCGCGAGGCGCACGTCACGAGCCTGCGGGCCCTTCTCGCTCACGACGACGTCGTACGTCACCCGGTCCCCCTCGCCCAGCTCGGGGAGCCCGTCCGCCAGCTCCCGGACGTGGACGAAGACATCGGGGCCGCCGGACTCGGGGGTGATGAACCCGAAGCCCTTGCCATCGTCGTACCAGGACACGGTGCCGTCAGCCCCGTCGGATGCCGGGGTCTGCTGGGCGGCCTGGGCTCCCAGGGGCAGCAGATGGTCAGCCTGCGGTCCCTTCTCCCCGTCGACGACGAGGAACGCCACCCGCTGCTCCTCCGAGAGCACGCCGCCCCCGACGATGGCCGAACTGTGCACGAAGATCTCGACACCACCGCCGTCGGGCGTGATGAAACCGTACCCCTTGGCAGGCTCGTACCAGGCGACGGTGCCGAGCACGCCCAGCGGTGTATCGGCGGCCTGGTCGGCCGTGACCCGGACGCGGCGTGCCTGCGGGCCGCGGTCCCCCTCGCCGATCTCGAACTCGACCACCTGCCCCTCCCGGAGCAGCTTCATCGCGTCGTCGCTGACGATCTCGGACGCATGCACGTACAGGTCCTCTGACTCCTGCCCGAGGGCGATGAAGCCGAAACCCCGGTCGGCGTCGAACCAGCGGACAGTTCCTTCGGTCACGGCTGACTCCTTGTCGCAGTTACGGTCGGTGTTCCCCCAGTGTCCCCGACGCGACTGCGACAAGCGCACGGCGCCAAGCGGTGCTCGAACCGTCGAAGCAAATGCCCGACGGCGGCATCCACGACACCCAGCGCCGCGCCGACAGCGACAGTTCGGACGTTCAGGCGGCAGCGGCGGGGCGCACCCGATCAAACATCGCCAGAGCTGCCGTTCCGAACGCCCACGCGACGCCTGGACCGGTCCACGAACCCCCGCGGGTGAGGAGCAACAGGACACCCACGACTACCTGCACCACGACGAAGACCGCACGAAAGTCGTCGTACCGGCGACGTAGCCCCTGGGCGAGGGCGAAGAACATCGCCGCAACCACCACGCCAAGACCCCCCAGGACTGCTGCGATCACGTAGCCGACGCCTGCCCAGGTGCCCGTGGTCGGGTGTCGACCCTCGAGGACCAGGACCCACAGCCCGAGGCCGATGACGGCGATGCCGGCAAGCCCCTGCAGCGTGGCCACCGCCACGACCGCCCGCTCAACCAGGGGAACCGACGGAGGCGGCGTCGCGTCCTCGTACCCAAATCTCCGGCGATCGCGCTCTCGGCGGATTTCCCTGTCACCGGCCTGAACACGAGCCATCTCGCGGAACAGGGCCCGGACGCCGATCGCGAACGGAGCAGCAAGCAGGACACGCACCAGCAGGCTCGCCGATGCGGTTGCGGCGAGAGCCGAGCAACCTGCCACCACGATGCCCGGCACGGCCCACCGAGCCCAGGCTCGTTCCCAGGGCAGCGCCGCGGAGACGAGCAGATAGGTGTACGGGATGACGAGCAGAACCGTCAGGCCAAGCGCGCTGGACACCGACATAGCGGCGGCCCCAGCCGCAAGCAGCGGGCCGACAAGCAGCAGCACCCACAGTCCGGGCCGCGGTCGCCACACCGCTGCGGTCATGACCGCAGCCACCGCGGCCGTCACACCGGCGAAGAGCCACGCCTCACTCATCTGTCCCCCGTTCGGTTGGCCCACTCCGCGGGCGTCCCACCTGAGTCTTCCCAGTCCGG
>CAWAKY010000033.1:0-42703 GCA_963782695.1 uncultured Actinomycetota bacterium | reverse complement strand
AGGGCAGGTCGTCGAGGTCAGTTCAGCGGACAAGGATGTTCCTCCGAAGTGACTGCAGACCTCGATGCGTCAGACATGCGCATGAGCGTGCGGCGGGATCGGGACACGCCTGAGCACCAGCTCCGCCCGGACCGCCGTCCCGCTCACACCCGTTCGACGCGGTCGGCCTGTGGTCCTCGATCGCTCTGTCGCACCTGGTACCGGACCCGATCGCCCTGGTGCAGCGCCTCGGCGCCTCTGAGGACCGACACGTGCACGAACAGGTCCGCGCCTCCCGCGTCCGGGGCGATGAAGCCGAACCCCCGCTCCGCGTCGTAGCGCGCGACCACTCCCTCGCCGCCGCGCGCCGGGACGTCGGATGCCTCCCGGTGTCCCGACCGAGCGCGGGTCGTCGACGTCGCGGGTGCGCCCCGCGGTGTCGAGCTGCGTGCGAGGCGCACGTCGCGAGCCTGCGGGCCCTTCTCGCTCACGACGACGTCGTACGTCACCCGGTCCCCCTCGCCCAGCTCGGGGAGCCCGTCGGCCAGCTCCCGGACGTGGACGAAGACATCGGGGCCGCCCGACTCGGGGGTGATGAACCCGAAGCCCTTGTCCCCGTCGTACCAGGACACGGTGCCGTCCGCCCCGTCGGATGCCACGGCCTGCTGGGCGGCCTGGGCTCCCAAGGGGCAGCAGATGGTCAGCCTGCGGTCCCTTCTCCCCGTCGACGACGAGGAACGCCACCCGCTGCCCCTCCGAGACCACGCCGCCCCCCACGATGGCCGAACTGTGCACGAAGATCTCGGCACCACCGCCGTCGGGCGTGATGAAGCCGTACCCCTTGGCAGGCTCGTACCAGGCGACGGTGCCGAGCACGCCCAGCGGTGTATCGGCGGCCTGGTCGGCCGTGACCCGGACGCGGCGTGCCTGCGGGCCGCGGTCCCCCTCGCCGATCTCGAACTCGACCACCTGCCCCTCCCGGAGCAGCTTCATCGCGTCGTCGCTGACGATCTCGGACGCATGCACGTACAGGTCCTCTGCCTCCTGCCCGAGGGCGATGAAGCCGAACCCCCGGTCGGCGTCGAACCAGCGGACAGTTCCTTCGGTCACGGCTGACTCCTTGTCGAAGCTACGGTCGGTGTTCCCCCAGTGTCCCCGACGCGACTGCGACAAGCGCACGGCGCCAGACGGTGCTCGCACCGTCGTGGCACGTGCCCGACGGCGACATCCACGGCACCCGGCGCCGCGCCGACAGCGACAGGACAGTTCGGACGTTCAGGCAGCAGCAGCGGGGCGCACCCGAGCAAACACCGCCAAGGCCGCCGTCCCGAACGCCCACGAGACACCGGGGCCGGTCCACGAACCCCCGCGGGTGAGGAGCAACAGGACACCCACGACTACCTGCACCACGACGAAGACCGCACGGAAGTCGTCGTACCGGCGACGTAGCCCCTGGGCGAGGCCGAAGAACACCGCTGCAACCACCACGCCAAGACCCGCGAGGACTGCTGCGATCACGTAGCCGACGCCGGCCCAGGTGCCCGTGGTCGGGTGTCGACCCTCGAGGACCAGAACCCACAGCCCGAGGCCGATGACGGCGATGCCGGCAAGCCCCTGCAGCGTGGCCACCGCCACGACCGCCCGCTTGACCAGGGGAACCGACGGAGGCGGCGTCGCGTCCTTGTACCCGAATCTCCGGCGATCGCGCTGTCGGCGGATTTCCTTGTCACCGGCCCGAACACGAGCCATCTCGCGGAACAGGGCCAGGACGCCGATCGCGAACGGAGCAGCAAGCAGGACACGCACCAGCAGGCTCGCCGATGCGGTTGCGGCGAGAGCCGAGCAACCTGCCACCACGATGCCCGGCACAGCCCACCGAGCCCAGGCTCGTTCCCAGGGCAGCGCCGCGGAGACGAGCAGATAGGTATACGGGATGACGAGCAGGACCGTCAGGCCAAGTGCGCTGGACACCGACCCAGCGGCGGCCCCAGCCGCAAGCAGCGGGCCGACAAGGAGCAGCACCCACTGGCCGGGCCGCGGCCGCCACACGGCGGCGGTCATGACCGCAGCCACCGCGGCCGTCACACCGGCGTAGAGCCACGCCTCACTCATCTGTCCCCCGTTCGGTTGGCCCACTCCGCGGGCGTCCGCCTGAGTCTTCCCAGTCCGGCGATTCATCGGATGAGTGCCGGCACTCACTCCCCCAAGGAGTTGCCGCCACGGCCGAACGCACGTTGCGCGACTTCACCAGTCGCGGCATGTCCGGTGACTCGGTTGGGCGGGTTGTCAGGCTTCCGGGTACGTGAACCTGCCCGCTGAGTGGCGTCGTCGACAGGAAGTCCAATGGCCTGTCTGCGGGCAGGCAACTAGCCGACGATCTGCGGTCACGGTCATCGACATGCTGAAGCGAATGCGCCGGTGGCCCTCGGAAAGAGGGCCGCAGCCCGGTGCCCTGGTCCGGGCCGCCTGCGGCTGAGATCGTCGTGGTCCCCAGTGGCAGTTCGTCACCCGCGAGCGAGCGGGTCGAGGTCAGCCCCGCGACCGTCGCCCCATCAACGCCGCCGCCGTCACAATCCGCAGGAGCACGAAGACGGCTGCGACGAACCAGGCGAGCACGAGCTCGAGCGAGACGAGGAACAGGCTCAGGCCCAGCTCGGCCTGCTCGCTGGGCGGCAGCTCCTCGATCTGGGGTGGCTGCGCTGGGTTGACAAGTCCGGAGGCCACGAACAACGCGACCGCAGCGACGGGGAGCCCGGCGACCAGGACCAGCGTGAAGGGGTCGCGTCGGTGCGGCAGGAGAAGCCTCCAGACCACGGACCCCACGACGAGCAGGGCGCCCCCGACGGGCACGTACCAGTACAGGGGCGTCATCCGGCGATGGTCCCGGTAGCAGGCGTGCACCCACGCCCGGGCAACCCCCTCGAAAAGGCCGGGTTGGCCGCCCCGGCCCGTCTCATGAACCACGACCCTTCCGAAGGTCAGCGACTGTCCCACGCGCACGCCTCGGATCCTCACACGCCGACCGTGGAGCAAGCTCTCGAGCCGATGTGGAGATGCAGTGGAGATTGCATGGCCCGGAGCACCAGAAGCTGCTCAACCAGGGTGATCCGAGCGTCCAGGTCCGCAACCGAACCGAGGGTCGGGCCTACTCCGACCGCAAAGTCGCCGCCGGCAAGACCCGCAACGACGCGATGCGATGCCTGAAACGACACCTGTCCGACCTGGTGTACCGGGCACTGCTCGACGACCTGACCAAAGGCACGACGACGGGCCCGGGAGGACACGCGGGCAACGTCTCTGACTCCAGCGCGACCGGCTCACAACCCGACACCGGCTCTTCGGACAAGTCACTTCCCGGACCCGCCAGCACCAAGCCTACGACCGGCATGCCCAAGGCGTCTTGACACAGAAGGGTGCCAGTTCCGGACGTTTGAGGCCGTGACGGGATACCGCCGCTCGCTGCATCCCCACGAGGAAACAAGTGACCTGCCCGGGTGTCAGACCTCGTTGGCCCGCACCAGATCAATCATCGCCTGCGTACCGCGAGCGTCCTCGAGGGTCCACGGGAACTCGACACCGGTCCGCAGGGTCGCGACGAGGTTCTCGAACTCGAGCACGTACTGACGCACCCCCGGGAACCGGTCGACGCGCGTCGTCTCGCCCTGGTCCAGGTGTACCTGCGCCTCGCCCACGAGCCCAGCGTTGAACGGCGCGGTCACCCGGATCAGTCCCTTCTCGCCCTGGAACGTGACCTCCTGCCGCGGGTACAGACGGGTCGAGGTGAGCGCGCAGTAGCTGAACTCACCGGCAGGCCCGGCCATGGTCCCGGTGACCTGGGCCCACACGTCGACGCCGTGCTCCCTGCGGATCCGCGAGGTGAGCTCCACCGGTTCGGCACGCGCCGCGAACCGTGCCGAGCCGTAGGCGTACACGCCGATGTCCGGGATCGACCCACCACCGGTCTCCGGACGGTTGCGGATGTTGCCCACGTCCGGCAGGTCGAAGCTGAACACCGCATCCACGTGCCGGAGCCTGCCGATCGCGCCCTCGTCGATCAGGGTTCGAACGCGCTGCCACTGCGGGTGGTGCACGATCATGTACGCCTCGGACGCGAACAAACCGGTCCGGTCACGGGCAGCGATCAGCGCGTCGATCTCCGGCGCGGTCATTGCGATCGGCTTCTCTGTCAGAACGTGCTTGCCCGCCTCCAGTGCCTTCAGGGTCCACTCGACGTGCAGGTGGTTGGGCAGCGGGATGTAGACCGCCTCGATCGTGGGATCGGCCAGCATCGCGTCGTAGTCGAGGTGCACGACGAGATCGGGCGCGAAGGCCCTGAACGGCTCCGCCTTGGCCGCGGACGACGTAGCCAGCGCTGCGAACCTGGCACCCCGCGCCTCGTGGATCGCCCGGGCAGTCTGGGCAAGGGCGAAGCTCGAAGCGCCCATCACTCCGAAGTTCACAGGTTCCATGTGTCCTCCTCATCATGGTCTTCTGAGAGACGAACGAAGTTCGTGAATGCACCAACCGATGGTCGGGGCTCCCGCCTGTGCCGCCCTCAACGCGTCCCGTGCCACGGTATGCAGGTCACGCCGCTCACGCTGATGGTCGGACGCTACCGCGCCGACAGCGGCATCTCCGTGCTGTTGGTCCCGGGGCGTGAAATCCTGCCTGATCCGGTAGCGCTCCGCGGTGATGAGAGCCGTTCGCCACCTACCCTGGCCGAGCCCACGCGGCGCAGGGGCGCGGTATGCGGCGGGGCGCAGGGAGGGGTGTGGCAGGGCCTCACTCTCGGCGACATGAGAGTGGGTTTTAGGTACCCGCGCCAGCATCATCGTCCTCGCGCCTCAGTTGTCCCGAACGTGGTGGTAGACGGAGACGAGCGATCCGATCACCAGACCGAGCATCGCTCCCAGAAAGGCCGCTGGTAGTCCCACCTCGAGAACCGCGGCCCAAGCAGTCGGGACGTAGGTCCAGAGGCCGATGACCAACCCGACCAAGGCACCGGGAACACCCAGGACGACGCACCAATGACGCCATGTCGGAGCGGGATCGGCAGTTGCCCGAGTGCCCGGCGGAGCCGCTCCATGCGGCGATATGACAGAGCGCGATGGACGTGTCGGAGAATCGCTCGCTCATCGGCATGTCCGGCAACTGCGCGCAATGCTGAGGACGCCATCGGGAGGCATCCCTAGCGCGAGGTACGGCGGATCTGGACCATGTGCGACTAGGTGCCTGCCGGCGAGTTCGAGTCCTGCCATTGGCGCCGTCCAAGACGTGCCCTGAGCAGGGGTGACCGCTGGGGTCGGGCGCCGAAGGGAACTGACGCCGGCTACGTGGCCTTGGGTACGGTCCGGTGAAACGCGCTACCCGCTTCGAGGAGGAGCAACGACATGAGACCACTTCGATACTCGATCAATGTCAGCCTCGACGGCTGCTGCCACCACGAGGCGGGGCTCCCCCCTGACGAGGAGTCGATGCGCTACTGGACCGCTGAGATGCAACGAGCCGATGCTCTGCTGTTCGGCCGGGTGACCTACGAGATGATGGAGTCCGCGTGGCGGCAGCCGGCAACGGGCACCTGGCCGGACTGGATGGATGAGTGGCGGATCCCGTTCGCCGAGACCATCGACCGGACGAAGAAGTACGTCGTGTCGAGCACGCTGAACGAGGTCGACTGGAATGCCGAGCTGGTGCGAGGCGACGTGGGGCCGGCGGTTCAGCGGCTCAAGCAGGAGCCGGGCGAGGGCCTGTTCGTGGGTGGCGTGACGCTCCCCCTGGCGTTGGCAGACCTGGGACTGATCGACGAGTACATGTTCCTCGTGCAGCCGATCCTTGCCGGACACGGGCCGACGTTGCTCGCCGGTCTGCGCGAGCGGATCCAGCTCGAGCTCGTGGATCGTCACGAGTTCCGGTCGGGGGCGGTGGCCCTGCGATACCGGCCCACGCGACCAACGGCCTGACGTGTCCTCGCCACGCCCGACCAGCAGCGGTTCCAGGCAACGGGAGACGTCGTGGTCGAGCAGGTTCCGCCGGTCGTGAGGGTCAGCGGTACCTCTCGATGACCTCGGGGTCCTCCTCGGACCAGCCGTGGTCGGCGATCAGTGCCCAGCAGTCCGGCCGGGAGCCATCGACGTCGGTGACGTCATAGGCGTCCGCGAGCTGACGCGCTGTGACGACCTGGCCGGCGAACCGCCTGCGACCCTCGTCGGCGGCCAGCGCACTCACACCCCGCGCCACGTAGGTCGGAGACTCGGAGATGCCGAAGCTGGGCTCCTTGCGGCAGAACTCACGCCAGGTGTCCTCGGTGATGCCGAAGCCCTCCAACATGCGCTCGGAGCGCATCCAACCCGGCGTGACACCGACCGCGGCAACTCGAGGTCATGCTCCCAGAACGGGGTCTGCCACTGGGCGTACCGGTCACCGCCGAAGATGTCGTTCACCAGCACGTCCAACCTGCCCTGCTCCGAACGGATCCGGTCGACGAGGACGCGTACCGCCTCGGCATCCAGGTGGTCCACCCGAAGCGCACGGCCCTGACCTCCGGCATCCCTCATCAGGTCACCGGTCTCCTCCACTGTCTCCGGTCGGTCCATGTCCGATGGTCCCGACACCCGGCTGGAGCGACCCGTGGCGTAGACGAACGCCCCGGCCCGGGCCGCATGAGCGGTGAGCCGGTTGCGTGCCGGCCGAGAACACTCGCGCTGCGAGGCGTGACGAAGAACGCCCGACAGGTGACGGCTCTCGGTGCCATGCTGGTGGCAGGGCGACGTCCGGGCGCCGAAGAGGAGCCTCCAATGCGCAGAGTCCTGGTGGCAGTGCGGACCAGCGGGCGATGGGTCCTTCGCCAGCTGGGCCGAGTCGTCAATGACAGCCCCGCCTCGACCCGGCCCCCCGGCAGCAACTACCTGCCGAACAGCAATGGCGAGGGCGGCACGGTCATCTCCAGCGGCAACCCCGGGTCCCACTAGCGCGCAATGCGGCAGCTGCAGATCTCGCCCGGGCCGCGGGGAGCGACGTCAGGCGGGCAGTTCCATCCGGCGCTCGGGAGGCTCATCGGCCGGCCAACCCTCTGGGACTCCCCTGTCGACGAACCCCGCCCGCGCATAGGCCTTCCGCGCCCGGATGTTGTCACTGCGCACCATGAGGTACGTCGACCGGTCCTGGCCGGCAGCCCAGCCGGCCACGGCGTCGATGAGCTGTCCTGCAACGCCGTGGCCCCGGGCTGTCGGCGCCACCCACATCGAGATCAGCTCGACCCAGTCGTCCTCGACGGGATTCCCGCTGACGACGCCGAGCACCGTCGTTCCCTCGTGTGCCAAGAGCGTCAGCGGTACCTGGGTGAGCCGCGACTGCCAGCGCTCCGCGGGAGCACTGACCCAGTCGGCATGGCGCGCGCCGAAGGCAGCGGGCGACTCGGACAACGACGCCAGGCGCACGTCCCTGAATCGCTCCCAGTCGGCGGGGCCGATCCGTGTGATCTCCATCCACGAACCTAACAACGCTCGAGGCGACCACCGCGCGCGACCCAGCCACGGCGCGCGAGGCATTGGCGGTCAGGTCGTGCCCTGTACAGCGGGGGCGGGCGGTCCGGTGACCTGGTAGGCGCGGGACATCCACGGCCAGTACTTACGGTCCTGGCGGCACGACACGGCCGTCTGGCAGACCTTCGGGTCGTGCCCGGCGTACGCGAGGAAGATCGCCAGCTTCCGCGCGGCATCGGCGTCCGCCTCGTTGGCCGGCAGCTTGGTCATCGGGTAGCCACGGAAGCCCAGCACCCGGTGGGGCGCGGTGTAGTCCCGCTGGGCCTCGTAGGTGAAATAGGCGGCGTTGTGATGGTCGGCGTGGTCTCCGTCCCCGTAGGGGTCGGTGTAGTCCAGCGTTCGCACCACGCCGGGGTGGAACGTCGTCATGAAGCCGGTCAAGGTAGCGCGCAGCGAGTCGCTGGTGTAGTTCGCGGTGGCGTCGACGGCGTGCACCAGTGGGCTCGTCCCGGCGCGCAGCCTGCTGAGGCACTCGTGGTGGTAGGTGACGCGACCTCCGGGACTGCCGGTCGGCAGGCGCAGGAAGATCAGCCGTATGTCCGTCCCGTTCAGCGTGCGTGTGACGGCCACCTGGCCGGATGCGGTTCGGAGCCCCGTTGTGGTCCAGGCGTTCCTGGTGCGGGCCATCTTGGCGTAGGCGGCCATGGCGCCGTCCTCTCGGCCCTGCCAGTACGACGCGCCCTGGCCGTCGTCGCCGGCTGTCAGGTACACCGTCGTCAGGCAACGGCCCGCGGTCACGTCCAGGTAGGTGGGCGAGTCGATGAACAGGATGTCGTCGTCCTCGTGCGCCACGACGTTCATGCTCGAGTTGGCGCTGGTGCAGGTGGCCGGCACCACGATGGGAGTCACCGGTTCGGCGGCAATGACGGAGTTGGTGCAGCCGGACAGCACAGCACCGAGCACTGCCGTGTACAGCAGGGCCTTGGTGCGCTGAAACCTCATCCGGCAGGCCCGGCTGCGCGCGACGACACCAGTCGGCGCGGACCGCGGGCATCGTCACCGTCGGCCCACGCGACCCCCGTCGTCGTCCCCGTCATGCCGCACACCGTGCCAGCCCGGGGCGTACCGGCACTGAGGTATCCGTGCCAAAGGGACCGTAATCACACCGGCGCAGGGCGCGCATCCACGCGGTCCGCGGCCAGAGCGGAAGGATCCCGGGCGAGTCGGGGTCATGTTCGACGTGCGAGCCTCGGGTTCGGCATCCCTGATTTCACTTCCGCAGCCGCGCCAATCCTGGATGCCGCGCTGGGCCCCACAGCACTGGGCGTCTTCTGGATATCCATGCTGAGCGCGATCTGGTTGGCAGCCATCTACATCACCAGGCTACTCCCGTCGCCGACTGACCCTGCGCTCTGCCTCGCGGCCTGTCCGGGCTTGTTGGAGCGGCAGGCTTCAGGTGGCGGACCTGCTCAGAAGCGGTGCGCCCAGAACCGGACCCCGGCAGCGTCGAGCAGCGACGGGTCGACCGGGGCAACACCGGTCACCGCCGAGAGCAGCGCCAGCCCCGAGGTGCGCGGTGCCCCCGGCCAGTCCAGTCCGGCCTCGGCGTCGAACGCGGGCCCGATGTCGAGCGCCGGTTCCGGGTCGTCGTGGAACAGCGGGTCGAAGTGCCGGATGACGCGCCCGTCGCGCCCCGCCAGGAACGTCATGGCCGCGTTCACGTTCCAGAACATGCTGTACAGCTCGGACGCCTCGCCGAGGAGGCGTCCCTCCTCTCGGGCAACGCCCTGCCAGCCGTTCTCCTCCCAGATGAACGTCCACCCCTGGACCTCTCCGGTGGCGAACTGGGATCGGTCGTAGTCGTCTGACGCGAACACCCAGTTCGCGGCCGACACCCGGTTCTCGAACTCCTGGAAGTCGGCGAGCGCGATCGCTTCGGCGGCCTCCTCAGGGGTCAGGCCCCGTACGAGCGTGACGCACAGAGCGTCCCAACCGCCCACCCAGGTGTCGTCGTCGGTCACGGCGCGAGCCTAAGGGTGGCTGCGCTTCCCCGCAGCCGACGCGACTGCGAGCTCGGCGCCCAGAGCGCCATTCACGGCCGATGCGAACAGATCAGACGGCGGATGCGAGTCGCGTCGAGTCGGCAGGTGCGACCGTGACGTGGCCACGGACCCTTGGTGCAGCAGGGAGGCTTGGCCAGGCAGAGCGCGGTGAGGTCCAGGCGTGCAGCCGACAAGGCACGCGCCTGACACCGAGAGCCACAGGCAGGCTCGAGGCCGAGCGACGGCCACGTCGTTGCGAAGTCGTGGTCTTTCTGCGTCCATGCCGTGAGGCCCAGATGCCGGCCAGCCTGGGAAGTCGTTCGCCTTGGATGGCGACGGCTGGGAGGGTGGTGCGGTGCATGTGGATATCAGCAACGGCATCGTCCTCGAGTACGACACGTTCGGAGACCCGGACGACCCGGCCATCCTCCTGATCATGGGGTTCGGCACCCAGCTTCTTGGTTGGGACGCCGAGTTCTGCCGCCTGCTGGCGAGTCGTGGTCGTTACGTGATCCGGTATGACAACCGCGACTGCGGTCTCTCCACTAAGTACGACGACGTCCCTGTCGACCTCATGGACTTCATCGGTGCTGTCACGTCCGGCGACGTCGACCGCGCACAAGCGATGTCGCCGTACACGCTGCGTGACATGGCCAGCGACGGGATCGCGTTGCTGCGGGAACTCGGCGTCGACCGTGCGCACGTGGTGGGTTCCTCGATGGGCGGCATGATCGCGCAGAAGATGGCGGCCGTGTTTCCCGACCAGGTGTTGTCACTGACCTCAATGATGTCCACGACCGGGGAGCCGGAGTACGGCCAGTCCACCCCAGAGGCCCAGCAGGTCCTGTTCTCCCCGCGGCCGGCCGACCGCGCAGGCTACGTCGCCGCGGCCGAACGAGAGCTTGTTTGGGCTTCGCGCAAGTACGGTGACCCGGCAACGCTGCGGGCGCTGGCCGCAGCCAGCTATGACCGCTCCTACTACCCGTCCGGCGTGCCGCGGCAGCTGGCCGCGATGATCCTCGACGGTTCGCGGGCCGACGCGCTTCGGGCCCTCGCGGTGCCGACGCTCGTCATCCACGGCCTCGACGACACCCTGATCGACCCGAGTGGCGGCGAGCGAACAGCGGAACTGGTACCCGGCGCGAGGCTTGTGCTGATCGAGGACATGGGCCACGACCGACCCCGAGCGTTGTGGCCACAGCTCGTCAACGCGATCCACGAGCACACCGAGCGTGTGACGCAGGTGCCCAGCCGCGGCGAATGACAACGCACGCGATCGGGGTGCTGCAGGATCGCCGGATCAGCCGCCCGTACCGCCCGACTCGCCCAGCGATCGCAGCGCAGCGAGCGGATCGAGCGGGTGCTGCAGTACCGCAGGCAGGTCGCACTGGGCGTCGTCCCGACCGAACCCCCGCCACGTGTGAACGGTGCCAGATCCGGCCCCGACCCGTTGTCGATGACAACGTTGTCAGGTAGTTGCAGCGGTCAATTGTCCAGGCGTCAGGCAGCCGAGGGAGGGGACCGGTTGTGGAGATCATCCCCGGCGTCGGCCTCCCCGTGGCCCGAGTGGGCTTGACTCGCGCGCAGGTCGAGTCCCATGGTGGGACCGGCCACCAGCGCGGAGCACGGCTGTCTCGTCTGGGGCCGGCACTCGCCGCCGTTCGCCGTCCAGCTCGACGACCACGACGTCGCCCAGCTCGTGGAGGTCTATCCCGCAGGACCGCGAGCGCGACCAGGCCGTGCTCGCCGGGGTGAAGCTGACCCAGGCGGCTGATGCGCGACGTCGTGTCCGACCTGTCGCGGCGCCGGGCGCTTCGGTCGCCGCACCGACATCGTCGTCGAGTTCGACGAGGGATTCACCCTGTGGTCGCTGCTGTCGCTCACCGCCGCCGACATCGACACCGACGCCGCCTCGGTCGGTGTCGGTGACGGCGACGGTGACCAGCTCGTGGTCGAAGGGGTCGCGATCGCCCCGGCCCGCTACCTGGCCGGCCGCTGAGCCAGACCCGCCTCGGTCGGGCTCGGCCAGACCGAAGGCCTGGACCGGCCCCCGCACCTGCACCCCCACGAGCTGGCCGGGCGCCGGGGCATCGACGCCCAGGACCCGCGCGAGGACGACCTCCGCAGCCCCTGAACCGTTGCCCGACAACACGACTCGCACCAGCGCGTCGTGACCGAAGTACTCGACCGTCTCGACGGTGCCGTCCGACGACGCCGCCCACCGGCGCGCCGACGACCACCTGCTCGGGCCGCAGCGCGACCTCGACGTCCCCACGCGCTCCGGACCCCGACACCGGCAGCACCCCGAGCGCCGTCACGACGCGGTCGCCCTCGCCGGCCCCGCGCAGCACGACCAGGTCGCCCAGGACACCGGCCGTGGCACGGTCGACCGGCGAGGCGTACACCTCTCGCGGCGGCCCCACCTGCACGAACCGTCCCTCGCGCATGATGGCGACCTGGTCGGCGAACGACAGCGCCTCGTCCTGGTCGTGGGTCACCAGGAGCACCGTCGCACCGGTGGCCGCGAGCGCGTCGGCCACGGCCCGCCGGGTCGACGAGCGCAGCCCGGCATCCAGTGAGCCGAACGGCTCGTCGAGCAGCACCACCTCCGGTCGGCGGGCGAGGGCGCGGGCCAGGGCGACCCGCTGCTGCTGCCCGCCGGAGAGCTGCTCGCGGGCGCCGGTCGGCCAGGGCCGGCGACAGCCCGACGAGCTCGAGCAGCTCCACCGCGCGAGCCCGGTCGCGACGCTCGGCGCGGGGCAGCCCGAAGCCGATGTTGCCCGCCACGGTGAGGTGCGGGAAGAGGTTGCCCTCCTGGGACAGGTAGCCGATGCCGCGCCGCTCGGGCGGCATCACCGCGCCGGGTCGCACGACGGTGCGGTCACCGATGCGCACCTCACCGGCATCCGCCGTGTGGAACCCCGCGACCACCCGCAGCAGGGTGGTCTTGCCGCACCCGGAGGCGCCCAGGATGGCCGTGGTGGTGCCGGCCTCGACGGTCAGGTCGACGCCGTGCAGCACCTCGGTGCTGCCGTAGGAGGCGCGAACCCCGGTGACGACCAGGCGGGTCATGCGATCACCGTCCGCTGGCGCAGGAGGAACCAGGTCATCGGCGCCGACAGCAGCACCATGGCGACCGCGTACGGGGCGGCGGTGCCGTAGTCGAGCGAGCTGCTCGCCGACCAGAAGCCGGTCGCCAGGGTGCGCGTGCCGGTGGGTGCGAGCAGCAGGGTGGCCGTCAGCTCGGTGGTGGTCGCCATGAAGACCAGGGCGAGACCGGCGAGGATGCCGGGCGACGCGAGCGGCACGACCACCCGCAGCACGGCCCGCGACGGGCTGTCGCCGAGCGCACGGGCGCTCTCGAGCAGGGCGCTGGGCGCCTGGGCCAGGGCGGTGCGGATCGACACCAGCGCCCGGGGCAGGAAGAGGATCACGTAGGCGAGCACGAGCAGGGCGGCGCTCTGGTACAGGCCGGTCACCCAGCGGATCGTGAGCAGCACCAGGGCCAGGCCGACGACCACGCCCGGCAGCGAGCTGGCCAGGTAGCACAGCCGCTCGATCGACGTGGTGAGCAGCGTCTGGCGGCGCCGCAGCAGCAGGGCGACCGGGAAGGCGGCGAGGCAGGCGACCACCGCAGCGGCCAGTGCCAACCCCACCGTCGACGCCAGGGCCGCGCCGAGGGCGGCCCCGTCGAAGGTCGCGCCGGGGGCGGCCAGCCAGTGGCCCAGGCTGTAGACGGGCACCCCGAGGGCGAGCACCACCAGGGCCGTCAGCCCCACGAGGCTGGGCACCAGCCACCGGCCGAGCGCGGCCGGCTCGGGCCGGCGGATGACGCCCGAGCCGATCCGGGCGTGCCCGCGCCGCCCGCGCCAGAAGTGCTCGATGGTCAGCACGGTGACGCACAGGACGATCAGCACGACGGCCAGCACGCTGCCGGTGCCGGTGTCGAAGGCGGCCTCGTACTGGTCGAGGATCGCGGTCGTGAAGGTGGGGAAGCGCAGCATCGAGAGCACCCCGAACTCGGCGAGCAGGTGCAGCGCGACGAGCAGGCACCCCCCGAGCACGGCGGGGCGCAGCTGCGGCAGCACGATCCGGGCGAAGGTGCGCCACGGCCCCAGGCCCAGCGAGCGTGCGGTGTCCTCCCACGACCGGTCGAGCCCGCGCAGCGCCGCCGACACCGGCAGGAACACCAGCGGGAAGTAGGACAGCGTCGTGATCAGCGCGGCGCCGCTGAGGCCGGTCATCGCCGGCCGCAGCGACACCCAGGCGTAGGCGTTGACGAAGGCGGGCACCGCGAGCGGCGCGACCAGGAGCACCCGCCACCACCCGGCGCCGGGCAGCCGCGCCCGCTCGACCAGCCAGGCGCAGCCGACGCCCAGCACCGCGCAGGCAGCCGTGGCGACGACGACGAGCGACACCGTGTTGCGCAGCAGCTCACCGACGCGCGGTCGCAGCACGTCGGTGACCGCCTCGGACCAGCCCTGGCCCAGGGCGTTGACCACCACGACGACGATGGGCAGCACCGACACGGCCGTCACCAGCACCGCCGCGGCCATCAGCGCACCGGTGGCCGGTGGCGTCCGGTGTCGACGGGTCGCGGCCGCGGGGCGGTCGCCGGTCGTGGTGCTCACGGCTTAGATGATGCCTGCCTGGGTCATCAGCTCGATCACCGCGGGCCCGTCGAGGGTGAACGGGTCGATCGTCGGCGCCTCCAGCGAGGCCAGCGGCGGCAGCGCGGGGTCGGAGGGCTGGTCGACGCCGACGGCGTACTCCATCGACGTGCTCTCGCTGATCGCGGCCTGGCCCTTCGGGCTCGTGACGTAGGCGAGGAACTTCTGCGCGTCCGCGGCGTGCTTGCTCGACTTCAGCACTCCCCCACCGCTGACGCTGACGAAGGCGCCGACGTCCTGGTTCTTGAAGTAGTGCAGCTTGGTGTTCTTGCTGCCGTCCTTGGTCAGCGCCTGGTCGCGGTACCAGTAGTAGTGGTACATGATCCCCATCGGCACCTGCCCGGCGTTGACGGCCTTCATGGTGGCGATGTTGTTCTGGTACACCTTCGCGTTCTTCTTCAGCCCGGCCAGCCACGCGCTCGTGGCCGGCTCGCCCTTGGCCTCGAGCATCCCGGCGACGATGGCCTGGAAGTCGGCGCCGGCGGGCGCCGCCCCCCACTTGCCCGCGTACTTCGGGTCGGCCAGGTCCATCATGGATGCCGGCAGCTCGGCCTCCGAGACCAGGCTCGGGTTGTAGACCAGCACGGTCGAGCGGGCGGCGATGCCGGTCCACTGGCCGGTGCTCGGGTCGGAACGCCGGGTCGACCTGGTCGAGGGTGGCCTGGTCGACCGGCGCGAGCAGGTCGGCGTTCTGCACCACGGTGATCGCCGGGGAGTTCTCGGTGAGGAAGACGTCCGCGGGAGAGCGCGCCCCCTCGGCCACGATCTGGTTGCCCATCGACGAGTCGGTGCCCTGGCGCACCTGCACCTGGATGCCGGTGTCGGCGGTGAACCCCTTGACCCAGGCGTCGACGAGGTTCTCGTGCTGGGCGCTGTAGATCGTGAGCTTGTCCGGGTCGAGTGGTGTCTCGCCGTTCCCGGAGCCGCACCCGGCGGTCAGCGCTGCCACGGCCAGCACGGCGGGCATCAGTCGTCGGATCATCGAGAGACCTCCTGGAGGGGGCTGTGGCCGGTCGCGGCGACCGGCTCGTGGGGGGTGTCGTGCGGCCGCAGGTGCCGGGCGCCCAGCCGGGCCGAGATCCTGGTGCTCACGGCCCAGGCGGCCAGCCCGACCCCGATGCCCAGGCCGAAGTTGACCAGCGGCAGGTCGGTGGCGCGGTAGACCTCGAAGTGGGTCAGGTAGATGTACAGGGACGCGCCGGCCAGGGCCGCCATGGCCGGCACCACGAGTCGCGGCACGGGCAGGGTGCGCACCCACACGACGAGGAGCAGGCCCGCGGCGATGGTGGCCTCGCGCACCGGGTCACCCATGAAGCCGGGCAGCGTGGCGACGACGATCGCGCTCAGCACGAGTCGCTGGCGGCGGGTGGACGCCACCTGGGCGGCCCACCCGATCGCGACCAGCCAGAGCACCGCCGGTGCGGTGCCCCTCCCGGGGGGTGAGGTCAGGTCGAAGACGTCGAGCCGGGCCAGCGCGCCCAGCGCGGCCACCGACGCGGCCACCCCGAACGGATGCCGTGCGTACAGCCTCCGGACCGGCGGCACGCTGAGCAGGGCCGCGAACGCGACGAGGGTCCAGGCCAGGGCCTCGAGGAACCACAGCCGCCAGGTCGACGACCAGGTGTCGCTGCCGAACAGCCAGTTGACCATGCCGAGGTTGGCCACCGAGTAGGTGCCGGCCAGCAGCCCGACGGCCGCCACCCAGACGACGCTCGGCACGGCGATCCGCGCGACCGTGCCGCCCACCCGCCGCCACGTCTCGCGCACGGACGGCGCGGTCGCCGCGAACCGCGAGAAGTTGTAGCCCGCCACCCCGAGCAGGATGTGCGCGCCCCCGAGCACGTGGACGACGTGGGTGTGCGAGCCGACGATCGCGAGGATGGCCAGCGGCGCGCAGCACGATGGTCGTGTCCACCCGGGCCATCCGTCGGCGGCGCGGCGGCTCGTCGGTGGCCAGCGAGCGGATGGGGCGCAGCGGCCAGTCCGCCGGCAGCGGGCCGAGGCGCTCCTCCAGGTGGAGGGACAGCTCGACGTAGGACAGCGAGTCACCGCCGAGGTCGACGAAGGTCGAGTCCCCGGTGGCGTCGGGCCGGGCCAGCAGCTCGGCGTACAGCCCCACGAGCGCCGTGGTCGAGCACCCCGGCGGCGGCGTGGGAGCCGTCGTCGTGAGCAGGTCGACGGTCGAGGCGACCGCCGACCGGTCGGGCTTGCCGTTGGGGTGTCGCGGCAGCGCCGGCACCGGCGCCACCGCGATGCGGTGGGCGGGCAGGCCGGTCGACGCGACCAGGGTCTCGACCGCCCGCCGCACCGTCGCGGAGCGTCCCGTGCGGAGGTCGTCGGCCACGACCACCGCGAGCAGCCGCTCGTCGGTCCCACCCACCAGGGCGGTGAGCCCCGCGGCGGCCAGCAGCTGCTCGACCCGCTCGACGTCCAGGCGGATGCCGTTGACCTTCAGGAACGACGCGCGCCGCCCGACGACCTCCAGCGTCCCGTCGGCGCGCAGCCGGGCCAGGTCGCCGGTCGGGAGGTCGGTGACCTCGCGGGCGCGCCCCAGGTCGTCGCGGGCCTGCGCGTAGCCGAGCATCACGTTCGGCCCGGTGTAGTACAGGTCGCCCACCACGCCCCGCGGGGACGTCGCCCCCGGCGTCGCGCACGCTGAACCGGCCCGCCCCGACCGCCGACCCACGGATGCCGGGTCCTGCGCCGCCGCGCCCGGCGCGGTGACCGCCATCCGCGCGGTGGCCTCGGTCTGGCCGTACATGACGCGCAGGTCCCAGCCCTCGCGGCGACCGCGCTCCGCCCAGGCCCGCACCCGCGCCGGGTCGAGCCGGCCCCCGGCCTGGGTGACCTGGCGCAGGGTCGGCACGCTGCCGGTGGGCGCGCCGCTCGACTCCAGCAGCTCGAAGGTGTGCGGCACCCCGGCCAGCGAGGTCACCCCGCGCCGCCCGCACGGCCGACCACAGCGCGGGGTCGGTCACCGAGGCATCGGTGAGGAGCACCGACCCCCCGACGGCCAGGTGCGAGTGCAGCACCGACAGCCCGTAGCAGTAGTGCAGCGGCAGGGTCGAGACCGCACGGTCGCTCGCAGCCAGCCCCAGCGCGGCGGCGATGTCGAGGGCGTTGGCGCGCACGGCATCCGCCGACAGCCGCACCAGCTTCGGCGAGCCGGTGCTCCCCGACGTCGACAGCAGCAGCTGCAGGTCCGGGTGCAGGTCGTGCCGCCCGTGGGCCGTGCCGTGCGACACCGCCCAGGCGCCGTCGACCCGGGCGGCCCGGTCGTCAGGGGCCCAGGCGTCCACCAGGGAGTCGGCGCGGCCGGGCGCCGACAGCAGCACCACGTGGCCGGCCTCGACCGCGGCGAGGTAGGTGACGACGCTGTCGAGCGTCGGCTCGATCTCGAGGAGCACGAGGCGGCGCTCGCCCGCACCCGGCCACGCCCGGGCCTCCTGCCGTACCCGGTCCGCGAGGTCGGCGTGCGAGAGCGTGTCGGTGCCGGCCACCAGGGCCGGCGCCGCGCTGTCGCCGGTCGCGGAACCCGGGTGCCAGAACGGCATCGGGCGCGCGCTGCGGTGCAGAACCTCGCTCATAGTTAGGTGAGGCTAACCTATGCACCGGCGGTGCGGCACCGGTCCCCCACCATGACCTCGACCACACCCGCCGAGCGGCGCCGGCGGCGCCGGCTCAGGCGAGCTGGCGGGTGCGGCGCAGCGCCATCTCGGCCAGGGCGGCCGCGACGTCCGGGACGATCGCGTCGTCGAACGCCGCCCGCGGCGAGTGGTTGTCCTCGGCGTCGTGGTGGTCGGCGTGCGCGCAGGCCGACACGTTGAGGTAGGCACCGGGCACCTGCTCGAGCACGAACGACATGTCCTCCGAGCCGGCCTCCGGGTCGGCCATGTCGGCCCAGCGATCGGCGCCGAACAGGTCGGCCACCACGCCCTGGGCGAAGGCCTGCTCGTCGGCGTCGTTGACGGTGACCGGGTAGCCGTTGCCGATCCACACCTCGGCGGTGAGCCCGTGCGCAGCCGCGATGCCCTCGGCGACCCGGGTGACGACCTCGTGCGCCTTCGCGCGGTGCTCGGGCGAGAAGGTGCGCAGCGACGCCTCGATGACGGCGTCGTCCGGGATCACGTTGTTCACCGTGCCGGCGGCGACCTTGCCGACGGTGAGCACCACCGGGTCCCAGACGCTGAACTGCCGGGTGACGGCGGTCTGGAAGGCCAGCACGATCTCGCAGGCCACCGGCACCGGGTCGCGGGTGCGGTCGGGGGCCGACCCGTGGCCACCGAGGCCGCGCACCGTGACGACGATCTCGTCCGCGGCGGCCATCAGGGTGCCGGGCCGCCCGAACCAGGTGCCGAACGGGTGGTCGGCCGAGTACACGTGCACGGCGTACGCCGCGTCGACCCGGCGACCGGCGGCCTCGAGCAGGCCCTCCCGGATCATCGGCTCGGCCCCGCCCGGGCCCTCCTCCGCCGGCTGGAACATCAGCACCACGTCGCCGACCAGCTCGTCACGCAGCTCGTCGAGGACCCGGGCCGCGCCCACCAGGCCGGCGACGTGCAGGTCGTGCCCGCACGCGTGCATCAGGCCGGGCCGCTCGCGAGGCGTAGTCGACGTCGAGCTGCTCGGTGACCGGCAGCGCGTCCATGTCACCG
Source organism: uncultured Actinomycetota bacterium (assembly GCA_963782695.1). Classification (GTDB taxonomy): domain Bacteria; phylum Actinomycetota; class Actinomycetes; order Actinomycetales; family Dermatophilaceae; genus Fodinibacter. Next base: position 23,876 of record CAWAKY010000033.1, on the reverse strand, counting down.
CGCAGCAGCACCACGGGACGCTCCCCCGACACCGGCGCGCGCCCCCGCAGCACCGCGACGACCGAGCTCAGCGACTCCCCCAGGGTCACCTCGAGGTCGATGCCGGCGAGCGCCTCGAGCACCGCGGCCTGGGTGTCGGGCAGGTGCAGCCCGAGCTCGGGGATGCGGTGCAGCCGGCGGCGCAGGTCGACCAGCTCGGGGCCGATCCGGCGGGCAACGGCGAGGGTGTCGGGGGCGGTGCGGGGGCGTCGGGCACGGGCCGAGACTAGCCGCCCGGCATCCCGACGAACTGGGCGCGACGCACGCGCAGCGCCTCGAGCAGCTCGCGCTCGTGCTCCATCGCGTGCTCGTCGGCGGCCGAGTGGTACATCCGTCGCCGCAGCAGGGCGAGCTCGCTCGCGGTGTCCTGGAAGGAGCGCATCGCCGCGAGCCCGGCGCGGCCGGTGTTGGCCCGGGCCCAGGCGCGGGCCTCGCGCCGTTTCGGCATCGACGAGAGCATCGCGACCTCCGCGGCCGAGAGCCAGCCGGCATCCGCGTACGGGCGCAGGAACTGCCCGATGAGGCGACCCTCACGGCGGCGGGCCCAGACGACGAACCCGATGAACGCGAGGAAGATCGGCACCTCGACGAGCAGGTAGACGACGACCATGCCGCGCCCGCCCGAGACGGCCGCGAGGTTCCACAGGGCGTGGCTGAGCACGGCGAGCAGGTACCCCAGCACCGGCCCGAGGATGCGCGGGAGCCAGGTGCGGCTCGTCGCGGCGACGCCCACGCCCACCCCGAAGAGCACGGAGAACATCGGGTGCGCGAACGGCGACATCAGGCACCGGGCCACGAAGGTGCCGGTGAGTGCCTCGCCGCCGCCGCTGGCCCAGGCCTGGGCGAGGTACTGGATGTTCTCGGTGAAGGCGAAGCCCGCGGCGCAGATGCCGGCGTAGACCATGCCGTCGGTGACCCCGTCGAACTCGCGCCGCACGACCCACCACACGATCAGCACCAGGGCGCCCTTCGCGGCCTCCTCGACGAAGGGGGCGACGAGCACCGCGGTGGTCTGCAGCGCGGCCTGCGGGTCGGTGGTCGCCTCGAGCACGGAGATGGCCCCGGTGTTGAACAGCGCGGCGATGACGGCCGCGACGAGGGCGCCCCACAGGAAGGCGCCGACGAGGTAGCGGGTGGGCTCGGACTCGAAGCGGTCGAGCCACAGGAAGGTCGGGATGACGATGCCGAGCGGCACCAGCGCCACGGCGAGCGCGAGCAGGGCGGTCTGGAACCCGAACGCCGCACCGAGGTAGGCGGACACGACGAGCGCGGCGAGGAGGAAGCCGACGGCGGCGACCCCGGTGAGCAGCCAGCCACGCAGGTTCGAGCGGGTCGTGGGGTCGCGGGGGGCGGTGGGCGGCATCCGCAGCGTCGCGAGGTCCCCACTCATGGCACGCGACCCTAGTGCAGTCCACCCGCACGGCAGGGTCCCGTCGCCCGTCTCGCCCTACCATGTCCCCCATGACCACCCCGGGGACCGACCGAGCGCACACCGACCGCATCGTCTGGATCGACTGCGAGATGACCGGGCTGTCGCTCGAGACCGACGCCCTGGTCGAGGTGGCGGCGCTCGTCACCGACTACGAGCTGACCGTGCTCGGCGAGGGCGTCGACGTCGTCATCCGCCCGCCGGACGCCGCGCTCGCCCAGATGGGCGACTTCGTGCGCGACATGCACACCGGCTCCGGCCTGCTCGACCAGCTCGCCGACGGCATCACCCTCGAGGCGGCCCAGTCGATGGTGCTCGACTACGTCAAGGAGTGGGTGCCCGAGCCGCGCAAGGCGCCGCTGGGCGGCAACACCGTCGCCACCGACCGGGCCTTCCTGGCCCGCGACATGGCCGAGCTCGAGGCCTTCCTGCACTACCGCATCATCGACGTCTCCTCCATCAAGGAGCTGTCCCGCCGCTGGTTCCCGCGGGCCTACTTCGCGGCGCCGACCAAGTCCGGCGGCCACCGCGCGCTCGCCGACATCCGCGAGTCGATCGCCGAGCTGCGCTACTACCGCGAGGCCGTGTTCGTGCCGCCGCCCGGCCCCTCCACCGAGCAGGCCCGCGCCCTGCGCCGCCGCGCCACGTCGTCGACCACCGCCGGGCGTGGTCGGGAGCACCTCCGAGTAGCAGGTACGATGGTTCGCGCTGCGGGCGCAACGGCATCCTCGGATGCCGGGCGCCCGTCGTGGTGGGTGTAGCTCAGCTGGTAGAGCACCTGGTTGTGGTCCAGGTGGCCGCGGGTTCAAGTCCCGTCACTCACCCCACGGTGTCGAGCCCCCGATCCGCTTGCGCGGGTCGGGGGTTCGCGCGTCTTCACCCCGCTCGGCGCGGTTCCGGTTCCGATCGGGGCCCGCCTCTTGCGAGGATGGAGGCATGCTGTCCCGCCGCTTCGCCACCGTCGTCGTCCTCGTCATCGTCGTCGCCTTCGTGGTGGTGGCGGTCGCGCCGGCCTTCGCCGCGGTCGCCCGCGTCCCTGGCGCTGCACTCCCGGCTGACCTCCTCGACGCCCCAAGGACGGCGCGACGGTCAAGACCGCCCGCGAGGTGGTGCTGACCTTCAACGAGGACGTCAACCCCAACTTCGTGAAGGTCGAGGTGGGCGGGCCGGACGGCGACGAGACCGACGGCGACCCGACCACCGACGGCCGCACCGTCACCCAGCCCCTGGTCGCCGACCTGCCTGCCGGTGAGCACACCGTGACCTACCGGGTCGTCAGCACCGACGGCCACCCGGTCTCCGGCACGGTGACGTTCACGACCACGGCGGCCCCGGCATCCGCCTCGCCGTCGGTCACGGCATCCGCCACCCCGTCGGTGACGCCCACCCCGTCACCGACGGTCTCCGCCGTGGCCTCCCCGGAGCCCACGGTGACCACGGCCCCCGTCTCGGACGACTCCGGCGGCGGCCACCCCGTGGCTGGTCGTCGCGGTCGTCGGGTTGCTGGTCGTGCTCGTGCTCGGGCTGGGCGCCGCCTGGCGCACCATCGGCGGCCCGCAGGCCGACGCCGAGACCGACGCCGAGGCGGATGCCGCGGACGTCGCCGACGACGACGCCCCCCGGGGCTGACCGATTTCGCCCGGACGGCGGGCGGCTGCTAATGTCTCCGTCGCGCGCCATTAGCTCAATTGGCAGAGCAGCTGACTCTTAATCAGCGGGTTCGGGGTTCGAGTCCCTGATGGCGCACCACCACGAGGCCTCCCGTTCGGGGGGCCTCGGTCGTTTCCGCCCCGGCCCGGCGGGCGCACCGGCCGCCTCCGTATGATCCAGCGGTGACCGCGATCCCGCTCGACGCCTCGGTCATCGTCCCGAGCCACCGCGGAGCCCACCGGCTCCCCGCGCTCCTCGAGGCGCTGTCGCGCCAGGACCACCCCGGCCCGTGGGAGGTCGTCGTGGTGCTCGACGGGGTGCTCGACGACTCCCCCGCGGTGCTCGAGTCGTGGTCAGGGCCGGCTCCCGCTGCGGGTGCTGACCTCCGAGCACCCCCGCGGGGTCGTCGCGGCGCTCAACGACGGCTTCGCCGCGGCCCGCGGGCGGGTGCTGATCCGGTGCGACGACGACCTCACCCCCGCCCCCCACATGGTGCGCGGCCACGTGGAGCACCACCGCGGCCGCGACGACCTCGGGGTCTCCTGCGCCATGCGCGACGTCGTCACCGACACCCCCTACTCGCGCACCTACGGCGAGGCGACCGGCCGGCGCCGGCTGAGCAGTGGTACGCCCGGCCGGCCGAGCTGCGGTGGGTCGACTGGTCGGCGCACAACTCGGTCACCAGGGCGGCGTGGGACCGGCTCGACCACGGGTTCGACCCGCGCTTCGTCTACGGGCAGGACAGCGAGCTGGGCTACCGGCTCGCGCGGTCGGGCGTGACGATCGTCGTCGACCCCGCCCTCGAGGTCGAGCACCGGGGCGCGGCGCTGTCCGCGGCGAACCGGGTTCCACGGGCCTACGTGGCCGGCGCCTCCAGGGCACTCTTCGAGCGCGTCCACGGCGCGAGCCACGCTGCGGCGGAGGCCGGCCCACGATCGGCGCGCGAGCGCGCGTGGACCGCAGCGGTGGGCCTGGTCGCCTGGCTGCTGCGGGACTGGTCGTCGTACCAGCGCCTCGGTCGCGTCGTCGAGGTGTGGGCCCCGCGCCTGCCCCGAGCCGTCGGGGCCCGGCTCGTCGCCCTCGCGGCGGAGAGCGCCGGTCGCGCGGGCCGACTGCACGGCCCGACCGACCTCGCGACCCTCACCACGCAGAAGCGGCGCGAGCTGGACCGCGAGCGCGAGGCGCACGAGCCGCCCAGCGGCCGCTGATCAGGTCAGGAGCGGCGCAGGCGGCGGTAGACCAGCCAGCCGCCGACGACGGCGACCACGGCGACGACCGCGGCGATCCGCTCGACCCGCAGGTCGCCCTCGGGCGTGGTCGCGACGTCGGCGAAGCGGGCCTTCGCGGCCTCGGTCTGGCGGTTGATGATCGTCTTCGGGCTCACCCGGTGGGTGAGCTCGTCGATGGTCTGGGCCAGGCGCTCGCGACGGGCCGAGATCTCCGCCTCGAGGGCCGGGATCGAGATCGGGGCCGGCACCGCGGGGGCGGCGACGGCCGCACCGTCGGCGGCGGGCTGGGTGGCGCTCATGGTGTCCTCACTCGAGTCCGAGGTCGCGGCGGAGCTTGGCGACGTGGCCGGTGGCCTTGACGTTGTAGAAGGCGTGCGAGACCTGGCCGGCCTCGTCGACGACGACGGTGCTGCGGATGACGCCCTCGACGGTCTTGCCGTACAGCTTCTTCTCGCCGAAGGCGCCCCACCGTTCATCACCGCGCGGTCCGCGTCGGACAGCAGCGCGACGGTCAGGCCCTCCTTGTCGCGGAACTTCGCGAGCTTGGCGGGGGCGTCGGGCGAGATGCCGAGCACGGTGTAGCCGTCGGCCTTGAGCGACTCGAGCGAGTCACTGAAGTCGCAGGCCTGCGTCGTGCAGCCCGGGGTCATCGCCGCCGGGTAGAAGTAGACGATCACCTTGCCGCCACGCAGGTCGCCGAGCGTCACCGGTGCACCGGTGTCGTCGGGCAGCGTGAAGTCGGGAGCGGTGTCTCCGGGGCTGAGCCGGTCACCCACGTCGGGCCTCCTCGTCGGGTCGTCGATGCTGACGCACAACCTACCCCGGCCGTTCGTCGTCATGTCCGCTGGTCACGCGGAGCCGGGCGGGCACCAGTGCGCAAGGCGGGACTCGAACCCGCACACCCGAAGGAACCAGGACCTAAACCTGGCGCGTCTGCCAGTTCCGCCACTTGCGCGCAGCCGCCAGTATGCCGTGCGACGCGCTCGTCCGGGACCCCGGCCGGGTCGGGCGCAGCCCGGCCGGCCGGTCAGCCCAGCAGGTCGCGCAGCACCGGAACGAGCGCGCGGAAGGCGTTGCCCCGGTGCGAGATCGCGTTCTTCTCGACGTCGGTGTACTCGGCGAGGGTGCGGGTGTCGCCGTCGGGCACGAACACGGGGTCGTAGCCGAAGCCGTTCGTGCCGCGCGGTTCCCGCACGAGCGTGCCGGTGACCCGGCCCTCGACCCCCTCGACCCGGCCGTCGGGCAGCGCGACGACGGCAGCGCAGACGAAGGCCGCCGCGCGGTGCTCGTCCGGCACGTCACCGACCTGCTCCAGGAGGAGGTCGAGGTTGGCGCGGTCACGGACGGCGCGAGCGGCATCCGCCCCGGCCGTCGACCCCGACCAGCGCGCCGAGAAGACGCCGGGCGAGCCGCCGAGCACCTCGACCGCCAGCCCGGAGTCGTCGGCCACGGCGGGCAGCCCGGTGGCCTCGGCCAGCGCGACGGCCTTGAGCCGCGCGTTGCCGAGGAAGGTCACCTCGGTCTCCGCGACGTCCGGGGCGCCCTCGACGTCGTCGGCGCCGACGACCTCCAGCCCGAGCTCGTCGACCAGCTCCGCGAGGATCTGCCGCAGCTCGTGCACCTTGTGCTCGTTGCGGGTCGCGAGCACGAGCCGGCGGGTCACGCGAGCCGCTCCCGGGCGGGGGCGGCGAGCGCCTCCTGCTGGACGCGGCTCAGCTGCGCGCAACCGGTGGTCGCGAGGTCGAGCAGGTCGCCGAGCACCGTGCGGTCGAAGGCGGCGCCGGCGCCCTCGGCGGTGCCCTGCACCTCGACGAACCGGCCGTCACCGGTCATGACGACGTTCATGTCGGTCTGCGCGGTGGAGTCCTCGGGGTAGTCGAGGTCGAGCACCGGCCGGCCGTCGACGAGCCCGACGCTCACGGCGGCGATCGAGCCGGTCAGCGGCTCGGCGCCCGCCGCGATCAGGCCCTTGGCGCGGGCGTCGGCGACGGCGTCGGCGAGGGCCACCCAGGCGCCCGTGATGGCGGCGGTGCGGGTGCCGCCGTCGGCCTGCAGCACGTCGCAGTCGAGCACGATCGTGTTCTCGCCCAGGGCCTTGGTGTCGATGACGGCGCGCAGGCTGCGACCGACCAGCCGGCTGATCTCGTGGGTGCGGCCGCCGACCTTGCCGCGGCGCGACTCGCGGTCGCTGCGGGTGTTGGTCGAGCGCGGCAGCATCTCGTACTCGGCCGTCACCCAGCCCGACCCGCGGCCCTTCAGCCAGCGGGGCACGCCCTCGGTGAAGGAGGCGGCGCACAGCACCCGGGTGCGGCCGAACTCGACGAGGACGCTGCCCTCGGCGTGGTCGAGCCAGTTGCGGGTGATGCGCACCTCGCGGAGCTGGTCGGGGGCGCGGCCGTCATGGCGGGGGGTCTGGTCAGGCATGGCGGCAAGGCTAGCCCGGCCCGGGCCCGCGCCCCGACGTCGGCCGGGTCAGAGCTCGTAGACCGCGCCGGCCGCGGCGAGCTCGACCTCGCCCGGCCACACGGCAGCGGCCTGCGCGCGGCACACCTGCGGGTCGTTCCAGGCGGGGATGTGGGTGAGCACGAACCGGCGCACGTCCCCGGCCCGCACGGCGGCCGCGGCCGCGCGCGACCCGGACAGGTGGATGTCGGGCACGACGTCGCGCCCGTCGACGAACGCCGAGTCGAGCAGCGCGAGGTCGGCGCCGTGCAGCAGCGGGGTGAGGTTCGTCGCAGTCGTCGGTGTCGCCGGTGAACGCGAGCACGGCGCCGCCGGCCTCGACCCGGTAGCCGTAGGCCTCGACCGGGTGGTTCACGGCGTACGGGGTGACGGTGAACGGGCCCACGGTGAGCGGCACGGCATCCGCGACGACGCCGAAGGCGAACTGCGCCTCCATGCCGCCCGGCTCGAGGCCGTGGTACATCAGCGCCACGCGCTCGGCGGTGCCGACGGGGCCGAACACGGGCAGCCGGTGCGGCAGCGTGCCCGCGGGGCGGTAGCGCCGGGTGACGTAGAGCCCGCACAGGTCGACGCAGTGGTCGGGGTGCAGGTGGCTGAGCACGACGGCGTCGAGGTCGTCGGGCGACAGGTGCCGCTGGAGGGCCCCGAGGGCGCCGCTGCCGAGGTCGAGCAGGAGGTTCCAGGTGCGGCCGTCGGCCTCGTGCTGCACGAGGTAGGACGACGCGGGCGACTCCGGGCCGGCGAACGACCCGGAGCAGCCGATGACCGTGACCCTCATGACCGGCCCGCCGTCATGACCTGCGCCGGCGCGGTGAACACGGGCCCGAGCCGGGAGCCCACGCCGAGGAAGCGGCTCGCGAGGCGGCGGAACTCCTCGGGGTCGCCGGTGGTGGTGAAGCCGTGGTCGGGCGGCGGCAGGTCGTCGGGGCGCAGCAGGTCGGCGTCGGCGAGCACCCGGTAGACGTCCTTGGCGGTCTCCTCGGCCGACGACACCAGCGTGACGTCGTCGCCCATGACGTAGGAGATGACGGCGGTCAGCAGCGGGTAGTGGGTGCAGCCGAGCACCAGGGTGTCGACCCCGCGCTCGCGCAGCGGGTCGAGGTACTCGTGGGCGACCCCGACGCAGCTCCGGGCCACCGGTGACCCCGCGCTCGACGAACTCGACGAAGCGCGGGCACGGGGTGCTCACGACGTCGAGGTGCGGGGCCGCGGCGAAGGCGTCGAGGTAGGCGCCCGGACTGGTGGGTGCCGACGGTGGAGATGACGCCGACCCGGCCGGTGCGGGTGGCGGCCGCGGCCCGGCGCACCGCGGGCCGGATGACCTCGACCACCGGCACGTCGTAGCGCTCGCGGGCGTCGTGCAGCACCGCCGCGCTCGCCGTGTTGCAGGCGATGACGAGGATCTTGACCCCGTGGTCGACGAGCCGGTCGAGGCACTCGAGGGCCAGCTCGCGGGTCTGCGCGATCGGCCGCGGGCCGTAGGGGGCGCGCGCGGTGTCGCCGAAGTAGGCGACCGACTCGTGCGGCAGCTGGTCGAGCACCGCGCGCATGACGGTCAGCCCGCCATATCCGGAGTCGAAGACCCCGATCGGTGAATCAGCCACGTGCGCACGCTACGGCAGTCACCGCGGAACGGACGGTTCCAGACCTGTCGTGTGACCCGTCCAACAGTGCTCAGAGTCGGCCCAGCCGGACCAGCGCGGCGAACGACTCGTTGTCGGCGGCCACCTCGTCGAAGGTGCCCCTCGACACCACCACTCCCCCCTCGAGGAACAGCACCTCGTCGCAGTGCCGGACGGTGGAGAGCCGGTGCGCCACGACGATGGTCGTGACCGACCCCCTGATCGACTCGATCGTCTCGGTGACCCGCCGCTCGGTCTCGTTGTCGAGCGACGAGGTGGCCTCGTCGAGCACGAGCAGGGACGGGCGCACGTAGAGCGCTCGGGCGATGCCGATCCGCTGGCGCTGACCGCCCGACACCCGGCTGCCGCCGTCACCCAGGTAGGCGTCGAGGCCCTCGGGCAGCTCCTCGAGCAGCTCGGTCAGCTGCGCGCGGCGCACGACGTCGAGCAGGTGGTCCTCGTCGACACCGTCGGACTCGAGCCCGAACACGATGTTGTCGCGCAGCGAGGCGTCCAGCAGGTAGACGGACTGGGGCACCAGGCCGATGGAGCGCTGCCAGCCGGCGACGTCCTCGGCGATGGGGTGACCGTCGACGAGGATCTCGCCCGAGCTCGGGACGTGCAGGCCGAGCACGAGGTCGACCAGGGTGCTCTTGCCGGCCCCGCTCGCCCCGACGAAGGCCACCGAGTGGCCGGCGGGGATGACCAGGTCGACGCCGTCGATGACGTCCTGGGAGCCGGTCGGGTACCTGAAGTGCACGTCGCGCAGCTCCAGGCGGGAGGTCAGCGGGCGCCGGCTCCCCCGCTCGTCGGGAGCGGAGAGCTCGCGCACCCCGGAGGCCGCCAGGTCGTCGATCAGGTCCTTGATGACGAGCTCCATCTGGGGCAGGCCGGTTCGCACGGTGTTGCGCGCTCCGACGATGCGCACGACCGACGGCAGGATCCGGAAGCCGGCGGCGACGAACAGCGCGATGAGCGACAGCGCCTGGCCCTCCCCCGCCGTGACGAAGAGCAGCCCGATGACGAGCAGGGCACTGATGATGAAGAGCACCTCGAGCACGTACCTCGGCATCTCGCCCAGGAAGATCATCGTGGCCCGGGCGTTGGCCCACTGGGTGCGGGCACCGCGGAAGTCGTCGAGGAAGTGCCCCTCCGCCCGGCGGACCTTGATCTCCTTGATCCCGAAGCGTGCGTGCAGCGCGGCCCGGAAGGAGCGCCCGCTGGCGTCGGAGAGCTCTTCGCCGAGGCGGCGTGCCCGGGCCCGCACCGCGGCGTTGAGCCCCAGCGCCGCCAGCCCGAGGAAGCCGACCGCCGCGATGGTCGGGATCGGCATGACGAACAGCAGGAACACGAAGACCGCCAGCACGGTCAGGCCCTCGGTGGCGATCAGCATGTAGGGGCCGATGACCATGCCGTACACCGCGTTGTTGTTCTCGAACATGCTCCGGATCAGGTCCGATCCCTTGCGCTGGAGCACCCGCCAGTAGGGACCCTTGACGTACCCGACGAGGAGACGACCGGCCGTGTGCGCCTCCTGCCTCGCGAGGAAGTGCAGCAGCCACCAGCGGAAGCGAAGGGCGAACAGGCCCTTCGCGACGAAGACGACGAGGACGAGGCCGCTCAGGATCGCGATCATCGCTCGCGGCCCGGGGTCCCCGAGGGCATCGCTGATGGCCCTCGAGCACGGCTCCCTTGTCGGCCGCGGGGGTCAGCTGCTGCATCAGCAGCAGGAGGGCACCGAGGCCGAGCAGCTCCATGGCCGCGAGGACGACCGACCCGATGAACGCCAGGACCAGCTTGCGGCGCGCGTCCTGGTCGAACAGCACGCCGGAACCGGGCGGCAGGTACCGGCGCGTGACCCGCGTGACGATGGCGACGAGACTCATCGGGTGGCCTGGCTGCTGTTCATCAGGCACCACGGTAGAGCAGGCCGACCGCCGGGCAGCGAGGCCACGGACAGCCCGGGATGGCGGACCGCACCGATGTCGCTCAACGGGCCGAGCGCCGCTCGAGCAGGTCGGCCACGACACGAGCCCACTGTCGACCCACCTCGTCGGGGTGGTACCTCCCGCTTGCCGCCCGGGCCAGCGCACCGGACTCCGCCAGCCCCACCTCGTCGACCAGCACCGTCCGCAGCGCGTCGACGAAGGCGTCCTCGTCCCCCGCCGGTCGCACGAGCCGGCCGTGCAGCTCGGTGACCAGGGTGCCGACGCCGACCGAGCAGTCGAACGCCACGGTGGGCACGCCGCGTTGCGCCGCCTCGAGGGCACTCATCCCGAACCCCTCGTACCGCGAGGTCAGCAGGTTGACGGCCGCCGCGTCCAGGGCCGGCCCGACGTCGTCGACCTCGCCCATCAGCTCGACCCGGTCGCCCGCCCCGGCGGCGTCGATGACCCGTTCGAGGGCGGCACGCTCGCTGCCCTCCCCGAAGATCCGCAGTCGCCAGTCCTGCAGGCCGGGGGCAGCCGTCGCGCGGACGAAGGCACGGATCATCAGGTCCAGCTGCTTCACGGGCGACAGGCGCGCCAGGGCGACGGCGGTCCGCGGACGCGCCCCGCCGTGGTCGATCGCCGCCTCCTCGACCGCGGACAGCGGGCGCGCCGGGTTGGGCAGCGCGTAGCACGGTACGGGGAGCACCTCGGCGAAGCGGGCGGCGTCGTCGTCGGTCAGGGCGACGAACGCGTCCACCCCGGCGAACTCACGAGCGATGCGGCGCCCCAGCGCGGGGTCCTCCTCGACGCTCACGAAGGGTGCGTGGTGCTGTCCGATGACGAGGGGTCCGCTCGGCGCCCAGGTGAAACCCGACTCGTGCAGCACGGCCAGCGGGGTGACGTGGGTGAAGAGCACCAGCGTGTCGCTGCCGAACGACGACATCAGCCGTCGGTACCTCCACATGGCGAGCGCCCAGTCGAGCCTCTTGAACGCCACGACGGGCAGCAGCCAGGCTCGCCGCCAGGCGGCGGAGCCACCCCGGACCACCGGGCCGCGATGCAGCGCGCGCCGACGGACGACCACCCGGGGCACGAACCCGACCGGTCTGCCCGCGATCCCCGGGTACAGCGAGACGACGTCGACGTGCGCGCCGAGGGCCTCGAACATCGGGACGTAGTTCTCCACGGCTCGGGCGCCCCCGCTCGCCTCCGGGACGCACGGAGCCACGATGACGACCCGTCGGCAGCTCGAGGGCCAGGTCGCCGAGGTGGTCACACGAGCTCCTGGACGCGGCGCCGGAAGTGGGCCTCGTCGAACTCCGCGGCGCGGTCCTGGCACCGTTGCCGCACGGCCTCGGACTCCTCATCGGAGCACCGAGCCCACGCGCGGGTGAGCTCAGCGAGCTCGTCCGGCTGTCTCCAGCTGGACACGCCCGGCACACCCCTGACGACCTCGGCCGGGCCCGCCGTGCCGTAGACGAGGGGGATGGCGCCGGCCGACATCGCCTCCACGGTGCTGATGCCGAAGTGCTCCTGGCTCTCCGGGTAGCGCTCGCCGTCGCCGGCGACCCCCTGCGCGTGCCAGTAGAGGGAGGCCTCGCCGAGGATGTCGCGGACCTGCTCGCGCGAGCCGTCGGTGACGAAGGTGACGGGCAGCCCCCGCGCCAGCTCGCGCAGACCGCTCAGGTACGCGCTGCCCTCGGGCGACGTCCCGCCGACCATGACGAGCCGCCATCCCTGCGCGTGCAGGTCGGTCAGGGTCGCGAAGACTCCCAACAGCACGTCCTGGGCCTTGTAGGGGATGTTGGGGCCCGGGCGCCTGGAACCGGCCCACGACCGCGATGACGCGCTGCTTGACCCCCCGCGGCACGGGCTCGCAGGCCGGGTACACCAGGAGCGGGCGGCGCCCCCAGCGCTCCTCCACGTGCCGAGCCGTGAACTCCGAGATGGCCCAGACCTCGTCGTACGTCGCGAGGAACCCGCCCCGGTGCCGTACGACCAGGGCCCGCTCGAGCGCCGAGGCGGCCCACAGGTAGAGGGCGTGCGCCCGGCCGGCGCTCTCGACCTGCAGCCGGTGCGGGAACATGCAGTAGTAGACGTTTCGCCGGCCGCAGCCCGGCAGGTCGCTCTTGAACCTCACGTTGACGAAGAGGTCGAGGTCCAGGCGGCGGATCTGGCGGGCGTGCCGCCAGGTCGTCCGCAGCCGCCGCAGCCGGCGCAGGGACCCGCCGCGCGGGTCCTCGCCGGCCAGCGCCACGAACTCCAGCTGGGACAGGTCCACGCCGAGGTCCCGGGCGAGCTCGTCCGGCGGCACCGAGCCGTCGGTGAACAGCGTCGTGGCCCAGCCACCCCTCGCGAGCTCGAGCGCGAGCAGCACGGCGAGCCGCCCCGCGCCCCCACGGCCGTTGACCCCGGGGAGGTAGACGCCCGCACGCCGTGGCTCGCCCCCCGTCCGGCCAACACGCATGCCGCGATCCTCGCAGAAAGGCCGCTCCCCCAACGGGTGCTTGGTCGGACTCCCGGGTACGCGGGGGGCAGGCCTCGTAGGATCCGACCATGACCAGCCTCGTCAGACGCGTCGTCGAGGCCCCACCCTCGGTGCGATGGCATCTCGGCCGCGCACGCACCGCCCTGTACCGTCGCGCCTTCGCTGCCGTCGGCCCCGGCACGGTGATCGTCGCGCCCAGCGTGCTGCGTGGTGTCGACCGCATCTCCATCGGCGCTCGGTGCGCCGTCTACGAGGGAGCCTGGCTCCAGGTGGAGGGCGACGACGGGCGGCTGACCATCGGCGACGACGCCTACTTCGGGCACGACGTGCACATCCACTGCGTCGACCACGTGACCATCGGCAACAACACGATGCTCGCCGACGGGGTCTACATCGGGTCGGCCGACCACGGTCGCGCCGACCGGACCTCCGTGCACGGCACCGGCCCCGTCACCATCGGTGACGGCGTCTTCCTGGGCCAGCGGGCGGTCGTGCTGGGCGGGGTCACCATCGGCGACGGCGCGACGGTCGGTGCCGGTGCGGTCGTCACCCGCGACGTGCCCGCCGGGGCCACCGTCGGCGGCGTGCCCGCCCGGGTCATCGCCACCGGGGAGGGCTCGTGACCGTCCTGCTCACCGGCGGCGCCGGCTTCATCGGGCAGCACCTCGCGCGCCGCCTCACCGAGGTGCGCTACGACGTGGCGGCCGTCGACCTGCTGCACCCGCAGGTGCACGCCGACCCCGAGGCCGCCCGCCGCGCCTTCCCCGGGCCGGTGCTCGTCGGCGACGTCGCCGACCGCACGGTCTGGACCACCGCCAACGCCGAGGTGCGCCGGGCCGAGGCCCTGGTGCACCTCGCGGCGGAGACCGGCACCGGGCAGTCGATGTACGAGGTCGACCGCTACCACCGGGTCAACGTCGACGGCACCCGCAGGGCCGCGGAGTTCGCTGTAGGGCACGGCATCCCGCTGCTCGTGATGAGCTCGCGCGCCGTCTACGGCGAGGGCCGCTACGAGTGCCGTGACCACCGGCCGACGTTCGGCCGCCCGTGCTGCGATGCCGCGACCCCGGCACCGTCCCGCGAGGACGACCCGCACCACCCGGTGTCGGTCTACGGCGAGACCAAGTCGCTGGCGGAGTCGGTCGCGGTCGCCGTCTGCGGCGACCGGGTGCCGCTCACGATCGTGCGCCCGCAGAACGTCATCGGCCCGGGGCAGGCCCTGCACAACCCGTACACCGGTGTGCTGGCGGCGTTCCTCGCGATGCTGCGCGAGCAGCGCCCCCTCACCATCTACGGCGACGGCCACCAGACCCGCGACTTCGTGCACGTCGACGACCTCGCGGCCCTGCTGACCCACCTCGTCTCCACGCCACCGGTCCCCGGGGATCCGCTGGTCCTCAACAGCGGCACGGGTGTGCGCACCTCGCTGGTCGAGCTGGCCGGGCTCGCCGCGGATGCCGCGCCGGTGCCCCCGGCGGGCATCGTCCACGTCGAGGTGCACCGGGCCGGCGACATCGAGCACGCGTGCGCCGACCTCGCCCGCCTCACCTCGGTCGGCGCACCGCTCCCCACCCACACCACGGCGCAGGCGGTGCACGACTTCGTGCGCGCCTCGTGGGACCGCCCGGGCGTCGCCGCCAGCGCCTGGGACCAGGCCCTCGGCGAGCTCGAGGAGCGTGGACTCACCTCGTGAGCGGCCCCCGCCTGCTGGTGCTCAGCCCGGTCTTCCACGGCTACTGGCGCTCGATCGAGCGCGCCTTCACGACCCTCGGGTACGCCGTGACCACGCTCGCGTACGACGACCACCCCAGCGCGGTCGACCGGGCTCGCGCCAAGGTGACGTACGACCTCGTCGAGCGGCTCGGCGGGCCCGTGGCGGCCCGCCGTGCGGAGCACACCGCCCGCGCCGCTCAGGCGGTGCGCGAGGTCGATCCCGACGTCGTCCTCGTGGTCAAGGGCGACACCTTCGACGCCGAGCTGTGGGGCCTGCTCGAGCGGCGGCGGCACGCGCTGTGGCTCTACGACGAGCTGCGTCGCACCGACCACACGGCGGCCTCGCTCGCGGCGGCCGGGCCGGTGGCGAGCTACTCCCCCGACGACGTCGCGACGCTCACCGCGCAGGGCCTGCGGTCGGTGCACGTGCCGCTGGCGCACGACCCCGACATCGCGTTCACGCCGGTGCCGAGCGACGAGGTCGTCTTCGTCGGCGCCCGCTACCCCGGTCGTGAGTCGCTGCTCACCGACCTCGCCGCCGCACAGGTGCCCGTGCGGGCCTACGGCCGTGACTGGTCGGCCCACCCCGTCGACCGGCTGCGCACCTGGCGACTGCGCCAGCCGGCCGTGCCGCACGGCCGCGACCTGCCCCGCGCCGACGCCTACGGCGTCATGGCCGGGGCCCGCGCCACCCTGAACGTGCACGGTGACCAGGACGGCTTCACGATGCGCACCTTCGAGGCCTGCGGCGTCGGCGCCGTGCAGCTCGTCGACCGGGCCGACGTGTCGCGCCACTACGAGCCCGGGGTCGAGCTGGCCGTCTTCGGCTCGCCCGAGGAGGCCGCCGAGCTGGGCCACCGGGCCACCACCGACCGGCCCTGGGCCGACGGCCTGCGGTCCGCCGGTCGCGCCCGCACCCTCGCCGAGCACACCTTCGTGCACCGCGCCCGAGACCTGGAGGCCCTGTGGACGGCCTGACCCACCCCCGCGACCTGGAGGCCTGGCACCGCTGGCAGGACCGCAGCCAGCCGGTCGGGCGCCGTGCCCAGCGGATGCTCGGCGTGCTGCGCGACATCGCCCGCCCCGACGGGCACGCCGGCAACGCCGTGCTGACCCGGGGCGGGCCCCAGCCGCGAGTGCTCGTCTGCCTGGAGTCGCGCTCGGGCAGCTCGGCGCGCGCCCTGCTCGAGCCGGTGCGCCACCTCGACCCGGCCGACGTCGCCGTCATCGCCCCCGTCGGGGTCACCGACCTGCTGCCCGAGGGCCCGTGGACGGAGTCGCCGGGCTTTGCCCCGGACCTCGTCGCCCGTCACGCCGAGGGCGGTGCCGTGGTGCTCTCGACCGGCCACTTCATGCCGCTCGGGGCGCTCGGGCACCGGTTCGCCGAGCCCGGGCGCTTCCTCACCGTGCAGCACGGCCTGATGACCCCGCACGCGCCCCCGCTCGGTGCCGGCACGATCCTGCTCGCCTGGAGCGACGCCGACGCCGCGTTCTGGCGGTCCGGTCGCGACGACGTCGGCTCGGTGGTGGTCGGCTCCCAGCTGCTCTGGGAGGCGTCCGAGCCCCCGCCGGCCACCGTCGACCCGGATGCCGCGCCCGTCTTCCTCGGCCAGCTGCACGGCGTCGAGCTGCCCCGCGACGTGCTCGTCGAGGCCGCCGAGACCTTCTGCCGGGACCGACCACGCCACCTACCGCCCCCACCCGTCCGAGCGCGACCGGAAGTCGCTGGCGACGCACGCCCGCTGGGAGGCGTCGGGCATCACCATCGACCGGTCCGGCATCCCGCTGCGTGAGCTCGGCGCACCGGTGGTCAGCGTGTTCTCGACCGGGGTGCTCGAGGCCGCCGCGGCCGGGCTCCCCGCGTGGGTCACCCTGGCCGACCCGCCGACCTGGCTGGCCGAGTTCTGGGCCCGCTACGCCCTCGCGCCGTGGGGTGGCCCGCCCACGGCATCCCCCGAACGGCCCGAGGTGGAGCCGTCCCGGGGTGTGGCCGAGGTCGTGCGGGAGATGATGGCGGGGTGAGGATCCTCTGCGTCGTCCCCGCCCGTGGCGGCTCCAAGGGCGTGCCCCGCAAGAACCTGCGGCTCGTCGGGGGCAAGCCGCTCATCGTGTGGACCCTCGAACACGCCCTGTCGGCCCGACCCGCGATGGACGTCGTGGTCTCCACCGACGACGAGGAGATCGCCGCCGTCGCCCGCTCGGCCGGGGCCCTCGTGCCGTTCCTGCGCCCGGCCGACCTCGCCCTCGACACCACCCCCACCGAGCCCGTGGTGCGGCACGCGATCGCCGCGGCCCGGGCCGCCGACGCCGCCCCCGACGCCGTCATGCTGCTGCAGGCCACCTCACCGATGCGCCTGCCGGGCACCCTGTCGCGGGCCGTCGCCCAGCTCGAGGCGACCGGCGTCGACTCGCTCGTGGGCGTGGTGCCGCAGGCCCCGTTCATCTGGGCCGAGGGCACGCCGGATGCCGGGCCGACCGCCGCGTACGACGTCACCGCACGCCCCCGCCGCCAGGACCTCACCCCGGCCACGCTGCGCTACCGCGAGACCGGGTCGGTCTACCTGACCCGCACGTGGGTCTACGACGAGCTCGACAACCGGATCGGCGGCCGGGTGGGGCTGTTCGTCATGGACGAGCTCGAGGGCATCGACGTCGACACCGAGCTCGACCTCGAGGTCGCCGACCGCCGGCTGAGCCAGCTCTCCGGGAGCCCCGCATGATCATCGACCGCACCATCCGGCCCTTCGTCGTCTACGGCGAGGACCCGGTGCTGACGGCCCTGGAGAAGATCACCTCCAACAAGGCCCGCATCGTCTTCTGCGTCACCGAGCACGGCCACCTCGTCGGCTCGATCAGCGACGGCGACGTGCGCCGCTGGATCGCCGCGCAGACCGACGTCGACCTGAACCGCCCCTGCGCCGACGTCGCGAACACCGGGGTGCGCAGCGCCCCCGCGACGGCCACGCCCGCGGAGGTCCGCCGGCTGTTCGTCGGCGCCATCGACCACGTGCCGCTGCTCGACGAGCACGGCCACCTCGTCGCCGTCGCCGTCAACCGCAGCGACGCCTTCCAGGTCGGCCGGCACGACGTCGGCCGCGGCCACGCCGCCTTCCTCATCGCCGAGATCGGCATCAACCACAACGGCTCGGTCGCCCTGGCCAAGGAGCTCGTCGACCTGCGCCAAGGGCGCCGGCGCCGACTGCGTGAAGTTCCAGCTGCGCGACATGGCCGCCCTCTACCGCGGCGGCACCGGCAGCGCCGGCGAGGACCTCGGCCCGCAGTACACCCTCGACCTGCTCTCCCGCTTCAACCTGCCGGCGGAGCAGCTCTTCGAGGTGTTCGACCACTGCCGCGACGTCGACGTCGACATCATGTGCACCCCGTGGGACGAGCCGAGCGTCGACGCCCTGGTCGGCTACGGCATCCCGGCCCTGAAGATCGCCTCGGCCGACCTCACCAACCACGCGCTGCTCACGCACGCCGCGTCATCCGGCACCCCGCTCGTGGTGTCGACCGGCATGTCGACCGAGACCGAGATCCGCGAGAGCGTCGCGGTGCTGCGGGCCAGCGGCACGGCCTACGCCCTGCTGCACTGCCAGTCGACCTACCCGGCGCCGTTCAAGGACGTCAACCTGCGCTACCTCACCCGGCTCGCCGAGCTCGGCGACTGCCCGGTCGGCTACTCGGGCCACGAGCGCGGCTTCCACGTGCCGGTCGCCGCCGTCGCGCTCGGCGCGAGCATCGTCGAGAAGCACTTCACCGTCGACCGCGGCATGGAGGGCAACGACCACAAGGTCTCGCTGCTGCCCGACGAGTTCGCCGAGATGGTCGTGCGCATCCGCGAGGTCGAGGAGGCCCTGGGCAGCGCCGCGCCGCGGGCGGTGTCGACCGGCGAGATGATGAACCGGGTCAACCTCGCCAAGAGCCTGGTCGCCGCGCGCGACCTCGAGCCCGGCGACGTCATCGACCGCGCCGCCGTCGACATCAAGAGCCCCGGCCGCGGCCTGCAGCCCAACGCCCTCGACCGGCTGGTCGGCCGCACCGCGAACCGCGGCCTGCGCGCCGGCGACTTCTTCTACGCCACCGACCTGTCGGATGCCGTGTCGAAGGGTCGCGACTACGTCTTCCGTCGCCCGTGGGGCCTGCCGGTGCGCTACCACGACGTCGAGACCCTCACCGCCGACTGCACCCCCGACTTCCTCGAGTTCCACTTCTCCTACAAGGACCTCGAGATCGACCCCGCCACCGTGCTGCCCGACCGGCTGCCGATGGGCTACGCCTGCCACGCCCCCGACCTGTTCGCCGGCGACTTCATCCTCAACCTCGCCAGCGAGGACGACGCGCACTGGGAGCGCTCGATCACCGAGCTGCAGCGGGTCATCGACCTGACCCGGTCGCTGCGGCCGTTCTTCACCACCGACGTCGACCCGGTCGTCATCTCCAGCGTCGGCGGGTTCACCACCGACCGGCACGTGCCGCTCGACGAGCTGCCCGACATGTACGCGCGGGTCGCGGCCGGCGCTCGACCGGGTCGACGACTCCGGGGTGCGCCTGTCGTGCCAGACGCTGCCGCCGTTCCCCTGGTACATGGGCGGCCAGCTGCTACTGCAACCTGTTCGTCCGCGCCGCCGACACCGCCGAGTTCGCGTCGCGCTACGGCCGCCGGCTCTGCCTCGACGTCTCGCACACCAAGCTCGCCACCACCTTCCTCGGGCAGCCGTTCTCGCGAGGCGGTCGAGCTGCTCGCCCCGCACAGCGACCACCTGCACCTCGTCGACGCCGTCGGGGTCGACGGCGAGGGCGTGCAGGTCGGCGACGGCGAGATCGACTGGCCGGTGCTCGCCCGCCAGCTCGACCTGCTCGCCCCCGGCGTGGGCTTCATCCCCGAGATCTGGCAGGGACACGTCAACAACGGCGAGGGCTTCTGGTTGGCACTGGAGCGGCTCGAGCAGTGGTTCTGACCGGGCCCGACGCACCGCCGACCGCCCTCTGGGTCGTGCCGGTGGGTGACGTGGCCGGGGTCGGCCGGCACGTCCTCGACGTCGTCGAGGTCGGCGTGCCCGGGTACCGGCTCGTCGTGCTGCTGCCCCCCGGGCCGCTCGCCGAGCGGCTGCGGCGCGGGGGCGCCGACGTGGTGACGGCCCCGGTCGGGCCCGAGCACGGCATCCGCGAGTCGGTGGCCGCCGTGCGGCGCAGCATCGGAACGCTGCGCCCGGTGGTCACCCACTCGCACCTGTCGTGGGCCGACGTCGTCACCGCCGTCGCCACGGTGGGCTCCCCCACCGCGCTGGTCACCACCGAGCACGGCATCGCGGTCGACGACCTCGTCTACCACGGCACCGTGTGGCGGGCCCGGCTCAAGGCGCTGGTGCACACCGCCCGCCTGCGCCGCGCGGATGCCGTGATCGCGGTCGCCGACTCGACGGCGAGCTCGGTGCGGGCCAAGTGGCACCCGTCCCGGTCGACGCCGGTGCGCGTCATCCGCAACGGGGTCGACCCGCTGCCCGACCGAGGCGCGCGCGACCCCGGCCTGCACGTCGTCTCGATCGCGCGGCTGGCCCCCGAGAAGCGGGTCGACCACCTGCTGCGCTCGTTCGCGCTGCTGCACGCGGAGCACCCCGACGCCCGGCTCACCGTGGCCGGGTCCGGCCCGGAGGAGGTGGCCCTGCGCGACCTCGCCGACGACCTCGGCCTCGGGGCCTCGACGACCTTCGTCGGGCACGTCGACCCGGCGCCCCTGCTCGATGCGGCCGACGTGCTGGTGCAGCTGTCGGTGTGGGAGAACTGCTCCTACTCGCTGCTCGACGCCCTCGTGCACGGCGTCGGGGCCGTCGCGACCCCGGTCGGCGGCAACCCCGAGATCCTCCCGGCCGCGCGCTCTGATGGCCCACGACGACCACGCCGGGGTCGCCCGGCTGGTGGCCGCCCAGGGTCTCGACCCGGCATCCCGGCCGACCCTGCCGGCCGGCTGGCCCGACCGCGCGACGATGTGCGCCGAGGTCGCCTCGGTCTACCGCGACGTGGCGGGCTCGGTCATGACCACGGTGGTGCTCGCCGCCAACAACGGCGAGATCGGCGGTGGCGAGGTGATGCTGCTGGCCGTCGCCGAGGCGCTGCGCACGCTCGGCCACGACGTGCAGGTGGTCGCCCCCCGGGGCGGGCGCGACGGGGTCGCCGAGGCGGCTCGCGCGGCGGGCTTCCCGGCCACCGACCTGTCCTCGGGGCGACGGCAGTACATCGGCGAGCTGCGGGCGTGGCGCGCGACCAACGCCGCCGGCATCCTGTGGTGCAACGGCCTCGTGCCGGCCTTCGCCACCGCCGGGCTGGGCCACCGCATCGTGCACCTGCACCAGGAACCGGTGGGGGTCAACGCGATCGCGTCCCGGGTGGCCCGGCGCGGCGCCCTGGTCACCCTGGTGCCGTCGGAGTCGATGGCGGCCTCGGTGCCCGGCTCGCGCGTCCTGTGGAACTGGGTCGAGCCGGTGGCGACGCACCCCCGGCCGGGTGAGCGCACCCGTGAGCGGCGGATCGGCTTCCTCGGCCGGCACTCGGTCGACAAGGGGCTGGTCACGCTCGCCGCCGGGCTGGCCGAGCTCGACCGCACCGACCCGGGCCGCTACCACCTGCTGCTGGCCGGCGAGGGCCGGTTCGCGCCGCCCGAGGACACCGGCCCGATCCGCACGGCCATGGCCCCGGTCGAGCACCTCGTCGAGCGCCCGGGCTGGATCTCGCGCGAGGACTTCTTCTCCTCCATCGACGTCGCGGTCTTCCCCTCGCAGTGGGCCGAGCCGTTCGGGCTCGTGGTCGCCGAGGCGATGTCGTCGCGCACCCCGTTCGTCATCTCCGACGCCGGCGCGCTGGCCGAGGTGGCCGGGCCGGCCCACCCGTGGGTCAGCCCCAAGGGGGATGCCGTGGCGCTCGCCCACGCGGTCGAGTCGGTCTTCGAGGCCGGCCCGGACCGGATGGTGGAGGTGCTCGACCACGCCCACGCCCGGTGGGAGGAGCACTTCTCCCCCGCCGCCGGCCTGGCCCGGGTCGCGGCCCTCGTCTCCGACCTGGGGTTGTGAGGCCTCGGCTCTCGCTCCCCAACTGGCGGGAGAAGCGCTGGGATCACCGCTCCGGCGAACAGGCAGTGGCCACTGCCATGGAGCCCGGTGAGCGTGCCGGCGCCGCCTGCAGTCCCCCACTGCCTGTCCCCAGGTGCACTCCGTCCCGTGGTTCGGCGATGGACCGCGAGGACGACTACCACATCTCTGGTGGCCGTCGGTCGCGCGCTTCCTCGGCTCTAGTCGAGCAGGGCTACCTCGAGGTCGTAGGCCAACACCACGGCACGCGCCAGCAGCGCCTCCTGCTCGCCACTGAGATGCCCGACGGTGCGCCCGAGTGCATCCACCGGGACGGTCAGGACGTTGTCCAAGGACACCGCGCACTCGTGGTCCAACCCGTTGTCGGGCCCCACCAGGACCTCACTGGACAAGCCCTTGATGGTGCTCGTGATCGGGGCAACGGTCACTTTGGTCATCGCCCCGCGAGCAGCCTCCCGCGTCAGGACGAGCGCCGGCCGCGTCTTGTCGAGGCGGACCAGGCAGATCTCTCGCACCCGGTCAGTCCTCGACCACGGCGTGCGTTCCGGTCCACTCGACCAGGTCGTCGAGCTCATCTGCTGCACCCTGCGTACGAAGGATCTGCGCGTCCTGAACGGCGGCCAGTCGACGCATCTCGCGTTCCAGTGCAGCGGCAACGAGCGCGGCCCGGCTCGGCGCCTTGCCGGCCGCAACGTTGCGATCCAGGAAGGCGACCATCTCGTCGGGAAGGCGGACTGCGATCTGCGTGCTCATGCAGGCAAGGATACCTCAGTGCATCCCACAGTGGGATGCGCACGCGAGGGCGTGTCAGCCGTCGATACCGAGATGTCGGCGGACGTCCTTGAGGGTCGGGGTGTAGTGGCGTCTGGCCATCATCCGGAGGTCAGTCAGACGGGTCAGGCCCCGCAGCGGCGTGAGGTCGCCGTCGACGATCGTCGTCGAGCCGTAGAGGTAGAGGCCCTCAAGGAGTATCGAGTCTGCGATCGGGCCGAGGCTCTGCAGCGGTCCGCTCTCGCTGACGTCCAGGTGCCGCAGGCCCACCAGGCTGCTGAGGTCCGAGAGTGAGGTGAGCCTCGGACAGGTGGCGAGGGCGAGTTCCGTGAGCACCGGCGAGCCGAGGCTGACCAGGGCGGACGTGTCTTCGAGAGGCGCACCGTAGATCCCGAGGTGGGCCAGCCAGGACATGGACTCGATGCCGTCCAGCGAGCGAACGCCGGGACGTTCCTTCATCCGCAGGGAGCGGAGCGCGGTCAGGTGCGTCAACGGCGCGAGGTCCCGCTCCCGGTACGGAGCGAGGTAGAGGTCCTCGAGGCGGTCCGTACGTTCGATGCTGTCCCTCACCTGGTCCCATGCGCACGCCAGTACTCGCAGCCCGGGAAGCAGCGCCAGGTCGACGTGCGCACCCGGGGCGACCTCGACGCTCAGCTCCTCGAGGGTGCCGGCGAGGTCGTGGACGGGAGTGAGGTCGGTGATCCCCCGGCCGAGCACGTTCAGCCGGCGCAGCGGAAGCTCGCGGACGAAATCGAGGTCGCGCCCGACGAAGCCGCGGGCGTAGTTGGCGACGAGCCCGTCTGCGCCGGAAGCGAAGAATGCCGTCCGGATCCGGGGAGACCACTCAGCGCGCACGTCGAAGTCCAGGCGCCCGGCCTCGTGACGCGTGACGACGAACTCGGGATCCACGACTGCATCGTCCACGGAACGCGGCACATCCGCACGCCGTCTCGCACTGATGACCGTCAGGCCCGGGCGGACGCAGGAGCTGAGTGATCGCGGTCGGCTGCGGGGAGGCGACGGCCACCCCTAGGCTCGCGCCGTGACCGACGACGACACCTGGGTGGGCGGTTGGGACGCCCTGTGCGTCACGCTCGTCCGGGCCTGACCCCCGGGGAAGCCGCGCGACGGGCGTGTCATCCGGCACTTCGAACCGCTGTTCCACGACGCCCCGGCACCGGCGCTCGACATCGGCCCCGCGTTCGACGCCGAGGCCGGGCTGGACTGGCCGGGGGCGCCGCGCACCTCGGTGCTGGCGCTGCTCTCGGCGGTGACGGGTGTTGCCCCGATCGACGAGTCGCTGCTCGACGCTGCGGGGGTCCGGTTCTGGGCGCACCGCTTCTGAGCAGGTCTGCCGGCGGAGGCCTGCCGCCGGGAACGTCCCGATCTGCCGCCAGTCGTCGGACGCGGAACCCCACTCGGCCCTGCCAAGGCAACCGTGCCGCGGCATCAGGTC
>CAWAKY010000032.1:0-144151 GCA_963782695.1 uncultured Actinomycetota bacterium | reverse complement strand
AACCACTCGCCCATGGCCGCCCCCGCGAACGGCGCCAGGTATTGGCTGGCCGCCGAGTCGGAAGCGCAGGACGCGACGACGATGGTGTAGGGCATCGCCCCCTCTTGCTCGAGGGTGGTGATGATCCGGGCGACGCTCGACTGCTTCTGGCCGATCGCGACGTAGATGCAGTAGAGCGGGCGATGGTCCTTGTCGCCCTTCGCCTCGGCCGCCTTGTTGAGCCGAGCCTGGCTGATGATCGCGTCGATGCACAGGGTCGTCTTGCCCGTCGAACGGTCGCCAATGATCAGCTCGCGTTGCCCGCGGCCGATCGGGATCATCGCGTCGATGGCCATGATCCCGGTCTGGACGGGCTGGCTGACCTTCTTGCGCTTGATGATCCCGGGAGCGGTCTTCTCGACGGGGTAGGCGGCGGTCGCCTGCACCGGACCCCTTCCGTCCAGCGGCTCGCCGAGGGTGTTCACGACGCGCCCGAGCAGGCCCTTGCCTACGGGCACCTGCAGCAGGTTGCCGGTGGCGCGGACCTCGTCGCCCTCCTGAAGCTGCGTGTAGTCGCCCAGGATGATCACCGCCACCTCGGTCTCGTCGAGGTTCAGGGCGAGGCCGGTGATGCCGTGCCCGAGGTCGATCATCTCGTTCAACATCGCGTCGTCGAGGCCTTCGATCCGCGCGACGCCGTCGCCGATCTCCCGGATGACCCCCACGTTCTGCTTCGCGGTCGCCGCCTTGGCCCCCGCGATCTCGGCCTCGATTTCCCGCAGCAGCTTGTCCATAGGACCTCAGCCCAATCCCTAAAAGCGCTCTTCCAACGTGAGGAGCGCGGTCCGCACGCTGCCGTCGTAGACGTCGCTCCCGACCTTGACGCGCATCCCGCC
This sequence comes from uncultured Actinomycetota bacterium, assembly GCA_963782695.1. Lineage (GTDB taxonomy): Bacteria > Actinomycetota > Actinomycetes > Actinomycetales > Dermatophilaceae > Fodinibacter. The sequence continues at coordinate 143,276 of CAWAKY010000032.1, read as the reverse complement.
GATGAGCGCCGGATCCTCCGCGAACGACGTGGTCATTCCCGGTCCGTAGGCCCGCGCCACGCCGGCCTCGACGCCGGCCCGAAGGTCCTGGGGGAGCGGGATGGCGCTCTCCACGACCGCGCGATGGCGGTCGAGGTCCAGGCCCACCAGCCGCTGGAAGTGCGACAGGATGGGCAGGCCCCCCCGGCGCCTCGCTCCGGCGACGCGCTCCGCCACCTGCCGGGCGCGCGCCTCGTCCAGGCGTCCGTCCACCAGGCAGGCGCGGTAGAGGCGCCTCGCTTCACGTCGGGCTCGCCGGGTCGTCTTCATTGCGGTCGGGTCGCGGCTCCGCCGGGCGGAAGCCGCCCTGCCGTCTCCTCGGCCAGCCGCCGCTGGTCCTCGGGCGTCAGGACCTTGCCGATGACCGCGGCTGTGGTCTGCACGACCAGCCGGCCCACCTCGCGCCGCAGCTCGGCCAGCATCCGCGCGTGGTCCTGGGCCGCGGCCTCCCGCGCCCTGGCCATGATCTGCTCGGCCGCGGCGATCGCCTTCTGGGTTTCCTCTTGCTGCACGCGGGCGGCCGCCGCGCGCGCTTCCTCGATGAGCTTGGTGGCCTGGACGTTGGCCTGCCCCATCACCTCCTGGCGTTGCGTCTCGGTCCGGGCCAGCTCGGCCTTGATCTGCTGGGCGTTGGCCAGCCCCTGGGCGATCTGCTGACGCCGCTCCTCGAGCATCGCGAGGATGCGCTTGTAGGCGAAGCGGTAGAGAAGGGCGCAGACGATCGCGAAGCTGATGACCTGGGCCAGGAAATGGGGCCAGTCCACGCCGAAGGTCCGGGCGATCTCTTGGACCTGCCCTTCGGCGGCCGGCTGGGTCAGCAGAAGGAGAGCACTCATGGGGGCAACCTCGAGTTCCTGGGAAGCCGCTCCCTAGCGCACGAGGAAGAGCGCGTAGAACACGATCGCCTCGGCGAAGGCGATCGACAGGATCGACTGCACGAGGATCTTCGTGGACGCGCCCGGATTCCGCCCCACCGCGCTCGATGCGGCCATGCCGATCAGGCCCACTCCGATCGCTGCCCCAAAGGCCGCCAGGCCGACGTGGATGCTACCGCTCATAGGTTCCTGCCTTTCTTGCCCTTCGGACGGCGTTCTTTCAGCCAGGCGCGATCCAGCGCCGAACTCGTCATTCGGCCGTGTCGCGGTCACGGGTGCTTCTTCCTCGTGTTGACAAATCAGCAGCGTGAAGACGGCGGTAAGCAGCATGAAGACCAGCGCCTGGACCAGACCCACCAGCAATTCCAGGAAGTAGAAGGGTATCGGCAGCAGCCAGCCGAAGCCCGGGACCAGCGTGGCCATGGTTTCCAGCATGTTCTCGCCCGCGAAGATGTTGCCGTAGAGTCGGAAGCTCAAGGAGACGGGCCGGAACAGGATCGAGATGACCTCGAGGCAGCCGGCGGCGAAGAACACGACCACCATCAGCACCTTCATGAAGCCTTCGGTCTCGCCCTTGGCGCCAAACAACTCGTGCGCCACTCCCTTGAGCCCGACCTCCCGAAACGCCCAGTAGATCCACAGCGCGAAGAACACGATGGCCATGGCCAGGGTCAGGTTGAGATCGGCATTGGCCCCGCGCAGCAGCGGCTGGTCGACCTTGAAGCCGTGGGCGCCCACCTGTCCCCATCCGATCGTACCCACCCCCGGAACCAGGCCGAACCAGTTCGACGCGAGGATGAAGATGAAGATCGTGGCGAAGAACCAGAACGTCCGCTTCACGAGGTGGGGGCCGATGATGCCTTCGAGGAGAGCGTAGAGCCCGGCGACCAGCCACTCGAGGAAGTTCTGGGCGCCGTCCGGGACCTGCTTCATGTTGCGCGTCGCGAGCTGGGCGAAGACGATGAGGCCCAGGGCCACGACCCAGCTCACGACCATGGAATTCGTTATCGGGAAGCCGAAGGGGCGGGCGATCTCGACGGCATTCCGGGGAAGGCCTTCCCCGTGGGCGGCTTCGGCCTCCGGCTGGGCACTCGGCACCGCCGCCGGCGCGTCGGTGGTTCCGGCCTGGGGTTCGAAGGCCGACGCGAACACCCGGCTGCTCCAGAAACCCGCACTGGTGGCTGCGAACAGAAGCAGGGCGGCCAGGGACTGCTTCCGCCGCGCACCAAACAGCTTGCCCAAGCCCGCCTCCCGCTTCGAGGCAACGCGGATCCCGCAGCCTCGGCGTCGGCTGCCAATATGATCCCCGGCGGCGCGGTGCCGGGCGTCTTGCCGGTCTCGTCGGCCTCGGACTCGATGTCGATGAGGTCGTCGGCGAGCTGGAAGGCGACGCCGAGCCGCTCGCCGAAGTCGCGCATCGTCTCGACGGTGGCGTCGTCGCAGCCGCCGAACATCGCGCCGTAGCGGGCCGCGGTGGCGATGAGCACGCCGGTCTTGTCGGCGAGCACGCCGAGGTAGTAGTCGACCGGGTCGGTGCCGGGCGGGCAGGGCCGGTCGTCGCGGATCTGCCCCGAGCACAGCCGCACGAACGTCTGCGCCTGGATCTTGACGGCCTGCGGCCCGAGGTCGGCGACGATGTCGGACGCCGTGCCGAAGAGCAGGTCGCCGACGAGGATCGCCGTGGAGTTGCCGTAGGCGGCGTTGGCGCTGGGGCGTGCCGCGGCGCACGTCGGCCTCGTCCATGACGTCGTCGTGGTAGAGCGAGGCGAGGTGGGTCAGCTCGACCCCGGCCGCCGCGGCCACGACGCGCTCGTCGACGCCGTCGCCGAGCTCGGCCGCGAGGAGGGTGAGCAGCGGCCGGAACCGCTTGCCGCCGGCCGCGGTGAGGTGCGACCCGGCCTGGGCGATGAACGGGTCGTCGTGGTCGACCCGGGCCGCGATGAGCGCGTTGACGGCGGCGAGCCCGTCGGCGAGCTGCACCCGCAGCCGCTCGGAGGCACCCGGCAGCTCGAGCACCGACGGGGTGCCGCGCTGAGCCGGTTCCGCCGTCACCGGCGTCACAGCAGGAACTGCGAGGCGTTGCTCGCGAGCTCGAGCAGGAAGCTGGGCACGATGCCGAGCACGACGGTGGCGGCCACGCCGACGGTGATCGCGACGGTGGAGCCGATCGACGGCGTGAGCACCACGACGACCTCCTCGTCGTCACCGGCCGGCGCGGTGAAGTACATGAGCACGATCAGCCGCACGTAGACGAACGCCGTGATCGCCGAGGCGAGCACCGCGATGACCACGAGCACGCGCGCCGCTGGGGCCCGCGGCCGACGGCGGGCGCGAACGCGGCGTACTTCGCCGTGAAGCCGGAGGTCAGCGGGATGCCGGCGAAGGCGAGCAGCAGGAACGAGAACGTCGCCGCGAACACCGGGTGGCTGGCGGCCCAGCCCCGCCCACTGCGACAGGTGCGAGGCCTCGGAGCCGCCCTGGCGCACCATGCGCGACCAGGCCGAACGCGGCGACGGTGGCGAAGCCGTAGGCGACGAGGTAGAACATCACGCCGCCGATCGCGGCCTGCGAGAACGCCAGCACGCCGACGAGGATGAAGCCCGCGTGCGCGATCGAGGAGTAGGCGAGCAGGCGCTTGACGTCGGTCTGGGTGACCGAGAGCACCGCGCCGACGACCATGGTGAGCACCGCGACGACGTAGACGCCGTTCTGCCAGTCCCAGCGGTCGGCGCCGACGCCGACGAAGGCCACGCGCAGGATCACGCCGAAGGCCGCGAGCTTGGTGCAGGCGGCCATGAAGCCGGTGACCGGGGTGGGGGCGCCCTGGTAGGCGTCGGGGGTCCACGAGTGGAACGGCACGGCGCCGACCTTGAAGAGCAGGCCGACGAGCAGCAGCACGACGCCGGGCACGAGCAGGCCGTCGAGGTCGCCGGAGGCGCGTCGAGATGGCCACCGCGATGGCCCGCAGGTCCGAGGACCCGGCGTAGCCGTAGAGCAGGGCGGAGCCGAAGAGGAAGAACGCGCTCGAGAAGCCGCCGAGCAGGAAGTACTTCAGCGCGGCCTCCTGCGAGAGCAGGCGACGGCGGCGGGCCAGGCCGGTCAGCACGTACAGCGGCAGCGAGAGCACCTCGAGGCCGACGAACATGGTGATCAGGTCGTTGGCGGTGAGGAAGACCATCATGCCGAGCACCGCGAACAGGGTGAGCGGGAAGACCTCGGAGGTGGCGTACCCGGCGCGGGTCGCGACGTCCTCCTGGTTCGAGCCCGGGGTGGAGGCGCCCATCGGGGTGAACGCGTCGCCGCCGACGCCGCCGAAGCGTCTCGCCCATGATGAGCACGCTGATCACGGCGAGCAGCAGCAGGGCGCCCATGAGGAAGACCGAGACGCCGTCGACGACGACCGAGCCGCCCAGGGTGACGGTCTAGTCGGTCGCGCGACCAGACCAGCAGGGCCGCGAAGGCCGCCGAGCAGCACCAGCGTGGTCAGCCAGACCTGGATGCCGTGCCGGGACGCGGCGGGGCGCGAACGCCTCGACGAGCACCCCGACCAGCGAGCCCGCCACGACGATGAGCATCGGGGCGATCGCGGCGTAGTCGACGTCGACGGCCTGGAACTCGGTGGCTGCGGTCACGGCGGCGGTCACTTCGGCGCTCCCGGAGGCGGTCGTCGGGTTGGGATCGGTGACGCCGACGTAGACCAGCGTGCGGTCGACGGCCGGGTTGAGCAGGTCGAGCACCGGCTTCGGGAAGAAGCCGAGCAGGATGAACGAGGCGATGATCGGCACGACGACGACCTTCTCGCGCATCGACAGGTCGTGCGGTGCCTCGCCCTCGGCGAAGCTCGGCTTCGGGCCGGTCATCGTGCGCTGGTACATCAGCAGGATGTACAGCGCGGCCAGCACGGTGCCGAGGGTCGCGATGACGGCGGCGGCCTCGTAGCGCATGAAGGTGCCCTGCAGCACGAGGAACTCCGACACGAACGACGACAGGCCGGGCAGCGCGAGGCTGGAGAGCCCGACGACCAGGAAGGTGCCGGCGAGCACCGGGGTGACCCGCTGCCAGCCGCCGTAGTCGGGGATCCGCTTGGAGCCGCGGCGGGCGACGAGGAAGCCGGCGAGCAGGAACAGCGCCGGCGGTCGAGAACCCGTGGTTGACCATGTACAGCGTCGACCCGGCGCCGCCGACGGTGGTCAGCGCGAAGATGCCCAGCACGATGAGGCCGAAGTGGCTGACCGAGGTGAACGCGATGAGCCGCATCATGTCGGTCTGGCCGATGGCCAGCAGCGCGCCGTAGATGATCGAGATGACGGCCAGCGTGATGACGACCGGGGTCGCCCACTGCGCGGCCTCCGGGAAGAGCTGGAGGCAGAACCGGATCATCCCGTAGGTGCCGACCTTGTCGAGGATGCCGACGAGCAGCACCGCGGTCGCGGGGCGTGCCTCGGTCGCGGCATCCGGCAGCCAGGTGTGCACCGGCCACATCGGCGCCTTGACGGCGAACGCGATGAAGAACCCGACGAACATCCAGCGCAGCGCGTCGGTGGACGCGTCGAGGTTGCCGGTGAGGTTGCTGATGAGGAAGCCGTCGTCGCCGCCGGGGCCGGCCACGTAGACCGCGATGACGGCCACGAGCATGACCAGCCCGCCCGCGAGGGAGAACAGCAGGAACTTCACCGCGGCGTACTGCCGGCGCGCGCCGCCGAACAGCCCGATGAGGAAGTACACCGGGATCAGCATCGCCTCGAAGAAGACGTAGAACAGGAACACGTCGGTGGCGGCGAAGACGCCGACGATGAACGCCTCGAGCACGAGCATCAGCGCGAAGTAGCGCTTGTTGCGCACCGCGAGGGCGTGGGCGGCCTCGGCCGCCTCGTCATCGGTGAGCGTCTCGTCGACCACGGGGGTGAGGTCGTTCCACGCGGCGAGCAGGCAGACCGGCACCAGGATCGCCGACATCACGATGAGCGACAGGGCGATGCCGTCGACGCCCGAGGGCGTAGGACACCCCGAACTGCGGGATCCAGGAGTGCACCTCGGAGAGCTGGAACTGCTCGGTGGCCTCGTTGTCGAAGCGCACCCACGCGAGCACCGGCGAGGACCAGCGTCACCAGCGAGAAGCCCAGGGCGACCGGCTTCGCGTGGCGCGCGGAGTCACCCGGGAGCGCGGCGACGACGACGGCGCCGAGCAGCGGCACCACCATCATCAAGGTGAGCAGGGGCAGGGAGTTCACTGGATCACCCACAGAGCGCCGAGGACGGTGACGACACCGGTGAGCATCGTCAGGGCATACGACCGGGCGTACCCGGTCTGGAGGCGACGCAGCCTCGAGGAGAACCCGCCGACCAGGGCGGCGAGGCCACCCACGGCTCCGTCGACCCCGCGGGCGTCGGCGAACACCAGCCCGCGGGTCAGGTGGATGCCGGGGCGCATGAACAGGCCCTCGTTGACGGCGTCCTGGTAGAGGTCGACCCGGGCGGCGCGGGTGAGCGCGTTGCCCTTGGGCGCCACCTCGGGCACGACGTCGGCACCGTAGCGGCGCCAGGCGAAGAGCACGCCGGCGATGACCAGGGCGAGGGTGAGCGTCATGATCAGCCACGCCGGGATGACCGGGTGGTCCTCGGGCGACTCACCGACGACCGGCGCGAGCCAGGTCGTGATGATGCCGGTCGGGCCGAGGATCAGGCCGAGGAAGGCCGAGCCCACCGCGAGCACCATCATCGGCACCGTCATGGTGAGCGGCGACTCGTGCGGGTGCGACGTCGTCCTCCCAGCGCTTCTCGCCGTGGAAGGTCATGAAGAACAGGCGCGACATGTAGAAGGCGGTGATGCCGGCACCGAGCATCGCGGCGCCGCCGAACACCCACGGGTTCCAGCCGTCGCCGACGAACGCGGACTCGATGATCTTGTCCTTGGACCAGAACCCCGAGAACGGCGGGATGCCGATGATCGCCAGCCAGCCCAGGCCGAAGGTGACCCAGGTGATCTTCATGACCAGCGCCAGCGCGCCGTAGCGCCGCATGTTGACCCGGTCCTTCATGCCGTGCATGACCGACCCGGCCCCGAGGAACATCCCGGCCTTGAAGAAGCCGTGGGTGAGCAGGTGGAAGATCGCGAAGGCGTAGCCGACCGGGCCGAGCCCGGCGGCCAGCATCATGTAGCCGATCTGGCTCATCGTCGAGGCCGCCAGGGCCTTCTTGATGTCGTCCTTGGCGCAGCCGATGATCGCCCCGAAGATCAGCGTGATCGCACCGACCGTCGCCACGGCGAGCCGCGCGTCGGGCGTGCCGTCGTAGATGAAGTCGGACCGGACGACGAGGTAGACGCCGGCGGTGACCATGGTCGCCGCGTGGATCAGCGCGGACACCGGGGTCGGGCCGGCCATCGCGTCACCGAGCCACGACTGCAGCGGGAACTGCGCCGACTTGCCGCAGGCCCCGACGAGCAGCAGCAGGCCCATGGCGGTGAGCGCCCCCTGGTTGGCGTTGGCCACGCCCTCGCTCGACGGTCTGCGTAGTCGACGCCACCGAAGGTGACGAACATGACCATGATCGCGATGACCAGGCCGAGGTCGCCGACCCGGTTGACGAAGAACGCCTTGTTCGCGGCGCTGGCGTACGCGGGGTTCCAGTTCCAGAACCCGATGAGCAGGTACGAGGCCAGGCCCACGCCCTCCCAGCCGACGAACAGCAGGAGGTAGGAGTCGGCGAGCACCAGCAGGAGCATCGACGCGATGAACAGGTTGAGGTAGGCGAAGAAGCGGCGCTTGTCGGGGTCGTGCTCCATGTACCCGATCGAGTACACGTGGATCAGCCCGCCGACGAAGGTGATCAGCAGCACGAAGGTCATCGACAGCGGGTCGACGAGCAGCCCGGCCTCGAGCTGGAAGGAGCCCGCGGGGATCCAGTTCCACAGGTGCAGGTCCATCGCCCGCGACTCGGGCGAGAGCCCGAGCAGCTGCACCATCACGACGAGCGCGACGAGGAAGGAGGCCCAGGGCATCGCCGATGCCGAGGAGCGGCCCGAACCGGTCGGTGCGTCGCCCCCCGAGCAGGAGGATGGCGGCACCGGCCAGCGGCAGCGCGATGAGCAGCCACGCGTAGGCGGAGGCTCCGCTCGCGTCGGCTGCGGCCATCGAGCCGCCCTCGGTGATGAGTGAGGTCACTGGTGCTCCTTACAGCTTCAGCAGGTTCGCGTCGTCGACCGAGGCCGACCGGCGGGAACGGAAGATCGCCATGATGATCGCGAGGCCGACGACGACCTCCGCCGCGGCCACCACCATGACGAAGAGGGCGAGGACCTGACCGTCGAGGTTGCCGTGGATCCGCGCGAACGTCACGAAGACGAGGTTCGTCGCGTTGAGCATGAGCTCGACGCCCATGAAGACGATGATCGCGTTGCGCCGGGTGAGCACCGTGGCTCCGCCGATGGCGAACAGGACCGTCGCCAGGTAGATGTAGTTGACGACGCTCACCGGTCGCTCCCCTCCTGCATGTCGCGCTCGATCTGGGCCTCGGCCTCCAGGTAGACCTCCGGGGAGAGGTTCTGGTCGCGGGCCGTGAGCACCCGCGACACCGACAGCTCGGACGGCGAGCCGTCGGGCAGCAGGGCCGGGGTGTCGACGGCGTTGTGCCGGGCGTAGACACCGGGCACCGGCAGGCCGGCCAGGTGCTCGCCCTCGCGGAAGCGGCGCTTGCTCCACTCGCGCTGGTTCGGGCCGCGGCCGAGCCGCTCGCGGTGCGCGAGCACCATGGCGCCCAGGGCCGCGGTGATGAGCAGGGCGCTGGTCATCTCGAAGACCCACACGTAGCGGCCGAAGATCAGCTGCGCGACGGCCGAGACGTTGCCGGTCTGCGCGTTGATCGCGGCCACCCCGACCGGGTCGCCGAACGTCGCCTCGCCGATGGCCGAGGTGAGGATGCCGGCGAGCCCGATGCTGAGCACGGCGGTCGCCCACCGCTGCCCGGTGAGGGTCTCGACCAGGCTGTCGGAGGAGTCGACGCCGACGAGCATCAGCACGAACAGGAAGAGCATCATGACCGCGCCGGTGTAGACGAAGATCTGGATGACGCCGAGGAAGTCGGCGTCCTGGGCGATGTAGAACACGCCCAGGATGATCATCGTCATCGCCATGCCGATGGCCGCGTGCACGGCCTTGCGCGCGAACACCAGTCCGAGGGCGCCCACGACCGCGAGCGGCCCGAGGATCCAGAACAGGACTGCCTCGCCCTGGCTCGTCACGAGGTCACCTCCGCGTCGTCGCTCGTGCGCGGTGTGCGCCTCGACGTACTCGCGCTGGGCGTCGGTCGCCGAGGAGACCTTGCCCAGGTAGTAGTCGCGCTCCTCGAGGCCGTCGGCCATCGGGAACGGCGGCTGGAGCATGCCCTGCTGCACCGGGGCCAGCAGCTGGTCCTTGGTGTAGATCAGGTCGGCCCGGTTGTTGTCGGCCAGCTCGTAGAAGTTGGTCATCGTCAGCGCGCGGGTGGGGCACGCCTCGATGCACAGCCCGCAGAAGATGCAGCGCAGGTAGTTGATCTGGTAGACGCGGCCGTAGCGCTCACCGGGGCTGAACCGCCCGGCGCCGCCCTCGGAGTCGTCGTTGTTCGGCGCCCTCGACGAGGATCGCGTCGGCCGGGCAGGCCCACGCGCACAGCTCGCAGCCGACGCACTTCTCGAGGCCGTCGGGGTGCCGGTTGAGCTGGTGGCGGCCGTGGAAGCGCGGCTGGGTGGGGCGCTTCTCCTCGGGGTACTCCTCGGTGGCGACCTTGCGGAACATCGTCGCGAAGGTGACCCCGAACCCACCGACGGGAGCGAACAGGTCGGAGAAGAAGCCGGACTTCTTCTGCTCGTCAGCCACGAGCGGCCTCCTTGGTGGTGGTGTCGCTGCCGGTGGTCAGGGCCGGTGCGTCGAGCGAGGGCTCACGCAGGCGCTGGCCGGGCAGGGGCGGCACGGGGTATCCCCCGGCGTACGGGTCGATCTCCTCGGGCACCCCCGGGTGCGCCGAGGCGTCCTTGGCCTCGGCGCGGCGGTCCCACATCCAGCCGAAGACCAGGGCGAGCACGGCGATGACGCCGACGAGGAAGAGCGAGGTGACCGGGAAGGTGCGCCCGGCGAAGACGACGGTGCCGCCGAGCCAGCCGTTCTGGCCGGCCCGGAAGAAGGCGACGAGCACGACCCAGCCCAGCGTGGCCGGGATGAGGAACTTCCAGCCGAAGCGCATGAACTGGTCGTAGCGCACCCGCGGGAGCGAGCCGCGCAGCCAGACGAACACGAACATGAACATCCACAGCTTGACGGTGAACCAGAGCAGGCCCCAGTAGCCGTCGTTGAACATCCCGTCGTTGATCGCCGAGATGCCGGGGGGTGCCTGGGGGCCGCCGAGGAACATCGTGGTGGCCAGCGCGGCGACGGTGAACATGTTGATGTACTCGCCGAGGAAGAACATCGCGAAGCGCATCGAGCCGTACTCGGTGTGGAAGCCACCGGTGAGCTCGCCCTCGCCCTCGGCGAGGTCGAAGGGCAGCCGGTTGGTCTCGCCGACCATCGTGATGACGTAGACGAAGAAGCTGAAGAACGCCGGGATGATGAACCACAGGCCACGCTGCGCGTAGACGATCTGCGAGGTCGACATCGAGCCGGCGTAGAGGAACACGGCCACGAGCGACAGGCCCATCGCGATCTCGTAGGAGATCATCTGCGCCGACGAGCGCAGCCCACCCATGAGCGGGTAGGTCGACCCGGAGGACCAGCCGGCGAGCACGACGCCGTAGATGCCGATGCCGGCGACGGCCAGCACGAGCAGGACCGCGACCGAGGTGTCGGTGAGCTGGAACGGGGTGGTGTGCCCGAACATCGACACCTCGCCGGCCAGCGGGATGATCGAGAACGAGACGAAGCACATCGTCGCCGTGATGAGCGGGGCCAGGGTGAACACGAACACGTCGGCCGCCTTGGGCCGCACGTCCTCCTTGAGCATCGACTTCATGCCGTCGGCCAGGGTCTGCAGCAGGCCGAACGGGCCGTTGCGGTTGGGGCCGGGACGCTGCTGCATCCGGCCGATGACGCGGCGCTCGAACCAGATGACGAGCAGGGTCGAGATGAGCAGGTAGACGAAGATGATCAGCGCCTTGACCAGGCTCAGCCACAGCGGGGTGTCGCTGAAGTCGGCGATCGGGTTGTCGGTGTTGCCCGTGGCGGTCGAGACCGCCTGCGGCAGTGCCAGCAGCGCGCTCATGCCTGGTCCTCCTTCGTGACGGAGACGAGGGCTCCCGGCGCACCGGCCAGGGCGGCCCGCAGGTCGCTGCCCACCGAGTTGGTCGGCAGCCAGACGACGTGGTCGGCCATCTCGGACACCAGCACCGGGGCGGTGACGGTCGTGTCGCCGACCCGCACGGTCAGCTCGTCGCCGTCGACGACCCCGAGGTCGCCGGCGGTCGCGGCGGACACCCGGGCGACCGGGGCCGGGGCGGTGCCGGCGAGGAACGGCTCGCCGTCCTGCAGCGACCCGCGGTCGAGCAGGTGGCGCCAGGTGGCGAGCACGAGGGTGCCCTCCTCGACGCTCGGCACGTCACCGGGCTCGACGGCCGGGGCGGCGGGACGGGCGCCCTGCCACGGGCCGAGGGCCTCCATCTCGGCGCGCACCTCGCGCACCGTGCGGGTGCCGAGGAACTCGCCCATCTCGTCGGCGAGCATGTCGAGCGCGCGGTAGTCGCTGACCTGGTTGGTGTCGATGGCCGCCTCGAAGCTGCGGACCCGGCCCTCCCAGTCGACGAACGTGCCGGCCTTCTCGGCGTGCGCCGCGACCGGCAGCACGACGTCGGCGACCGCGGTGACCGCCGAGGGGCGGATCTCGAGCGAGACGACGAACGGGCGGGTGAAGGCCTCGGCGGCACCGGCGACGCCGAGGTCGAGCGGGTCGACCCCGCCGACGACGAGCGCGTCGAGCTCACCGGATGCCGCCGCGGCGACGATGCCGGCCGTGTCACGGCCCGCGGTGTCGGCGCAGGGACTCGACGCCCCAGGCGGACGCCACCTCGGCGCGTGCCGCGGCATCCGCCAGCGGACGCCCACCGGGCAGCAGGGTCGGCAGCGCACCGGCCTCGAGCGCACCGCGCTCACCGGCGCGGCGGGGCACCCAGGCGAGCCGGGCGCCGGTGGCCTCGGCGAGGGCGACCGCGGCGCTCAGCGCACCGGGGACCGTCGCGAGGCGCTCGCCGACGAGCACGACGGCGTTGTCGCGCAGGCCCTGGCCCGCGGCGGCGACGACGTCGGTGCCGGACCCCTCGCCGAGGGCGCGCAGCACCTCGGGCTCGGTGCCGGGCGCGGTCGGGATGAGCGTGCCGCCCACCTTGGCCAGGCCGCGGGTCGCGACCGGGGCCACGGCGTACACGGCGGTGCGGTGCTTGCGGAACGCCTTGCGCAGGCGCAGGAAGACGATCGGGCTCTCGTCCTCGGGCTCGAGGCCGACGAGCAGCACGGTGCCGGCCGACTCGAGGTCGGCGTAGGTGACCGCACCGCCGTCGGGGCCGGTGGCCACGACGGTGGAGGCCAGGAAGTCGGCCTCCTCGGCGGAGTGCGGGCGGGCGCGGAAGTCGACGTCGTTGGTGCCGAGCACGGTGCGGGCGAACTTGCCGTAGGCGTAGGCGTCCTCGCTGCTGACCCGGCCACCGACGAGCACGCCGGTGGAGGTGGCGGCGCGCAGCCCCGCGGCCGCGGCCTCGAGGGCCTCGCGCCAGGACACGACCCGCAGCTCACCGTCGGCGCCGCGCACCTGGGGCAGCTCGAGGCGGTCGCCGACCGAGGTGTAGGCGAAGGCCCAGCGGCCCTTGTCGCAGTTCCACTCCTCGTTCACCGCCGGGTCGTTCTGCGCCATCCGGCGCAGCACCGTGCCGCGGCGGTGGTCGGTGCGCTGCGCGCAGCCGCTCGCGCAGTGCTCGCACACGCTCGGGGTCGACACGAGGTCGAACGGGCGGGAGCGGAAGCGGTAGGCCGCGCCGGTGAGGGCGCCCACCGGGCAGATCTGCACGGTGTTGCCGGAGAAGTAGCTCTCGAACGGCTGGTCCTCGTAGATGCCGACCTGCTGCAGCGCGCCGCGCTCGACGAGCGCGATGAACGGGTCGCCGGCGATCTGGTCGGAGAAGCGGGTGCACCGGGCGCAGAGCACGCAGCGCTCGCGGTCGAGCAGCACCTGCGAGGAGATGTTGATCGGCTTGGGGTAGGTGCGCTTGACGTCCTCGAAGCGGGAGGTCGAGCGGCCCGCGCTCATCGCCTGGTTCTGCAGGGGGCACTCGCCGCCCTTGTCGCACACCGGGCAGTCGAGCGGGTGGTTGATGAGCAGCAGCTCCATGACGCCCTGCTGCGCCTTGTCGGCACCCTCGGACGTGTACTGCGTCTTGACGACCATGCCGGGGGCGACGGTCATCGTGCACGAGGCCTGCGGCTTCATCCGGCCGGGGGGACCCTGCATCTGGGTGGGCTCACCCGGCGCGCCGTCGGGGCCGGGGCGACCCGGCATCCACACCTCGACGAGGCACTGGCGGCAGGCGCCGACCGGGTCCAGGCCCGGGTGGTCGCAGAACCGCGGGATCTCGATGCCGGCCTCCTCGGCGGCCCGGATGATCAGGGTGCCCTTGGCGACCGACACCTCCCGGTCGTCGATCGTCAGGGTGACCAGGTCGGCCGCGGCGGGCGCGGCTGGCGTGGTGGTCGAGGGCGTGGTCGTCATGCGGGCACGCTGTCCTTGTCGTCCTTGGCGAACAGCGTCGACGCCTTCGGGTCGAACGGGCAGCCGCCGTGCGTGAGGTGTGCGACGTACTCGTCGCGGAAGTACTGGATCGAGCTGGTGATCGGGCTCGTCGCGCCGTCACCCAGGGCGCAGAAGCTGCGACCGAGGATGTTGTCGCAGATGTCGAGCAGCTTGTCGAGGTCCTCCTCGCTGCCCTCCCCCTGCTCGAGGCGGCCGAGGATCTGCTTGAGCCACCAGGTGCCCTCGCGGCACGGGGTGCACTTGCCGCAGGACTCGTGCTTGTAGAACTCGGTCCAGCGGTCGACGGCGCGCACGACGCACACCGTCTCGTCGAAGACCTGCAGCGCGCGGGTGCCGAGCATCGAGCCGGCCGCACCGACCGACTCGAAGTCGAGCGGCACGTCGAGGTGCTGGTCGGTGAACAGCGGGGTCGAGCTAGCCGCCGGGGGTCCAGAACTTCAGGGCCTTGTCGGGGTCGCGCATGCCGCCGGCCATGTCGAGCAGCTCGCGCATCGTGATGCCGAGCGGGGCCTCGAACTGGCCGGGGTTCTTGACGTGGCCGGACAGGCTGAAGATGCCGAAGCCGGTGGACTTCTCGGTGCCCATGCCGGTGAACCAGTCGACGCCCTCGAGGATGATGCCGGGGACCGACGCGATCGACTCGACGTTGTTGACCGAGGTCGGCCGGGCGTACAGGCCCGCGACACCGGGGAACGGCGGCTTGCTGCGGGGCTGGCCGCGGCGGCCCTCGAGGCTGTCGAGGAGCGCGGTCTCCTCACCGCAGATGTAGGCGCCCGCGCCGGCGTGCACGGTGATGTCGAGGTTGGCGCCGCTGCCGTGGACGTTCTGGCCCAGGTGGCCGGCGGCGTAGGCCTCCTCGACCGCGCGCAGCAGGCGGCGGTAGACGTGGACGACCTCGCCGCGCAGGTAGATGAAGGCGTGCTCGCAGCCGATGGCGAACGAGCTGATCGCGACGCCCTCGATGAGCACGTGCGGGTTGGCCATCATCAGCGGGACGTCCTTGCAGGTGCCCGGCTCGGACTCGTCGGCGTTGACGACGAGGTAGCGGGGGCCGCCGTCCGGCGGGGCCATGAACGACCACTTCATGCCGGTGGGGAACCCGGCGCCGCCGCGGCCGCGCAGCGAGGAGTCCTTGACGGCCTGGATGATCGCCGCCGGCTCCATGCCGAGCGCCTTGTCGAGGGCGCGGTAGCCGCCGTGGCGCTTGTAGGTGTCGAGCGTCCACGACTTCGGGTCGTCCCAGAAGGCGCTGAGGATGGGCGTCAGCGTGGTCGCCATCAGGAGCCCTTCTTCTTCGTGGTCTTGGCTTTGGTGTCCGTGCTCGGGGGCACCGACGCGCTCTGCGCCGAGACGTTCGCGGCGCCGCCGGCGGCGTCGGGCTCGGCCTCCTGCGGGGGCACCGGGTCGACGGTGTCCTTCGGCGAGGGCACCTCGCGGGCGACCCCGCTGACGCCGTCACCGGTGGAGGCGACCGGCGCGCCGGGCTCCTCGGTCTTCTCGGGGGCGGGCGGCGCGGAGGTCGACGTGGTGGCCTTGTCGGCCTTGGCCTCGTCGTGCTCGGGGGTGACCTCGGTGCTGCCGGGGGTGCGCGGGGCACGGCGGCCGGAGCCGGAGGCCGCGGAGTCGCCCTCGGGGGCGGTCCAGCCCTGCTCGTGCGCGATCTTCAGGCCGACCAGGGATGCCGGGCCGGCACCGACGCCCTCGTCGGCGAGCCCGTCGTGGAAGCCGGCGAGCACGCGGCTGACCTCCTTGAAGGTGCCGACCTGCTTCGGGCCGCGGGTGGGGGCGACCGGCTCACCGGCGCGCAGCGCGTCGACGAGCTCGATCGTGGAGGCCGGGGTCTGGTTGTCGAAGAACTCCCAGTTGGTCATGACGACCGGGGCGAAGTCGCAGGCGGCGTTGCACTCGATGCGCTCGAGGGTGATGGTGCCGTCGGCGGTCGTCTCGTCGTGACCGATGCCGAGGTGCTCGGACACGGCATCCCAGATCTCGTCGCCGCCCATGACCGCGCACAGCGTGTTGGTGCAGACGCCGACGGTGTAGGTGCCGTTGGGGTGGCGCTTGTACTGCGTGTAGAACGTGGCGACGCCGGAGACCTCGGCGGTGCTGAGCTCGAGCAGCTCGGCGCACAGGTCGATGCCGCGGCCGGTGACGTAGCCGTCGACCGACTGCACGAGGTGCAGCAGCGGCAGCAGCGCCGAGCGCTTCTGCGGGTAGCGCGCGATGACCTCGGCGGCGTCGGCGCGGAAGCGCGCCTCGACGTCGGCGGGGTAGGGCTCCTTGGACTCCTCACTGACGGTGAGGTGCCCGGACGCGGTCTGGAGGCCGAAGTCGTGGGACATCAGCGGTCGACACCTCCCATGACGGGGTCGAGGGAGGCCACGGCCACGATGACGTCGGCGACCTGGCCGCCCTCGCACATCGAGGCCACGGCCTGCAGGTTGTTGAAGCTCGGGTCGCGGAAGTGCGCGCGGTACGGGCGGGTGCCGCCGTCGGACACGGCGTGGCAGCCCAGCTCGCCCTTGGCCGACTCGACCGCGGCGTAGGCCTGGCCGGGCGGCACCCGGAAGCCCTCGGTGACCAGCTTGAAGTGGTGGATGAGCGACTCCATCGAGCTGCCCATGATCTCGCGGATGTGGTCGAGGCTGTTGCCCTGGCCGTCGCCGCCGATGGCCAGCTGGGCCGGCCAGGCGATCTTCTTGTCCTCGACCATGACGGGCTGGCCCTCGGTGCGCTGCAGCCGGTCGAGCGTCTGCTCGACGATCTTCAGCGACTGGTACATCTCGTCGATGCGGATGCGCAGCCGGTCGTAGGCGTCGCAGCCGGTGCGGGTGACCACGTCGAACTCGTAGGTCTCGTAGCCGCAGTACGGCGCCGACTTGCGCAGGTCGTGCGGCAGGCCGGTGGCGCGCAGCACCGGGCCGGTCATGCCCAGCGCCATGCAGCCGGTGAGGTCCATGAACCCGACCCCGACGGTGCGGCCCTTGAGCAGCGGGTTCTCGTTGAGCAGCAGCTCGAGCTCGTGGATGCCGCGGCGCAGCTCGGTGACGACCTCGCGGACCATGTCGACGGCGCCGTGCGGGCACGTCCTGGGACACCCCGCCCGGGCGGATGTAGGCGTTGTTCATCCGCAGCCCGGTGACCGCCTCGAACACGCGCAGGATGCGCTCGCGCTCGCGGAAGCCGACGGTCATGACGGTGGTCGCGCCGAGCTCCATGCCACCGGTGCCGAGGCAGACCAGGTGGGAGTTGATGCGGGTGAGCTCCATCATCAGCACGCGGATGATGCTGGCCCGCTCGGGCACCTGGTCGGTGATGCCGAGCAGCTTCTCGACGGCCAGGCAGTAGGCCGTCTCCTGGAACATCGGGGTGAGGTAGTCCATCCGGGTGCAGAACGTGACGCCCTGCACCCAGGTGCGGAACTCCATGTTCTTCTCGATGCCGGTGTGCAGGTAGCCGATTCCCGCGCGGGCCTCGGTGACGGTCTCGCCGTCGAGCTCGAGGATGAGGCGCAGCACGCCGTGCGTCGACGGGTGCTGGGGCCCCATGTTGACGACGATGCGCTCCTCGTGGAGCGCGGTCGCCTCGTCGACGAGGTCGTTCCAGTCGCCGCCGGAGACGTTGAACACCGGGGCGCCCTCGACGCCCTCGTGCACCGAGGCGCCGTAGGCGTCGGCGACGTCGTCGGCATCCGGCTCGGCCGACTGGAAGACGGTCGTGTCGTGGTCGTGGGTCGTCATCAGCTGTACGCCCTCCGCTGGTCCGGCGGCGGGACGGTGCCGCCCTTGTACTCGACGGGGATGCCGCCGAGCGGGTAGTCCTTGCGCTGCGGGTGCCCGGGCCAGTCGTCGGGCATCAGGATCCGGGTGAGGGCGGGGTGCCCGTCGAAGATGATGCCGAACATGTCCCAGGTCTCGCGCTCGTGCCAGTCGTTGCTCGGGTAGACCGACACGATCGACGGGATGTGCGGGTCGGCATCCGGTGCGGTGACCTCGAGGCGCACCCGGCGGCTGCCGTGGGTGATCGAGAGCAGGTGGTAGACCGCGTGCAGCTCGCGGCCCTCCTCGCCCGGGTAGTGCACGCCGGAGACGCCGGAGCACATCTCGAAGCGCAGCTCGGGCACGTCGCGCATCGCGCGGGCGACCGCGAGCAGGTGCTCGCGGCGCACGAAGAAGGTCAGCTCGCCGCGGTCGACGACGACCTTCTCGACGGCGTCGTGGTAGCCCGGGCCGTCGGCCTCGGTGAGGGCGGTGCCGAGCCGGTCGGCGACGTCGTCGAACCACGAGCCGTAGGGCCGCGGGGAGGCGCCGGGGAACAGCGTCGGCGTGACCAGCCCGCCGTAGCCGGAGGTGTCCTGGCCGCGGGTGGCGCCGAACATGCCGCGCCGCTCACCGACGAGGACGGGCTCGGCCTCGTCGGCGGACAGCTCGCGCCAGGTGGAGACGTTGGCGGAGTGCGCCTGGGTCGACTCGTCGTCGGTGGTGCCGACCTCGTCGGTCTGCTTCTCGTCGCTCATGCGAGGAGGTTCTTCCCGGTCGGGGCGCCGAGGTGCGCGAGGTGGTCGTGGGTGGGGGCCATCAGCGAGGTGGGGGTGGCGGCCATCGCGGCCTCCTCGGCGGCCCGGGCGGCGGCGACCCGGTTGACGCCGAGCTTGCTGCCCTGGATCTGCTTGTGCAGCTCGATGATCGCGTTGAGCAGCATCTCGGGCCGCGGCGGACAGCCGGGCAGGTAGATGTCGACCGGGATGATGTGGTCGACGCCCTGGACGATCGCGTAGTTGTTGAACATGCCGCCCGAGCTGGCGCACACGCCCATCGAGATGACCCACTTGGGGTTCGGCATCTGGTCGTAGACCTGGCGCACGACGGGGGCCATCTTCTGCGACACCCGGCCGGCGACGATCATCAGGTCGGCCTGGCGCGGGGTGGCGGAGAACCGCTCCATGCCGAACCGGGCGATGTCGTAGTCGGGGGTGCCGACGGCCATCATCTCGATGGCGCAGCAGGCGAGCCCGAAGGTGGCCGGCCAGATCGAGGCCTTGCGCATGTAGCCGACGACGTTCTCGAGCGTCGTCAGGACGAACCCTGCGGGCAGCTTCTCCTCGAGTCCCATCAGGTGGTCTCCTCAGGAATCGTGTCGGGTGTGGGACGGGTGGTGGTCGTCAGTCCCACTCCAGGCCCCCGCGCTTCCACACGTAGGCATAGGCGACGAACACGGTGACGATGAACAGCACCATCTCGATGAGCGCGAACAGGCCGAGCTGGTCGAAGGCCACCGCGAAGGGGTACAGGAACACCGACTCGATGTCGAAGATGATGAAGAGCATCGCGGTGAGGAAGTACTTGACCGGGACGCGGCCGCCACCCTCCGCACGGGGGGTCGGCTGGATGCCGCACTCGTAGGCCTCCATCTTCGCGCGGTTGTAGCGCTTGGGGCCGACCACGAGGCTGGTGCCCACCGACAGGGCCGCGAAACCGAAGCCGAGAGCCAGCAGGATCAACAGCGGGACATAGGGGTTGCTCATCGCAGGACAACTCCCCTTTCGGTGCTCGTGTGCGTCGGGTGGGCACAGGTCGCCGCGAGGACAGACGGCGACTCGCTCATCCTAGGGGGAGTGACGGACGCCTCACCCGGCGAGGTCGACTGTCGGGCAGGCCCGGCCGGTGCTTGTGAATGTCTTCACGAACGGCAGGAGTCTAGGACGGCCCCCGCGCGGTCTGAACTTAGGACGGCCTAACCTTCAACGGTGTCGGCCAGCGGTTTGGTCGCGCGGTGCAGCGCGACGACGCCACCGGAGAGGTTGCGCCACTTCACGCCCTCCCAGCCGGCGCCCGCGATGCGCTCCGCCATGGCCCGCTGGGCCGGCCACGCCTGGATCGACTCGGCGAGGTAGACGTAGGACTCGGGGTTGCTGCTCACCTTGCGCGCGACCGCCGGCAGCGAGCGCATCAGGTACTTGCTGTAGACGGTGCGGAACGCCTTGTTCGTCGGCTGGCTGAACTCGCACAGCACGAACCGGCCGCCCGGCTTGGTGACGCGCAGGAACTCGCGCAGCGCGGCATCCGGGTCGGCGACGTTGCGCAGGCCGAAGCTCATCGTGACGACGTCGAAGGACTCGTCGGCGAAGGGCAGGTTCATCGCGTCGGCGGCGGTGAAGCCGAGGTCGGAGCGGCGGCGGTGGCCGACCCGCAGCATCCCCAGCGAGAAGTCGGCGGGCACGACGTCGACGCCGGAGTCGGCGAACGGCTCGCTGCTCGTTCCGGTGCCCGCCGCGATGTCGAGCACGACCTGGCCGGGCACGGCCTCGCAGGCCTGCACCACCGCGCGACGCCAGAGCCGGTCCTGGCCGAGGGAGAGGACGTCGTTGGTGACGTCGTACTTGCTCGCGACGTCGTCGAACATGGTGGCGACGTCGCGGGGGTCCTTGTCGAGGGAGGCACGGCTCATGCGCGACATCCTCCCATCGATGTCAGCGGCCGCCCGTCGCGGGTCGTATCCTGCTGCGCGATGACCTCGCTGCCCGCGGGTGAGCCGTCGATCGACCCGATCGGCACTCCGGCCGCCCCTCTCGTCTCCCGCACCGTGCCGCTCGACCCCGAGCTCGGCGCGGCGCTGCTCGCGCTGGTGCCGCCGGGGTCGGCCACCGACGTGTGCTCCTGGGTCAAGCGTGGCGAGGGCATCGTCGGGTGGGGTCGCGCGGCCAGCCGCACGGCATCCGGGCCGGACCGGATGGCCGAGCTGGAGGCGTGGTGGACGGCCCTCGTGGGCAGCGCCGTGGTGCGCGACGAGGTCGACCGCCCCGGCACCGGGCCGGTCGCCTTCGGGTCGGTGTCGTACGCCGCTGACTCGCCCGCCGGCGCGACCCTGGTCGTGCCCGAGGTCGTCGTGGGCATGCGCGGCGGGGTGGCCTGGCTGACGACCGTGGGGGTCGAGCCCGCGCCTGCGGTTGCGGCAGTTCCCGGTCGGCCGACCATCGCCCGTCAGCCGCTGCCGGGGGCGCCGGCCGACGTGGCCTTCGCCGACGGCGCGCTGTCGCCCGCCGAGTGGGCGGGTGCCGTGGCCGAGGCGGTCGCGCGGATCACGTCCGGGCGGCTCGACAAGGTCGTGCTGGCGCGCGACCTCGACGTGACGACCGGGTCGCCGCTCGACGTGCGGTGGCTGCTGCACCGGCTCGCCGAGCAGTACCGCACGACGTGGGTGTTCGCCGTCGACGGCCTCGTGGGGGCGACCCCCGAGCTGCTGGTGCGTTGCGAGAAGGGTCTCGTGACGTCACGGGTGCTCGCGGGCACCATCCGGCGCACCGGCGACGACGACCACGACCTCGCGCTCGCCGCGTCGCTCGCGCGGTCGTCGAAGGACCTCGAGGAGCACGAGTACGCCGTGCGCTCGGTGGCCGACGCGCTCGCCCCGCACTGCTCGTCGATGAACGTGCCCGAGGCGCCGTTCGTGCTGCACCTGTCGAACGTCATGCACCTGGCCACCGACGTGGCCGGGGTGCTCGTCGACGACGCGTCGTCACTGACCCTCGCGGCGTCGCTGCACCCGTCGGCGGCGGTGTGCGGCACCCCGACCCCGGTGGCCGACGCCGTGATCAGCGAGCTCGAGCACATGGACCGCGGGCGGTACGCCGGGCCGGTCGGCTGGATCGACGCCACCGGCGACGGCGAGTGGGGCATCGCGCTGCGCTGTGGTGCGGTGTCGGTGGAGGACCCGTCGCGGATCCGGCTGTTCGCCGGCTGCGGCATCGTCGCGGGGTCCGACCCCGAGGCCGAGGTCGCCGAGTCGTCGGCCAAGTTCGTGCCGATGCGCGACGCCCTCACGGCATCCGGCCCCGCCTGATCTCCGAGTTGGGTGCTGAAGTGGTTGCCGGGGCAGCCACCTGAGCACCCAACTCCGTGGGCTCTCGGCTGAGTGCTGAAATGGTCGCCGGGGCAGCCACCTCAGCACCCGACTCGGAGTCGTCAGCTGAAGGGGGGCCTGGCGTCGATCCGGATGCTGCGGCGGCCGGCCCAGCGCCAGACCCGGGCCGAGCGGTCGCGGTCCTCGTCGGTGACCAGGTTGCCCATCCAGCGCAGGGCGAGCGTCATCAGCCAGTCGCTGCGCATGCCGACCGGGCCGAGGGCGGAGAGCGTCTTCGGCACGGTGAAGATGCCGGCCAGCCGCCGCGCGATGGAGAACGCCTCGCCGTAGTGGTCGCCGAGCAGCGCCGGCCAGGTGACGGCGAGGTTGCTGTCGAGGTGGTCGACCACGAGCCGGCCGGTCTCGAGGCCGTAGTCGATGCCCTCGCCGTTGAGCGGGTTGACGCAGGCCGCGGCGTCGCCGATGAGCGCCCAGTTGGCGCCGGCCACGTTGCTCACCGCCCCGCCCATCGGGAGCAGCGCGCTGGTCGGCAGCCGCTGCTCGCCGGTGAGGCCGAAGTCGGCGCGCCGCTCGTCGGTGTAGCGCTTCATCAGCGGCTTGATCGCGATGTCGGCGGGGCGCTTGGTCGTGGCGAGCGCACCGACGCCGACGTTCACCTGGCCGCCGCCGAGCGGGAAGATCCAGCCGTAGCCGGGCAGCGCCTCGCCCTGCTCGCCGCGCAGCTCGAGGTGGCTGCTGATCCACGGGTCGTTCGACTCGGTGGAGTCGACGTAGCAGCGGCCGGCCACCGCGTAGACGGTGTCCTTGTGCCACTCGCGGCCGAGCACCTTGCCCAGGCCGGAGCGCACGCCGTCGGCCACGACGAGCCGCTCGCACTCGACGTCGAAGGTCTCGTCGCCGCGGGTGAAGGTGACGGCGGTGACGCGGCCGCCCTCGACCCGGGCGTCGACCGCCTTGGCGCCCTCGAGGCCGGTGGCGCCGGCGTCGATCGCCTCGGTGCGGATGCGGTCGTCGAGCTCGGTGCGCGGCACGGCCGAGCCGTGGTCGGGCAGGCTGCCGCCGGGCCAGGGCAGCAGGAGGGTCTGGCCGAAGCCGTGCGCCCGCAGCCCCCGGTTCACGGTGTGGTCGCGCACCCAGTCGCCCAGGCCGAGCAGGTCGAGCTCGGCGATCGCGCGCGGGGTCAGCCCGTCGCCGCAGGTCTTGTCGCGGGGGAAGACCGCGGCGTCGGCGAGCACGACGTCACGGCCGGCGCGGGCCGCCCACGCCGCCGCGGAGGCGCCGGAGGGTCCCGCGCCCACGACGAGGACGTCGGTGCGCTGGGGGGTCTGGGTCACGAGGGCATTCTCGCAACCGGGCGTCGTGGCCGAAATCGGTCCTTCGGCGTTCGACAGGCCGCGGTCGTGCGGGGTCGTCCCGCACGCCGATCCCGGGCACAATCGAAATACCCACCGGATGCGATCACCCTCCGCTCGCGGGTGGGTATCCGCAATCAGTCGCGGAGGGCGGCGGCGGCCAGGGCGCGCAGGTCGGCGTGCGCCTGCCGGTGGGTGCCGCGGTCGACCTGCACCTCGACGACCCGGATGCCGTGCGGCGACTCGGCGACCGCCGCGGTGAGGTCCGCAGCGTCGGTCGACGCAGGTCGTGCCGGATGCCGTGTGCCCGGCACAGTGCCCCGAGGTCGGTTCCGGTGGGGGTGCCGAAGACGCGCTCGAAGTCGGCCGCGCGCTCGGGAGCCCCGTGCTCGAGCGTGGTGAAGATGCCGCCCCCGTCGTCGTTGACGACGACCAGGGTGAGGTCGGGTGTCGGCTCGTCGGGGCCGATGAGCAGGCCGTTGGCGTCGTGCAGGAAGGTGAGGTCGCCGAGCAGCGCGTAGGTCGGGGCGGCCGTTCGGGCCAGGGCGATGCCGACCGCCGTGGAGACCACGCCGTCGATGCCGGCCAGGCCGCGGTTGGCCAGCACCTCGTCGGCGATCGGCCCGGCCACGGCGAGGTCGACGTCGCGCACCGGGTTGCTCGAGCCGAGGACGAGCACGGCGTCGCCGGGCAGACCGTCGACGACGGCGCTCCCGACGGCGAGGCCACTGGGCCACGGGAATCGCTGCGCGGCAACGGCATCCGCGAGGCTGGTCGCTGCGGTGCGCCAGCTCTCGCTCCAGCCGTGGTCGTCATCGGGAACGGTGGGGCCGCCGAGGCGGAGGGCGTGCGGGGGGTGCACGGCGGAGGCGACGTGCGACGGGTCGGGCCACTGGCCGCCCTCCGAGACCACCTCGACGCGCAGCCCGGGCCGGCGCAGCAGGGCGCCGACCGCGCGGGACAGGGTCGGCCGGCCGACCACGACGACGCGGTCCGGGGCGTGGGCGTCGAGCCAGTCGGTGGCGGTGAGCAGCAGCGGGCCGTGCGGCACGGCCTCGGCCCGGACCACGGCGCTGCCGAACGGCTCGGCCACGAGGGGGTGGCCGCGCTCGGCGGCCCACGCGGCGGCTCGCTCGCCGAGCGCGGGGTCGCGGGTGGCGCCGACGACGACGAGCGTGCGGGCCACCTCGGCCAGGGGGGCGGGTGCCGGCCACCTGGCCCCGGCGTCGTCCAGGAGCACCCACGGCTCGCCGTCGGCCCGGCCCGCCAGGGCGTCGGGCCACGCGTCGTCCGCCTCGAGGTGCTGGGCCACGGGGCGCTGGGCCACGGGGGTGCCGTCCTGGACGGGCCCGCTCGCTCGGGCTCGGGCTCGGGCTCGGGGGCCAGCGGCTCGCGCAGGCAGACGTTGAGGTGCACCGGCCCCGGCTCGCCCCCGGTGGCGCCGGTCGCGGCCGCGAGGGCGCGGCAGACGGTGCTGCGCCAGAACGGGCCGAGCCCGGGGCGGACGACCGGGCGCGGGGAGGTCGCAGGCGTAGCGGGTGCTCGCCCCGAAGAGGCCGGGCTGCTCGGTGGTCTGGTTGGCACCGGTGCCGCGCAGCTCGTGCGGGCGGTCGGCGCTGACCACCACCAGCGGGGTACCGGCGTGGTGGGCCTCGAGCACCGCGGGGTGCAGGTTGGCGACGGCCGTCCCGGACGTCGTCATCACGACCACCGGCGCTCCGGACCCTCGGGCCAGACCGAGGGCGAGGAACCCGGCGCTGCGCTCGTCGACCCGCACGTGCAGCCGGATCCGCCCGGCCCGGTCGGCGGCGAGCACGGCGTAGGCCAGCGGCGCCGACCGGGAGCCGGGGCACAGGACGACCTCACGGACGCCGTTCCTCACCAGCTCGTCGACCAGGACCGTCGCGAGGGCGGAGGACGGGGTCACGAGCGTGGATTCTGCCACCCCCTCTCGACCCGCAGCTCCGACACCGAGCGGACCGGCCGGCCCAGCACCGCGCCCGCCGAGGCCTGCCAGGCGTCGAGGCCCGCCACCGTGCCGCGCGGCGCGGCCTCGGCGACGCGCAGCACGCCGACGTAGCCCTCGAGCCGGTGGGTGCGCACGTCGACGGGCAGGCCGTCGCGTGGGGTGCGCACGGTGACCCACGACGAGCGGTCGGGGTTGGGCGTGAGGTCGAGCCGCGGCACGGGGTCGTCACCACGCTCGACGGAGAGCACCCGGGTCGTCGAGGGCACCGGGAACAGCCCGACCGGGGACCCGCTCGTGACCACGTGGGTGACCCGGTGGCGGCGGGTGAAGCCCGGGTCGCTCGCGAGCGCCGCCGCCAGGATGCCGCCCTGGCTGTGGCCGACGAGCAGCACCGGGTCGGCGGCGGTCGACCGGCCCCCCGGCGCGGACCGGGCCACCTCGAGGGCCGCGGCCACCCCGGCCGCGGCCAGCGTGGCGCCGCCGGTGACGGCCCGCACGTCGGTGGTGACGTCGAACGGGTTGGCGCCCGGGTGCGGAGACCACTCCTGGGTGCCCGGGACCACGACCACCCAGGCCGACCCGCCGTCGCCGCGCACCACCTCGACGACCCGGACCCGCCCCCCGTCGAGGCCCTCACCGGCCGCGACCAGGTCGGCCGCGTGGCGGAAGCCGTGGTCGCGGTCGAGCGCCAGGGTCGCGGGCACGACGGTCACGGCCGGCATCGCCGTACCGTCGGTCAGCCAGCCCCCGCGCGCCGGCGAGGTCGGCCCCGGACCCCACCCCGGCGAGCACCGCCGACACCGAGGCCTCCACCGCGGCGTAGACCCGGGCCGCCGAACGCAGGTGCAGCGCCAGGGCGTCCAGGCCGGCGGCCTCACCCCACGCCCCCACCGGACCCGACCGCTCGGGTGGCCTCGGCCTCGAGCCGAAGCCACTGCGCGAAGACCGCTGCGTCGTCGGGCCGCCACACCGGAGGGGGTCGCACCCGCGCCGCCACCGAGGCGAGCCGCTGCGCCGTGGCGCGCACCTCGTCGGCCACCGCCTCGACCCGCGCCGCCGTCGCGGCCAGCGCCTGCGACCGCACCGTCACCCGCACCACACGGCCCCCCGCCTCATCCCCGCGCACCCGGTGCGAGGGCACCCGCCGCCTCGGCCGCCGCCCGCGACCGAGCCCGGTCGGCGAGCGAGTCGGCCGCCCTCGCCAGGGCCTCGAGCTCGACGGCCGACGCCGCCAGGCCGTTGACCCGCTCCTGCACCCGGCGCCGGTAGCCCTCCGCGGCCTCGCCCTGCCACCAGACCAGGGCGTAGCGGGCGAGCGCGGCACGGCGCTCGTCCATGAACCGCGCCTCGGCCCGCGCACTCGCCGCCGAGACCACTCGGCGGCCTCGGCCAGCTCCTCCCAGCTTCCTGCCACCGCTCCCCCTCCATCGCCCGTCGCACCGCGGCGGGCGCGCCATCGCACCCTCGCCACCCGGCATCCGTCGGCTCCTCCCCTCGTCACGCCCACCCTGACCGCGCACCCCGGGCCACCGACAGCCGCGACCCCGGCCTGTGGACGGCGCCGCCCCGCCGAGCCGCCTGTGGACGAGCGACGCCTACGCTGGCGCCCATGCCGCACCACGACCTCGTCATCATCGGGAGCGGCTCGGGCAACTCGCTGCTCACCCCCGAGCTCGACGGCCTCGACGTCGCGATCGTCGAGGGCGGCACGTTCGGGGGCACCTGCCTGAACGTCGGCTGCATCCCGACCAAGATGTTCGTGCTGCCGGCCGACCGGGTCGTCGAGGCCGACGACGCGCACCGCCTGGGCGTCACCTTCGCCGAGCCGACGGTGGACTGGCCCGGCATCCGCGACCGGATCTTCGGGCGGATCGACCCGATCTCGGCCGGGGGCGAGGCCTACCGGCTCGGCCAGGAGCACACCACCCTCTACCGCGCGCACGCCACCTTCACCGGCGAGCGTCGGCTCGCCCTGGACGACCGGCGAGGAGGTCACCGCCGACCGCCTCGTCGTCGCGGCCGGCAGCCACCCGGTCGGCCTCGACGTCGACGGCCTGCGCGCGCCCGACCCCGAGCACGGCGTGCACACCTCCGACACGGTGATGCGGCTCGACGCCCTCCCGCCCCGGATGGCGATCATCGGCGGCGGGTTCGTCGCCTGCGAGATGGCGCACGTGTTCGCCGCGCTCGGCGTCGCGGTGACCCAGGTGCAGCGCGGGCCGGCGCTCCTGCGCCACCACGAGGTGGAGGTGTCGCAGCGCTACACCGAGGCCGCCCGGCACCGCTACGACCTGCGCCTGTCGACCACCCCGACGTCGGCGCGAGCGCGTCGGCGACGTCTGGCGGATCGACCTCACCGGGCCCGGCGGCCCCAGCCACGTCGAGGCCGAGGTGGTGCTGCTCGCCGTGGGCCGGGTGCCCGAACACCGACCGGCTCGACCCCGCCGCCGGCGGGCTCGAGGTGCACGACGACGGCCGGCTCGTCGTCGACGAGCAGCTGCGCACGACCGCACCCGGGGTCTGGGCGCTCGGTGACGTCTCGTCGGCCCACCAGCTCAAGCACGTCGCCAACCACGAGGCGCGGATCGTCGCGCACAACCTCGCCGTCGACCTCGGCCGGCTCGCGGGTGAGCCCCGCACCACCGACGACCGCCCCGTGCCGCACGCCGTCTTCGGCCACCCGCAGGTCGCCGCCTTCGGGCCCACCGCGGCCGAGCTCGACGACGGCCGGAACGCCCGTTCGTCACCGCGACCCAGGCGGTCGGCGACGTCGCGTACGGCTGGGCGCTGGAGGACACCACCGGCCTGCTCACCGTCCACGCCGACCCCACCGGCCGGATCCTCGCGGCGCACGCCATCGGGCCGCACGCGTCGACCCTCATCCAGCCGCTGGTGCAGGCGGCGTCGTTCGGCCAGCGCGCCCATCGACGTGGCGCGCGGCCAGTACTGGATCCACCCGGCGCTCGCCGAGGTCGTCGAGAACGCCCTGCTCGGCCTCCCCCTGCCCGACCCCGCCTGACCGCGCCGTCGACCGGCCCCGGCGGACGGCTCAGCCCGGCGGGGCGGTCGGGCTGCGGTCGGTGAGGCAGTAGACCCGGCCGACCGGGTCGGCCATCACGGTCCACCCGTCGCGCACCTCGACGACCCGTGCACCCGCGGCCAGGTGCCGGTCGACGCGACGCCGCCCGGTCGGCGCAGGCGAGGTCGGCGTGCGCCCGCACCGCGCCGGTCGGCTCACCGAGCCGCTGGAACAGCAGCCGGAACGGGATGCCGGCCGGTCGCCTCAGCACGGACAGCTCGGGCTCGTCGACGTCGGCCCACCGCCACCCGGTGAGCGCCGTCCAGAACCCGACCTCGGCGTCGTGCACGTCGATCGGGCAGTCGAGGCAGACCTGGTCGACCAGCTCGGCCGCGCCCTCCCGCACCTGGTCGGCGTCGCCGTGCCACGGGCGTGAGGCAGAAGATCAGGCCGCCGGGCGAGCGCAGGATCACGACCTCGTCGCCGATGCGCGCCGATCCGGCTGGCGCCCAACCGTTCCGCCTCGGCCGCGGCAGCGTGCACGTCGTCGACGTCGAGGTCGAGGTGGATGCCGCCCGGCCCGTCGGCGACCGCCTGCAGCTTGAGCCACGGGTCGCCGCGCGGCGGGCAGCAGCGTGGCGAACTCGTCGTGCTCACCTCGCGGTCGGCGACAGCGGCCACCCGGTGACCTCGGACCAGAAGCGCCCACGAGCGGTCGGCGTCGGCGCGCGGGGTGTCGAGGAACAGCCACGCCCAGCGGACGTCGATCATCGGGTCACCTCCCGGAGGTGCTCGGCGCAGGCGACCGACCCGCTCGCGCCACCACGCGACGCGCTCGGCGCGGCGCCGCGAACTGCTCGAGCCGCTCGGGGTCGACCGCCACCCGGCCGACCGCCAGGGCGCCGGCCACCGGCACGAGCGGCGTCGACCGCGACGTCGCCGGCGAGCAGCGCGACGGTGCCCAGCCCGCAGGCGTGCTCGAGCGACGGCAGGGCCGCGGCGAGCGCGACCCCGGCCGAGATGCCGACGCTGGTGTCGAGGGCCGACGACACCACCGCGGGCAACCCGCAGGCCTCGACGACCGCGAGCGCCGAGCGCACCCCACCGAGCGGAGCCACCTTGACCACGACGATGTCGGCGGCCTCGAGGTCGCGCACCCGCAGCGGGTCCTCGGCCTTGCGGATCGACTCGTCAGCGGCGATCGGGCACGTCGATGCCGTTGCGCGCCAGCGCCATCCGCAGGTCGCGCAGCTCCTCGACCGTCGCGCACGGCTGCTCGGCGTACTCCAGGCCGTGGGCGGCGAGGCGCCCCAGGGCCAGGAGGGCGTCGTCGACCGACCACGCCCCGTTGGCGTCGACGCGCACCCGCGCACCGCGCCCCATCACCTCGCGCACCGCCGCGACCCGGGCCAGGTCGTCGTCGAGCGACTGCCCGCGCTCGGCCACCTTGACCTTGGCCGTCGTGCACCCGGGGAAGCGCGCCAGCACCCCGGCCACCTGCTCCGGCGGCACCGCCGGCACCGTCGCGTTGACCGGCACCGTGGCCCGCAGCGCGATCGGGCCACCCGACCCACGCCGACTCCACCGCGGAGGCGAGCCAGCGCGACGCCTCCGGCGGGGCGTACTCGAGGAACGGCCCGAACTCGCCCCAGCCGGCAGGCCCCTCGAACAGCGCGACCTCGCGCGTCGTCACCCCGCGGAACGGCACCGCATCGGGATGGCGACCACGTGGAGGGCGGCGAGCAGGTCACCGACGGGGGGCAGCGGCATGCCGCCACCGTATGCCGTGACGCCGACCCGGGGGCGGGCCACGCTGCCTCGACGCGCGCTGAGCGTGGACCGGCGTGCACCGACGCACTCACCCGGTCGGCGTGCGGGCGCGCAGCTGCAGGGCGAGGTCGCGCAGCAGGGCGACGCGCTGCCGGAAGCGGCTGAGCAGGAGGTCGGGGCTGCCCAGCGGGATGACGTCGGGGTTGGCGTTGAACATCCACAGCGGGCGGCCGGGTAGCGCGGCTCGCCGCCGCCCGACCGGCGTGCGCGAACGACGCTGCCGCGGCTCGACGGCGTCGACCGCAGGCCGCAGACGTCCTGGATGACGCTGGCGCCGCAACGGCCGGCCGGTGCCGACGAGGTCGTTGCCCTTGGCCACCGCCCAGACCACCGCACCGGCGGCGACGTCGTCGTGGTCGCTGCGGGTGACCAGCCCCGGCTCGAACGCCACCGCACGGGTGAGCAGGCACGCGGCTCGCCGCCAGCCCCTCCTCGCCGAGCAGCAGGGGTGCCGCGCGCTGCAGCCGCTCGTCGATGCCCCGGACCCGGTCGTGCAGGTCGACGCCGGATGCCGTCGAGGCACAGCTCCACCGGCTCCAAGCGGCTCGACCGACAGGGCCTGCAGCGCCTCGTCTCCACCCGACGATGCGGGCCAGCCACGCGAGCTGCTGCTCGTGCCGGAGCAGGCACCGGCGGGCGGCGGTGGCGGCTCGGCGCGGTCGCAGCAGGCCGCGCTCGCGCAGCTCGAGCACGGCGCACTCGTAGCCGCTGCCCGCGACCGGCTCGCCGCACGACGTCGACCACCTGGTCGCCGACGAGCACGACCGTGGTGAGGTCGCCCAGCCGCAGCCGACCCGTACGGCCGCGCGTCGCCGTACCGGCCGTACGGAGGCGCGTCGCCGACCGGCCGTCCGCAGGGTCGAGACCGTACGGACCGGGGTCGTCGCCCGGCGTTCTCGAACAGGTCCGCGCGGCCGGAACCGCAGCACCTCGCGCGTCGTCGCTCCACCGCCGTCCCCCCTGTTCGACCAGCCCCCCGGCTCGCCACCCGCCACGAGCGTGGCACGGCCCGCCGACGCCCCCGCGGAGTTATCCACAGGCATGGCCGCCGACTAGCCTTGCGGCCGTGAGCGCGATCCCCGGTGTCAGCGAGACCTTCGACCCCGACGCCTGGCAGGAGGTGCCCGGCTTCGAGGACCTCACCGACGTCACCTACCACCGGGCCGTCGGCCTGGGCTGCGTGCGCGTCGCGTTCGACCGCCCCGAGGTGCTCAACGCCTTCCGGCCGCACACCGTCGACGAGCTCTACCGGGTGCTCGACCACGCCCGCCGCACCGCCGACGTCGGCGTCGTCCTGCTCACCGGCAACGGCCCCGGCCCCGAGGGCACCGGCAGCCACGGCAAGTGGGCCTTCTGCACCGGCGGCGACCAGCGCATCCGCGGCCGCTCCGGCTACCAGTACGCCGAGGGCACGACGGCCGACACCGTCGACGAGCGCCGGGTCAAGGCCGAGGGCGGGCGCCTGCACATCCTCGAGGTGCAGCGCCTCATCCGCACCATGCCCAAGGTCGTCGTGGCCGTCGTCAACGGCTGGGCGGCCGGCGGCGGGCACAGCCTGCACGTCGTCTGCGACCTCACGATCGCCTCGCGCGAGCACGCCGCGTTCAAGCAGACGGATGCCGACGTCGGCAGCTTCGACGGCGGCTACGGCAGCGCCTACCTCGCGAAGATGGTGGGGCAGAAGCGCGCCCGCGAGATCTTCTTCCTGGGCCGCACCTACTGCGCCGACGACATGCACACGATGGGCGCGGTCAACATCGTCGCCGACCACGCCGACCTCGAGGCCGAGGCGCTGCAGGTGGCCCGCGAGGTCATGGGCAAGAGCCCGCAGGCGCAGCGGATGCTCAAGTTCGCCTTCAACCTCGTCGACGACGGGCTGATGGGCCAGCAGGTCTTCGCCGGCGAGGCGACCCGGCTCGCCTACATGACCGACGAGGCCGTCGAGGGCCGCGACCAGTTCCTCGAGAAGCGCGACCCCGACTGGTCGCCCTTCCCCTGGTACTTCTGACCGGCTCCCGACGACGCGCTGAGCCCGGCCCCATGCGGGGCCGGGCTCGGCGCGGACGGAAGGCGGGTCAGCCGTTGCCGGCGGCCTTGAGCACCGCGAGCTTGGCCTCGCTGTCGTCCATGAGCACGAGCGCGCCGTCCTCGGTGGTGAACTTCTTGGTGTCGGCGAGCGCCTTGAGGAACGTCCGACTCCTGCTTCATCGCGTTGTCCGGGCCGGCCATCATCGTGCGAGGCGAGGGGGCCGAAGGTCAGCACGCCGTCGCTGGGGCGTCGTAGCTGCCGTTGAAGTTGTTGATACCGGCGTTGCCGGTGGCCTTGCCGTTGTTCGAACGAGAGCGTCGAGGGAACGGCGGGGTCGGCGGCGGCGCCGTTGAGCGTCTCGAGCTTCCAGCTGCCCTGGAGCATGGTCGGGGCGTTCGGGGCGTTGTCCTCGCCCCCGCACGCCGGAGAGCAGCGCGACGAGCGCGACGAGGATGGCGGCCACGAGGGCCAGGGGCTTGGTGCGCTTCACGGCGTCCTGCACTTTCCACGGCGTCGGGGGGTGACGCCGCGACGGTACTCCCGGGGCGGATGCCGGGCACAGGGGTAACGAGCACCATCACCCTCCGCGGGTGATGGGTCTCGAACCGGCCCCGAGACGCGCACGGCGCGGTGGGGTGGGCCCACCCGGACGGTCCACCCGACGGAGGGCTCCTACCCTCGGTGAGGTGAGCCGCAGACGGGGACCGGGGTGGGTGCCTCGCCAGCACGGTGCGTGGGCGATGCTCGCGATGCCGCTGGCCGTCGGGGTGCTCGCGGCCGGCCCCGCGTGGGTCGACCTCCCGCTCACGGCCTTCTGGTTCGCCGGCTACCTCGCCTTCAACGCGACGGGGCTGTGGCTGAAGTCCGGCCGGCAGCGCAGGTACCTGCCCCCGGTGCGCGCGTACGCCGTCCTGGCGGCCGCGCTCGGCGCCGTCACCCTGGCCATGGACCCCGGGCTGGTCCGCTGGGTCCCGCTGTTCGTCGTGCCGCTGGTCGTGGGGCTGGTCGCCAGCGCTCGCCGCGACGACCGCAGCCTGTGGAGCGGCATCGCGACCAGCGCCGGGTCGTCGCTCATGGTGCTCGTGGCGTACGACGCGGGCGGCGGCACCGACTGGGCCCGCGCCTGGACGCTCACCGGAGTCGTGGCCGCCTACCTCGTCGGCACCGTGCTCTACGTCAAGTCGATGATCCGCGAACGCGACGACGTGCGGTTCCAGTGGCTGTCGGCCCTGGCGCACGCCGGCGCGACGGTCGCCATGGTGTGGGTCAGCCCGTGGCTCGTCGTCGTCTTCGCCGCGCTCACCATCCGGGCGGCGGTGCTGCCGGCCTACCGCCTCTCGCCGAAGGTCGTCGGCCTCGGCGAGATCGTGGCGAGCGTGGTCGTGTCGGTGACCGCGCTGCTCGTCACCTGAGCCCGCGGCCGCCTGAGCCGGCGCCCGTCGTCTCGAGCTGGGTGCTCAGCTGGTTGCCCGGGCAGCCACCTGGGCCCCCGACGCGAGAAGAACTGCACCCGTTCTGCACCCGTTCCGCTCCCGTCGGCGCACCCGAGGCCGGGCAGAGTCGTCCTTGTGAACGAGACGCAGTCAGCAGCCGCAGGGGGCTGCTGGGTGCGCAGCACGGACCAGGCGCCTGCAGGGGGCGCCTCGTCCGGGATCACCACCACCGACTCCACCGACGGGGATGCAGGGCCCCGGCGCGTGGCGCGGGCGGCAGCCGCAGGGGGCTGAAGCCCGCACATCGCGGACCACGTGCCCCAGCGGGGCACGTGGTCCGTGGCGTTCCGGGCCGGTGCGCGTCGGCCCGGTCAGCCGGGTCAGCCGTCGAGCTCGAGGTCGCCGACCAGCTCGGCCGGGGCGCGCATCCGCCACGCGTCGGTCACGAGCTCGGTGAGCCGCTCGACCCCCACCTCGCCCAGCCGGAGCAGCACCAGCGGTGAGCTCTCGTAGCCGGGCGCCGTGAAGAACAGCGCGGGCTCGCCGAGCAGCAGCGCCTGCTGCTCCTCCAGGTCGCCGACGAACAGCACGGCGACGTCGGTGCGGATGACGCGCGGCTGCCCCGGGCGCCGCTCCGGCCAGGACCAGACGAACCCGTGGTCGGCCACCCGGAAGTCGAACCCGGCGCTGGGGACCTCGACCACGTGCGGCAACGACAGGGCCAGCCGGCGCACGTCGTCCGCGTCAGCCACCGGTCCCACCCACCGAGCACACCACCATCCGGCAGACGTTACCCGCGAGCGCAGACCGTCGCGGACGGGTCGCCTGCGGGTCAGCCCGAGCCGCCGATGTCGACCGCGTACGCCTCGTAGATCAGGTCGGAGGTGCGCTGCCGGTGCCGCACCAGGCGTCCGAGCAGCCGGATGCACGCCTCGCGGTGCGCCTCCACGGCATCCTCGTCACGCAGCCCCTCGTCGCGCTCGGCGAGCAGCCGCTCGACCTCGGCCAGCGCCTCGGCGTGCTCGCCGAGCTGCACCTCGACGCCGTGGGTCAGCCGCGGTGCGGTCACGCCGATGTCGGCGTAGAGGCCACCCTCGACCTCGGTGAGGGTCGCGTGGTCGCGCAGGTCGTGGCAGAGCTCGGTGAGCGCGGCCCGCACCCGTCGACGCCACACCGGGCCCGCACCCGCCGGGAGGGTCAGGGCGGCCTCGAGGGCTGCCATCGACTCCCCGAGCTCGGCCCGCTGCCGCTGCACCTGCTCGAGGTACGTCGAGAACGACTCGTCCACCGCGCCACCTCCTGCCGTGCGCCCATGGTCCCGCACGGTGCGCCCGAACGCGACCCACGGCTCCGACCGATTCTCTTCCGCCCCGGCCGCGACCACCCCTAGGGTGAGCGACGACCCCGAGCACGAGGAGTCCGGATGCCGCAGCGGGCGACGATCCTGGCCGTCGACGACGACCCCGCAGGTGTCCCGCGCCATCGTGCGTGACCTGCGCACTCGCTACGGGTCCGACTACCGCATCGTGCGCGCGACGTCCGGCGACGAGGCCCTCGGCGTGCTGGCCGAGCTCGCCCTGCGGTCACCGCCCGGTGGCGCTGCTCGTCTCCGACCAGCGGATGCCGGGGATGACCGGCATCGAGCTGATGGCGAAGGTCCGCGAGACCTCCCCCGACACCCGGCTGCTGCTGCTGACCGCGTACGCCGACACCGACGTCGCCATCCGGGCGATCAACGACATCGGCCTCGACTACTACATGTTCAAGCCGTGGGAGCCGCCCGAGAGCACGCTCTACCCGGTCGTCGACGACCTGCTCGAGGCCTGGCGCCAGGACCACCCCGACGCCAGCTCGGTCGTGCGGGTCGTCGGCCACCTGTGGAGCGACCGCAGCTACGACGTGAAGATGTTCCTGGCGCGCAACCACATCCCCTACAGCTGGGTCGACCTCGAGCGCGACGAGGAGGCGCGCCCGCCTGCTCGAGCTCGCCGGGCGCCGACCACACCGACCTGCCGCTCGTCCTGCTGCCCGAGGGCGACCCGCTGCGCCACCCGACGAGCGTCGAGCTGGCCGACGCGCTCGGCCTGCGCACCCGGGCCCAGCAGCCGCTGTACGACCTGTGCATCGTCGGCAGCGGTCCGGCCGGGCTCGCGGCCGCCGTGTACGCGGCATCCGAGGGGCTGCGCACGGTGATGGTCGAGCGCGACGCACCCGGCGGGCAGGCCGGCCAGAGCGCCGCCATCGAGAACTACCTCGGCTTCCCCAAGGGCGTCTCCGGCGCCGACCTCACCCACCGGGCCGTCGCGCAGGCGTCGCGCTTCGGGGCCGAGACGGTGCTCGCCCGCGAGGTCGTGGGGCTCGAGCAGCGCGGCCCGGTGCTCGCCGTGCACTTCGCCGACGGCGGCGAGGTCGAGAGCCGGGCCGTGCTCATCGCCACCGGGGTCTCCTACCGCCGGCTCGAGGCCCGCGGGGCCGACGCGCTGGGCGTCGCGCGGCGTCTACTACGGCGCCTCGGCGAGCGAGGCCGCCCAGTGCGCCGACCAGGTCGTGCACGTCGTCGGGGCGGCGAACTCGGCCGGCCAGGCGGTGCTCAACTTCGCCAAGGTCGCCAGCCGGGTGGTGCTGCTCGTGCGCGGCGCGCGCCTGGAGGACTCCATGTCGGAGTACCTCGTCGACCGGATCCGGGCCGCCGACAACGTCGAGGTGCGCTTCCGCACCGAGGTGGTCGCGGCCCACGGCACCGGCCACCTGGAGTCGGTGACCCTCGTCGACCGCGACACCGGCGCCGAGACCGACGAGGCCACCAACTGGCTGTTCGTCTTCATCGGGGCCCTCCCCCGCACCGACTGGCTGGGCGACGCCGTCGTCCGCGACGCCAAGGGGTTCGTCGTCACCGGCCCCGACCTGCAGCTGCCCGAGCACGCCGGTCGGTGGCCGCTCGCCCGCACCCCGTACGCGCTCGAGACGAGCATCCCCGGGGTCTTCGCCGCGGGTGACGTGCGGCTGGACTCGATGAAGCGGGTCGCCTCCGCCGTCGGCGAGGGCGCGATGTCGGTGTACCTCGTGCACCGCTACCTGGCGAGCGTCTGATGGACCTCGCCGAGCTGCGCCGGCTCCCGCTCTTCGACGGGCTCGACGACGCCCAGCTCGGCGACCTGCTCGCCGCCGCCACCGAGCAGCCCACCCGCCGTGGCGAGCTGCTCTTCCACGAGGGCCGGCCCGCCGACGACTGGTGGGTGCTGCTCGAGGGCACGGTGGCGCTGATCCGCCAGGTCGGCACCGAGGAGTCGGTCCTGGGCTACATGACCGAGCCCGGGCAGTGGGCCGGTGGCTTCGCCGCCTGGGACGAGTTCGGCGTCTACTTCGCCACCGGCCGCGCCGAGAACCCGGGGCGGGTGCTGCGCCTGCGCCGCCCCCGAGCTGCGCCGGCTGTCGCGAGCAGTGGTTCCCGTTCGGGCTGCACTTCATCGACGGGCTGGTCAACACGGTGCGCCGGATCGAGTCCACCGCCCGCCAGCGCGAGGCGCTCGTCGCCCTGGGCACGCTGTCCGCCGGCCTCGCGCACGAGCTGAACAACCCGGCATCCGCCGCGACGCGGGCGGTCGACGCGCTGCAGGGCACCTCCGAGCTCGTGCTGTCGTCGCTGGCCCAGCTCGCCCGCGCAGGGCATCACCGCCGAGCAGTACACCGCCCTCGACGGGCTGCGGCTGCGGGTCAGCGGCCCCGAGCCGGCGCTGGCCGGGCTGGCCCTGGCCGACCGCGAGGACGAGCTGAGCGACTGGCTCGGCGACCACGGCGTCGACCGCGACTGGGTGATCGCCCCGGTGCTGGCGGCCGCCGGCGCCGACGTCGCGTGGTGCGACGAGGTCGCCGCCGCGCTGCCGCCCGACTGCGCTCGGCCCGGCGCTGGAGTGGGTCTCGGCGTCGCTGTCGACCGCCTCGCTGGTGCGGGAGGTCAAGGAGGCCACCGGCCGCGTCTCCACCCTGGTGGCGGCCGTGCGCTCCTACTCGCAGATGGACCGCGCCTCGCTGCAGAGCACCGACCTCGTCGAGGGCCTGGACAGCACGCTGGTGATGATGGGCCACAAGCTCGGCACCGGCATCACCGTCGAGCGGCACTACGCCCCGGGCCTGCCGCCGATCGAGGCGATGGCCGGCGAGCTCAACCAGGTCTGGACCAACCTGGTCGACAACGCGATCGACGCGATGGACGGCACCGGCACGCTCACCGTGTCGGCCCGGCCGGACACCGCCGGCTGGGTGGTCGTCGAGGTCGCCGACACCGGCTCCGGGATGCCGCCCGAGGTGCAGTCGCACGCGTTCGAGCCGTTCTTCACGACCAAGGAGGTCGGCAAGGGCACCGGCCTGGGCCTGGACATCTCGCGGCGCATCGTTGTCGAACGTCACTCCGGCGACATCGACATCGAGTCGGGTCCCGGTGGCACGCTGGTGCGTGTACGCCTGCCCCGACGCCACCGGGGCACCACCTGAGCCGGCACCGGCACGACGGAGGACACCGATGAGCGAGACCGCACCCGCGGGGTCCGTCGACCCGACCGTGCCCCCCAGCGGGCCCGGCTGCGCCGACTGCGAGGCCGCCGACCCACCCGGCTGGTGGGTGCACCTGCGCCGCTGCGCCGCCTGCGGCCACGTCGGCTGCTGCGACAGCTCGCCGGCCCAGCACGCCACCGCCCACGCCGCCGCCACCGGCCACCGCGTGGTGCAGAGCTTCGAGCCGGGCGAGGACTGGTTCTGGGACTACGGCGACGAGTCGATGGTCGACGGCCCGGCGCTCGCGCCGCCGACCTCGCGGCCCGACGACCAGTCGGTGCCCGGCCCGCGCGAGCGCGTGCCGGCCGACTGGCGCGACCACATCCACTGATGCCCGACGCTCCAGCCGCTCGCCGTGCCCGTCGGGCCGGCCTCCCTCACCGTCCTCCCGTGCCTCGCCGACGCGCTGGCGGGCGACGCCCCGGTGCTCCCCTACGCCGCGTCCGCACCCCAGCCCGCCGTGCCGCCGCACGACCCGGCCGACCTGCCCGAGGGGCTGGCCGTCGTCGTCGGCACCTCGGGGTCGACCGGCACCCCCAAGCGCGCGCTGCTCACGGCGGCGGCGCTGACGGCCAGCAGCCGGGCCACGCACGACCAGCTCGGCGGCCCGGGCCAGTGGCTGCTCGCACTGCCGGCCCACCACGTCGCGGGGCTGCAGGTGCTGCTGCGGTCGCTGGATGCCGGCACCACGCCGGTCGCGATGGACCTCACCGACGGCTTCGTCCCCCAGGCCTTCGTGACCGCCACCGCGCAGCTCGACCCCGAGCAGCGTCGCTACACCAGCCTGGTGCCCACCCAGCTGCTGCGGCTGCTCGACCACCCCCGTGGGGGTGGCGACGCCCTGCGGGCGTTCGACGCGGTGCTCGTCGGCGGCGCCGCGATGCCCCCACGGCTGCGCCGCCGGGCCGAGCGGGCCCGGGTGCGGGTCGTCGCGACCTACGGCATGAGCGAGACCGCCGGTGGCTGCGTCTACGACGGGAAGCCGTTGCCCTGCACCGAGATCGCCTTCGACGACGAGGGCCGCATCCACCTCGGGGGCGCCACGGTCGCGCACGGGTACCTGGGTCGCCCCGACCTCACCGCCGAGGCCTTCGGGGTCGACGAGGACGGGATGCGCTGGTTCCGCACCGACGACGTGGGCCACACCGACGAGTACACCCGGCTGCACGTCGACGGCCGGGTCGACGACCTGGTCAACACCGGCGGCCTGAAGGTGGCGCCCCGCCTGGTCGAGGAGGCCATCATCGACCACGTGCCGGGCGTGGCCGAGGTCGTCGTCGTCGGCAGCCCCGACCCCGAGTGGGGTGAGGCGGTCTGCGCCCTCGTCGTGCTCGAGCCGGGAGCGGTGCGCGCGGGCCTGACCGCCGCCGAGCTGCGGGCGCACCTGCGCGGCATCCTGCCCGACCACGCCCTGCCCCGGCGGGCCGCGACGGTCACCGACCTGCCCCTGCGCGGGCCGGGCAAGCCCGACCGGCGTGCGGTGGCGGCCATCTTCACCATGGGATGATGAGCGGGTGCTCCGCTACGTCCCGGCCCTGCTCAGCTTCGCGCTGACGGTCTACTGCGTCATCGACGCCTTCCAGACCGACGAGGCCGACATGCGCAACCTGCCGAAGGTCGCGTGGATCCTCCTCGTGGTGCTGCTGCCGGTGATCGGCCCGGTCTCGTGGCTGCTCTTCGGGCGCCCGACGCGCCACTCGGTGCCGTCCCGGGGCCGTGAGCAGACCTGGGAGGACCAGCGCCGCGAGCAGGACCGCCGCCGCCCCCGCGGCCCCGACGACGACCCCGACTTCCTCAAGGACCTCTGAGCCCCACATGGCCTCCCTCTCCCAGTGGGTGGCGGGCGCCCGCCCGCGCACCCTGCCCGCCGCCGTCGCCCCCGTGGTGCTCGGCACCGCCGCCGCCCACCTGGTGGGGCGCGCCGACGTCGCGCTCGGCATCCTCGCCCTCGTCGTGGCCCTCGCCCTGCAGGTGGGGGTGAACTACGCCAACGACTACTCGGACGGCATCCGGGGCACCGACGAGGCCCGGGTCGGGCCGGTGCGGCTGGTCGGCCAGCGGCTCGCGGCGCCCGGCAACGTCAAGCTCGCCGCGCTGCTCTCGTTCGGCGGCCGCCGGCATCGTCGGGCTCGCCCTCGTGGCGCTGTCGGGGGCGTGGATCATGCTGCCGCTCGGGGCGCTGGCGGTGCTCGCCGCCTGGCGCTACACCGGCGGCGACAACCCCTACGGCTACCGCGGGCTCGGCGAGGTCTACGTCTTCGTGTTCTTCGGCCTGATGGCCACCGCTCGGCACGCAGTACACCCAGGCGGATGCCGTGACCTGGTTCGGCGTGCTCGGCGCCGTCGGCGTGGGCGCGGTCGCGTCGGCGATCCTCGTGGCGAACAACCTGCGCGACATCCCCACCGACACCGAGCACGGCAAGCGCACCCTCGCCGTGCGGCTCGGCGACCGGCGCACCCGGCTGCTCTACACCGGGCTGGTCGCGGTGTCGGTGCTGACCCTGGCCGGCATGGCGTTCTGGGAGCCCTGGGTGCTGCTCGGGCTGCTCGCGCTGCCGCTGGCGGTCAAGGGCGTGCGCACCGTGGCGTCCGGCACCACCGGGCGCGACCTGGTGCCGGTGCTGGCGGCGACCGGGCTGTACGAGGTCGCCTACGCCGTGCTCGCCGCCGTGGGCGTCGTCATCGGCGTCGCCCTGACCTGACCCCGGCTCCTCGAGCTGGGTGCTGAGACGGCTGCCCCAGCGACCACCTGAGCACCCAACTCCGGATGCCGCGTGCGTCCGCGGGGCCTCGCACGGACCCTAGAACCGCGGCGAGTGCGGAAGTGGTCGCTCCTGGCGCGCCGTTTCCGCACTCGCGGCGCGCAAGTGTGCGCGAGGGTCAGGCGGTGAGGCGGACCAGGCGGGCCTTGCCTGCCGGGTCCTCGAGGACCAGGTAGGTCGCGCCGTCCGATCCGTGGCAGCCTCGCCGCCGAACGCACCAGACGCGCCGGCGGCCCGGTCTGCTGCCGGGTGCCGGCCCCGCCGGCGGGTCACGGTCGAGCACCACGAGCGAGCCACCCGAGGCGAGCAGGACCGTGGGCCGTCGCCGCCCAGCAGGGGCGCCGTCAGCAGGTCGTGCTCGCCGACCGCCAGTGCCGGCAGCCCCAGCCCGGCCACGGGCCGTCGGCGCCGAGCGCCCAGCCGCGCAGCGCACCGTCGACCTCGCCGACGACGGTGCAGCGACCAGTGGCGTCGCAGGCCGCGGCGTGCGCCTCACCGAGCGCCCCGTCGCCGGGCAGGTCGGTGCGCGTCCACGGGCCGTCCGGGCCCGGCGACCGCCACACCGCCGGGCGCTGGGTGACGCTGCCGTCGCCGAGCAGGGTCACCGAGCCGACGACCAGCAGCCCGGCCCGGTCGGACGTGGCGCCCCGAGCCGACGACCAGCGCCGTCGCACTGCTGGCCAGCGGGGTGCCGGCCGACGACGCCCGCACCCAGCGCTCGCCCTGCGGGTGCCACAGGGCGATGTCGAGCCCGGCTCCCCCGCTCTCCCACGAGCCGACGACCACCGGGGCGCTCGGGGTCTGCACGAGCGACACCAGGGCGCCGGCGCCCCAGCCGCCGAAGGTCGCGAACGGCTGCGGCAGCTCGCGCACCGCGGCGGCGTCGCCGCGCCAGGTGCTCCACGCGCGTGTTCGAGTGGGCTCCCGCCGGGGCCCCACCCACCAGGTCGAGCGCCGACCCGCGCGGCGCGGCCACGAGCCACTTCGCCTGGAAGGCCGTCGGCGACACCGGGGTCACCTCGACCTCACGGGAGCCGCCACCGCGGTTCGAGCACGGTGAGCCGGGGGCGCGAGGCCGACCCCTCCGGGGCGCGCGACCCCACGAGCAGGTCGTCGCCCCACGGCGTGACCACCACCGGCTCGTCGCCCTCCGGCAGCGCCACGTCGGTGGTGGTCACCGTGGCCGGCGGCGACGCCCCACCCGAGCCGGAACCCGACGACCCCGAGGACCCCGACCCGTCGCAGGCCGCCGCGACCAGCAGCACCGCGACGAACGGCATCCCCACCACCGCCGGAACCGGTGCGCACGCTCATCCGGCCGCTCACACGTCGATCGTCAGGCCGACGAGACGTGTCGCCGAGGTCGACGCTCACGCGCGCACGTCCTGGCGCAGCGGCACGATGTACCGCCGTCCTTGGGCCACAGCGAGGTCGCCCACCGCGACCCGCCCAGCCGCACGGTCACCGGGATCATCCCCCAGCCGTAGGTGACCAGCGCCGAGGCGTCTCGATGCCGGCAAGCTCCTCGGCACGGACAGGAAGTGGTGCGGCGCCGGGCCGCGCCAGAACCACACCTCGCCGCTGAACTCCAGGTCCATCGGCTCAGGATAGGAGCAGCACCCGACAGGAACGGGTCAGCGGAAGGTGCCCTCGTCGCCGGAGACCTCGGCGTCCTCGGCCTCCTCGTCGGCCGAGGGGGCCGGTGCGGCGCCCTGCTTCGCCGCCGCCCGCGCCTCGATCTTGTGCGCGAGCTGCGCCGAGTAGTCCTCGCGGAACCGGCGCAGGGCGAAGTACGAGATCACCGCGGAGAGCAGGGCGGCGCCGCACGACGAGATAGGGCAGCTGGTCGCGGTCGCGCAGGCCGACCAGCCAGAGCAGGCTGACGGCAGCCGAGGAAGACGAGCAGGCGGAGCAGGCTGTAACGGAGCACGGTGCGATCAGAGTCCCGAGTAGGAGTGCTGGCCGACGAAGAAGACGTTGACGACGGCG
Source organism: uncultured Actinomycetota bacterium (assembly GCA_963782695.1). Lineage (GTDB taxonomy): Bacteria > Actinomycetota > Actinomycetes > Actinomycetales > Dermatophilaceae > Fodinibacter. The sequence continues at coordinate 100,803 of CAWAKY010000032.1, read as the reverse complement.
AAGTTGATGATGATGCAGCCGTAGCCGACCAGGGCGATCCACACGGCGTTCTGGCGCTTCCACCCGGTCGTCGCGCGGGCGTGGAGGTAGGCGGCGTAGACCACCCAGATGACGAAGCTCCACACCTCCTTGGGGTCCCAGTTCCAGTACGAGCCCCAGGCCTGGCGGGCCCAGATCGCGCCGGCGATGACGGTGAAGGTCCACAGCGGGAACGCGACGATGTGCACGGCGTAGGTCAGCCGCTCGAGCGCGCGGGCGTCGGGCAGCCGGCTCATGAAGCTGCGCGGCCGCTCGGTGGCCGTCTCGAGCCGGTCCTGGATCAGGTACATGACGCCGAGCGAGAAGCCGATCGTGAAGACCGCCACCGACAGCGTGGCCACCGTGACGTGGATGGCCAGCCAGACCGAGCGCAGCGACGGCATCAGCTCGGAGGCGTCGGTGTACCAGACGGTGATCGCGAGCCCGAGGTTGAGCAGCACCGGGATGACGACGAACAGGCCGAGCCAGCGCAGGTCGCGCCGCATCGACCAGCCGCAGTAGGCCAGCAGCACGAACATCGACCCGAAGATCGCGAACTCGTACATGTTGCCCAGCGGCCAGCGGTGCACCTCGAGCGCCCGCAGCACGACGCCGGCGACGACGAAGAGCGTGCCGAGCAGGGTGAGCGTCCAGCCGATGCCGGCGGCCTTGCGGGCCGCGGCCGGCTCGGCGTCGCGGCCGGTGGCGGCCGTCGGCCGAGCCGCCGGACTGCCGGTCACCGCCGGATGCCGGGTCGCCCGCCTCGGTGGCGCCGCCGGCGGCCACCAGCTCGCGCTCGCGCGCGGTCTCGCGGTCCGCCTCGCGGGCCGGCACGAGCCGGGCGAGGTACACGGCATCCGCGAGCATCGCCAGGGTGAGCACCACCATGGCGGAGTAGATCGCCAGGTTGGAGAGCTGGGCGAGGGTCTGGTCGGTCATCGCGATCCTTCGAGTGCGGTCAGGACGGCCGCGATCTCGTCGGGCATCCCTTCGTCGTCGTCCTTGGCCAGGCCGCCGACGGACACCACAGTACGACCCGGTTCGGGCCCCGGACCAACCCGCACGAACACCCTTCGACGACGGATGACGAGCGAGGCGACCAGCCCGGCGAGCATGAGCAGCGACGCCACCAGGGTCATCGTCTTGCCCGGGTCGGTGCGGATCGACAGCCCGGCGAACCGCTCGACCCTGTCGAAGGTGATCGAGCCGCGGCCGTCGGGCAGCTCGTAGGTCTGGCCCGGGCTGCAGCAGGATGCGCAGCTGGTCGGCGCCGTCCTTGCCGGGCACGGGCGTCATCGAGGCGGTGTCGAGCGAGTAGACCGACTGCGGGCTGCCGCTGGGGAACAGGTCGCCCTCGAAGGCCGTGAGCGCCAGCTTCGGGTCGACCGCGTCGGGGAAGATCGAGTGCGGGCCCTGGTCGTCGATGACGCCGGTCGGCAGGAAGAACCCGGCGAAGCCGAGCTGCTTCGGCGAGGCGCCGGGCACCTTGACCGCGCCGACCGAGGTGTAGTTGTTGTCCTGCGGCAGGAACGGCGTGGCGTCGGAGTAGAGCACCGTGCCCTCGGCGTCGCGCACGGTGATGACCGGGGCGTAGCCGTTGCCGAGCAGGAACACCGAGCCGCCGCCGGTCTCGAGCGGGTGGTTGACCCGGATGCTGCGCGGCTCGCTCGTCCCGTCGGCGTCGGTGAACGTCGTGAAGGCCTCGAAGTCGCGCGGCGCGCCGAACTGGCCCGGGCTCTTGGCCTCGGTCTCGAACGTCGCGTCGAGGCGGTCGACCGTGATCGTGTACGGCGTCGAGGGCGTTGACGTCGACCCACGGCCCGGGGCTGAAGGTGTCGTAGCGCGACAGCGTGTTGGCGAAGGTCTTGCCCACCGGCACGATGACGTCGCCCTTCCAGCCGAGCAGGTGCCCCCACGCGACGCCGATCGAGCACCCCGATCAGGGCGACGTGGAAGACCAGGTTGCCGGTCTCGCGCAGGTACCCCTTCTCGGCCGAGAGCGTCTCGTCGTCGTGCGCGTGCACCCGGTAGCGGCGCTTCGCGCAGGGCCACCCGCAGCCGCTCGCGCACCTCGTCGACCTCGCCGTCGACGGTCACGTCGCGGTGGGCGGCGAGCCGGTCGAGGCGGCGCGGGGCGCGCGGCGGCGCCGAGCGCACCTGGTGCCAGAGGATCCTCGTGCGCGGCAGCACGCAGCCGATGAGCGAGACGAACAGCAGCAGGTAGATCGCGGCGAACCACGGCGAGGCGTAGACCTCGAAGAAGCCGAGCCGGTCGAGCACGGGCCCGGCGGTCGGGTGGTCGGCGATCCAGGCGGCGGTGCGCGACCGGGTCGATCGAGCGCTGCGGGAAGGTCGACCCCGGGATGGCGCCGATCGCGAGCAGCAGCAGCAGGAACAGCGCGGTGCGCATGCTGGTGAGCTGGCGCCACATCCAGCGCAGCCACCCGAGCGGGCCCAGGCGCGGCTGGGCGACACTCGGCGCGGACGTCGGTGCGGGCGCTCACACCGACACCTGGAAGCCGTTGACCAGCTCGCTCTGCAGCCAGGTGTTCAGGCTCTGCCACAGCCCGGTGACCATGAGCAGGCCGACCAGCACGAGCATGACGCCGCCGACCCGCTGGATCGTGCGCTGGTGGCGGCGCAGCCACCCCGACGCCCGGCCGGCCCGGTCGAGCCCGGCCGCGATGAGGATGAACGGCAGCCCCAGGCCCGAGCCCGTAGGCCACGGCGAGCACGACGCCCCGCCGACCTGGGGGTCGACGCTCGGTGCTGCGCCAGGACGAGCACGGCCGCCAGGGTCGGGCCGATGCACGGGGCCCAGCCGAGCGCGAACACGCGCGCCGAGCACGGGGCGCACCGGCCGAGCGCCGGCCCGGGGCCGCCACCCGATCCGCGCCTCGCGCTGGCGGCCGATGCCGAGGAAGACCAGGCCCATGAGCGATGACGACCAGCCCGCCCAGGCGCATGAGCAGCACGCGGTGCTCGATGAGGGCCCGGCCGGCCGTGGTGACGAAGATCGAGCCGAGCACGAAGACCACGGTGAAGCCCGACGACGAAGAGCAGCGCCCCGGTCACCACCCGGCTGCGCGACTTCTCGGCGAGCGGCTCGCCGGTCAGGCCGGTCGCGTAGCCGAGGAAGCCCGGGCACCAGCGGCAGCACGCACGGGCTGGCGAACGACACCAGCCCGGCGAAGGCCGCGACGGCGACCGCCAGCGGCAGCGCGCCGGAGGTGACCGTGTCGCCCGCGGCGAGCACGGCCGCGGTGCCGGCGGCGGCGGTCACGACTGCGGCGACGACGTCGTCGACGAGGCCGCGCAGGGTGCTGGCGGTGGCCGGGCCGTTGACCCGGGCGGCGATCCGGCCCTCGGTGTCGAGCACGAGGGTGGTCGGGCACGGTCGGGTGCCTTGCCCTGCAGGGCCAGGATGGCGACCCCGGACTCGTCGCGTCAGGCTGGGGTAGGTGATGCCGGCCTTCTTCGCGAAGGCCGCCCCGCGGGCCGGGTCCTCGCGGAAGTCGATGCCCATGAACTCGACGCGGGCCTTGTCGGCCTGCAGGTCGCGCCAGGTCTTCTGCAGGGCCGGGGCCTCCGCGACGCACGGCGCGCACCACGAGCCCCACACGTTGAGCACGAGCACCTTGCCCCGGGCGCAGGCGATGTCCCACGCCGTGCCGTCGAGCGTGGGTGCCGGTCAGCGTCGACCGGGTCGCCGCGCTCGGCGGCGGGGATCGTCTCGACGGCGCCGTCGCCGGAGACGTACCCCTTCTGGTCGCCGGCCTTGGCCTGGGCCGCGACCGAGTTCGGGTCCTGGCGTGCACGCCGGCGGCGCCGAGGAGCGAGCGCAGCGGCCGCGACACCGACGGCCCACCGCGCGGTGGGTCGATGCCGTCATGCGCCCGCCCCGGGCTGGGCCTGGTCGAGCAGCGACGCCGCCGGCTCGCTGTAGCTGAGCGAGAGCAGCTCGTCGTCGAGGAAGGTCAGCGAGGTGAGCGACGCCAGCGCGCACTCCCGCTTCGCGGGGTTGTGCCAGAGCGGCCGGCCCTCGGTGGCCAGCCGGATCATCCAGATCGGGGCCTGGTGGCTGACGATGACGGCCTCGTGGCCGCGGGCCGCGGCGCGGGCGTCGACGACCGCCAGGCGCATCCGCTCGACGATCTCGACGTAGGGCTCGCCCCACGACGGCCGGAACGGGTTGAGCATCTTGGGGTAGAGCCGCGGGTGCCTGAGGATGCCGGCGCCCCCGGCGACCGGCAGCCCCTCGAAGTAGTTCTCGGCCTCGATGACCCGCGCGTCGAGGGTGACCTCGAGGCCGTGGGCGTCGGCGATCGGCGCGGCGGTCTCCTGGGCGCGCTCGAGCGGGCGGAGACCGAGGTGCGTGATGTCGTGGTCGCCGAGGTGCTCGGCGGCCAGGTCGGCCATCCGGCGGCCGAGCTCGGACAGGTGGTAGCCCGGCATCCGGCCGTAGAGCATGCCGGTGCGGGTTGTGCACCTCGCCGTGGCGCAGCAGGTGCACGACGGTGCGCTGCGGGTCACGGGGCAGTGCCACCGCCTCGGCGACGTCATGCTCGATTGTCGCAAACCCGGCTGGGTGCTCAGGCACGCGTCCCGGCCGGCCGGCAGCTGCCCGGGCGGCCGCCGGGAGCGCGTCGGCGACCCGCTCGAGCGGCGGCGTCGTCGTGCGCGCCGGAGACGAACCACGACTCGAACGCGCTCGGCGGGAGGTAGACCCCGGCATCGAGCATCGCGTGGAAGAACGCGGCCGAAGGCGGCGGTGTCCTGGTCGCGCGCGTCGTCGTAGGTGCGCACGGCGCCGTCGCGGAAGTAGACGCGAGAACATCGACCCGGCCCACTGGATGACGGTGCGGCACACCGGCATCCGACAAGGCGCCTGGATGCCGCGTCGGCGATCGCGCGCGACACCTCGCCCAGGCGGCGTAGAGGGCGTCGTCGCAGGCCCGCAGGGTGGCCAGCCCGGCGGCGGTCGCGACCGGGTTCCCGGAGAGCGTGCCGGCCTGGTAGACCGGGCCGTCGGGGGCGAGCAGGGCCATGACGTCGGCGCGCCCGCCGAAGGCCGCGGCCGGGAAGCCACCGCCCATCACCTTGCCGAAGGTCATCAGGTCGGGGGCGACGTCGACGCCCTCGTGGCCCCACCAGCCGGCCCGGCCGACCCGGAAGCCGGTCATCACCTCGTCGGAGACCAGCAGGGCGCCGTGCTCGGCGGTGACCCGGCGCAGCGCCTGCGGTGAACCCGGCATCCGGCGGGACGACGCCCATGTTGCCGGCGGCGGCCTCGGTGATGAGGCAGGCGATCTCGCTCGCCGCGGGCGGCGAAGACGGCCTCGAGCGGCCTCGACGTCGTTGTAGGGGATGACGAGGGTCTCGGCGGCCATCTCCTTGGGGACGCCGGCGGAGTCGGGCAGGGCAGGGTGGCGACGCCCGGACCCGGCGCTGACCAGCAGGCAGTCGACGTGGCCGTGGTAGTGCCCGGCGAACTTCACGACCAGGCTGCGGCCGGTGAACCCGCGGGCCAGCCGGATGGCGCTCATCGTCGCCTCGGTGCCGCTGGAGACCAGTCGCACCTGCTCGACGGGGTCGACCCGGGCGACGATCTCCTCGGCGAGCAGCACCTCGTTCTCGGAGGGGTGCCGAACGAGAAGCCGCGCCCCACGGCCTCGCGGACCGCCTCGAGCACGCCCGGGTGGGCGTGGCCGAGGATCATCGGCCCCCAGCTGCAGACCAGGTCGACGTACTCGGTGCCGTCGACGTCGGTGAGGTAGGGGCCGCGGCCGCTCGCCATGAAGCGGGGGGTGCCGCCGACGGCGCGGAAGGCCCGCACCGGGGAGTTGACCCCGCCCGGGGTCACCGCCCGGGCCCGCGCGAGGAGGGCGGCGGATGCCGGGGCGTCGGTCGGGCGTGGTCGCGTCAGTCGTCGGGTGCGTCACCACCCCATCCTCCCAGCCGGTGGTGCCGCCCCGGGGCGTCGGGGGTCGGGCCGGCGGCGGGTCGTTCGACGGTGCGGGTCGGCAGCCCGCTCAGCACTCGTCGGGGGTGGTCGGGTCGGCGGCGTAGGCGTCGCGGATGGCCTGCATGGCCTCGCCCAGCGCCGCGAACTGCTCGGGGGTGAGGATGTCGACCAGGTGGCGCCGCACGGAGGTCACGTGCACCTCGGCGAACCCGGTGATCGCCTCGCGGCCGTCGTCGGTGAGCCGCAGCAGCACGCCGCGCCCGTCGTCCGGGGCGGGGCTGCGCTTGACCCAGCCGCGCCGCTCGAGGCGCGCGGCGGTGTGGGTGACCCGGCTGCGCGACTGCACGATGAGGCTGGCCAGCGCCGACATCCGCAGCTGGCCCATCGGCGCCTCGGAGAGCATCGAGAGCAGCTCGTACTCGGAGATCGAGATGCCGACGTCCTGCAGGTCACGGTCGAGCGCCACGTCGAGCTCGCGGTTGGCCCGCAGGTAGGCGCGCCACGAGACCTGCTCGGCCTCGGTCAGCCACCGCACGTCCTCGCTCGCCATGGCACCCATCGTGGCACGTCAGCAGGGGTCGGCGAGCGGAGTTTCGGCCCGGCGGCCCGCCGGGGTGTCCACGCTCACATCTCACATCCTGAGATCGGGGAATGGTCTCGATGTGCGGATTGGTTGAAGCGTCAACTAAGGTGTGATTGAACGGTCAACTACTTGGTCCGACCCTGAACCCCACACGAAGCAAGGAGAACGACATGACTGCCACCGCCACCCTGAACACCCTCACCGCCGGCACCTGGGCCATCGACCCGACGCACACCGAGGTGGGCTTCGTCGCCCGTCACCTCATGGTGAGCAAGGTCCGCGGCTCCTTCACCGACGTGTCCGGCACCGTCACGTCGCCGAGAACGTCGACCGAGTCGGTCGCCAACGTCGTCATCAAGACCGCGTCCGTCAGCACCGGCACCGCCGACCGCGACGGCCACCTCAAGAGCGCCGACTTCTTCGACGCCGAGACCTACCCCGACATGACCTTCGTCTCCACCGGCTTCGACGGTGAGACCCTGACCGGCGACCTGACCATCAAGGACGTCACCAAGCCGGTCACCCTGGACGTCGAGTTCAACGGTGTCGCCACCGACCCGTGGGGCAACGAGAAGGCCGGCTTCGAGGCCACCGCCGACATCAACCGCACCGACTGGGGCCTCACCTGGAACGCGAACCTCGAGAAGGGCGGCGTCCTGGTCTCCGAGAAGATCAAGCTCGTCCTCGACGTGCAGCTCGCCAAGCAGGCCTGAGCCACCGCACCGTCGCTCCGGACCCTCCGCCGGAGCAGCACCCGCCGCGGATCCTCCACCGCAGCCACGAGGCCGCCGCCCTCCCCAGCAGGGGCAGGGCGGCGGCCTTCGTCGTGCCCGGGCAGCCCACTTCGCGGGTCGCGTCCTGCCGGCTCGGGTGCACCTGCGAGTCGACCAAAGGTGCCGAAACCGGCGAAACCCCTGAATCCGGCGGGGCGCAGGCGACACCATGGAGACGAGCGAGAAGGGATCCCCATGGTGTTGCCGAGTGACGACCATGTCGTCCTGCGTCAGTGGCTGGCCAGCCGCGGCGTCGACGCGAGCGAAGTGGCCGGCATCCTCGTCACCGGTGACCTCGACGCCCTGCTCCGCGTCGCCGGGTCGCACCGACGCCTGACCGTCCAGGACCGGCAGTCGGTGGACGAGGCGCGGGCGATCGCGCACGAGAACCCGGTCTGGCCCGAGCTCGGCGACATCGGCACCGCCGCGTGCGAGCTGCGGGTCAGCGCGGTGCTCGAGCACGTGTGCGAGGCGCTCGACCACGCGGGCGTCCCCGCGAAGCCGTACGAGGGTCTGGGTGTGACGTGGGGCCACGAGCTGCTCGAGGCGAAGCTGGTGCTCTCCGACCTCGACCCCCTCTACGAGCGGATGGCCCGCGACGCGTCGGCGGGCAGCCCGAGGCGCGACGGCCGACTCGCAGCCAGTGCGCCTGCCGACATGCAGTCGTGCCCTGTGACGCGCGGCGCCGTGCTCAGCCCGGCGCCGTCGGACCCCGACTGCCTGTTCGGCGGCGCACCTCGGCTGATCGCCGGCGGCGTCGGCCACGCCGGCCGCGGGCGTCAGAGGCGGGCGGCGGCCTCGAGGGCGTAGTAGGTGAGGATGATCGACGCGCCCGCACGGCGGATGCCGGTCAGGCTCTCCATCATCACCCGGTCGCGGTCGATCCAGCCGCGCTGCGCGGCGGCCTCGATCTGCGAGTACTCCCCCGAGATCTGGTACGCCGCAACGGGAACCGGCGACAGCGACACCGCCGCCGCGATGATGTCGAGGTGCGGCCCGGCCGGCTTGACCATGACGATGTCGGCGCCCTCCTCGATGTCGAGCTCGAGCTCGCGCAGCGCCTCGGTGCCGTTGGCGGGGTCCTGCTGGTAGGTCGGCGCGGTCGCCGACGAGCGAGGACTGCACCGCCTCGCGGAACGGGCCGTACAGCCCGGACGTGTACTTGGCCGCGTAGGCGAGGATCACCGTGTCGGTGTACCCGGCGGCATCCAGCGCCTCCCGCACGTACCCGACCTGGCCGTCCATCATCCCGGACAGCCCGAGCACCGGGGCGCCGGTGGCGGCCTGGGCCAGCGCCATCGAGGCGTAGCGGTCGAGGGTGGCGTCGTTGTCGACCGAGCCGTCGGCGGCGAGCACGCCGCAGTGGCCGTGGTCGGTGAACTCGTCGAGGCACAGGTCGGCCATCACGACCAGGTCGTCGCCGACCTCCTGCACCAGCCGGGCGAGGGCGACGTTGAGGATGCCGTCGGGGTCGTCGGCGCCGGACCCGCGCGCGTCCTTCGCGACCGGGACGCCGAAGACCATGATGCCGCCGAGCCCGGCCTCGACGCAGCGCCGCGCCTCGACCACGAGCGACTCGAGGGTGTGCTGCACGACCCCGGGCATCGCCGAGATCGGCGACCGGCTCGTCGATGCCCTCACGCACGAACACCGGCAGCACGAGCTCGGCCGGGTGCAGCCGGGTCTCGGCCACGAGCCGCCGGATCGCCGGGCTCTGCCGCAGCCGCCGGGGCCGCGAGGTCGGGAAGCCGCCCACGCTCAGGTGGCCCGTCGGCGGCCGCCGGGGCGGCGCTGGCTGGGCCGCAGCACGGCCTCCCCCGCCTCCTGCGCCGCGAGCGCGAGCGAGCGACCGTGGTCGGCGAGGGCGTCGACCAGGGCCTCGGCGGTCGGCTCCGGGGCGAGCACGTCGACCCGCAGGCCGTGCTCCTCGGCGGTCTTGGCCGTGGCCGGGCCGATGCACGCGACGACGGTCGTGGGGTGCGGCTTGCCGGCGATGCCGACCAGGTTGCGCACGGTCGAGCTCGACGTGAAGAGCACGGCGTCGAACGAGCCGTTCTTGATCGCGTCGCGCACCGGGGCGGCCGGCGGGGCGGCGCGCACCGTGCGGTAGGCCGTGACGTCGTCGACCTCCCAGCCCATCTCCTGCAGGCCGGCCACCAGGGTGTCGGTGGCGATGTCGGCGCGCGGCAGGAAGACCCGGTTGATCGGGTCGAGGTCGCGGTCGAAGTCGGGCCACTCGTCGAGCAGGCCGCGGGCGGACTGCTCGGTCGTGGGCACCAGGTCGGGGACGATGCCCCAGTCGCGCAGCGCCTGGGCGGTGACCCCGCCGACGGCGGCGACCTTGAGCCCGGCGAACGAGCGGGCGTCGAGGCCGAACTCGTCGAACTTCTCGCGGATGGCGCGCACGGCGTTGACCGAGGTGAAGCCGACCCACTCGTAGCGGCCGGTCACCATGCCCTTGACGGCGCGCTCGAGCTGCTGCGGGGTGCGCGGCGGCTCGACCGAGATGGTCGGCACGACGGCGGCGTGGGCACCGTGGTGCTCGAGCCGGGCGATCGTCGAGCCGGACTGCTCCTTGGTGCGGGGAACGAGCACCTCCCAGCCGAACAGCGGCTTGGTCTCGAACCACGACAGCGTCTCGCGCATGGTCACAGTTGACCCCACGACGGCCAGCACGGGGAAGCGCCCGTCGACCATCGTCTGCGCCGCGGCGCCGAGCGTGGTCACCACGGTGCGCTGCTCGGTGCTGGTGCCGCGCTCGGTGACGGCCACCGGGGTGTCGGCGGAGCGGCCGGCGGCGACCAGGGCGTCGAGCACCTCGGCGGCCCGGTCGGGCTGGCCGAGCACGACGACGGTGACCCCGGGGTCGACGGCGCCGGTGAGGTCGGTGTGCCGCGCGCCGGCGACGACGACGTGCAGGCCGGTGGACGAGCTCGAGGTCAGCGGGATGCCGGCGTACGACGGCACGGCGGTGACCGAGCTGACGCCCGGCACGACCTCGAAGGCGAGCCCGGCCTTGACGCAGGCCGAGGCCTCCTCGGCGAGGCCGTTGAAGACCGCCGGGTCGCCGTCCATCAGGCGCACGACGAGGCCGCCGGGGTGGGCCTTGGCGGCCCGGACGACGAGCTTGGAGCGCACCGCGTGGGTGAGCCGCTCGCCGTGGTCGCCGTAGCCGGCGTCGACGACGGTGACGTCGGGGCGACACCAGCGCTGCGACGACGGCCTCGCGGGCGACCTGGTCGATGACGACGGCGTCGGCGGCCCCGAGCAGCTCACCGGCGCGCACGGTGAGCAGCCCCGGGTCGCCGGGGCCGGCGCCGACGAAGACGACGCGGGCCGGGATCCGGGTGGGGGTGGACGAGCGGGAGGGGCTCACTGGGCACGCTCCGTTGCGAGATCGACTGCGGTGGGCAGCGGGGATGTGTCGGACATGAGGGCGGCGGCGCCGTCCTCGAGCAGGAGGCGGGCGAGGCGACGCCCGATGGATGCCGGGTCGGCGACGTCGCCGACGAGCGAGCGGCGCAGGTCGACGGAGCCGTCGGGCGTGGTGACGACCGCGCGCAGCGACAGCTCGGGGCCGTCGACGCCCTCGACGACCTCGGCGAGCGCACCGACCGGGGCCGAGCACCCCGCCTCGAGCTCGGCGAGCAGGGCCCGCTCGGCGGTGACGCAGGCGCGGGTGTCGGCGTCGTCGAGGGCGGACACGACGGATGCCGTGACGGCGTCGTCCGCGCGGACCTCCACGGCCAGGGCGCCCTGGCCCGGGGCGGGCAGCATCTGGATCGGGTCGAGCAGCTCGGTGACCTCGTCGAGGCGACCGAGCCGGCGCAGCCCGGCGGCGGCGAGCACGACGGCATCCAGCCGGCCCTCGGTGACGGCCCGCACCCGGGTGTCGACGTTGCCGCGCAGGGCGGTGACGACCAGGCCGAGGCCGAGGGCCTCGAGCTGGGCGCGGCGGCGGGGCGACCCGGTGCCGACGGTGGAGCCGGCCGGCAGCTCGCCGAGGGTGAGGCCGTCGCGGGCGACGAGCGCGTCGCGGGGGTCCTCGCGGGTGGGGATGGCGGCGACCGTGGTGGCGTCGTCGGGGGTGGTCGGGAGGTCCTTGAGCGAGTGCACGGCGAGGTCGACCCGGCCCTCGGCGAGGGCGGCGCGCAGGGCGGAGACGAAGACGCCGGTGCCCCCGAGCTGCGCCAGCGGCGTGGTGCGGTCGCGGTCGCCCTCGGTGCTCACCTCGACCAGCTCGACCTCGTGGCCGAGCGCGCGCAGGCGGTCGGCCACCCAGCGTCGACTGGGTGGTGGCGAGGGCGGAGCGGCGGGTGCCGAGGCGCAGCGCGGTCACTTGGGCTCCCCCGGCATGCGCGGGCGACGCGGAGACCAGCGACACGACGTCCGGGTCGAGGTCGAACAGCTCGGACAGCGCCCGCGCGTAGCTGCCGCCCTGGCCCTCCCGGGCGAGCTCCTTGACGCGCACGGTGGGGGTGTGGAGCAGCTTGTCGACGACCCGCTGCACGGAGCGGCGCACCTCGGCCCGGTCGGCGTCGGTGAGGTTCGGCATCCGGTGCTCGAGGCGGCGCAGCTCCTCCTCGACGAGGCTCGCCGGCATGGGCCCGCAGGGCGGTGACCGTGGGGGCGACCGCCACGGCCGAGCGGGTGAGGAGGTAGGCCGCGACCTCCTCGGTCACGAGGTCGACGGCCTCGGCGACCTGCGGGGCCGAGCCGGTGTCGGCGAGGTCGTCACCGAGCTCGGCCAGGCCCACCCGGGTCACGCCGGGCAGGTCGGCGACGGCGAGGTCGACGTCGTGCGGGAGCGCCAGGTCGACGTAGACCTGGGGGCGGCCGTCGCGGGCCGCGAGGGCCTCGCGGACGTCGTCGACGACGATGACCCGGGCGGGCGCCCCGGTCGACGAGATGACGACGTCGGCACCGGCGAGGGCCTCGTCGAGCCGGGACAGTGGCAGGGCCGAGCCGCCGACCCGCTCGGCGACGCTGCGGGCCCGGTCGTGGTTGCGGTTCGCCACGACCACGGTGCGCGCACCGGCCCGGGCCGCGGTGGTGGCGGCGAGCGCGCCCATGCCGCCGGCCCCGACGACGAGCACCGAGAGGTCGCCGAGCGCACCGAGCTCGGCCTCGGCGCGGGCCAGCCCGGCCTGCACGAGCGAGCCGCTGACCAGGTCGATCGAGGTGTCGGTGTGCACGCGCTTGGCGACCCGCAGCGCCTGCTGGAGCACGGCGTTGAGCGCCGGGCCGACGTGGCCCTCGCGCTGGGCGCGGCCGAGCGCGCGCCGCACCTGGCCGAGGATCTGCACCTCGCCGACGGCCATCGAGTCCAGGCCGGCCGCCACGTTGAAGACGTGCGCGATGCCGCGCTCCTGGTAGTGCACGAACAGGTGGGGCTGCAGGTCGTTGCGGTCGGCGGAGCAGGCGTCGGCCAGCGCGGTGGTGATGTCGACGAGCGCGCCGTGGAAGGTGAGGCACTCGGCGTAGACCTCGGTGCGGTTGCACGTGGAGAGCACGACGGCCTCGGTCACGTGCTCGGAGCGCAGGATGGCGACCTCGAGGTCGGTGCGGCCCTCCGGGTCGAGGGTGACGGACTCCAGCAGGGACAGCGGGGCACCGTGGTGCGACAGGCCGATGACGAGCAGGCTCATGGGGACACAACCTCCGGTACGGCGACCTTCTGCCCGTGGAAGGCCAGGATCTGCAGCTCGGTCGACAGGTCGACCTTGCGCACGACGACGCCCTCGGGCACCGCGAGAACGGCGGGGGCGAAGTTGAGCACCGAGCGCACCCCGGCCGCGACGAGGTCGTCGCAGGCCTGCTGGGCACCCTCGGACGGGGTGGCGATGACGCCGATGGCCAGGCCGTCGTCGGTGACCAGCGTCGACAGGTCGCTCATCGGGCGGACCCGCTGGCCGGAGACCGTCTCGCCGATGATGCGCGGGTCGCCGTCGAGCAGCGCGATGACCCGGAAGCCCCGCTCGGCGAAGCCGCGGTAGGCGGCCAGCGCCCGGCCCAGGTTGCCCATCCCGACGATGGCGACGGGCCACTCCTGGGTGAGCCCGAGGGCCGAGGTGATCTCGGAGGCGAGCCGCTCGACGTCGTAGCCGACGCCGCGCACCCCGTAGGAGCCCAGGTGCGACAGGTCCTTGCGCAGCATGGCCGAGCTGACGCCCGCGGCGGTGGCGAGCTCCTCGGAGCTGACCGAGGCGATGCCCTCACGCGCCAGCGAGGTCAGCGCCCGCAGGTAACCGGGCAGACGGGCCACCGAGGCCTCGGGGATGCCCCGGCGTGCGGTCGCTGCGGCGGCGGACACAGGCGGTCACCGACTCCTTTCGCGGGCCCGCGGGGCCGGTGGGAGGGCGACGGTCGCGCGCTGCAGCGTGCCGACCCGCGGGTGAGAACGCCAGCGTACGGTCTTGTGAAGGCCTGCACAAAGTCGCGCCGGACCCCGTGAGACGCCTCACGCCGAGCGTGTGCTACAAGCGCGGCCGGTCGCCCGGGGGTGGCGCCGCCAGGGCGGCGCGCAGCCGGGCCTCGTCGACCCGCCAGTAGTCGTGCTGGCGACCGTCGACCAGGGTGACCGGCACCTGGTCGGACCACCGCTCGAGCCACTCGGGGTCGCTGTCGACCGAGCGCTCCTCCCACCCGACGCCGAGGTCGGTCGGCGACCCGCTCGACGGTGTCGCGGGCGACGTCGCACAGGTGGCAGCCCGGGCGCCCGATGAGCGTGACGCGGACCGGGCCGGTCATCAGAAGAAGACCGACCGGCGCTGCATGAGCAGCGTGTAGAGGGTCTGCTGGATGGTCTCGCGGACCTGGTCGGTGAGGTCGAAGACGAGCATCGGGTCGTCGGCCGCACCCGGGCCGTGGGTGTCGGTGGGGATGGGGGCGCCGAACTCGATGATCCACTTGCTCGGCAGCGGGATCAGCCCCAGCGGGCCCAGCCACGGGAAGGTCGGGGTGATCGGTGCGTAGGGCAGCCCGAACAGCCGCGCCACGGTGCCCATGTTGCCGATGATCGGCGCGATCTCCTCGGCGCCGACGACCGAGCACGGGATGATCGGCACCTGCGCCTGCAGGGCCGCCGACACGAAGCCGCCGCGGCCGAACCGCTGCAGCTTGTAGCGCTCGCGGAACGGCTTGCCGACGCCCTTGAAGCCCTCGGGGAAGACGCCGACCAGCTCGCCCTGGTCGAACAGCCGCTCGGCGTCGGCGTTCGTGGCCAGCGTGGAGCCGGACCGGCGCGCGATGGTGCCGAGGAACGGGGTCTGGAAGACCAGGTCGGCGCCCAGGGCGCGCATCACCCGGCGCTGCGGGTGCTCGTCGTGGATGGCGAGCTGCACCATCAGCGAGTCGATGGCGATCGTGCCCGAGTGGTTCGACACCACGAGCGCGCCACCGGTGGCCGGGATGTTCTCGATGCCGCGCACCTCGACCCGGAACCAGTGCCGGTAGATCGGGCGGAGCATGGGATAGAACACGTTCTCGGTGAAGTCGGCGTCGTAGCCGAAGTCGTCGACCTCGTAGTCGCCGTCGACCCGGCGCCGCACGTAGGCGAGCACCTGGGCGACCCGGCGCTCGACGTCCTCGGGGGCGACGCCGGCGGCCTCGGCGCCGAGCCGGAGCATGCCGACGACCGCGTCGAGGGCGTCGCCGACGTCGGGCAGCGGCAGGCCGGTGCGGCTCGGGGCCTCGTGCACGGTGGGGTCGAGCGGCGGCTCGGCGATGCGCAGGTGCGGGCGCTCGGCGTCGCGGCGGGCCTTCTCGCGGGGGTCGACGCGGGGGCGTCGCGCCTTCGCGGCGGCGGGGGTCAGCGGCGGCGGTGCGGCCGGCCCGCGGGTGCGGCGCTCACCGCTCTGCCGGGAGGCCGTGCGCGACGGCGCGGAGCGCACCCGCGGGGCCGGGCGGTGCGGCGGGCGCGTGGGGGCGTCACCGCCGGGCTCGGATGCCGTGTGGTCGCCGGCCGTGGTCGCCGCCGGCGCCCTCGTCGCCGGCTTCGTGGCCTTCGTCGTGGCGCCTTCGGCGGGGCCGCCGGCGTCGTGCTCGCGGCCTTGACCGTGCTCGTGGTCGCTGCCTTCGACGAGGCCTTCGTCGTGGCGGCGCTCTTCTTCGCCTGCTCGTCGCGGCCGTCGACTTCTTGGCCGCGGCCTTCGTCGCCGTCGCGCTTCTTCGCCGCGGCCTTCGTGCCGGACGACTTCTTCGCCGCGGGGGTCGGCGCGGCCACCGGCTCGGGAACCGCAGCGCGTCACGGCATCCGAGGCCTCGGCCGGCACGATCGGCTCGGCGCCGATGAGCGGGGTGGAACGGCGCTTGGCCCGCTCCCCCGACGCGCGGGCGGCGCCGGCGGCCAGGGCTCCCTGACGTGCGGCCATCAGTGACCCCTCCCGGTGCCCAGGGTGCGCAGCACGACCTGGGTGGCGGTGCCGGCGACGCCGCTCACGGCATCCCCGACGATGGCGGCGGCCGGCACGGCCGGGCCCAGGGTGTGCGCGAAGTCCTCGAACGCGCCGCGCGAGGTGAACCGGGGCTCGAACCCGAGCACGCTGCGCATCCGCGTGGTGTCGAGGCCGCGACCGAAGGCGAGGAACGACATCTGGTCGGGCGAGAAGTCGGCCAGGCCCATCCGGCGGGCGAGGCCGCCCACGAACCCGGCGGCCGACAGCGGCAGCCACACCACGGGGCGGCCGGCGATCGACGCCGCCTGGAGCACCGTGACGACACCCGCGCCGGCGATGTTGACGACCCCGGTGGCCGTGCCGGTGGTGGCCAGCACGAGCGACTCGATGGCGTCGTCCTCGTGCACGAACTGCATCCGGGCGTCGAAGCCGAGCGGCGCCGGGATGACCGGCAGGTTGAAGTAGTCGGTGATCGAGGTGCGGATCCTCGGGCCGATGATGTTCGCGAACCGCAGGGTGAGGATCTCGGTGTCGGGGCGACGGCGGGCGAAGCCGCGCACGTAGCCCTCGACCTCGATGGAGTCCTTGCCGAAGCCGCCCGACGGCGTGCGCTTGGCGCTCATGTCCTCGGTGAACATCGCCGGGTCGCGCGGCGTGGAGCCGTAGACCGCGGCGGAGGACTTCACGACGAGGCGGCGCACGGTGCTCGACTTCTGGCAGGCCGCCAGCAGCTGCATCGTGCCGATGACGTTGATCTCCTTCTGCGGGGTGCGTCCCCCGACGAAGGTGGGCGTGGCGATCACGTTCATGTGCACGACGGTGTCGACGCCCGAGCTCTCGATGACCCGGCCGATCATCGGGTTGCGGATGTCGGCGCGCACGAACTCGACGTCGCCGATGTCGCCGGCCGGCGGGATGACGTCGACGCCCGACCACGCGGTCGACGGTCGGGTCGGCGCTCAGCCGGCGCGCGAGCAGGCCCCCGAGGTACCGGGAGACCCCGGTGACGAGAACCACCGACCCCATGCCCTGCTCCTCACGCTCGCCGTTTCCTGTGCCGACCCTACCCAGTGCCCCCGGAACCGGTGAGGTGAGCCCCCTCACCGTCCACCCTCACCGGGCCCGCGCCGCCGACCCGCCTGGTCGACCTACGACAAAGGCCCCCGGGGTGCGGGGACCTTTGAAGTTCGAGAGGTGACTCGAGGTCACTTCTTGTTGCGGCGCTGGTGGCGCGTCTTGCGAAGCAGCTTGCGGTGCTTCTTCTTGGCCATCCGCTTGCGCCGCTTCTTGATGACTGAACCCATGGGATGTCCTCAATGCTGGCGGTCTGGTGCGGCTGCCCACCCTACCGGCAGGCGTGCGGTGCTCCCAAACCGTGGTCGGGGGTGGGGTCGTGCGTGGTCGTGCGGTGGTGCAGGTCGTGCCGGGTGCAGCGGGGCCGAGCGCTTCAGGGGCGGCCCGCCAGGCGGGCCGCCCCTGAAGGACGTGTGCTGCTGCGTCGCGTCACGCGGTGTCGACGAACGAGCTGCGCAGGTAGGCGTGCACCTCGTCCTCGGGAACCCGGAAAGACCGACCGACGCGGATCGCCGGGAGCTCCCCGGCGTGAACCATGCGGTAGACGGTCATCTTGGAGACCCGCATGATCGTGGCGACCTCGGCGACGGTGAGGAACCGCACCTCCCCGAGCTGACGCTCCGTGGACATCGTGACCTCGTGCTTCTGCTCGTCCCCAGAGCCGGAACACCCCGGCATGTCGCATGTGGACTCGCAAGCGCAACCATAGGGGCAGATGTGACCCCTGTGGAAGCGAATGGATCAGATTGCTCGGTGATGTCCAGCCGACACGCCGCGGGCGGCGGCGTCAATCCCCGGCGCGGCCGGGGCCCGGCGGCATCCGTCAGTCGAACCAGGGGTCCAGTCCGTGCAGCGGGAAGGTCGCCTGCCGGGTCGCGAGGACGGCCCGGTCGACCGGGTTGTCGGGGTTGTGGCCCATGTTCCACGGCTGCACCCAGATCGGCAGCGCCGAGGCGGGCAGGTCGCCCATCCGGCTCGGCGCGGCGCGGCGCAGCGACCTGCTGCACGTGGTCGAGCCACTCCTGCGGCACGGCGGTGTCGACCGGGATCGGCACGTGGGCGGCGATGGCGGTCAGGTGGGTCCACGAGCGCGGCACGACCTCGACGAGCTCGTAGCCGCCACCGCCGAGCGCGACCCAGCGGCCGGATGCCGTCTCGTGCGCCAGGTCGTGCAGCGTCTCGTGGGCGCGGCGCTGGGCGTCGACGGTGATGGCGAGGTGGGCCAGGGGGTCGTGCATGTGGGTGTCGCAGCCGTGCTGGCTGACGAGCACGTCGGGCGCGAAGGCCCGCACCAGCGGCGGCACGACCGAGTCGATCGCGCGCAGCCACGCGGAGTCGCCGGTGCCCGGCGGCAGCGCGACGTTGGCGACCGTGCCGCGCGCGGACGGGCCGCCGATGTCGGCCGGCCAGCCGGTGCCGGGGAAGAGGTGCCGGCCGCTCTCGTGCACCGAGATCGTGAGCACCCGGGGGTCGTTCCAGAACATCCGCTCGACGCCGTCGCCGTGGTGCACGTCGATGTCGACGTAGGCGACCCGCTGGGCGCCGTGGTCGAGCAGCCACTGGATGCCGACGCCGATGTCGTTGTAGATGCAGAACCCGCTGGCGTGGGTGCGCATCGCGTGGTGCAGGCCGCCGCAGTAGTTGACGCCGTGCTCCATCTCGCCCTGCCACACCCCGCGGCAGATCTCGAGGGTGCCCTGGGCGATCCGGGCCGAGGCCTCGTGCATGCCGGCGAAGGCGGGGTCGTCCTCGGTGCCCAGGCCGCGGTTGACGTCGGCGACCGTGGGGTCGGCCGAGGCGCGGTGCACGGCCTCGATGTACTCGCGGTCGTGCACGGTGGCCAGCACGTCGTCGTCGGCGACCTCGGGGGCCAGCAGGGTGACGTGGTCGAGCACGCCGAGCGAGCGCGCCAGGCGGGTCGTGAGGTCGAGCCGCACCGGGGCCATCGGGTGCGTCGGGCCGAAGTCGTAGGCCGTGAACACCTCGTCCCAGACGACGCTCGTGCCAACGGCCATGTCTGCACGCTACTCGTCGCACCCGTCGTGGCAGGCTGGGACCCCTCGACACCCGTGAGAGAGGCATCACGATGGCACGCAGCGCAGCCCACGACGACGACGTCCTCGTCATCGGGCTCGGCCGGTTCGGCGCGGCCGCGGCGCTCGAGCTGCGCCGGCTGGGACACAAGGTCACGGCCATCGAGAGGGACGGCTTCCTCGCGGAGAAGTTCCTCGGCCGGGTCAGCCACGTCATCCACGGCGACGCCAGCGACGTCGGCGTCATCCAGGACGCGAAGGCCGGCCGGTTCCGCATCGCCGTCGTCGCCATCGGCTCGTCGGTCGAGGCGTCGGTGCTCGCGGCCGCCAACCTCAGCGACGCCGGGGTGCCCGACATCTGGGCCAAGGCGCTGTCACCCGAGCACGCCCGCATCCTCGACCGGATCGGCGTGCAGCACATCGTGCGCCCCGAGGCCGACACCGGGCGCCGGGTCGCGCACCTCGTCGGCGGCCGGATGCAGGACTACATCGAGTTCGACGACGGGTTCGCCATCGTCAAGATGCGCCCGCCGACCGAGGCCATCGGGTTCACGTTGGAGCAGAGCGCGATTCGCAGCAAGTACGGCGTCACCGTCGTGGGCGTCAAGGCGCCGGGCGAGGACTTCACCTATGCCGTGCCGTCGACCAAGGTCTCGGCGCACGACACGCTCATCGTCAGCGGGCCGACGGCCCTGATCGAGCGGCTGGCCGCCCGCCCCTGACGCCCCGGCCACAACTTTCCCGCCCGATGCGGGAACCTTCACCTTCGCCGGGGAACCGTTCCGGTGCGATGGTGAAGCTTCTGGTGCTCGCGGATGCCGGCCGCGGCGTCACCAGCTGGCGATGCCGCCGCGGTCGCCGGACAGCGGGAGCGTCATCGCGAGCTCCTCCTCGCCGTCGTCCTCGGAGACCACGCGCATCGGCCGGCGCTCGGCCGTGGGGCGGAACCCGAAGCCGCTGGCGAAGGCGACCGCGCGGCCGTTGTCGGTGCCGACCCAGTAGAGCAGCTGGCGCTTGCCGTCCTCGGCGGCGCTGCGGGCCCCGGCCCGCACCAGCTCGGTGGCCACACCGGTGCCGCGGGCATCGGGGTGCACCCACAGGCCGAAGAGCTGGGCGGCCTCGGGCTGGTCGCCGTCGGCCGCGCCGACGCTGGCGATGCCGACCGGCTGACCGTCGCGTTCGGCGACCAGGCGGGTCGAGCGCTGCATGCGGGCCCGCCAGAACGTCCTCGCCCTCGGCGGCCTCCTCGTCGTGGGAGGCGACGAACGCGTCGGGCGACTCCTGCAGCGCGACGAGGCGCACGGAGCGGTACTGCTCCCAGTCGTCGACCCCCAGCGGGCGCACCGTGATGTCACTCATGGCGTCACTCTCCCACGACCCCTGCGGGCGACGGCAACCCGTGCGCGGTGAACTTCAGGAGCCGACCGGGCAGGTCGAGCGCGAGCGTCTCCTCGGTCACCGAGGGGTCCCACGGCATCCGGCCCACCTCGCCCGTGGGCCGGAAGCCCATGCGCACGTAGAACGCCCGGGCCCGGGCGTTCTCGTGCGCCACGTCGAGCACCACGCGCCGCCAGCCGGATGCCGCGGCGTGGGTCAGCGCGGTGCCCACCAGCCGGGTCGCGACGTCGGTTCCGCGCGCGACGGTCGCCACCCACATCCCGACGAGGTACACCTCGTGCGGCGGGCTGGTCGGGCGCGTGCCAGAGCCCCACGGTGCCCACCGGGCGCCCGTGGTCGAGGGCCAGCCAGGTGGGGCCGGTGGTGGCGCAGCGCTCGCGCCACTCGTCGTCGGTGCGCTCGGCCGCCTCGGCGTACGTGGCCCAGAACGCCCGCGGGCTGTCGATGAGCGCGGCGAGCCGCACGTCGCGGTAGGTGCGCCACGACGCGGCGGTGACCCGCTCGACGACCAGGCCGTCGGGCGCGGTCGGGTCAGTCACCGGCGAGCTCGCGGGAGCGGTTGGCGGCGGCCTCCATCGCGGTGATGAAGGCGGCGCGCACCTTGTGGTCGTCGAGCTGCGCAGCGCCGCGGCGGTCGTGCCGCCGGGCGAGGTGACCTGCTCGCGCAGCACGGTGGGGTGCTGGCCGGTCTCCTTGATCATCGTCGCGGCGCCGTAGAGGGTCTGCACGACGAGCTCGGTGGCGGTGGTGCGCGGCATCCCGAGCACGACGCCGGCCTCGATCATCGCCTCGACGACGTAGAAGATGTAGGCCGGGCCGCTGCCGGAGATCGCCGTGACGGCGTCCTGCAGCTTCTCGGGCACCTCGACGCACCTTGCCGGTCGCGGCGAGCAGCGCCTCGGCCTCCTGCAGGTGCGCGGGGTCGCAGTGCGCGCCGGCGCTGATCGCGGCCATGCCCTGGTCGACGAGGGCCGGGGTGTTCGGCATGACCCGCACGACCGGGCGGCCCTGCGGCAGCCGCGACTCGAGGTAGGTCGTCGTGATGCCGGCGGCGAGGCTGACGACGAGGTTGCCCTCGGCGACGTGGTCGTGGATCTCGGCGAGCAGGCCGCCCATGTCCTGCGGCTTGACGACGAGCACGAGGGTGTCGGCGAGCGCGGCGGCCTCGGCGTTGTCGAGCACCCGCACGCCGTACTTCTCGGTCAGCTCGGCGGCGCGCTCGGCGCCGGCGCTCGGTGATGACCAGCTGGTCGGCCGGGCGGCCGGCGCGCAGCAGCCCCGAGAGGAGGGTCTCGCCCATGACGCCCGCACCGAAGATCGCAACCATTCCCATGTCAGGTGAGTATGCCGGGTGCGGCCGCGGCGCTCGCGGGAGTTCCGGCGCGCGGCGGGCCCACGGCATCCGGGGGTCCGGGTCGTCAGCCGTTCGTGGCGAGCGAGCGCAGGAAGAAGGTGAGGTTGGCGGGGCGCTCGGCCATCCGGCGCACGAGGTAGCCGTACCAGTCCTCGCCGAACGGCACGTAGACGCGCATCTGGTGGCCGCGGTCGGCGATCCGGGTCTGCTCGGCGGGGCGGATGCCGTGCAGCATCTGGAACTCGTAGGTGTCGGGCGAGCGGCCGTGGTGCCCGGCGAGCGCCTGGGCGATGTCGATCAGCCGCGGGTCGTGGCTGGCGACCATCGGGTAGCCGTCGCCGGCCATCAGCACCTTGAGGCAGCGCACGTACGACAGGTCGACGTCGGTGCCGTCCTGGAAGGCGACCGACGCGGGCTCCTTGTAGGCGCCCTTGCACAGCCGCACCCGGCTGCCCTCGCCGGCGAGGTCGCGGCAGTCGGCCTCGGTGCGGTGCAGGTAGGACTGCACGACGGCGCCGACCCACGGGAAGTCCTGGCGCAGCTCGCGCAGCGCCTCGAGGGTGCGGTCGGTGGTGGTGTGGTCCTCCATGTCGAGGGTGACCGTGGTGCCGGCCTTCGCCGCGGCCTCGCAGATGGCGCGGGCGTTCTCGAGGGCGATGGCGTCGCCGTCCTGCGGGAGGGCCTGGCCGACGGCGCTGAGCTTCACGCTCACCTCGGCGGCTCCGTAGGCGGCGAGGTCGGCCTCGGCGAGCGCCTCGAGCAGGTGCACGTAGGTGTCGCGGGTGGCCTCGGCCCGGGCCCGGTCGGTGGTGTCCTCGCCGAGGTAGTCGAGGGTCGCGAGCCGGTTGGTGGTGCGCAGCTCGGCGGCCACCGCCACGGCCTCGTCGACCGACTCGCCGGCCACGTAGCGCGAGACGACCGAGCGGCTGACCGGCGCCTTCACCACCGCGGACCGGATCAGGTCGGAGTCGGACAGCTGGAGCATCGCTCCCCGGAGCAGGTCACTGGCATCCACGGCGACAGGCTATCCGGGGTGGGCCCGCCGGCCGCCCCGGGGTGACCACCGCGCGCCCGCCCGGCCTGCGTCGAGCACCGCATCAGGGCCGTATGCTCGGCGGCCTGAGCCGGCGAGTTCGCCGCCTCGCCGTCTCCGCGGGATCGCGTCAGGGGGTGCGGCGGCGCAGGGTGAGGCTGCCCAGGGCCAGCGAGAGCACGATCCACAGCGCGATGACGCCGAGGCTGGGCAGCACCTCGCTCAGCGGGTCGGCCAGCACCGTGACGTCCTTCATGGCGTCGACGGCGTACGACAGGGGCAGCACGTTCGAGACGGCCTCGAGCACGGGCGGCAGCAGCTCGCGCGGCACGAGCAGCCCGCAGAGCAGGAACTGCGGCAGGATGAACGCCGGCATGAACTGCACCGCCTGGAACTCGGTGCGCGCGAAGCCGCTCGCGAGCAGCCCGAGGGCCGTGCCGAGCACCGCGTCGAAGACCGCGATGACCACCAGCAGCCCGAGCGGCCCGGCGATGTCGAGCCCGCACACCCACACCGCGAAACCCGTTGCCACGAGGGCCTGCAGCACCGCCATCGCCCCGAACGCCAGCGCGTAGCCGAGCATCAGGTCGCCCTTGCCGAGCGGCGTGGTGAGCAGCCGCTCGAGGGTGCCGTTGGTGCGCTCGCGCAGGGTCGCGATGCTCGTGACGATGAACATCACGACGAACGGGAAGACCCCGAGCAGCGCCGGGCCGATCCGGTTGAACACGTCGCCCGGCAGGTCGGCGTAGATCCAGGCGAGCAGCCCGAGCAGCACGCACGGCACGACGATCATCAGCGCCGACGGTGCGGTGGTCGGCGCGCAGCTGGCGCAGGATGCGGGCCGCCGTCGTCAGCGGTGATCCGGACGTTCATGCCGCCGCACCCCCGCCCGAGCCGTCGGCCGCGTCGGCCGCGTCGATGAGCGCGAGGAAGGCCTGCTCGGCATCCGCCGTACCGGTGCGCTCGAGCAGCTCGGGCAGGGTCGAGTCGCTGAGGATGCGGCCCTCCCGCAGCAGGAGCAGCCGGTCGCAGCGCGACGGCCTCGTCCATGACGTGGCTCGACACGAACACCGTGCGCCCCTCCGCCGACAGCCGGCGGAACAGGTCCCACAGGTCGCGGCGCAGCACCGGGTCGAGCCCGACGGTCGGCTCGTCGAGCACGAGCACCTCGGGGTCGCCGACCAGCGTGCAGGCCAGGCTCGCCCGGGACTGCTGCCCGCCCGAGAGGTTCTCGACCTTGACGTGCGCGTGGTCGGTGAGGTCGACCGACGCGATGGCGCGGTCGACGGCATCCGCACCGACGCCCATGATCCGCGCGATGTAGCCGACGTTGTCGCGCACCGAGAGGTCGCCGTAGACGCTCGGCGCCTGGGTGAGGTAGCCGACCCGGTGGCGCAGCCCGGGCGAGCCGGCCTCCTCGCCGAGCACGGTGACCGTGCCGCCGGCGATGACCTGCACCCCGACGACGGCCCGCATCAGGGTCGACTTGCCACCGCCGCTCGGGCCCGAGCAGCCCGACGACCTGGCCCCGGGGCACCGACACGTTGAGGTCGGGCAGCACCTCCCGCGCCGCCGCGCACGACCCGCAGGTGCTCGACGACGACGGCGTCGTCACTCGCTTTATTCGTCATGTGATGAAATATGCCACCGCGCCTCCTCCGCCGCAAGACCCCGCACCGTCACCGCGCGCCGCTAGCGTGCCGGGATGTCGCTTCCCCAACCCGCTGCACCGGCCCTACCCGCCCGACGTCTACCGCGGCGAGGGCGGCGAGGCCAGCGCCTGGCTGCGCCGCGACGACGCCGAGCCCGAGATCACCTACCGCTCCGGCGGCACCTGCGAGTACCTCGCCACCGGCGACTCCACCGGCGGCCACTACGGCCTCTACCGCTGGACCTTCGGCGACGAGGAGTCCGGCCCCGACCCGCACTTCCACCGCGCCATCACCGAGTCGTTCTACGTGCTCGAGGGCAGCGTGCGGCTCTACGACGGCACCGGCTGGGTGACCGCCGGCAGCGGTGACTTCCTGCACGTGCCCGAGGGCGGCCTGCACGGCTTCCGCGGCGGCGACGGCGCCCGGATGCTGCTGATGTTCACCCCCGGCGCACCTCGCGAGGACTACTTCGAGACGCTGGATGCCGTGGGTCGCGGCGCGCCGATGTCACCCGACGAGCGGGTCGCGTTCATGCTCCAGCACGACACCTACTGGGTCTGAGGACCCCCGACGAGAGGAGGACCGCCGTGTCCTTCCAGGCCTACCTCGACGCCATCGAGAGCAAGACCGGCAAGACGCCGCAGCAGCTGGTCGACGAGGCCCACGCCAAGGGCTTCGGCGCCGACACCAAGTCCGGCGAGATCGTCGCCTGGCTGGCCGACGACTACGGGCTCGGCCGCGGCCACGCCATGGCGCTGGTGCACGTGGTCAAGAACGGCCCCGGCATCAGCGACAAGCACGTCGGCAGCACCGGCACCCACCGCGACGAGTCCGACGTGCTGCGCCTCGACGGCATCGCCCACCGCGACCAGCCGGCACCCTGACCGACCCGCCGGTCACCGGCCTCGAGTGCGGAACTGGTTGCCGGGGCGACCGTTTCCGCACTCAGGCCGAGGTGGCCAGGTGCAGCCGGGCGAACGCCAGCGCCTCGGCGAGGTCGAGCTCGCGCTGGCCTCGCCCGCCCGCCGGGTCGTGACCTCGACGACGACGTGACCGGCGTACCCCCCGGCCGCGAGCGTCTCGAGCACCTCGCCGCACGGCTGGGTGCCCCGCCCGGGCACGAGGTGCTCGTCGCGCGCCGAGCCCGACCCCGTCGGCGAGGTGCAGGTGCCGCAGGCGCGGCCCGAGCTGCCGCACCATCTCCATCGCGTCCGACCCCGACGTCGAGGTGTGCGACAGGTCGAGCGTCACGTGGTCGTAGGGCTGCGGCACCGGGTCCCAGTGCGGCAGGTAGGCCTCGAGCTCGCGCGAGCGCGGGCCGCGCCACGGGTACATGTTCTCGACCGCGAGCCGGATGCCGTCGCCCGAGCCCCGGTCCGCGACCCCGTCGACGAAGTCGCGGGCGTACTCGCGCTGCCAGCGGAACGGCGGGTGCAGCACCACGGTGTCGGCCCCGAGCTCGTCGGCCAGGGTCATCGAGCGGTCGATCTTCTCCCACGGGTCGGTGCCCCAGACCCGTTGGGTGACGAGCAGGGTCGGCGCGTGCACCGACAGCACGGGGATGCCGTGCAGCTCGGACAGGCGTGCGCAGCGCGCCGGCCTCGCGGGTGAACGGGTCGGTCCAGACCATCACCTCGACCCCGTCGTAGCCGAGGCGGGCGGCGAGCTCGAAGGCGGCGGCGACGCCCTCGGGGTAGACCGAGGCGGTCGACAGGGCGACCCGGGCGCGCGGCACGTCGACCGGTCGCCCCCGACCCGCCCCGTGCGCCCCGCGCGTCGGCACGGCTCAGCTCATCCTGTCCAGGTGGCGCAGGATGATGCCCTCGCGCAGCGCCCACGGGCAGATCTCGAGGCGGTCCAGGCCGAGCAGGTCCATCGTCGCCTCGGCCACGATGGCGCCGGCGAGCAGCTGGCGCGACCTCGACCCCGACACCCCCGGCAGCTGCGAGCGCTTCGCGGCCGTCATCGCGGCGATCTCGGGCAGCCGGTCGGCGAGCGTCTCGCGGTCGAGGGCCCGGGCGGCGTACATCCCCTCCGCGCTGGGGGCCGCGCCGCAGATCCGGGCGAGCGAGCGCATCGTCTTCGAGGTGCCCACGGCGTGGTCGGGCGTGCCGGCCTTGGCGAGCGGGCGCAGCTCGGCGGCGATCGACGCGCGCACCTGCTTGCGGGCCTCGCGCACGACCTCCTTGCCGGGCGGGTCGCCGTGCAGCAGGTCGCGGGTGACCCGGCCGGCGCCCAGGGGCAGCGACAGCGCGACGTCGGGGTCCTCGTCCATGCCCTGCGCGAGCTCGAGGGAGCCACCGCCGATGTCGGCGACGAGCAGCGTGCCGGCCGACCAGCCGAACCAGCGCCGGGCGGCGAGGAAGGTGAGCCGGGCCTCCTCCTCGCCGCTCAGCACGTCGAGCGAGATGCCGGTGCGCTCGACGACCGCGGCGAGCACGTCGTCGCCGTTCGGCGCCTCCCGGATGGCGCTGGTGACGAAGCCGCTGAGGTCCTCGACGCCCTGGTCCTCGGCGACGTCCTGGCACTCCTTGACGAAGTCGGCGAGCCGGTCACGGCCCTCGTCGGCGATCAGGCCGCCGTCGGTGACGTGCTCGGACAGCCGCAGGTCGATCTTGTGCTTCGACGCCGGCAGCGGCTGGGCGCCCGGGTGCGCGTCGACCACGAGCAGGTGGACCGTGTTCGATCCGACGTCGATGACCCCGAGGCGCATGCGCCCAACGTAGTGGCTGGGCGGGTCCGCCCCTAGGGTGGGGCGCGTGCCCGAGACGCCCCTCGACATCGCCCGCACCTGGGCCGAGATGCCCGACCCCGCCAACCCCGGCCAGCGCTTCCGGCTCGACCTGACCTGGCTGACGTCGAGCTGGACCTGCATCTTCGGCTCGGGCTGCCAGGGCATCTACGCCGACCGCCCCGACGACGGCTGCTGCACCCTGGGTGCGCACTTCACCGACGACGACGACGTCGAGCGGGTGCAGGCCGTCGTGGCCGAGCTCGGCGAGGACGAGTGGCAGATGCACCCGGGCCGCGGCCGCTACGGCGAGAAGGACCCCTCGCGCCTCAAGGCCTGGACCGAGAAGGAGGACGGCGCCCGCAAGACCAAGGTCGTCGACGGCGCCTGCATCTTCCTCAACCGGCCGGGCTTCCCCGCCGGCGCCGGGTGCGCCCTGCACCAGCACGCCGTGCTCACCGGCCGCCCGCCGCACGAGGCCAAGCCCGACGTCTGCTGGCAGCTGCCGATCCGCCGGTCCTACCGCACCGTCGAGCGGCCCGACGACACCTCCTACCTCGAGGTGACGATCGCCGAGTACGACCGCCGCGGCTGGGGCCCCGGCGGGCACGACCTCGACTGGTACTGCTCGTCGAACACCGAGGCGCACGTGGGGGCCGAGCCGGTCTACCGCAGCAACCGCGCCGAGCTCACCGCCCTGATGGGAGAGGAGGGCTACGCCGAGCTCGTGCTGCGCTGCGAGGCCCACCTCGACACCGTCAAGCGGGCCCGCTCGGCCGGCGCCCGCCAGCTGATCCCGCTGCTCGTGCACCCGGCGACCGTCGCGGCCGGCACGGTCGGCGGCCGGCGCACCCGGGTGCCCCGCAAGCGCACCACGGCACCGCTGCCGGGCAGCAACGAGCCGGCCCACCCCGTGCCGCCCGCCAAGGGCACCCGCGCGGCCAAGGCCTCGCCGAAGAAGGCGACGTCGAAGCCGCCGGCCAAGCCGGCGGCCAAGGCCGCCAAGGCGCCGAAGGCGACCAAGGCCCCGGCCAAGCCCGCGAAGGCCCCGGCGAAGCCGGCCAAGGCCCCCGCCAAGGCATCGAAGCCGCGCCGCTCGTCGTGATCCGCAGCCCGAACATCTGGGACACCCCGGACGTCTACGAGCTGGAGAACCTCGCGTCCGACCGGGCCGGGGTCATCGACACCACGATCGACGCCCTGCACCCGCTCGACGGAGCCGACCTGCTCGACATCGGTTGCGGCACAGGCTTTCACCTCCCCCGGCTGGCCGCTCGCGGTGCCCGGGTCGTCGGCGTCGAGCCGCACCTGCCGCTCGTCGCCCGCGCGCGGGCCAGGCTGTCGGATGCCGGACCGCGCGGATGCCGGGCCGACGAACGCCCGGCCGGGCACGGCATCCGTGCTCGCCGGCGACGCCGAGGCGCTGCCGCTGGCGGACGCGAGTGTCGACGTCGTGCACGCGCGCTGGGCCTACTTCTTCGGCGCCGGGTGCGAGCCGGGGCTGGCCGAGGTCGAGCGGGTGCTGCGCCCGGGCGGCATCGCCGTGGTCGTCGACAACGACGTCACCCGGTCGACCTTCGGCGCCTGGTTCCGACGCTCCTACCCCGCCTACGATCCGGTTGCGGTGCAACGGTTCTGGGACCGCCAGGGGCTTCACGACCGAGCACCTCACCATCGCGTGGACGTTCGACCGCCGCGACGACCTCGAGGCCGTCGCCCGCATCGAGCTGCCACCCGGCCCGGCCGACGAGGTGCTCGCCGCCCATCAGGGCCTGGTCGTCGACTACGCCGTGGCCCTGCGGTGGAGGCGGTTCGGACACCCCCGGGGGGTGTGAGGACGGTCCCATCCGCGCAGCCCCTCGCGCGCGGGGTGGGACGATGGGTGCTGCAGGAGACCACCGACCGGAGGCAGACCGTGGGTACGAGGACGGACGTCGACTCCGCCACGTCGCTCACCCTCCCCGTCATGGGCATGACCTGCGCGTCCTGCGAGAAGCGGGTCCGCAAGGCCCTGCGAACCGTGCCGGGCGTGCAGTCGGTGCGGGTGTCCGCCGCCCGGGGAACCGCCACGGTGCGCGGTGACGCCCCGCTCGACCGCGAGCTGCTCGACGCCGCGGTGCGCTCCGCCGGCTACGAACCCGGAACCACCCCCTGGCTGACCCGCGACCCGTCGGTGTGGCGCACCGTGGTCGTCGCCGCGGTCGCGATCGGCGTGCTCGTCGTGCTGGCGTCCGGTACCGGCCTCGCCGACCTCACCTCCGGGCTGTCCGACCCGGGCCGTGGCGGCCTGCTCTTCGTGCTCGTCCTCGGCCTCACGGCCGGCATCTCCACCTGCATGGCCATGGTCGGCGGGCTGGTGCTCGGGTTCTCGGCCTCGCACGCCGCCGCACTGGCCGCCCGGGGTGAGACCGGGCTGCCGTTCGCCACCCGGATGCGCCCCCAGCTCGCCTTCAACGTCGGGCGGATCATCGGGTTCGGCGCGCTCGGTGCCCTGCTCGGCGCCCTCGGGCTCGACGATGAGCCTGCCCACCCGGGTGACCGGGGTGCTGGTGCTCGTGGTCGCCGTCGTCATGTTCCTGCTCGGCATCCGGCTCACCGGGGTGTCACCGCGGGTGGCCGCGTGGTCGCCCCGGCTCCCCTCCGGGCTCGGCCGGCTGCTCGGCATCGAGGACGCGGCACAGGCCGGCTACAGCCACTGGCGCACCGCGCTGGTCGGCGCCGCCACCTTCTTCCTGCCCTGCGGCTTCACCCAGGCCGCCCAGGTGTACGCGCTGTCGACGGCGTCGCCGCTGGCGGCCGGCGCCATCATGGCCACCTTCGCCGTCGGCACCACGCCCGGGCTGCTCGCCCTCGCGTCGGTGCCCGAGGTCACGAGCGGCCGTCGCCAGGCCACCGTGCTGCGCGTCGTCGGCGTGCTCGTCCTGGCGTTCGCCCTGCTCAACGTCTCGAGCAGCCTGAACCTGCTCGGGCTGTCGGGTGGCGCGGCGACGGCGGCCGGCACCACGGCATCCGCGAACGTCACCGTCAGCAACGGCGTGCAGACGGTGCGGATGACCCAGGGGGCGGGCGGCTACGAGCCCGCGGACACCACGCTCTACGCCGGGATGCCGACGACGTGGCTGATCGAGGGCACCTCGAAGTTCGACTGCAGCGCGGCGCTGCGGGTGCCCGACCTCGGGATCTCGGTCAACCTCGCGGAGGGCGTCAACACCGTGCCGCTGCCGGCCATGGATGCCGGGACGGTGCACTTCACCTGCGTGATGGGCATGTACTCGGGCAACCTCCACGTCGTCGACCCACCCGCCGCCTCGGCCACGACCGGCGTCGGGGGTGCCGGGGGCTCGTCGTGAACCGCGGGCTGCGGCCGGTCGACGCCGTGATGTTCGCGTTCTACCTGCTCCTGCTGGTGCTCGCCGCGATCGGCGGCATCCGCACGGCCGTGTGGCTCGTCGCCCTGTGCCTGTCGGTGGTCTGCGCGGTGCTGTGGGTGGTCGCGCGCCTCGAGCTCGGTCGCTCGTTCTCGGTCGGGGCGGAGGCGCACGAGCTCGTCACCACCGGGCTCTACCGGCACGTCCGCAACCCGATCTAATGGCAGGCGCTGGTCATCTGGGCCGTGCTGGTACCGGTGCAGGTGGTCCGGGCCCGGCGGGAGCAGCAGGTGCTCGCGCAGGCCTTCGGCGCCGAGTACGCCGCCTACCGCGCATCGACCTGGTTCTGAACGGGCCCGGCGCGACGGCCCGCGCCGCCGTCGTCATCCCCGGGGACCACGACCGACGGCACCGTGGGTGGATCCGCCGTCGCGGGGCGGGGAGGACCGTCGTGTCGTCCGCCCACCCCCGAGGAGCTCGCATGCACACGCACGGCTGCCGGACCGCCCTCCTGCTCGGGGCCACCGCCCTCCTGCTGAGCGGCTGCGGGGCCCGCCCGGTCGGTGGCGGTGCCTCGACCGACGGTGCGGCCGTCCACGTGAGGTACGAGGCGGTGTCCGAGGGCGGCGAGTCGGGCGGGGTGCTCCAGTCGCAGGACGTCATCGCGCAGGGCGAGCGGTTCCGCATGTCCGTGAGCGACGCCACCACTCCGGGCGAGGTCTACCAGACCGTGGTGTGGGACGGCGCGAACATGCTCCTGATCGAGGGGGAGGACGCCAGCAGGCAGCAGGACGTGCCGGCCGAGGAACGGCCCAGCTCGTTCTTCCTCCGGCCCGGTGATGCCACCTTCGACCGGATCTGCCCGGGGGGCACGCCAGCAGGGTTCGGCCCAGGTGGCGGGTCGTCAGGGGACGGTCTGGTCGTGCCCCGCCAACGACACGGGCGAGGGTCCGGGCGAGAGCTCGCAGATCACCCTGGACGACGCGACCGGGCTGCTCCTGCGCAGCGTCGCCGGGTCCTCACACCTGGTGGCGGTCGAGGTCGAGGCCGGCGCTGCCGTCGACGACGACCACGTTCTCCACCGACATCCCGAAGGCGCTGCGCGGCCCCGAGGACGCCGTCGACGCCTCGGGCACTCCCCTGCCGCTCAGGGCGACCGACAGCGTGCCCCGTGCCGGTGGCGGCGAGCTGCTCCTCGCCGACGTCCGTCACGGCCCCTCCCTCGTCGTGATCGGCGAGCTGGCCGGGGTCACCGACATGCTCGCGACCGTGCTGCCCAGGACCGACGGGGGAACCGCACCGCGGGTCTACGTGCTGCTCAACCCGATCACGGCCTCCGAGGAGGAACCCGCACGATCCCGACCTGTCGCTGGCCACGGAGGAGGGCACGCAGCAAGCTCCTCGCCAAGGTGTCGGAGCAGGTGCGTGACGTCCCCGTGCCCGTGGGGATCGACATCAAGGGCGGGGCGGCCGGTGAGGACCTGCGCTCGTTCGAGGAGCTGATGGCCGGCACGACCGTCCTCGTGGCGATCGACGAGTCCGGCGCACGGGCCTGGCGGATGACCGACGACGAGCTGGCGCAGTCCACCGACCGGCTCGACTCCTGGGTCGCCTCGACCACCTAGTCACCGGGCTCGGGGCGAGTACCGAGCCCACGGAGAGGACACGACGTGAGCGGGACGACTGGTCACCGCACCGCGCAGAACCTGCGCTCCGTCCTGCGGGCGGTCGCGGCATCCGCGGCGCTCGTCGTCCTGGTGACCGCTGGCTGCTCGCCTCCGCAGCAGCTCGACGAACCTCGCTACGACGGTCCGCCGGACGTCGTGCCGGGCATCCCGGCCGACCAGCTGCCGAGCTTCGCGGCGCACCTGACGTCGTCCGGTCGAACGGCCTACTACCTCGGCCCCACGGCCCGCGGGCTCGAGCTCACGAACTTCGCCGAGATCCTCGACACCCCGTCGATCCTGGCTGCCTACGGCACCTGTGACCCGGGAGAGAGCGGCTGCGAGCAGCCGGTGATGGTGTTCACCGCGCCGTGGGAGCGGGAGCCGGCCGGCTTCGAGTGCCGACCGCTCGCGCCCCGGCTGTCGGTGCCCACCCTGCTGGTGTCGGGCGAGGTGAACCTCTACACGGGCCGGCAGGTCGTCCGCGTCCTCGACGTGCTCGACGGCGACCCCGCCGGCGGGAGTGCCGACCACGCGCTGGCCCTGGTGCCCGGGCTGAGGTCGCTGGATGCCGTCCGGGCCGCCACTGCCCTCCCGCCACCGGACCCGGAGGTGGCGTCCTGGATCGCCCAGGTCTGCCCGGAGCCGCCGAGCGCAGCGGCGGTCAGGTGATGGATGCCGCGTAGATCGCCGCGATCGAGGCGTCGAGGGCCGCGTCGAACTCCGCGTCGGTCATCTCGGCACCGAGCCCCTCGGTGAGGGCACGCGAGAAGCTGGCGACGACCCCCGGGTTGCGCGCCAGCCGGGCGTCGGCCTCCTCCCGGGTGTAGCCGCCGGACAGCGCCACGACCCGCAGCACGCGCGGGTGGTCGAGCAGCACCTGGTGGGCACCGTCCTGCTCGGGCAGGGTCAGCTTGAGCATCACGTCCTGACCCTCGGCGAGACCGTCGAGGTGGCGCGAGCAGCACGCCCTGCAGCAGCGTCTCGGCCGCGGCCTTGTCGGGGCTGTGGATGTCGACCTCGGGCTCGATGATCGGCACCAGGCCGGCCCCCAGGATCCGCCGGGCCACCTCGAACTGCTGGTCGGCGACGGCCTCGACCCCGGCCGCGTCGGCGGTGAGCACCACCGAGCGCATCTTGGTGCCGAAGACGCCGTGCCCGATCGCGCGCTCGAGCAGGGCGTCCAGGTGCGGGATCGGCTTCATGGTCTTCACGCCGTGCTGCTCGTCGGCCAGGCCCTGGTCGACCTTGAGGAAGGGCACCACCTGCTTGCGCTGCCAGAGGTACTCCGCCGTGCCGAGCCCCTCGACCTGCCGGTCCATGGTCTGCTCGAACAGGATGGCCGCCAGGATGCGGTCGCCGGTGAAGACCGGGCTGGTCACGATGCGGGTGCGCATCGCGTGGACCAGGTCGAACATCTCGGCCTCGTCGGCGTACGCCGAGCGCGGGATGCCGTAGCGCTCCAGAGCCGTCGGGGTGCTGCCACCGCTCTGGTCCAGCGCGGCGACGAAGCCCTGGCCGGTCGTGATCTTCGCGAGCATCTCCTGGTTCACGGTGCGTCCTCTCCCGTGGCGCCGCACCGCGGTCGCGGTGGCGGGCCACCAGCGTCCACACCCCAGCGTGCGCGCCGCAGGTCGGGAGCACAAGGACGTGCGTCACCTCGCGCCCGACCGGTGGCCGCCGCCCCGGTCGCCTACGCTGTCGGGCAGGGTCGTCGCGTCTCTTGCAGGCGAGGCGGGCGACCGGGAAGGGCCCGATCATGACCACGTCACGCAGTGCCGTCCGGCATCGCCGCCGCCATCGTCCTCGCGCTGGTCGGCGCCGTCGCTCACCCCGACCTCGTCGACCGCCACGCTCGTGCGACCGCGTCGACTACCAGGCGTACGTGCAGTCCGTCGGGTGGCAGCCCACCGTCACCGAGCGGGGCGACCGCGGGCACCACCGGGCGTGCGCTGCGCCTCGAGGCCTTCCGCCTCACCTCGCCCGCCCTCACCTACCGCGCCTACGTGCAGGGCACCGGCTGGCAGCCGCTGGGTGTCGACCGGCGAGGTCGCGGGTGTGCCGGGCGGCGGGCTGCGGGTCGAGGCCCTGGCGATCTACGCACCCGCCGACGCGCCCTACCGCGTCGAGTACCGGTCGAACGTCGCCACCCTCGGGTGGCAGCCGTGGGTGCACGACGGGCGCACCACCGGCCGGCCCGCCGGCGGCCTGCGGATCGAGGCGATGCAGGTGCGGCTGGTCGAGAAGACGCCCCCCGGCGACCGACCCGTGACCTTCGCGGCGACCGCCGACAACGGCCTCGACACGAACGCGAAGGCCGTGTTCGCCGGCATCGGCCGCAGCCCGGCGCAGGCGACCTTCGTGCTCGGCGACCTCGCGTACGCGACCGGCCAGGAGGCGACGTACTGCCGCATGGTCACCGACCGGGTCGGCCCCCCCGTCGAGCTGCTGGTCGGCAACCACGAGGACGACCTCACCCGGCAGGGCTCCCTGGCCACCTACGCACGGTGCCTCCCCGACCGCCTCGGCGTCAGCGGCAACTACGCGAAGGACTACGTCGTCGACCGCGGCTCGGTGCGCTTCATCATGATCGCGCCGAACATCCTGCATCAACGGTGCGCGCCGCACCTATGCCGACGGCACGGCCTCGCAGGCCTGGCTGCGCAGCAAGATCCGCGCCGGCCGTGCGGCGGGCCGGTGGGTCGTCGTCGGCATGCACAAGCCCTGCCTCACGCTCGGCGCACACGGCTGCGCCTCGAGCCCCGACCTGACCGATGCGCTGATCCAGGAGAAGGTCGACCTCGTGCTCTCGGGGCACGACCACAACTACATCCGCTCGCACCAGCTGCGGGGCACCGTCGCCGCCCCGCGGGTGGTCGACCGGGACCGCTCGCTCGCCGCGGGTGCCGGCACCGTCTTCGCGATCGTCGGCAACGGCGGCCACGACCCGCGCACGGTCCGGGCGAGGACGACCATCTGGGCCGCCGCCTCGGGCACGAACAGCCCGGGCGGGCTCACCATCGGCTTCGCCCAGGTCACGGCCACCTCGACCTCGCTGAGCTACCGGCTGGTGCGCACCTCCGGCGGCACGCTGAGCGACACCTTCACGATCACCCGCTGACCGAACCGGCGGATGCGCTGCCGGGCTGGGTGAGGTCGAGGGTGCCGCGACGAAAGTCGCTGGCGCGGCATCCGGGGCGCGGTGGATGATCCGCAGGTCGGGGCCAGCCGCCCCCGCCGGCCGAGAGGACGCCGCCATGACCACTGCCGAGTCCCCCGGCTCCGGCGCGCCGCCGGAGATCAGCACACCGGCCGGGAGGGTGCGCGGCAGCCGCGAGGCAGGGGTGGCGGTCTTCCGCGGCATCCCCTACGCCCAGCCGCCGGTCGGCGCGCTGCGCCTCGCCGCGCCCCGGCCGGTGCCCGGCTGGAGCGGGGTGCGCGAGTCGCTCGCGTTCGGCCCACCACCGCCGCAGGGTGGCCACTTCGGGATGGACGCGCTGTCGCCGGGCTCGGCGGATGACGACTGGCTGACGGTCAACGTGTGGTCGCCGGAGCCCGACCCCGGCGCGAGCCTGCCGGTCATGGTGTGGATCCAGGGCGGTGGCTACGAGATCGGGATGTCGGGCCTGCCCGAGTACGACGGTGGTCGGCTCGCGCGGGAGGGCCGCGTCGTCGTGGTGACGCTCAACTACCGGGTGGGTGCCGAGGGCTTCGCGCTGCTCGAGGGGGCACCGGCCAACCGCGGCCTGCTCGACCAGGTCGCCGCGCTGGAGTGGGTGCGGGACAGCATCTCGGCCTTCGGCGGCGACCCCGCCCGGGTCACCGTCTTCGGCCAGTCCGCGGGCGGGGGCTCGGTCGCCGCGCTGCTCGCCATGCCCCGCGCAGCCGGGCTGTTCCGGCGGGCCGTGGTGCAGAGCATGCCGGGCACCTTCTTCTCGCCCGAGCTGGCGGCGGACGTCGCGGCCGCCTGCGCCGCGGAGCTGGGGCTGCGCCCCACCGTCGCCGACCTCTCGAGCGCCACCCCGCAGCAGCTGTCCGCCGCCGGCGACGCGGTGAGCGCCACGATGGAGCAGCGCACCTCGCGCTGGGGCCTCCCGGCGCACCGGCGGATCCCCTTCTCGCCGGTCGTCGACGGTGAGGTGCTGGCCGTCACGCCGTGGCAGGCGCTGGCCGCCGGCGCCGGCCGTGACGTCGAGCTGCTCGTCGGCCACACCCGCGACGAGCAGCGGCTGTTCACCGTCATCACCGGGCTGCTCGGCCAGGTCGGCGAGGAGCAGGCCGCGGCGGCCCTCGACGTCTTCGCCCCCGGCCCGGACGGCGCCCGCCGCTACCGCGAGGCCTACCCGGACGCCGGCCCGGAGGCGCTCCACGAGCTGGTGCACTCCGACTGGCTGTTCCGGATGCCGTCGCTGCAGCTGGCCGAGGCGCAGGCGGCCGGCGGCGGCCGGGTGCACGTCTACGAGCTGACCTGGCCGGCGCCCGGGATGGGCGGCGCCTTCGGTGCCTGCCACGGGCTCGACGTGCCCCTCGTGCTCGGCACCCTCGACCGGGGTCAGCCGGCGATGCTGATCGGCGACCCGCCGTCGGCCGAGGCGGAGGCCGTGTCCGCCGGGATGCGGGCCGCCTGGACGTCCTTCGCGGCCCACGGCGACCCGGGCTGGCCCGCGTACGACACCGACCGGCGCCTCGTCCAGCGCTTCGATGCTCGGCCCGAGGTCACGCCCGACCCGGAGCAGGCCTCCCGGCTGATCTGGCAGGACCACACCTTCCCCGCCCTCCCGCTCCTCGGCTGACTCCCTGGGCGTACCTGCGGACAGGCAGTCGGGCCTCGGCTGCCCTCCGAGGGGGCTCGTTGCACGCTCAGCCGCACGAGGGCGAGCGGCGACTGCCTGTTGGTGGGTACGCCGGTCCGGTTCGCGCCGGCGGGTCAGGCGCCGCCGGGGTCGAGGTCGAGCGCGATGTCGAGGATCGGCGAGGAGTGGGTGAGCCCACCCACCGAGAGGTAGTCGACCCCGGTCGCCGCGTACTCCGCCGCCACCTCGAGGGTCAGGTTGCCCGTCGCCTCGATCTCGACCGACTCACCGGTGGCGCGCACGGCATCCACGGTCGCGCGCAGCAGGTCGGGAGACATGTTGTCGCACAACAGGAACCGCGCCCCGGCAGCCACCGACTCGAGGGCCTCGGCCGTCGTCGTCACCTCGACCTGGATCGCCACGTCGGGGAACGTGCTGCGCACCGCGTCGTACGCCGCGGTCAGCCCACCCGCCGCGAGCTTGTGGTTGTCCTTGATCATCGCGACGTCGTACAGGCCCATCCGCTTGTTCGTGCCGCCACCGCAGCGCACGGCGTACTTCTCCAGCGCGCGCATCCCGGGCGTCGTCTTGCGGGTGTCGAGCACCATCGCCCCCGACCCCTCGAGCACGTCGGCCCAGCGCCGGGTGTGGGTCGCGACGCCCGAGGTGCGCGACAGCACGTTGAGGACGGTGCGCTCGGCCACCAGGGTCGTGCGCGTGGCACCGGTCAGGGTGGCGAGGTGGTCGCCGCGCACCACCCGGGTGCCGTCCGCCACGACCACGTCGACCGCCACCGCACCGACTGCCCAGCCGGGCGGCGACGGCATCCAGCACGAGGGCGATCACCGGCAGGCCCGCGACCACGCCGTCGGCGCGGGCCACGACGTGCGAGACCGACTGCTGGGATGCCGGGATCGTCGCCATCGTCGTGACGTCGGTGCCGGTCGCGAGGTCCTCGTCGAGGGCGCGCTCGACGAGGAGCAGCGCGTCGGCGGTGGGGAACTGGTGGTCGGTCATGCGAGCGTCTCCACCGGCCGCTCGGTGACCACGAGCACCCCGTCGGCCGGCCGGGTCGTCGTGAGGTGGAGCAGCCAGTGCGCGTCGTCGCGCTCGGGGAAGTCGGAGCGCACGTGCCCGCCGCGGGTCTCCTCGCGGCGGTGCGCCACCAGCGACAGCGCCTGCCCGAGGTGCAGCAGGTTGGTGGTCTCCCAGCTGGCCGGGCCCGGCTCGGCGGCGCTCGGCGGCAGGGCCGCGAGGCCGGCGAGCGCCTCGAGGGCTCCCGCGGTCGACGCGCCGGAGCGCACCGGCCCCGACCCGTGGGTCATCGCCCGCTGCACGTCGAGGCGGTGCGAGGCGTCGAGCACCGCCGCGTCACCGGCATCCGATGCCGGCGCGCGCAGCGGCAGCTCGCCGGCGGCGAACCGGGTGGTGACGTCGTCGGCGATGCGGTGCGCGAAGACCAGGCCCTCGAGCAGCGAGTTGGAGGCGAGCCGGTTGGCGCCGTGCACCCCGGTGCACGAGCACTCGCCGCAGGCGTAGAGGCCGTCGACCGACGAGCGGCCGAGCAGGTCGGTCTCGACGCCGCCGGACGCGTAGTGCTGGGCCGGTGCGACCGGCAGCAGCTCGGTCACCGGGTCGAAGCCGAGCTCTCGGCAGCGGGCGACGATCGAGGGGAAGCGCTGCTCGAGGAAGTCGGCCCCGAGGTGCCGTGCGTCGAGCCAGACGTGGTCGACCTGCTGGTCGCGCATGACGTCGAGGATCGCCCGGGCCACGACGTCGCGCGGTGCGAGGTCGGCCAGCTCGTGCCGGCCCTGCATGAACCGCACGCCGGCGCTCGTCGACGAGGAAGGCACCCTCGCCGCGCACCGCCTCGGAGATCAGCGGCTGCTGCCCGGTCGAGCCCTCCCCCAGGAACAGCACCGTCGGGTGGAACTGCACGAACTCCAGGTCGGTGACCCGCGCGCCGGCCCGCAGCGCGGCCGCCATCCCGTCGCCGGTCGCGACGGGCGGGTTGGTGGTCGAGGTGTAGATCTGGCCCAGGCCACCGGTCGCGAGCACGACCGCCCGCCCGTAGGCCGCGCCGACCCCGTCGACCTGGCCCTCGCCGATGACGTGCAGCGTCACCCCGCACACGGTGCCGTCGTCGGCGGTGAGCAGGTCGACGACGAGGGCGTGCTCGACGACCTCGATGCCGGGGTCGTCGACGACCCGGTTCAGCGCGGCGATCAGCGCGCGGGAGATCTCGGCGCCCGTGGCGTCACCCCCGGCGTGCGCGATCCGGTCGCGGTGGTGCCCGCCCTCGCGGGTCAGCTTGATCTCGCCACCGGCGTCGCGGTCGAACTCGGCACCCAGCGCGACCAGCTCGCGCACCCGGTCGGGCCCCTCGGTCACGAGGATGCGCACCGCCTCGGGGTCGCACAGGCCGACGCCCGCGACGAGGGTGTCGTCGAGGTGCTCCTGCGGGGTGTCCTCGGGGTCGCAGCGCCGCCGCGATGCCGCCCTGCGCCCACTGCGTCGAGCCGGCCGACAGCACGGTCTTGGTCACGAGCAGCACCCGGTCGACCCGCTCGCGCAGCCGCAGCGCGCAGGTCGAGCCCGGCGATGCCGGACCCCACCACGACGACGTCGGCGCTGGTCGTCCACCCGGGGGCGGGCGCACTGAGCCGCCGCGGCAGCGTGACGGGCGCGACCGGCATCCCGGCCCTCAGACCTCGGCCCGGGCGTGCGACACGTCGGAGAAGACGTCGAGCGCACCACCACCGGGGCCGACGAGCAGCGGGCGTGTTGTCGATCAGGCGGGTCGTGCCGACCCGCGCCGCGACGGCGAGCAGCGCCTCGCCGCGGTACCACTCGGGCACGTCGGCGAGGGTCTGCGGGTGCACGAGCACGAGGTAGTCGACCAGGGCCAGCGGCTCCTCGACGAGCACCTCGCGGGCGGCCCGGCGGATCGCCGACGGGCCGTAGGCCGCGGCCTCGCCCCCGGCGCGCAGCGCGCGGCTCAGGCACAGCGCGGTCTCGCGGTCGGATGCCGTGAGGTACATGTTGCGGCTGCTCATCGCGAGCCCGTCGGCCTCGCGCACGGTGGGCACCGAGACGACGTCGACGGGGAAGTCGATGTCGCGCACCATCCGGCGGATGAGGAGCAGCTGCTGGGCGTCCTTCTGGCCGAAGTAGGCGCTGCGGGCCGCGGTGAGGTGCAGCAGCTTGCCGACGACGGTGAGCACGCCGTCGAAGTGCCCCGGCCGGGAGGCGCCCTCGAGCACCTCGCCGAGCGGGCCGGCGGAGACCCGCACGCCCGGGTCGCCGTCGGGGTAGACGACGTCGGGGGTCGGGGCGAAGATCACGTCGACGCCGGCGGTGGTGCAGATCTCGAGGTCGGCGTCGAAGGTGCGCGGGTAGCGCGAGAGGTCCTCCTTGGGCCCGAACTGCAGCGGGTTGAGGAAGATCGTCACGACGACGTGGTCGTGCCGCTGGCGGGCGGCCCGGATCAGCTGGGCGTGCCCGTCGTGCAGCGCGCCCATCGTCATGACGACGGCGACGTCGCGGCTCGAGAGCGCCTCGCGGGCGGCCTTGAGCTCGCTGCGCGTGTGCGCGACGACGGGGACGGTGGTGGCGGTGGTCACTCAGTGCTCCTGGTCGGCGAGGATGTCGAGGAGGGGCTCGGCGGCGGCGGGGCGCAGGCGGCCGCTGTCGAGGGCGCGCAGGGCGGTGGCACGGGCGAGCGCCACGTAGGTCCTCCGGATCTCGGGCGAGAGCCGGTCCAGCTCGCGCAGGTGGTCCTCCACCGTACCCACGTCGCCGCGGGCCACCGGGCCGGTGAGGGCCGCGTCACCCAGCCGCAGCGCGTTGTCGAGCGCGGCGCGCATCAGCGGGCCGACCACCCGGCGCGGCTCGGCGACCCCGGCCCGGGACAGCAGCTCCATGGCCTCGCTGGTCAGCGTGACGAGGTGGTTCGCGCCGTGGGCGAGGGCCGCGTGGTAGGCCACCCGGGCGTCCTCGGCGACCCACACCGGCTCCCCGCCCATCTCCATGACCAGGGCCTCGGCGATGGGGCGCAGCTCGTCGTCGGTGGTCACGCCGAACGGGCAGTCGGCCAGCCGGTCGAGGTCCATCGCGGTGCCGGTGAAGGTCATCGCCGGGTGCAGGGCCAGCGGCAGCACGTGGTGCTCGCGCGGCGGGCTCGAGCACGGCCGACCCCGTGCCGGCCGCTGGTGTGCACGGCCATCTGGCCGGCCTGCCAGGCGCCGGTCGCGGACAGCCCCGAGACGAGGTGGGCGAGCGCGTCGTCGGGCACCGCGAGGAGCACGAGCTCGGCCCCGGCGACGACCGTGGCGACGTCGGCCAGCGGCACGCCGGGCAGCAGGTCGGCGGCGCGGGCGCGGCTGGCGTCGGACACGGCGTAGGCCCCGGTGACCCGGTGGCCGGCCCGCGCGAGCGCCGCCCCGAGCACCGCGCCGACCCGACCGGCACCGACGACACCCACGGTCAGCCGGGCCGGGTGCTCGATGCCGTCCACGGTCAGGAAACCTACCCCTCATCGGTGGCCCGCGTCCCGGGTGGCCGCCCGGGGGG
This sequence comes from uncultured Actinomycetota bacterium, assembly GCA_963782695.1. Lineage (GTDB taxonomy): Bacteria > Actinomycetota > Actinomycetes > Actinomycetales > Dermatophilaceae > Fodinibacter. Next base: position 59,396 of record CAWAKY010000032.1, on the reverse strand, counting down.
CTCCAGGTGGCCGTCGCGGGGATAGCGTTCGCGGGTGATGGTCCCCTGGCGCGAGGCGTGGCACGACGCGCTCTACGGCCCGCGCGGCTTCTACCGCGGCGCCGAGGGCCCGGCCGGGCACTTCACGACGTCCACCCACGGCCCGCTCGGCGCGCCCTTCGCCGACGCCCTCGGGCGGCTCGCCGACCGCGAGGGCGTGCACCACGTCGTCGACGTCGGGTGCGGGCGCGGCGAGCTGCTCACCCACCTGGCGGCGCGGCGCCCCGACCTGCGGCTCACCGGCGTCGACGTCGTGCCGCCGCCCCGGACGACCTGCCGGATGCCGTGGCCTGGCTGCGCTCCCCCGGTGGCGGTTCGCTGCCCCCCGAGCTCACCGACCTCGACGACGTGCTCGTCGTCGCGCACGAGTGGCTCGACGTGGTGCCGTGCACGGTGGCCGAGGTCGTCGCGCCCGGCCGGCTCGCCGTGGTGCTGGTCGACCCGGCGACCGGGGAGGAGTCGACCGGTGGTGCGCCGACCGACGACGAGCTGGCCTGGTGCGCGCGGCACTGGCCGGTCGGCGGGCTGCCCGTCGGCGCCAGGGTCGAGGTCGGCCTGACCCGCGACCGGGCGTGGGGTGACCTCGTCGCCCGGGTGCGCACCGGCATCCTGCTGGCCGTCGACTACGGGCACACCGCCGCTGACCGCCCGACCGGGGGCACGCTCACGGCCTACCGGGCGGGGTCGCTGGTGGCGCCGGTGCCCGACGGGTCCTGCGACCTCACGGCCCACGTCGCCGTCGACTCGCTCGAGCACGACGAGCTCACCACCCAGCGGGCGGCGCTGCACGAGCTGGGGCTGCACGTCCCGCACCCCCGACCACGACCTGGCCCGCACCGACCCGGCCGGCTACCTCGCGGCCCTCGCCGGGGCCTCGGCGGTCGGCGCGCTGACCGCCCCGGAGGGCCTGGGCGGCTTCGCCTGGGTGCTGCGCCGCATGCAGCGGATGTGACTCGGGGCGGTGGTCCGTGGCACCGTGGTGGGGATGCGACTCCGGATGCCGTGTGCCCCCCTCGCGCTCGCCCTCGTGGCCGGCGCGGGCCTGAGCGCCTGCGGGTCGGACACCCCGCAGGAGGTCGTCGTCACCGTGACGGGCACCCCGTCCGGCGGCGGCCTCGAGCGCCGCACCGACGCCGTCGAGCACCGCCTCGACCAAGGTCAAGGCCCCGACCAGCGACGTCGAGGGCCGCAAGTTCGACTTCGGCCAGGTCACCGGTGCCAAGCGGGCCGGCGACGTCGACGTGCTCGTGCTCGACCGCTGGACCGACCCGAAGGTCGACGACGCCGTGGTCGCGAAGCAGGGCCTGCCGGTCACGTCGTGGAAGGTCGCGTCGAACCGGTACGTCAACCAGAACGCCAAGAAGACCTTCGACATCCCGGTGCGCGAGGGCACGACGTTCCTGCTGCACCACTGCGTGGCGGCCGGGGATCCCCTGCAGACCCGCTCGGTCGGCGCCGCCGAGCTCGCCGACGCGCCCGACGCCGACCGGCTGCTGCTCGTGACCCTCGACGGCGACGGCTGGGCCACCGGCGGCGAGACCTTCGCCGGCTGCTGACCCCGGCCCGCGGGCGGCGTGCGGCAGACTGACGGCGTGACCTCCGAGACCGGCCAGCGCGCGCTCGACGTCGGCCTGGGCGCCGGCGGCCTCGCGACCGCCGACATGGTGCTCAACATCGGCCCGCAGCACCCGGCGACGCACGGGGTGCTGCGGCTGCGCGTGGTGCTCGACGGCGAGCGGATCATCTCGGCCGAGCCGGTGATCGGCTACATGCACCGGGGCGCCGAGAAGCTGTTCGAGGTGCGCGACTACCGCCAGATCACCGTGCTGGCCAACCGGCACGACTGGCTCTCGGCGTTCAGCAACGAGCTGGGCGTGGTGCTCGGGGTCGAGGCGATGCTCGGCATGGAGGTTCCCGAGCGGGCGGTCTGGCTGCGCACCCTGCTCGCCGAGCTGAACCGCGTTCTCTCGCACCTGATGTTCCTCGGCTCCTACCCGCTCGAGCTCGGCGCGATCACCCCGGTGTTCTACGCGTTCCGCGAGCGCGAGGAGCTGCAGGCCGTCATGGAGGAGGCCTCCGGCGGCCGGATGCACTACATGTTCAACCGGGTCGGCGGGCCTCAAGGAGGACGTCCCCGCCGGCTGGCTCGGCCGGGTCGAGGCGGCCGTCAACGGGGTGCGCCGGCGCCTGCCCGAGCTCGAGTCGCTCATCTCCGGCAACGAGATCGTCGAGGCCCGCACCCGCGGGGTGGGCGTGCTCGACGTCGAGACCTGCCTGGCCTACGGGGTGTCCGGGCCGATCGCCCGGGCCAGCGGGCTCGACGTCGACCTGCGCCGCGACGACCCCTACCTCGCGTACGCCACGCTGTTCGCGCCCGGCGGCCCCGGTCGCGTCGTCACCCGCACCGCCGGCGACTGCCTGGCCCGGCTCGAGGTGCTGCTCGAGCAGGTGCACGTCAGCCTCGACCTCGCGCAGGCCTGCCTCGACATGCTCGGGATGCTGCCGGCCGGCCCGGTCAACCAGCGCCTCCCCAAGGTGCTCAAGGTGCCGGAGGGCGAGCGCTACACCGCCACCGAGAACCCGCTCGGGTTCAACGGGTACTACCTCGTGTCGCGCGGCGAGAAGACACCGTGGCGGCTCAAGCTGCGCTCGGCGTCGTTCAACAACGTGCAGGTGCTCTCGCAGGTGCTGCCCGGCTGCCTCGTGGCCGACATGGTGGCCGTGCTCGGGTCGATGTTCTTCGTCGTCGGCGACGTCGACAAGTAGCCGGAGCGCCGGCGAGTGCTCCGGCCCTCGTCGAGGTGCGACTTCCCGCACACCGTCTCACGGCGCCCGGGTCGGTGCGGTAGCCTCCGGCTCGGCCCCATCGGGCCCTTGCACTCCGTTGAAGGAACTCCATGCGCCTCACCGCCCGCGCCGCCGCGCGCGCCGGCCTCGTCGGGGGCGCCGCCCTCCTCGCCGCCGCCCTCACCGTCACCTCCGCCCAGGCGGCGTCCGCCGACCTCACGTACTCGTGCGACTACGGGTTCGACGACGCCCAGGGCACCGCGACGGCGACGGCCTCGTTCGACTCCGCGATCGGCGACGACGTCGTCGTGGAGGTCGGCGAGGGCGTCTCGCTCGACCCGTTCACGGGGTCGGTGACGCTGCCCGACGAGTTCACCGCCCTGCTGCGCCAGAACGAGCTCTCCTCGATCGAGGGCGGCGGCATCACCTTCACCCTCATCGACGAGACCGGCGACGAGTACGACGTGTTCTTCGACTTCGGCCCCGAGGACGTGCCGGCCGAGGGCCCGATGACGCTCGCCCTCGACGGCGAGGGCGGCGACGTCACCCCGAAGGAGGCCGGCACCCACACCCTGGTGGCGGGCGACTTCGTCCTCTTCGTCGACACCGGCGAGAACGGCCCCGACGTCGGCATGGGCTGCGAGCTCACCGACGAGGGCGACACCACGATCGACTCCTTCGAGGCCGTCGCGGCGACCTCCCCGACCACGGCCCCGACCGAGTCGGCCGACCCGGTGCGCCCGGTCGTCGTGCAGACCGACTTCGCGGGTGAGGACCGCTCGACGGCCCTGCCGCTGGTGCTCGGTGGCGGGCTCCTGGCCGTCGGCACCGGCGCGGTCGCCACGGGTCGCGCTCGCGCCCGCGCCGCCTCGCGCCGACACTGAGGTCGTGCCGGTCCCTACTCCGACCCCCCACGGCCGCCGAGTCCTCCTCGCGGCCGGCGCCTCGGCGGCGCTCGCCCTCCTCGGGGCGTGCGCGGCCGGTCCCGCGACGCCCACCCGCGAGCGTGACCCCGAGCCCGGGCACCCCCTCGCCGACCGCCACCTCCGCGACGTCACCCACGCCGTCGCCGACGGCGGCCACGCAGCCACCGGCGGCGCGCGACCTCCCGAAGGGGAGCCCGAAGCGGGTCACCGTCACCGCCCTGGGCGGTGCCGAGCTGGTCGACGCGAAGCTGGTGCCGGCCGGGCCTGGACGACAACGGCATCCTCGCCCCGCCCGCGGGCGTCGCCGGCTGGTACGACGAGAAGGGCTGGCCCGATGCCGGGCCATCCCGGGGCGTCGATCCTCGCCGGGCACATCAACACCCAGGGCCACCGGCCCCGACACCTTCGCGAAGCTGCCGCAGGTGCGCCCCGGGGCCCGGATCAAGGTCACCTACTCCACCGGCGACGAGGTCGACTTCGTGGTGACCCGGTCCGCGGCGGTGCCCAAGAAGCAGACGCCCAAGGACGACACGATCTGGGATGCCGGCAACCCCCGCCCGCTGCTGCGGCTGATCACCTGCGACCCGACGACCCCCGTCAAGGGCGGCCACTACGTGGGGAACTGGGTGGTCTGGGCGGTGCCCCGGACCTGACGCCGTCTACGCGGCGCGGTCGCGGGCGTCGTCGTCGTCCTCGTCGGGCGGGTCGATGCGGCACCAGCGCTGGGCCACGAGCCCGGCGGCCGCGAGGGCCACCCCCGCCACGACGAGCGCGCCGAGCGGCAGCAGCCGCCCCCGGTTCGCCTCGAGCGAGAGGTCGGTGAGCACGACCACGAGCTGGCCGAGGTACCAGCCGGCGGCGGCCGAGCCGGTGAGCGCGGCGGCCTGCGCCAGCACGACGGTGCGCGCCGCCCGCAGCGGGTCGAGCGAGGTCGTCGCCCGCCCCTGGAGGTAGCGGCGCACCGGGCGGGCCAGCCACAGCACGAGGCCACCCATGACGACGAGCAGCACGCCGGACAGCAGCGACGGCCGTGGCACGAGCGAGCCGCTCGCGCGTGATCATGGCGAACATCGCGAAGCCGATGATGCCCGGTGACGGCCGCGACCAGCGACGAGGGTCTTCACGCGGATCTCTTTGCGCCGCATCAGTTCTCGTGTCCTCCGTCGGTGGTCGGGCTGGGTGGTCGGTCGGGCGCGGGCGCACGCCGGTCGTGTCGAGCCCGGCGACGAGGTCGGCGACCGGCACCGCCCGGCCCTCGTGGCGCAGCACGGCGGCGGGGTCGGCCTCGAGCCACGGCACGAGCACGAAGGCGCGCTCGTGGGCCCGCGGGTGCGGCAGCGTCAGCCGCGGCAGGTCGGACGTGACGTCGGTGCCGGATGCCGGGTCGCCGTACTGCACGAGGTCGAGGTCGAGGGTGCGCGCCCCCCACCGCACCTCGCGGCGGCGGTCGAACGCGGCCTCGATGCCGTGCAGCGCGCGCAGCAGCGAGGTGGGCGACAGCGAGGTGCGGGCCGTGACGACGGCGTTGACGTAGGTCGGCTGCTCCGGCCCGCCCACCGGCTCGGTGTCGTGCAGCCCGGACACGGCCACGACGGTGACGTCGGCGTGCCGGCCGAGCGCGTCGACGGCGGCGCGCACGCGTGTCGTGGGGGCGCTGCTCGCCGCGCGGCAGGTTGGCCCCGACGCGCCACGACCACCGGCACCGGCGGGCGGCGTCGGGTCACCGCGACCGTGACGTCGCCGAAGGGCACCCCGACCGGCGCCTGCGGCTTGTGCACGGTGACGGTCACCTCGTCGACGGAGGCGTGGCCGAGGGCGTCCTGGGCGACCAGCTCGGCGAGCCGCTCGATGAGGTCGTAGGGCTGGCCCTCGATGCGGGCCAGCACGGCCGCGCCGATCGCGCCGTAGTTGACGGTGTCGGTGAGGTCGTCGCTGGCACCGGCCGGCGCGAGGTCGACGGCGAGCTCGACGTCGACGACGAACTCCTGGCCCTCGCGCCGCTCGTGGTCGAAGACGCCGTGGAAGCCGCGGCCCCGGACCCCCGACAGCCGGATGCGGTCGCCCGCCACGCCGCTCACCGCGCGGCTCCCGTAGCCGTGCAGGGCCTCGACGACGTCGAGCGCGTCGACCGTGGCGACGACGTCGTGCACGCGCACGCACCACACCCCGTGCCGGGCGACGTGCACGGTCGTGGCGGCGGTGACGACGTCGCGCTCGAGCGGCGGGCGGGCCGTGTCGGCGGTGCGCCCGACGCGCGCCGAGGAAGGTCTTGCGCGAGGTGCCGACGACGCACCCGGTGGCCGAGCGCCACGACCTCGTCGAGCCGGCGGAGCAGCTCCCAGTTGTGCTCGGCGTGCTTGGCGAACCCGAAGCCGGGGTCGAGCACGACGGCATCCGGCGCGCACGCCGGCCGCGACCAGCGCCTCGACGCGCTCGGTGAGCTCGCGCACGACGTCGGCGACGACGTCGTCGTAGCTGCGCCCGGCTCTGCATGTCGCTGCTGTGCCCGCGCCAGTGCATCGCGACGAACGGCACCGCCCGCTCGGCGACCAGGGCGGCCATCTCGGGGTCGGCCAGGCCGCCGCTGACGTCGTTGACGAGGGAGGCACCGGCATCCAGCGCCGCGGCGGCCACCTCGGCGCGCATCGTGTCGACCGACACCGGCGCCAGCGTCGCTCAGCGCCTCGACGACGGGGAGGACGCGGCGCAGCTCCTCCGCGGTGCTCGGCCGCTCGCGCGCCCGGGCGGGTGGACTCGCCGCCGACGTCGAGCAGGTCGGCGCCCTGGGCGACGAGCTCGCGCCCGTGCGCGACGGCGGCCTCGGGGGTGAACCACGCCCCGCCGTCGCTGAACGAGTCGGGCGTGACGTTGACGACGCCCATGACGAGCGGGCGACCCGGCCCGGGGTTCCGGCAGGATCACCGTCCGGTCACCGCTTGCCGCCGAGCAGCAGCGACATCGCCTCGGCACGGGTGGCGGGGTCGCGCAGCTGGCCGCGCACGGCCGAGGTGATGGTGCGCGAGCCCGGCTTCTGCACGCCGCGCATCGACATGCACAGGTGCTCGGCCTCGATGACGACGATGACGCCCTGCACGCCGCAGGTGCTCGACGAGCGCGTCGGCGATCTGGGTGGTGATCTGCTCCTGCACCTGCGGGCGGCGGGCGAAGACCTCGACGAGCCGGCCGAGCTTGCTCAGGCCGGTGACCTTGCCGTCCGGGGCCGGGATGTAGCCGATGTGGGCGACCCCGTGGAAGGGCAGCAGGTGGTGCTCGCACGTCGAGTACATCGGGATGTCGCGCACGATGATGAGCTCTTCGTGGTCGATCGAGAAGGTCTTCGACAGCACCTCGGCGGGGTCCTGCCAGAGCCCCGCGTAGAGCTCGCGGGCGGCGCGGGCCACCCGGCCGGGGGTGTCGCGCAGGCCCTCGCGGTCGGGGTCCTCACCGATGGCGATGAGGAGCTCGCGCACCGCGGCCTCGGCGCGGGCGAGGTCGACCGGGCCACGCATGGTGGCGTCGTCGACGTCCTCCGTCAGGGGTCGACACGGCCACCGTCCGGCACCTCGATGACCTGGGTCGGCGGGTGCTCGCTCGCCGGCCGGGTCGGCGCCCGGCCTGGGCGGCCGCGTCGATCTCGGCCTGCGGTGCGGGGGTCGCCCGGGGTCACCGTGGAGCCCAGCGGGGGCGCCGGAGCCGTTGCTGCGCCCGTTCAGCGCGGCCTGCTCGGCCGGGGTGAGCACCGGCGGCAGGTCGGACAGGGTGCGGTGCTCGCTGGACAGCCACGTCGGTCGCGCACCGGCCGCTTGACGATGTCCTTGAACATCTCGGCGAGCTCGGCGGCGTTGAGCGTCTCCTTCTCGAGCAGCTCGAGCACGAGCCGGTCGAGGACGTCGCGGTTGTCGTTGACGGCGTGCCAGGCCTCGTCGTGCGCGTCCTCGATGAGCTTGCGCACCTCCTCGTCGACGACGCGCGGCGACCTGCTCGGAGTAGTCGCGCTGGTGGCCCATGTCGCGGCCGAGGAAGACCTCGCCCTGGCTCTGGCCGAGCTTGACCGCGCCGACCCGCTCGCTCATGCCGTACTCGGTGACCATCTTGCGGGCGATCGCGGTGGCCTTCTCGATGTCGTTCGCGGCACCGGTGGTCGGGTCGTGGAAGACGATCTCCTCGGCGACGCGGCCGCCCAGCGCGTAGGCCAGCTGGTCGAGCATCTCGTTGCGGGTGGTGGAGTACTTGTCGTCGGTCGGCATCACCATCGTGTAGCCGAGGGCGCGGCCGCGCGGCAGGATCGTCACCTTGGTGACCGGGTCGGTGTGGTTCATCGCCGCGGCGACGAGGGCGTGGCCGCCCTCGTGGTACGCGGTGATCTTGCGCTCCTTGGCCGTCATGATGCGGGTGCGCTTCTGCGGGCCGGCGATGACGCGGTCGATGGCCTCGTCGAGCGCCTCGTCGTCGATCAGCTTCTTGTCGGTGCGGGCGGTGAGCAGCGCGGCCTCGTTGAGCACGTTGGCGAGGTCGGCACCGGTGAAGCCGGGGGTGCGGCGGGCGACGGCGAGCAGGTCGACGCCGGTCGGCCATCGGCTTGCCCTGGCGCGTGCACCTCGAGGATCCGGTGGCGGCCGATCATGTCGGGCGCGTCGACGGCGATCTGGCGGTCGAAGCGGCCGGGGCGCAGCAGCGCGGGGTCGAGGATGTCGGGGCGGTTGGTCGCCGCGATGAGGATGACGTTGGTCTTGACGTCGAAGCCGTCCATCTCGACGAGCAGCTGGTTGAGGGTCTGCTCGCGCTCGTCGTGGCCGCCGCCGAGGCCGGCGCCGCGGTGGCGGCCGACGGCGTCGATCTCGTCGACGAAGACGATGGCGGGCGCGTTGGCCTTGGCCTGCTCGAACAGGTCGCGCACGCGGGAGGCGCCGACGCCGACGAACATCTCGACGAAGTCGGAGCCGGAGATCGAGTAGAACGGCACGCCGGCCTCGCCGGCGACGGCGCGCGCGAGCAGGGTCTTGCCGGTTCCGGGAGGGCCGTAGAGCAGCACGCCCTTGGGGATCTTGGCGCCGACCGCCTGGAACTTCGCGGGCTCGTGGAGGAACTCCTTGATCTCCTGCGAGCTCCTCGACCGCCTCGTCGGCGCCGGCGACGTCGGCGAAGGTGACCTTCGGCGTGTCCTTGGTGACGAGCTTGGCGCGGGACTTGCCGAACTGCATGACCCGCGAGCCGCCGCCCTGCGCCTGGCTCATGAGGAACCAGAACAGGCCGACGAGCAGCAGCACCGGGAAGAAGCTGATGAAGATCGTCCAGAACGAGCTGTCGCCCTCGACTTCTTGTCGTTGTAGCCGTTCGGCAGGTTGGTGTTCAGCGCGTCGACGAGCTGCTCGGCGCGGGCGTCGACGTAGTCGGCCTGCACCTTGGTGGCTCCGCTGATGTCGGACGCCGGGTCGCTGAAGGTCTGGCCCGACCTTGCAGGTCGAGGCGTGATCACTTCGTCGGTGGTCATGACCGCGGTCTCGACCTTCTTGTCGCGTGATCAGCTTCGCGGCCTGCGCCGTGGTGATCGTGCGTGTAGCCGCCGTTGCCGTCGAAGGAGAACACCGTCAGCATCACCACGATGACGGCCAGGACCCAGAAGAGCGGGGCCTTGAAGATGCGCTTGAAGTCCATGTGGGTGCGGAGCTCGCGCTCCGGTCCTCCTGCTCGTGGTCAATCGGCCGCCCGGAGGTCACGCCGGGTGGGACGGGTACACGCTAGCAACGAGCCCCGTCGCCCCCGTGTTCCGCTGGGACGCGGGGTTCGACGGCGCCGCGAGCGGCCGCCGGTCAGCTGTAGACGTGCGGGGCCAGGGTGCCGACGCACCCGCAGGTCGCGGTACTCCTCGGCGTAGTCGAGGCCGTAGCCGACGACGAACTCGTTCGGGATGTCGAAGCCGACGTACTTGACGTCGACCTCGACCTTCGCGGCGTCCGGCTTGCGCAGCAGCGTGCAGACCTCGACCGAGGCCGGGCCGCGCGACTCGAGGTTGGACTTGATCCACGACAGCGTCAGGCCGGAGTCGACGATGTCCTCGACGATCAGCACGTGCCGGCCGGTGATGTCGGCGTCGAGGTCCTTGAGGATGCGCACGACGCCGCTGGACTTGGTGCCCGACCCGTAGGACGACACCGCCATCCAGTCCATCGGGCACGGTGATCGGCAGGGCGCGCATCGAGGTCGGCCATGACCATGACCGCGCCCTTGAGGACCCCGACGAGCAGGAGGTCCTTGCCCGCGTAGTCCGCGGCGATCTCGGCGGCCAGCTCGTCGAGCTTGGCGCTGGATCTGCTCCTCGGTGATGAGGACACGTTCGAGGTCGGCTCCCATGTGGGCGGCGTCCACTGCGGCTCCTGGTGGGTGGGGCGCGGGCGGGTGGTGGTGCCTAGTCAACCCGATCGGCGGGGGCGATGGAGACCCGACCGTCGGATCGGGTCACCCGCAGGTCGCCCGGGGCGTGCACCGGCGCCCTGCCCGTGCCACGCGGTGAGCAGCCGGTCGCAGGCGTCGGCGTGCCGGGTGCCGACCTGTCCCGGCCGGCGCGCCGGACGCGACGAGCAGCCGCCGCCAGACCCGGGTGCGCACGGCCCGCGGGATGCCGGTGAGCGCCTCGACCGGCCACGGCTGCGGCTCCCAGCGCGGCCACCGCGGCGTCGGCCTCGCGCGTCGAGGTGGTCGGCGTCGTCACGCAGCAGGGATGCCGTGCGCGCCAGGGCCGCGGTCACCCCCGGGCCCGAGGTCGCGCTCGAGGTCGGCCAGGGCCCGGCGGGCGCGCACCCGGGTGAAGGCGGGGTCGTCGTTCATCGGGTCGTCCCACCAGTCGAGGCCCTGCGACCGCAGCGGACTCGCGGCACTGCTCGCGGCCCACCCCGAGGAGGGGGCGCCGGAAGCGGCCGCGGGCGGCCGGCATCCCGGAGAGCGACCGGGCACCCGCGCCGCGGGTGAGGCCGAGCAGCACCTGCTCGGCCTGGTCGTCGAGGGTGTGGCCGAGGAGCACGGCCACGGCGCCGTGCCGGTCGGCGGCGGCGTCGAGCGCGGCGTAGCGGGCGTCGCGGGCGGCGGCCTCGAGGCCGTCACCGGTGGCGGTGACCTCGACGGTCACCACGTCGACCGGGTCGAGGCCGAGCTCGCGCGCAGCCGGTGCGCGGCCTGCGCGGCGACCTGCGCCGAGCCGGGCTGGAGGCCGTGGTCGACGACCACCGCGCCGGCCCGCCACCCGGCCGAGGTCGCCTCGAAGGCCAGGGCCGCCGCGAGGGCGAGCGAGTCGGCGCCGCCGCTGCAGGCGACGAGCACGAGGTCGCCCGGGAGCGAGGTCGGCCAGCGCGGACGCGCACGGCAGCCCGGATGGCGGCCGTCGCGGCATCCGGTGATCCCCAGCGACGCTCCATCCCCGGATCCTCCCCGACTTCGTGCGACTTACCTACGGTTCTGCCGGCCCTGTCGACCGAAAACCCTGTGCAAGTCGCACGAAGTCGGTATGTCGAGCGAGTGGGTCAGCCGTGGACGCGGCGGACCCAGGCCTCGGGCTCCTCGATCTCGCGGGCGAGCGGCAGGGTGTCCGGGGAGGTCCAGACGGCGTTGAAGCCCTCGACCCCGACCTTGTCCTGCACGCCGCGCACGAAGACGGCGCCGTCGCGGTACTGGCGCATCTTGGCCTCGAGGCCGAGCAGGCGGCGCAGCAGCCGGTCGGGGGTGCCGCCGCCCTTGCGGCGCTCGCTGAACTTGGCCCGGATGTGCGCGACGGTCGGGATGTGCGCGGGGCCGACGTCGTCCATCACGACGTCGGCGTGGCCCTCGAGCAGGGACATCACCGCGGTGAGGCCGGCGAGCTTCTCGCGCTGCTCGGGGGTGGTGAACAGGTCGGCGAGGCCGGTGCTGCCCTCGCGGAACAGGTCGGGCAGCTTCTCGGCGACCCGGCCGGCGATCTCCTGGAGCCGCTCGGGGTCGGGCGCGAGGTCGACGGCCAGCGCGCGGGCCTGCTCGACCATGTGGTCGCGCAGCCACGGGTTCGCGGTGAACTGCACCCGGTGGGTCTCCTCGTGCATGCAGACCCACTTGCGGAAGTCGTCGCGGTCGACGCCGAGCTCGGTGGCCACCGACATGATGTTCGGGGCGACGAGCAGCAGGGCCGGGGTGCCGCCGGGCGCGAGGTCGTACTGCCCGAGCACCTTGCTGGCCATGAAGGCGAGCAGGGCGCCGGCCTCGGCGCCGGTGACCTTGCCGCCGAACGGCCACGGCCGTGGCGTTCGGGTGCGTTGCCGCCGCGCTTGGCGACCATCGCGTCGAAGGTCGGGTCGAGCATCGCGCTCATCGAGTCGGCGTTGACCGCGATCCAGGTGGCGCGGTCGACGACGAGGGCGTCCGGCGCCTCGGGCGGGGTCTGCATCCGGGCGGTCTCGGCCACCGGCTCGCGGGCGGTGCGGGCGGCGGCCCGGATCGCCGCGACCTCGGCCTCCGCCTCGGCCCGGGTGACGGTCGGGCCCGCGGGCACGAGCGTGCGCCCGGTGGTCTTGGCGAACTCCCAGTCGACGTAAGCCACGCAGTTCCTGCCTCTCCTCGTGCCGCGGTCAGCGGCAGCCGCACCTGGTCAGTGTGGCCACGATCCGGTCCAACGCGGCCCGGGCACGCAGCGTTCCCCCGTAGGTCCTCGGGAACCCGTCGACGAGCAGCACGAAGGTCAGCGGGCGCCCGTCGGCGTCGACGGTGGTGCCGGCCAGCGCCGACCCGGCGCGCAGCGTGCCGGTCTTGGCGCGCGGCACCCCGACGACGTCCTGGGTCGCCTTCGCCTGGAACCGCCGGGTCAGGGTGCCGGACAGCCCGGCCACCGGCAGCCCGGCGACGACGCCGCGCAGCTCGTCGACCGCGCCGGTGGCGGCCAGCCGCAGCACCCCCGACAGGGTGGCGGCGCTGGCCCGCTGCCCCGGGCTCAGCCCGCACGCGTCGGTGATGACCAGCCCGGCGGTCGGCACCCCGTCGGCGGTCAGCCGCTCGCGGATGAACCGGGCGTTGTCGCCCTGCCGGGCCGTCGGGCGCCCGGACGCGAAGGCCGCCTGCCGGGTGAGGTTCTCGGTGAGCGAGTTCTCGCTGTGGTCGAGCGCGAAGTCGAGCACCTCGGCGTAGGTGGCGGACTCGACGCTGCCGAGCGGCCTGGGCGGTCGCGCGGCGCCGCCGTCGACCAGGTGCGTTCGGGGAGCAGGGTCGCGGTCACCCCGCGGTCCTTCGAGCCGCTTCACGAGCGCCGTCGCGACCTCGCGCTCGGGGCGCAGCGGCGAGGGGTGCAGCGCCCGCGGCAGCTGGGTGGCCAGGCCGGTCATGACGACCGCCTGGGCGAAGCCGTCGCGCACGTCGTGCGGGTTCCACGTCGACGGGTAGCGCGGCCCGGGGGCGTAGGTGAGGTCGAGGCGCAGCCGCACCGTGGTGCGCCCGGAGGGTGCGAGCGCGGTCGGCGACCTGGGCCGCGAGGTCGGCGAGCCCGGCCCGGCCGGCCACCGCGTCGGCGTCGCCGGCCCCGGGCGAGAGCAGGGTGTCGCCGCCCACGACGAGCACGAGGTCGGCCGAGCCGGGCGCGGCGACGACCGTGGTCGCCATCCGGTCGTCGAGGTCGAGCCCGTCGGCGACGGCGAGCGCGGCCAGCAGCTTCTGGGTGGAGGCGGGCACCCGGGGGGTGGCGGCATCCAGCGCCCACAGCTCCTCACCGGTGATGCCGTCGCGCACGCTGATGCCGGTCGCCGCCCTTCAGGGCCGGATCGTCGGATGCCGTGGTCAGCGCGCTGCTGCAGGCCGGCGCGGGTCGGCGCGGGCGCGTCGGCGCCGGTGTCGGTGAGCATCGGGTCGACGCTCGCGGCCGGCTCGGGCAGCAGGACCGGGGCCGGCGTGCCGGAGACCGTGGGCGTCGGGGCGCTGACCGGCCGGTCGAGGGTGAGGATGCCGGGCGCGACGTCGAACACGTCGGCGGCGGCATACCCCGCGACGGCGACCAGGGCCACGGCCGACCCGACCACCGAGGCGAGCATGACCCGTCTCACCCCGCCTCCCTTCGTGCTTCTGCGTGCGCATGCGCCACACTGTGACGCGAGCCTAGGTCACCCACTTGAAGGAGAAACCCGCCGTGGAGTTCGACGTCACCATCGAGATCCCCAAGGGTCACCGCAACAAGTACGAGGTCGACCACGAGACCGGGCGCATCCGCCTCGACCGGATGCTGTTCACGGCGATGGCGTACCCGTCCGACTACGGCTACGTCGAGGAGTCGCTCGGCGAGGACGGCGACCCGCTCGACGCGCTCGTGCTGCTCGACGAGCCCACCTTCCCCGGCTGCCTGGTGCGGGCCCGCCCGATCGGCATGTTCCACATGCGCGACGAGGCCGGTGGCGACGACAAGATCCTGTGCATCCCGGCGGGCGACCCGCGCAAGAACCACATCCGCGAGATCGAGGACGTCAGCTCGTTCGACCGGCTCGAGATCCAGCACTTCTTCGAGACCTACAAGGACCTCGAGCCCGGCAAGTCCGTCGAGGGCGCCCACTGGGCCGGCCGCGAGGACGCCGAGCGCTGCATCCTCGAGGCCTTCGACCGGGCCAAGGCGGCCGGCATCAGCACGGCCCGCTGGCGGATGCCGGAGCACGACGTCTCGCACGGGGCCGGCTACACGCAGCGCACCGCCGACGAGATCTCGGCCGCGTCCGAGCGGGCCCGCAACGAGCTCGCGACCAAGGACCGCCCGCTCAGCGACGACTGACCTCAACTTTCCCGCCCGATCCCGGAACCTTCACCTTCGCACCGGAACCTTTCCGGTGCGGAGGTGAAGGTTCCGGCGTTGAGCCCCGGGTCACCAGCCCCAGGAGCCGGGCACGCCCTTGAACGGGCCGACGACCCGGGCGGTGATCCAGCCGCCGTAGAAGCCACCCTCCTGCGCCCGCACCACCTCGCCGTCGACGGTGCACCGGTCCATCGAACCGGGCATCACGGCGACGTGGCCGGCGATGGCCTCGAAGCCGGGGCTCGGGGCCGGGTAGGTCCACGCGGCACGGGGCGCGACGGCATCCCCGCCGAGCGACGTCGAAGTACGCCGCCTGGCCCTTGAACTCGCACCACGACGAGCCCTCGGCCGGGCGCAGCGCGCCCGGCTCGAAGTCGTCGACCGGCAGGTAGTAGGCCGGCGGGTGGCTGGTCTCGAGCACGCGCAGCGACCGGGTCGAGGCCGCGACCCGCACCCCGCCGAGCCACACCTCGACGCTCTCGCGGCTGGCCTCGACGCGCGGCGGCCGGGGGTAGTCCCAGACCGACTCCTGCCCCGGCCCCGGGGTGTCCGGCACCGGGTGACGAGCCATCGTCAGTCCCGCTCGACCCAGCGGTCGACGGCCCACACGATCGCGAAGGCCAGACCCGGGTCGGCCCCGTCGGCGACGTCGACGGTGTACTTGTCCTTGATCGTGACCCACTTCTGGGTGATCCGCACGACGTCCTGGCCGCCGCTGGTGACGGTGTAGTTCTTCTCGATGAACTGGCCGGTGAGCTGCCAGGGCTCGCCGTTGGCCATCTCCATCGTCATCTTGTCCTTGACCATCGAGAACGCCTTGGCCTTGAGCGAGGCGACCTCGGTGCCGGAGGCGTCGGTGATCGACATCTTCTTCGGGATGCCGAGCAGCTGCCCCTTCACGCTGTAGATGACGCTGCCGTCGCCGGCCTGCACCTCGGCCTTCGGGCGCGGGCCCGATCTTGCCGTCGACGAAGAACAGCTGGGCCTCGGTGTCGGGGTCGAGCACCGCGAAGTCGCGGCCGGCGCCGAACTTGCTCTTCATCAGGTACCGGGTGAAGCCGGCGGGTGCTGCGGGCACGTCGCCCATGACGGGCCTCCATCGTCGACGGGCTCCCAGCCTAGCCACGCGCACGGGGCGGGCCGGGGCCGGTGACCTCCCCCACCCGCCCCGTTCGACGGTGCCGCCGTGGTTCGTCCGGGTCAGCCCCGGCCGAGGCGGCGCAGCGTGCTGATCCGCTGCTCGTACTCCTTCTCGTCGATCTCCCCCGCCGCGAAGCGCCGGGCCAGGTCGGCCTCGGCCGACTGCACGGGGTCCCGGTGCGGCGGCCCGCCCCACCCGCGGCGGCGGCCGAAGACGCCGAACACGAGGAAGAGGAAGAAGGCGAAGAAGAAGAACCCGACGAACGGGAAGAACGGGAACCACCCGTAGCCGCCGTTCCAGGGGCCGGGGTGGGCGGACAGGGACTGGGCGAGGGTCGTGACGGTGGTCATCGGGTCGCTCCTTGGCTGGTCGGTGATGTGGCACCGTCCATGCTTCGCCGCCGCCGGCCGCCGCGAATCCCCCTGCGGGAGGCTCCGGTCGCACTCCCCCGGCGGTACGTCGCCGGTGCGCCTCGGGGCCTTGGGTCGCCCGGGGCCGGCCGTCCCGGGCTCGACCGCGCACGTGCGGGGTTATTGCTGTCAGATCGGCGACCTGACAGCAATAACCCGGCACGTGCCGGGGGCGGGGCGGGCGGGGAGGTGCCGGTCGGCGCTACTCGCTCGGACCAGCCGGGGCGGACCAGGCCGGACTCGTAGGCGAGCACCACGAGGTGCGCCCGGTCGCGCACCTGCAGCTTGACCATCGCCCGGGACACGTGGGTCTTGGCGGTCGCCGGCGAGACGACCAGCCGGTCGGCGATCTCGTCGTTCGACAGCCCCTCGCCGACCAGCGCCACGACCTCGCGCTCGCGCTCGGTCAGCGGAGCCAGCCGCTCGGCGGCGCGCCCCGGGCCGGGCCGGCTGCGGGTGGCGAACTCGCCGATCAGCCGGCGGGTCACCCGTGGCGACAGCAGGGCGTCGCCACCGGCCACGGCACGCACCGCCCGCAGCAGCTCGGTCGGCTCGGTGTCCTTGACGAGGAACCCGCTCGCCCCGGCCCGGATCGCCTCGAAGACGTACTCGTCGAGGTCGAACGTCGTCAGCACGACGACCCGGGTGGCCGCGAGCGCCGGCTCCGCCGCGATGAGGCGGGTGGCCTCGAGGCCGTCGGTGCCCGGCATCCGGATGTCCATCAGCACGACGTCGGGATGGAGGTCGCGCACCAGGTCGAGCGCCTCGCGCACCGTCGGACGCCTCGCCGAGCACGGTGATGTCGGGTTCGGCGTCGAGCAGCGCGCGCAGCCCGGCCCGCAGCAGCGCCTGGTCGTCGGCGAGCACCACCCCGATCACGGGGTCACCGCCGTCGGGAAGCTCGCGACGACCCGCAGGCCGCCGAGCGGCGACGGCTCGAGGCGCACCTCGCCACCGAGCGCTGCCGCCCGCTCGCGCATCCCCCGGATGCCGTTGCCCTCGGCGACCGCGCCCGGGTCACCGACGCCGCTGCCGTCGTCGTCGACCGTGACGACGAGCCGGCCCGGCCGGTGCTCGACGACGACCTCGGCCCGGTCGGCCCCGGAGTGCCGCACGACGTTGGTCACCGACTCCTGCACGACCCGGTAGGCCGCGAGCTCGACCCCGGGCGGCAGCGGCTCGGGCGTGCCGGTGACCTGCGTCGTGAGGTCGAGGCCGGCGTACCGGGTGCGCTCCACGAGGTCGTCCAGGGCCGCCAGGCTCGCGGCCGGGTGCCGCGGGGCCGGCCCGTCGCCCTCGCGGAGCACCTCGATGAGCGAGCGCAGCTCGACCAGCGCCTCCTTGCTCGCGCCCTTGATGACGCGCAGCGCCTCGTCGACCTGCTCGGGGTGCGTGCCGCGCAGGTGCAGCGCGACCGAGGCCTGCACGTTGATGAGCGACATGTGGTGGGCGACGACGTCGTGCAGCTCCTGGGCGATCCGCAGCCGGTCCTCCCCGGCCCGGCGGCGGCGCTGCTCGGCGAGCGCCCGCCGGTGGGTCAGCGCCCGCTCGCGGCGCACCCGGCCCACCTCGGCGAGGGTGAGCACGAGCAGCGCCCAGGCCAGGGTCGCCGTGGCCGCGGCCCACGACCAGCCGCGGTCGGGGTCGAGCGCCGTGGCCACCCCGTGGGCGACGAGCACGCCACCCGCGACGAGCCACGCGACCAGCCGGTGCCCGGTGAGCACCGCTGCCACGAGGGCGACCACGAGCGAGAGCACGACCGGCCCGTACGGGTAGCCGAGCACGAGGTAGGCGCCGGTCGCCACCCCGACCGTCACGGCCACGACCGGCACCCGGGTGCGGGTCATCAGGGCCAGCGCGACCGGGCCGGTGAGCAGCAGCGCGAGCGCGAGCAGGTCGAGCGGGCGGCGGTCGGGCTGGGCCCGCTGCGCCCCGAGGCTCCCGACGACCTGGACGACCGCGAGCACCACGGCCAGGGCGAGCTGCGGGGGCCCGGCCCGGGCCCCACGGGCCCCGGCCCGCCCACGGGGGCCCGAACCCGGCATCCGGCGATCCACCGCCCCAGCGCTCGGCCCAGCGCTCACGGCCCCAGCGGTCGCCGACCGGCGCGGGCGGCGTGCGGGAGGTCGGGCCGGGCATGCGACCAGCGTAGGGACGGGCGGTGCCGCCGGTCGTCCCGTGCACGAGGCAGGTGCGCCTACTCCCCCGGGAGTACGTCAGGACGGCAGCAGCCCGGCCCGGCTCGCGAGCAGCGCGGCCTGGACGCGGTCGCGGCTGTGGGTCTTGGCGAGCACGCTGCCCACGTGGGTCTTCACCGTGCTGGTCGACAGGTGCAGGCGCCCGGCGATCTCGGTGTTGTTCAGCCCCAGGCCGATCAGGGCCAGGACGTCCGCCTCACGCGGGGACAAGCCGTAGGAGGACAGGTCCGGTGCGCCGTGCGGCCCGCCGGCGCGCACCCGGGCGAGCACCGCCCTGGTCACCTCGGGAGACAGGATGGAGTCGCCGTCCGCGACCGCGCGGACCGCCCGGACGAGGTCGGCACCACTGCAGCGCTTGAGCAGGAAGCCCCGCGCCCCGGCGGCGATCGCGTCGAGGACGTAGTCGTCCTGGTCGAAGGTGGTGACCACGATGACCGCCGGCGCGTGCGGGAGCGCCTGCAGGGCGCGGGTCGCCGCGAGCCCGTCGAGCACCGGCATCCGCACGTCCACGAGCGCGACGTCCAGCCGCGGGTCGGCCCGCACGGCGTCCAGGAAGGCTCGCCCGTCCTCCGCCAGCACCGCCACCTCGACGTCCGGCTGGGCGGACAGGATCATCGCGAAGCCCTCGCGCACCAGCTGCTGGTCGTCGACGACGGCCACCCGGATCACGGGAGCGCCGCCGGGCGGCCGGTCGGCAGGTAGACGTCGACCATGGTGCCGCCGCCGGGCCGCTCGGTGATCGACCAGTGCCCCCCGCTGGCGGTGACCCGTTCGTCGATCCCGACCAGCCCGGAGCCGCGCTGTGGCGAGCCGCGCGGCGGGCCGACCCCGTCGTCGGCCACCCGCAGCCGCACGTAGCGCCCGGCCGGTGCGGCGTCGACCCACGCGTGGGTCGCCGTGGCGTGACGCGCGATGTTGGTCATCGCCTCCTGGGCGATGCGGTACACCGCCAGCAGGGTGGCCTCCGGTCAGGACCAGCTCGGGGTCGACGTCGACCTCGACGACCACCCCCGAGTGGCGCAGCGGGGCGGCGAGCAGCTCGTCGACGTCCGACATCCGGGGCGGTGCCGAGACCGCGAGCGGCGCCTGGGGGTCGCGCAGGTGGACGACGAGCGCGTCGAGCTCGGTCAGCGCGGTGCGGCCCAGGCCGCCGATGGCCTCGAGCGCCGACCGCGGGTCGCCCACGAGGCCGGCCTCGGCCTGCACCACCATGGCGGTGACCTGGTGGCCGACGACGTCGTGCAGCTCGCGCGCGACGGCGGTCCGCTGCTCGAGCCAGCGGGCCTGGCCACGCAGCCGCCCGGCCTCGCGCTCGAGCTCCCGGCCCTGGACCCGGGAGCGGAGCAGCAGGCCCCCCAGCCCGCCGATGAGCACGCCGATGAACGCCGACAGCACCTCGCCGTTCGGCGAGATGACCAGCGAGAGGATGGCCCCGGCGAACCCGTAGGCCCAGCCGCGCCAGGCGACGTCCTGGCGGTCCTCGGCCACCGCCACGAGGACGGCGGCCCCGACGGTGAAGGCGAGCCAGGGGGCACCGCTCGGTCCAGGTCGCGGCGAAGGCCGCACCGAGGCCGAAGGCGGTGGTCCGCTGCCGGGGCGGCACGATCGGCGCCGCCACCGCGAGCAGGGCGATGAAGGCCGCCCACCCCTCGCCGCTGGTCGGCTCGAACAGGGTGACGACGACGGCGAAGCCGGACGCCACCGCGGCCAGGCCGTACGCCAGCTGCCGTGCCCCGAGCTGGTGCACGGCGCCGGCAGCGCGGGCCACCGCAGCGCCCGGCGGCGCGGCGCGAACGGACGGATGGCCACGTCGCCAGTGTGCTCGGCCCCGGCCCGCCTGTCATGGCCCACCGCTGCGCTCGGTACCCGGGTACCGGCGCCGCCCGAACCCGTGGGTACCGGGGTCGACCGCGTGGGCAGACCCCCGGTGGTGGTGGCGGCGTGACGGCGCGCAGGAACGTGGTCGGATGATCACCTTCGCGTTGCCGGCGCACGGCCCGGCCGCCCCGACGGCATCGCCGAACCCCTGGGGACCTGGCCGAACCTCGTCACCCTGGTGCGGACCGTCGTCGCCGTGGGGCTGGGCGCCGCCGCCGTCGCCCGGACCGACGTCGCGATGCTCGCGGCTCGCCTACGCCGTCTACTGGGTCGGCGACGTCGCGGACGGGTGGCTGGCCCGCCGGCTCGGCCAGGAGACGAGGACCGGTGCGGTGTTCGACATCGTGGGTGACCGCGCCTGCACGGTGCTGCTCTGCGCCGGCCTGGTGGCGGCCCGGCCGGGCGCCTGGCTCGTGGGCGCGGTCTTCCTCGTGTCGTTCGCGGTGGTCGACACCATGCTGTCGCTGTCGTTCCTGCACTGGGACCTGTTGGGCCCCAACGACTTCCACCGGGTCGACCGCACGCGTGTGGCTGGTGAACTGGTCCCCGCCGGCCAAGGCGGTGAACACCGCGGGGGTCGTCGGGTTGACCGCTGCTCGGCGTGTACCGGGTCGCCCTCCTGCTCGCCGTGGCCGTGCTGGTCGTGAAGATCGGGTCGGGGCTCCGGGTCGTGCGGCTGGTCCCGGCGCCCGGACTCCGCGTCACCTCGGCGTGAACGCCGCCGGGGCCGCGCTCGCCCTGCTCGTGGCCGCCCTCGTGGGCCTCGGCTCGGCCCTGCTGCCCGTTCGTCAACGCCGAGGCCTACGCGGTGGTGGCCGCGGGGTCGGCGCCGGCGCTGGGGGTGGCCCTCGCCCTGGCGGTCGGCCAGACGGCCGGCAAGCTGGTGCTGTTCGAGTCGGCCCGGCGCGGCACCGAGCGGTGGAAGGCGCAGGAGGAGTCGTCCCGCCGAGCCCGCTGGACGGCACGGGTCCGGCCGTGGCTCACGTCGCCCCGCACCGGGCCACCGGTCGTGCTCCTCTCCGCGACGCTGGGGCTCCCGCCCCTCGCCGTGGTCGCCCTGGTCGCCGGGGCGTGCGGTCAACGGCGCCGGCTGTTCGCGGTGCTCGTCCTGCTCGGTCGGGGGGTGCGCTTCGCGGTGATCGTGCTCCCCGCGGCAGCAGCTCCTGCGATGAGCGCCGTGACTCGGCGCGGCGGGGGGGCGTCCCCAGGGCGCGGGGCGTGGCCGGGGCGCGAGGCGTCGCCGGGGCGCGGACCGCCGACCGACAGGGCGTCGAGCAGGGCCGCTCGAAGGCCGGCACCGAGCCGCCGAGGCCGACCAGCCCGGTGGGGCCGAGCAGCACCGTGCGGGTGCCGTCGGCGCGCACGCCCAGACCGCCGGCAGCCCGGACACCGACCAGGCGCCGCGCTCGTCGTCGGTCGCCTCGTTGCGGTGCACCAGGCGCACCGGCACGGGGAGGCGGGCGACCATCGCGTCCCACTCCGGCCGGCGGCGCACCGACCCGTGGGTCAGGTCGCACAACGAGCAGCTGTAGCGGCCGAGCAGGTGGCCGACGACGTAGGTGAGCTCACCGACGACACCGCCGTCAGCGTCGTACACGCCGACGACCTCGACCACGGGCTCCGTCATGGCGACACGCTAACCCGGCGTCGACGCCGGCACCCATGGCGCGGCATCCGGTGCGGCATCCGATCAGGTCGAGGAGGGGTCCACCTGATCGGATCCGCCGCCGCACGGCCTCGGGGACCTCGCGCTCCCGGGTCACCAGGGCGGTGCGGGGCAGGCGGAACCGAGGGTGTCGCGACGGGCGTGATCGGCCTCGGTCGGTCAACTAGTGTCGGGGAGATCGGGGTCATGACCTCGATTTCCCCGACCCCGATGAACTCGGTGGGTCCGCCCGAGGCGGTTCAGACCGGAGTCGCCATCGAGGTCCGACCTGTGGGAGGTGACCGTGCGGCTACCCGAGATGCAGGGCGAGATCGAGCGCCGGCTGCTGGTGAACTACCGGGTCGACCCCGAGGTGATGGCGCGGGTTCTGCCACAACCGTTTCGGCCACAGCTGGTGGGGGATGCCGCGGTGGCCGGCATCTGCCTCATCCGGCTCGGACACCTTCGCCCGAGCCACGTGCCGCGAGCGCTCGGGCTCCGCAGCGAGAACGCCGCGCATCGCGTCGCGGTCGAGTGGGACACCCCGAGCGGTCCCCGCACCGGTGTCTACATCCCTCGGCGGGACAGTGACTCGTGGGCCACCATCGTGTTCGGTGGGCGCATCTATCCCGGACGGCACCATCGGGCCCGGTTCTGCGTGCACGAGACCGACGACCAGGTGGACGTGGCGTACGCCTCGCTCGACGGCTCGGCCGCGGTCGAGGTGTCGGTGCGGGTCACCGAGCTGCTGAGCGGCAGTCGCCTGTTCGCCGAGACCCGAGAGGCGTCGGACTTCTTCGAGGCGGGGTCCACGGGGTACTCGGCCACGAGCCGGCCCCAGCGCTTCGACGGGCTGGGCCTGAGGACCGCCGCCTGGGCGGTCGAACCCACGTCGGTGACCCGCGCGTCCTCGTCGTTCTTCGATGATGGCGCCCTCTTCCCTCAGGGGACTGCCGAGCTGGACTGCGCCCTCCTCATGCGGAAGGTTCCGGTCCGCTGGGAGCCGCTGGAGAGCCTGACCGGAGAGATGGAACCCGCCGGGTAGTCGGTCCCGCCCCAAGACGTCGACCGGGACGCCGACCCGACGGGGAAGGTCGTGAGACAGGACCCCTTGACAAGAATTGTTGTCAAGGGCACGGTGGTGTCATGCACGACGTCGAGGTCATCGAGAGCGCACCGGCAGCCGCCGCCGCGCTGGATCCGGTCCGGGCCCGGCTGCTCGGCGAGCTGGCCGTCCCGGCCTCCGCCGCCGGGCTCGCCGCCCGGGTCGGCATCGCGCGCCAGAAGGTCAACTACCACCTCAAGGCGCTCGAGGCGCACGGCCTGGTGGAGCTGTCCGAGGAGCGCCGGCACGGGGGCATCACCGAGCGGGTGCTCCAGGCGTCGGCGGCGTCGTACGTCGTGTCGCCGGCGGCGGTCAGCGCGTCCGCGGCCGACCCGGACGCCAACGCCGACCACCTGTCGGCGGGCTACCTCGTCGCGCTGGCCGGCCGGCTGGTGCGCGAGGTCGGCACCCTGGCGCGCCGGGCCGGCGCGTCCGGCCAGCGCCTGCCGACGCTGACCATCGACACCCAGATCGGCTTCCGGTCGGCCGCCGACCGGGCCGCCTTCGCCGACGACCTGACCGCGGCGGTGCTCGACCTGGCCGCTCGCTACCACCACGACGACGGGCGACCGCACCGGCTCGTCGTCGCCGCCCACCCCCTTCCCGAGGAGAGCTCATGAGCACCACCCCGAACGTCCCGTACCGCCTGGAGTTCAGCGTCGAGGTGCCGGGCACCCCGGAGCAGGTCTGGCAGGCCATCGCCACCGCCAAGGGCATGAGCGCCTGGTTCCTGCCGACCGAGATGGAGGAGCGCGAGGGCGGCTCCCTGCACTTCACCATGGGCCCGGAGATGGGCTCGGACGGCCAGGTCACCGGCTGGGACCCGCCGCGCCGCATCGTCTACGAGGAGGACTGGGCCGCCCTCATGGGCAAGGACCCGGACGCGCTCAGCCCGCTGACGTCGGAGTTCCTCGTCGAGGCGCAGTCCGGCGGCACCTGCATCGTGCGCGTCACCAGCAGCGGCTTCGGCACCGGCGCGGACTGGGAGTCGGAGTTCTGGGACGACATGGGCGCCAGCTGGATGCCGTTCTTCGACAACCTGCGCCTCTACCTGTCGCACTTCCCCGGCCAGGAGGCCACGCTGCTCGAGGTCACCGCCTCCCACCCCGGAGACGCGCAGACGCTCTGGTCGACCCTGCACGACGCGCTCGGGCTGGGCGACGAGGGCTCGACCGTCGAGGTGCGCGGCGCCACCGGCACCGTCGAGCGGGTCGGCGAGCGCCAGGCGCTGGTCCGGCTCACCGCGCCCGTGCCCGGGATGCTCAACGTCTTCGCCCACGGCGAGGGCGACGGCAGGGCGACCGCGGGCGTTCGGGCGTACCTGTTCTCCGCCGACGCGGAGGACTACGTGCGGCGCGAGGAGCCGGCCTGGCAGGCCTGGCTGCACGGGCTCCTCGTCCGGGCCTGACGGCGCCGACCACCGAACCACGGAGGAACGAGATGAGCAGCATGAACGCCACCGGCGTCGACGCCGGCCCGGCATCGGGTCCGGGGAGCCGAACGCGTCGATTCTCGGGGCTCGTCGGCACAGGTCTGGTCGCCACGCTCGCCGCGATGGCGGCCACCACCCTCGTCGCTGCGTTCGCCGAGGCCGTCGGCGTCGACTTCGAGATCCCTGCCGGTGGCGAGGCGATCCCCTTGCCCGGGTTCGCCGTGGTGACCGGCGTGTTCTCCGTCGTGGGCCTCGTCATTGCGGCGGCCCTGCTCCGGTGGAGCGCTCGCCCCGCCGAGCGGTTCGTGCAGACGGCCCTGACGCTGACCGCCCTCTCGCTGGTCCCACCCTGATCTCAGGGGCAGAACCCACGACGATCGCCGCCCTCGTCGGGCTGCACCTCGTCGCGGCGGCGGTGATGATCACCACCCTGGGGCGCAGCCTGCGTACCCGCACCGTGTGACGAACCCGCGGCGGCACCGTCCAGGTCGCCCCGACCGCACCCAGAACACCGGAAAGGCCCCCTCGACCGACGTCGTGGGGGCCTGACCTGTGGGACCTGCTGGTGGAGCCGCCTAAGGGAATCGAACCCTTGACCTATTCATTACGAGTGAATCGCTCTGGCCGACTGAGCTAAGGCGGCGGGCACCCGAGCGGGCTCGGGCACGCCGGACGAGTATACGGAGTGGAGCGTCGCGACCGCGAATCCCCCGCGCGCCCCGGCGCCGCTCAGCAGCGCAGCCCGTCCTTGGGCACCGTGCCCTTGAGGTAGTAGGCGTCGACGGCGCCGTCGACGCAGCTTGTTCGAGCGCGTGTAGGCCGTGTGGCCGTCACCGTCGAAGGTGATCAGCGAGGCGTCGGCGAGCTGGTCGTGCAGCCGCACCGACCACTCGTAGGGCGTCGCGGGGTCACGGGTGGTGCCGATGACGACGATGGGGTCGCGCCCCGGCCGCGGTGATCTTCTCCGGCGCCCCGGTGGCCTTGACCGGCCAGACGCCGCAGGGCAGCGAGCTCCACATCAGGAACGGGCCCCAGGTGGGCGCGTCCTTCAGCGACTCCTGCGCGAGGCGGTGGCGCTCGGCGAGGTCGCTGCTGTCGGGCTTGTCGAGGCAGTTGACCGCGTAGATGACCTCCATGATGTTGCCCGCGTACTGGCCGCCCGGGTTGCGGTCGGCGTACTGGTCGGCGAGCTGCATCAGCGCGGTGCCGTCGCCGCCGACGGCGTCGCGCATGGCGTCGGTGAGGGTCTGCCACGCGCCCTGGTCGTACATCGCCGCGGCGATGCCGAGCGAGGCCCAGCCCTCGGTGAGCCGCGGCACGGCGTTGTCACCGGTGCGCGGCAACGGGCTCGAGTCGACCGAGGCGAGGAAGGTGCGCAGGCCCTTCATCACGGTCGTCCACGGACGTTGCCGAGCGGGCAGTCGCCCTGCTCGACGCAGTAGGCCGCCCACTGCCGGGTCGCGCGCTCGAAGCCCTTGGCCTGGCCGAGGTTGAGCTCCTCGGGGGTGAGGTCGGGGGCGACGACGCCGTCGAGCACCATCCGGCCGACGTTCGTCGGGGAACAGCCCCGCGTAGACCGTGCCGAGGTAGGTGCCGTAGGACTTGCCGAGGTAGGTGAGCTTCTCCTCGCCGAGCGCGGCCCGCAGCACGTCCATGTCGCGGGCGGCGTCCTTGGTCGACACGTGCGCCAGCAGCGGCCCGGCGGTCGCGGCGCAGGACTGGGCGAACGCCGCGCGAGGTCGCCGCGAACGCCTGCTCCTCGGCGGCGTCGTCGGGCGTGGGGTCGGCGCCGAGGAAGGTGTCGAGCTCGGCGTCGGTGACGCAGTCGATGGGTGCCGAGCGACCCACCCCGCGCGGGTCGAAGCCGACGATGTCGTAGGCGTCGCGCACGCCCTTGCCGACGATGAAGTCCGCGGCCCGCGCGTAGTCGACGCCGGACCCGCCGGGCCCGCCCGGGTTGACGACGAGCGACCCGAGCCGCTTGGACGCCTTGCTCGCCGGCACCTTGACCAGGGCCAGCTCGAGGGTGTCGCCCTGCGGGTTGTCGTAGTCGACGGGCACCTCGAGGGTCGCGCACTGGGCGCCCTCGCAGTCGGCCCACTCGAGCTGCTGGGTGTAGAACCTCGAGAGCGCCTCCGAGCCCGGGGGCGGGCTCTGCGGCGTGACCGACACCGACGGGACGCTGCCCGAGTCCCGGATGCCGTCGAGGACCGAGCACCCGGACAGGACGAGGGCGGTGACCGTGGCACCCACCAGGGCGGCGACGCGGCGATGCTTCATGGGCGCACGATAGGCGAGCGACCTGCGTGTCACCGCATTGACGAGGTCACGATCTGGTCGCCGTCTCAGCGGGGAAGCCGCAGGTCGAGCGCCATCGCCTCGAGGGCGAGCAGCGGGTTGACGTTGGCGCCGATCCGCTCGCGGGCCGTGCCGATGGCGTCCATCGCACCGCAGCAGCTGGTCGGGCCCGAGCAGCTCGGACACCCGCTGCACGACCTGGCGGCTGTCCTCGTTGACCAGGGCCGAGCCGGCACCGGTGCGCACGACGAGCGCGTCGCGGTAGACCGACAGCAGGTCGACGAGCGCCCGGTCGATGACGTCGCGGGTGAACCGGGTGGCCCGGGCCTTCTGCTCCTTCTCGAGCGAGCTGAGCTGCGAGCGGATGTGCGGCGGCTGGGTGCGCGCGCTCGGGTCGGCGCCGAGCACCTCCATCAGGCGCAGCTTCTCGGCGGCGTCGCGCTCGCTGGACGCCGCGGCGGACTCCTCGGCCGCGATCGTCATCAGGTCGCTGGCCGCGCCGATCGCGTCGCCGACGCTGACGATGCGGGTGGCCAGGGTGATGACGTCGTGCCGCCGGATGCGGGCGTGCTCGTCGCGGGCCAGCCGCGCGGCCAGGCCGACGTGCGACTGGGCGGCCCGGGCCGCGTACAGCGCCATCGACGGGTCGACGCCGTCGCGGCGGGTGAGCAGCGCGGCGACGGCCTCGACCGACGGGGTGCGCAGCCGCACGTGCCGCGACCGCGAGCGGATCGTGATGATGACGTCCTCGACCGAGGGGGCGCACAGCATCCACACGGTGCGTGGCGCGGGCTCCTCGAGGGCCTTGAGCAGGGCGTCGGCGGCGCGCTCGGTGAGCCGGTCGGCATCCTCGACGACGATCACCCGGAAGCGCCCGACCGAGGGGCGGTGGGCCGCGAGCGCGACGAGGTCGCGGGCCTGCTCGACCTTGATCGACAGCCCCTCGGTGGCGATGACGTCGACGTCGGCATGGGTGCCGCCCAGCGCCGTTCGGCACTCACGGCACTCGCCGCACCCGCCGTCGGGGCAGAGCAGCGCCGCGGCGAAGGCCCGGGCGGCGACCGAGCGGCCCGACCCGGGCGGCCCGGTGAACAGCCACGCGTGGGTCATCGCCTCCGGGCTGCGGACGGCGTGCTCGAGCGTGGCGACCGCGCTCTCCTGGCCGATGACGTCGCGCCAGACGCTCACGGCTCGACCAGCCCCATCGCCTCGAGGCGGGTCATGACCGCGTCGTGCAGGCGCTCGGGCGGCTCGGTGCCGTCGATGACGAGGTAGCGCTCGGGGTGCCCGGCCGCCATCGACAGGAAGTGCTGGCGGATCGCGTCGTGGAACGCGTCCTCCTCGGACTCGAGGCGGTCGTGGGTGTCGCCGCGGCGGCGCCGGCCCTCGGCCGCGGTGATGTCGACGACCACGGTGAGCGCGGGCACGAGCGCGTCGACGGCCCACATCTGCAGGTCGTGCACCTCGGCGGCCCCGAGGTCGCGCCCGGCACCCTGGTAGGCGACCGAGGAGTCGGTGTAGCGGTCGGTGATGACGACCTCGCCGCGCTCGAGCGCCGGGCGCACCAGCTGGTCGACGTGGTGCGCCTTGTCGGCGGCGAAGAGCAGCGCCTCGGCGCGCGGCGAGACGTGGTCGCCGTGCAGCACGAGGTCGCGGATGGCGGCGCCGAGCTCGGTGCCGCCGGGCTGGCGGGTGACGACGACCTCGCGGCCGCGGGCGCGCAGCGCCTGCGGCGAGCAGCCGCACCTGCGTCGACTTGCCCGCGCCGTCGCCCCCCTCGAAGGCGATGAACAGCCCGTCGCGTCCCGTCACGGTGGCGAGCCTAGGCCAGCCCCGCGACACGGCGTGCCCACGGCATCCGGATGCCGTGTCGAGAGGAGGTGACACGCCGACCGCGGATGCCGAGGCCGTGCGTGTCGCCTGCACTCGACGCGTGCGGTTCAGGCGCCGGGGAGGTTGTCGCGGGCCCACAGGGCCGCGCTGGTGCGGTCGAGCACCCCGATCTCGCGGAACACCCGGCCGAGGTGCGCCTTGACGGTGCGCTCGGTGATGCCCAGGGCGCGGGCGATCTGCTTGTTGGCCAGGCCCTGGGCGACCAGGCGGAGCACCTCGGTCTCGCGCGGCGAGAGCCCGTCGGCCGCGCCGGCGCCCCCGGCGCCGCCGGTCGCGGGCAGCAGGGCGGCGGCGACCCGCGGGTCGATCGGCACGTGGCCCCGGGCGGCGGCGTGCACCGCGGCGAGCAGGTCGGCGGGCTCGGAGTCCTTGAGCACGTAGCCGATCGCCCCGGCGGCGAGCACCTCCTTGACCCGCTGGCGGTCCGAGAAGCTGGTCAGCACGAGCACCCTGGTGCCCGGCCGCAGCGCGAGCACGGCCCGGGTCGCCTCGACGCCGTCCATCTCGGGCATCGAGAGGTCCATGAGCACCACGTCGGGGTTGGTGCCCTCGACCGAGTCGATCGGCCTCGCGCCCGTTGCGCGCCTCGCCCACCACGGTGATCTCGGGGTCGGACTGGAGCAGGGTGGTCACCCCGGCGCGCACCAGCTGGTGGTCGTCGACCAGGAGCACTCGGATCACGAGGCGGCCCCGAGCTCGCCGTCGAGCACGAGGCGCCAGTGGGTTCCGCGGCCGGGAGCGCTCGACACCTGCAGCAGCGCGCCCGGCACCGACGCGGCATCCGCGAGCAGCTGCAGCCCGAGGTGCCCGTCGAGCGGTGCGGCGAGCACCTGCCCCACGTCGAACCCCGACCCGTCGTCCACGACATCGAGGATGACGGATGCCGGGCCGTCGCGGTGGAGCGACACGGTCACCGTCGCCGGGCCCGGCGTGTTTCGCGGCGTTGCGCAGGCACTCCTGGGCGACCCGGTGCACCAGGCGCTGGGCCTCGGGGGTCATCGCGAGGTCGTCCTCGTCGGCGCTGTCGACGTGCACGACGAGGTCGTCGCGGCGGGTGGTCTGGGCGAGGTCGTGCAGGGCGGTGACGACCCCGGAGCGGGCCAGGCTCGCGGGGTAGATGTCGACGAGCAGGGTGCGCAGCGAGCGGATGCTCGAGCGCACGGCCGCGGCGGCCGCGTCGAGGTCGCGGGCGAGGGCGCGCTGGCCGTGCGCGCCGGCGGTGGCCGAGGCCCCGGCGACGGTGAACGAGGTGGCCGCGAGCTCCTGCACCGGCCCGTCGTGCAGGCTGGCGGCGATCCGGCGGCGCTCGTCGGCCGACGCGTCGACGGCCCGCTGGAGCAGGGCGATCGCGCTGCTCCTCGGCCCGCCGCAGGCGGCGCACGAGGTGCCACACGATCGGCGCGACGATGACCACGAAGAGCACCAGGCTGCTCGCGGTGACCCCGGCGAAGCCGCGCCAGAGCTGGGTGGTGCGCGCACCGACCGGGTCGTACGAGGCGTAGATCTCGAAGAGCAGCTCCTGGCCGCTGGGCGTCCACACCGGGCGGTAGACCTCGACGAGCCGGTCGGCGCTCTCGAAGGCGTTCTCGGACTCGTCGAGGTCGGACACGTCGGCGATCGTCGCGGGCAGGGCCAGCGCCTCGCGCTGCTCCTTGCTCAGCGCGAAGCTGCGCCCGATGAGCTGGCTCTCGTCGGCGTAGAGCACCCTGCCGTCGGCGCTCCACAGCTTCACCCGCACGATCGACTCGCTGAGCAGCTGGTCGCGGGCGACCTCGTCGAAGGCCGCGATGGCCGCCGGGTCGCCGGCCACGCAGCGCGTCGCTGAGCGCCGGCTCGACGACCGCCTTGGCCAGCACGCCCGCCATCGTCGCGGCGTCGTTGACGGCCTCGCGCTCGGCCAGGGTGCGCGCCGCGAGGGTGCCGACCACCCCGACGACGAGCAGGGCCGCGACGACCCCGAGCGTGAGCTGCACCAGCACCCGGCGCGGGCTCGAGCCCCGGCTCGGAGGCGCTCCGGGCCGCCCGGGTCGCCCAGGGTCACCCACGCGGGGGCGACGGGGCCGTCCTCCGGCAGGTCGGGGCCGAGGTCGGGGCCGGGGTCCGGGTCGGCCGGGTCGGCGAGCAGGTCTGCGAGCACGGAGACGTCCCCGGCCGCCGCAGGCGCGGCCGGGGACTGCTCCGGGGGAGCCGACTCAGTCGTCGGATCCGTGTCCACCCTCGTCGTCCCCGCTCCGTGTCGTCCGAGCCGTGGCCCGAGGTGTCGTCGCTCGGCGTCGTCGCCGCCGTCGTGGTGGCCGCTGTCGTCGGCCGTGGTGTCGTCCGAGCCGTGCCCGGAGCTGTCGTCGGCCGAGTCGTCGGAGTCGTCGTCCGAGCCGCCGCGGCCGGAGTTGTCGTCGGCCGAGGTGTCATCGGAGCCGTGCCCGGAGTTGCTCGAGCCGGGCCCGGAGTTGTCGTCGTCGCCGGTGCGCGGGCGGTCGCCGCCGTGGTCGTCGCCGGGCTCGTCGTCGGAGGTTCCCGGCGGGCGGTTGCCGCCGTGGTCGTCGCCGGGCTCGGACTCGGTGGGGCTCGGGCTCGGCGTGGGGCTCTCGGTCTCGCTGGGCGAGGCCGCGGAGGTGGGCGAGCGCAGCGGCAGGCGCTGGGCGAAGGAGGCGTTGCCGAACAGGCCGACGGCGGCCGGAACGGCCACGACGACCCCGGCGACCAGGGCGATGAGGAGACGGCGCATGGAGGTGTCCTTTCGAGGAGCAGTGTGTCAGGGGTCAGGCGGGGAAGACGAGACGATGCGGAGCAGGTCTGGCCGGATGCCGGGTGCGTGGCGGGTCCGGTGGAGGCCACGAGGGCTCCGGTCAGCGCGATCGCGGCGACAGTGCGGCGGTTGGTGCTGAAGCGGCTCACGTGTCCTCCGCAGGGGCGGGTCGGCCGGCGGGGTCCGGCTCGTGCAGACACACCATGGGTCCCGCGGATGGACAGCCGCCATCGGCCCTTGGTGCTAGTACCCTCCGGCTCCGCAGCCGCCCGTCGCCGCCGCCCCGGACACGGGTCGAGAGCAGAGAACACGCCGCCGCCCGGCGGGGGCGAGACGGCGTGTTCTCCGCTCTCGACGAGCGGCCCTTGCGGCTCAGGCCTGTTGGTGCCGGTCGGCGTTGGCGTGGATCGCGTCGTGCACGTACTGCGCCAGCCCGGGCTCCTGGTCCTCGTAGGTCTTCGTGAACCGCGGGTCGGCGAGGTACATGTCCGCCAGGCCCCGGTGGAACTCGTGGTCGAGGTCGTAGAACCACCGCTCGATGTGCGCGCGGTGCGCCTCGGCGGCATCCATCGCCTCGACCGAGGTCGGCGGGGCGCCCGACCGCAGCGCGCGCGACGAACGCGCGCGTTCACCGCATCCCTCTCGGCCTTGATCTCGGCCCAGTCGGCCTTGGTGTAGCTCTTGGTGCGCCGGGCCGACTGCTGCCACGCGTCGGTCTCGCCCCAGCGCTCCTTCGCCTCGGCCTGGTACTCCTCGCTGAAGCCCGTCGCCGAACAGCTCCTTCAGCTCCTCGGTGGTGGCGGGTCGCTGTTCCATTGCTCTCTCCAGTGCTCGGTCGATGGCCGTGACGAGCTCGCTCGAGCTCGTCCAGCCGGGTCACGACCGCGTCGCGCTGGCGGCGCAGGTGCGTCCTCCGGCGTCCCCTCGCCGTCGAGCAGGGCGCGCGATCTCCTCGAGCGGGCAGCCCGAGCCGCCGGTAGACGACGACGTGCGCGAGCCGGGCCAGGTCCGCATCCGTGTAGAGGCGGTACCCGGCGCGCGTGCGCGCGCTCGGGCACGAGCAGGCCCGATCGCGTCGTAGTGGTGCAGCGTGCGCACCGTGACGCCGAAGGGCTCGGCCACCTGGCCGACGGTGCAGCTCCACCCGTGCAGTCGTGCTGGCTCGTCGCGGTCATGTCACCAACGTGCCGCCTCACGTCGCGTGAGGGTCAAGCCGGGATCGCCGCAACTTTCTCGCCCGGTGCGAGCGACCTTCACCTTCGGCACCGGAACCGTTGTCGTGCGAAGGTCGAAGGTTCCGGGATCAGCGAGAAAGTTGGGATGCCGGATGCCGGGTCAGCCCTTGGGTGCCTCGAACCAGTTGGCGAGACCGCTGGCCAGGCCGAGGTCACCGCGCGCCTTGACCTTGCCCATCATGAACATCATCGCCGGGTTGCCGGTGCCGGTGATCAGCTTGAGGAACTCGGCCGGGCCGAGCATGAGCGACAGGTCGGGGGCCTCGCCGGCGCCCTTCTCGACGGTGCAGGTGCCCCGGTCGACGAGCACGCCGTAGGTGTCGCTGGTGTCGCCCGGGCCGCCGGTGACCCGGAAGTCGATCCGCGCCGTGCGGTCGCCGGCCTTGTCGGGGCGGAACTGGTGCGGGAAGCGCGCGAAGATCGCGTCGAGCAGCGGGCCGCGGTGCTCGCCGGCGAAGTCGTCGCGGATCTCCTGGTCGGACGTGCTCTTGATCAGGCCGACGAACTCGGCGGACGACATGGTCTCGAGCAGCTCGGGGTGCAGTGCCATGCGGTCTCCCGTGACGGGCCCGTGCCCCACTGGCCCGGACGGTCCCCCGAACCTACCCGTGGGTAACCTGACGGGCAAGCGCAGCCGGGGTGGGTCGACGCGCGGTCAGCGGGCGCGGGCCGGGGTGACCGGCTCGGTCACCGGTGCACCGGTGTCGGCCAGCCGCTCGAGCAGGTCGGCGCCCTCCTCCGCCGCGTCGTGGCGGCGCAGCTCGGCGCCCATCCGCTGCGCCGCGACCCGGTGGCGCGGGTCGCGCAGGACCCGGCGCACCGCCGCGCGCAGCCGCAGCGGGCTCGGCCTGGTGGCGCGGATCCGCACCCCCACCCCGCTCCACGCCACCCGGGCGCCGATCTCGGCCTTCTCCTCGGTCGAGCCGGCCTGCACCGAGCGGCACCCCGTGGTGCAGGGCCGTCGTGACACCGGTGTAGCCGCCGTTGGTCACGCACACGTCGACGTGCGGCAGCAGCAGGTCGTAGGGGATGAACTCGCTGACCCGGGTGTTGCCCGGCAGCGGGCCGCCGTACCGGGCCTCGAGCTCCGCCCGCGGCACGCCGCCCGTCGTGACGACCACGAGCACGTCGTCGCGGCCAGCGCGCCGCAGCGTGGGCACGACGAGCTCGCGCATGTCGGGCCGGATGCTGCCCTGGGTCACGTGCACGACCGGCCGGGTCGGCGCGCGCACCTCGTCCCACCAGTCCGGCGGCACCCACGACGTCGGCGGGTCGGGCCGCAGCGCCCCGACCCAGTGCACGGTCGCCGGCAGGCCGGGGGCGGGGTACTCGAACGACGGTGTGCAGGCCTGCAGGTGCAGCATCGGCGAGACCCCGGCCTGCAGCACGTCCAGGCCGTCGGGCGGCAGGCCCATCGCACCGCGCAGCCGGTCGTGCCGGGCCTGCGCGTCGGCGAACACCCAGCGCCGGGTCGCCTCGCGCACGGCGTGGTTGCGCAGCCGCGAGACCGGGCCGCGCATCGGCAGCAGCCCCGGCCCGAAGGCCGGGGTCGTGCCGTGGGCCCGGGCCAGCGGGCCGTCGCCGAAGGTCGCCCAGGGGATGCCGCGCGCCTCCGCCAGGAGCCCGACGCCGTAGCTCAGCGCGTCGCAGAGCACGGCGTCGACCGGGGACGCGTCGAGCACCGGCTCGAGGTCGGCGACCCGGTGCGGCGCCTCGCCGACGAACAGCTCGGCGTACGCCCAGCCGATCGCCCGCGGCCCACCCAGCCGGCCGAGCTCGGGGAACTCCGACAGCAGCCGCTCGCCGTCGTAGTCGCGGGTGGCGCGGTAGGGCACCGGCGTCGCCCCCACCGCGGCGATGCCGTCGTGGAACCGGCGGCCCGCGAACCACACCACCTCGTGCCCCCGCGCGACCAGCCGCGCCACCATCGGCAGCGGGTTGCGGCTGTGCGCGGGGACCGGGACGGTCGCGACCAGGAAGCGGGACACCAGCGTTCGCCTACCCGGATCGCCCTGCCGTCAGGCCTTCTTGGTGGTGCGCGCGGCAGCCTTCTTGGTCGTCGCCTTCTTCGCCGTCGCCTTCTTCGCCGTGGCCTTCTTGGTCGTCGTCTTCTTGACCGCCTTGCGCGCGGTCTTCTTGGCCGGCCCCCGGGCCCGCTTGTCGGCGAGCAGCTCGGAGCCGCGCTCGAGCGTGATCTCCTCGACGGTGTCGTCCTTGCGCAGGGTCGCGTTGTACTCGCCGTCGGTGACGTACGGCGCCGAACCGGCCGTCCTTGACCACGACCGGCTTGCCCGGACACCGGGTCGGTGCCCAGCTCGGCTTGAGCGGCGGCGTCGGCGGCCGCCCGGCCGCGCTGCTTGGGCTGCGCGTAGATCGCCAGCGCCTCGTCGAGGGTGATGTGAACAGCTGCTCCTCGGTCTCGATCGAGCGCGAGTCGGTGCCCTTCTTCAGGTAGGGCCCGTAGCGGCCGTTCTGCGCGGTGATCTCCTCGCCGTCCTCGGCCGGTGCCGACCACCCGCGGCAGCGACAGCAGCTTGACGCGCGTCGTCGAGGTCGACCGTGTCGCGAGGTCCATGTCCTTGAACAGCGAGCCGTGCGCGGCCTTGGCCGCCTTGCCGCGGCCCTTGGCCGGTGCCTCGTCGGCCTCCGGCAGCACCTCGGTGACGTAGGGGCCGTAGCGGCCGTTCTTCGCCACGACGTCGTGGCCCGGTCGCGGGGTCCGCGCCGAGCACGCGGCCGTCGTCGGCGGCGGTCTGCGAGCAGCTCGCGCGCCTTCGCCGGCGTCAGCTCGTCGGGGGCGATGTCGTCGGTGATCGTGGCCCGACGCGGGTGGCGGGCGCACCGTCCTCACCCAGCGCGGCGGCATCCGTCACCTCGCCGGTCGTCGGGTCGATGCCGGCGGGCACGACCTCCTCGACGTACGGGCCGTAGCGGCCCGACCCGCACGACGATGCCCTCGCCGATGTCGATCGTCGAGATCGCCCGGGCGTCGATGTCGCCGAGGTCCTCGACGAGGTCGCGCAGCCCCTCGTGCGACTTCGCCTCGTCGCCGAAGTAGAACCGCCGCAGCCACGGCGCGCGCTGCTGGTCGCCGCGCGGCGATCTCGTCGAGGTCCTCCTCCATCGAGGCGGTGAACTCGTAGTCGACCAGCCGGGAGAAGTGCTCCTCCAGCAGCCGGATCACGGAGAACGCGAGCCAGCTCGGGACGAGCGCGGAGCCGCGTTCGAGACGTAGCCGCGGTCCTGGATGGTGCCGATGTCGAGGCGTAGGTCGAGGGCCGGCCGATGCCGCGCTCCTCCATCTCCTTGATCAGGGTGGCCTCGGTGTAGCGCGGCGGCGGCTAGGTCTCGTGGCCCGTTGGCCTCGGTGCGCACGGTGCGCAGGGCGGTGCCGACCCCGAGGCGGGGCAGGCGGCGCTCCTCCTCGGCCTCGTCCTTGCGGCGGGCCGCCTGGCGCTCGTCGCGTGCCCTCCTCGTAGGCCGCGAGGAACCCGCGGAAGGTGATGACGCGTGCCGCTCGCCGAGAACTCGACGTCGTGGCCGGGGCGCCGTCGTCGAGGGTCGCGCCGAGGCGGACCGAGGCCGTGGAGCCGCGGGCGTCGGCCATCTGCGAGGCGACGGTGCGCTTCCAGATCAGCTCGTAGAGCCGGAACTCCTCGCCGGGCAGCCACCGGTCACCTGGGCGGGCGTGCGGAACCGGTCGCCGGCGGGGCGGATCGCCTCGTGCGCCTCCTGGGCGTTCTTGACCTTCTTCTCGTAGTGCCGCGGGGCGTCGGGCACGTACTCGGCGCCGTACAGCTCCGCGGCCTGGGTGCGGGCGGCGGTCGAGCGCGCGACTCCGACAGCGTGGTGCTAGTCGGTACGCATGTAGGTGATGTAGCCGTTCTCGTAGAGCCGCTGGGCCACCCGCATCGCGTTGCGGCTGTTCAGCCGCAGCTTGCGGGAGGCCTCCTGCTGCAGGGTGGTCGTGGTGAACGGCGCGCTCGGGCGGCGGCGTGTAGGGCTTGCTCGCGACGACGTCGGTGACGGTGACGTCGGCGGCGCGCAGCGCGTCGGCGATGCCGGTCGCGGCCGCCTCGTCGAGCGGGGTCGGCCTTGGCGTTGGTCAGCTTGCCGTCGTCGGCGAAGTCGCGAGCCGCTGGCGACCTTGCGGCCGTCGACGGCGGTGAGCTTGGCCGGTGAACAGGTTCGCCTCGGCGATCCGGGGTCGAAGTCGCCCTCGAGGTCCCAGTAGCGACGCGGCCCGGAACGCCATCCGCTCGCGCTCGCGCTCGACGACCAGCCGGGTCGCGACCGACTGCACGCGGCCGGCGGACAGGCCCGCCATGACCTTGCGCCACAGCACCGGGCTGACCTCGTAGCCGTAGAGCCGGTCGAGGATGCGGCGGGCCTCCTGGGCGTCGACGAGGTCGTGTCGAGCTCGCGGGTGGTGGCGGCGGCGCGCTGGATGGCCTCCTTGGTGATCTCGTGGAAGACCATCCGCTTGACCGGGACCTTGGGCTTGAGCTCTCGAGCAGGTGCCAGGCGATGGCCTCGCCCTCGCGGTCCTCATCGGTGGCGAGGTAGAGCTCGTCGGCGTCCTTGAGCAGGCGCCTTGAGCTCGGCGACCTTCTTCTTCTTGTCGCGCGTCGACGACGTAGTAGGGCTCGAAGTCGTTCTCGATGTCGACGCCGAACCTGCCGAACGGGCCCTTCTTGATCTCGGCGGGCATCTCGCTGCGGGGTCGGGAGGTCGCGGATGTGACCGACCGACGCCTCGACGTCCCAGTCGCTGCCGAGGTAGCCGGCGATCGTGCGCGCCTTGGCGGGCGACTCGACGATGACGAGCTTGCGACCTGTTGCCATGGTGTTCACCGTGTCCGTTTCCGTCGTCCACGTGCAGCGGATTCGTCGCTGCGTCGACGTGGTGACGCGGATGACGGTAGCGCCCGGTTCGCCGTTTCGTGCAAACCGAGCCGTGTCCGAACGGCTACTCCAGCCCCAGGGCCCCCGCCGCGGCCGCCCGCATCACGGCCCGGTCGGGCTCGACCCCGGTCCAGTGCCGCACCGCGAGCGCGCCCTGGCCGACCAGCATCCCGAGGCCGTCGAGGGTGCGGGCGCCGCGCTCCTCGGCCGCCCGCAGGAACGCCGTGCGGGGCGGCGAGACGACGACGTCGGCGACCACGAGACCGGGCCGCAGGGTGTCGAGGCTCACGTCGACGAGGGCGTCGCCGTCGCCGAAGCCGACCGACGTGGCGTTGACCACGACGTCGGCGCCCTCGGGCACGGCGAACGTGTGGTCCCACCCGACGTACGTCGCTGGCACCCCGGTGCCCTCGGTCACGACCCGGGCGAGCTCCTCGCCCCGGCCCGCGTCGCGGTTCACGATGGTGACGGAGGCGGCGCCGGCGAGCGCGGTCTCGACGGCGACCGCGCGGGCGGCTCCCCCGGCCCCGAGCACGACGAGGTCGAGGCCGGCGGGGTCGACGACGGTGCGCAGCGACTCGACGAAGCCCTGGCCGTCGGTGTTGTGGCCGACCAGCCGGCCGTCGGTGGCGACGACGGTGTTGACCGCACCGATCACCTCGGCCGAGGGGGCCAGGCCGTCGAGCAGCCCGATGACCGCCACCTTGTGCGGCAGGGAGCAGTTGAAGCCGGCCCAGCCCATCGCCCGCGCGCCCGCGACGGCATCCGCCAGGCCCTCGGGCGTGACCTCGCAGTTGAGGTAGCGGGCGTCGAGCCCGTGGTGCCGGTAGGCGGCCTCGACCATGACGACGGTCGGGTTGCCCGCCGCGGGC
Source organism: uncultured Actinomycetota bacterium (assembly GCA_963782695.1). Lineage (GTDB taxonomy): Bacteria > Actinomycetota > Actinomycetes > Actinomycetales > Dermatophilaceae > Fodinibacter. Next base: position 21,107 of record CAWAKY010000032.1, on the reverse strand, counting down.
GTGGAGAAGGACCCGGTGTGGATGCCGAGGAAGGTGGCCGTCATCGTCTGCGCCTCACGTCGTGGTGGTGCGGGTCGCTCGGGTGCGGTGCCGCGGGCCGCCTCGGCCGGGGGCCCCGGGCGGGGCGCGGAGGTGCCGGGCGCGGGGGTGAGGGGGTTGTCCATCGGGTGTCCTTCCTCAGGGCAGGCGGCGCACCGCGTCATCGTCGCACGAGGGGTCACCCTCCCGGCGGCCCCGTCAGGACCGCAGCACGAGCACCGCGGACTCGATGTCCGGGGTGTCTCGCGGAGCGTGACGGGGGCACCACCTCAGGACACCATTGGGGGCGGTGGCCCGTCGAGGGAATGGCACCGGTCGTCGTATGGTTGAATGTTCAACAATAATCTCCCGAGGAGCCTCCATGACCGCCTCCGACACCGCGTCGACCGCCGCCCGCCAGCCCGTCGTCTACCTGAGCCACGGCGCGCCGCCGCTGGCCGACGACGAGCTCTGGACCAGCGAGCTCGCCGCCTGGTCCGACGACCTGCCGCGCCCCAGCGCCATCCTCGTCGTGTCGGCGCACTGGGAGCTCGCCCCGATCGCCGTCTCGGCCACCTCGGGTGACGTGCCCCTGCTCTACGACTTCTGGGGCTTCCCGCAGCGCTACTACGAGGTCACCTACGACGCACCGGGTGCGCCCGAGCTCGCCCGGTCGGTGGCGGGGCTGCTCTCCGGCGCCGGCGAGACGCTGCACCAGGACCCCACCCGCGGGCTCGACCACGGTGCCTACGTGCCGCTCAAGGAGATGTTCCCCGAGGCCGACGTGCCGGTGGTGCAGCTGTCGATGCCGACCCTCGACCCGCACCGCCTGTTCGCCCTCGGCGAGCGGCTCGCGCCGCTGCGCGACGAGAACGTGCTGATCCTCGGGTCGGGCTTCACGACGCACAACCTCGGCTGGTTCAACCCGAGCGCCCCGTCGGACGCCGCGCCGCCCACCCCCTCGGCCGAGTTCGACCACTGGGCCGCCGAGACCGTGGGCCGCGGCGACGTCGACTCGGTGCTCGACTTCCTCGCCAAGGCGCCGGCCGCCCGCGAGGCGCACCCGCGCACCGAGCACTGGGCGCCGCTCTACGTCGCGCTCGGGGCGGCATCCGCCTCGGGTGGCCTCGACGCCGACAGCGTGGAGAGCGTCATCGACGGCTTCTGGTTCGGCCTGAGCAAGCGGTCCTGGCAGTTCGCCTGACGGGGGTGCGGAACGGCGGTGCGGCTCAGCCGAGTCGGCTGAGCCGCACCGCTACTCACCGCTCCAGCGCCATCAGCCACGCCAGCAGGTACGACCGGCTGTTGCCGTCGTCGACCCACTTGGCGTCGAGCGTGCGGGCCTGGCCGAGGGCGGCGCGAGCGTCGTCCTGACCGGCCAGCGCGCCGTACATCAGCAGGTAGTCGCCGAACTGCTGGTCGTAGCCCTTGCCGGCGGTCGCCTCGCGGACCGCCGCCCGGATGCGGTCCGGGTCGCCCGCGAGGTAGGCCGGTGAGCTGGGCGTGGGCGGCAGCAGCAGGATGCCGAGCATGGCCGCGGGCTCGGGCGAGAACCACGTCGCGTAGTCGCGCTTGCCGCCCCAGGTGAGCGACACGACCTCGTGGTCGAACTGCGCCAGGGCCGGGTCGGCGCGGTCGGGGCGCAGCCCGTAGCGCACGGCGGAGTCCTGCTCGCCGGCCAGCATCCAGGTGGCCTGCGCCCGCAGGGGCGCGTTCTTCGTGGCGTCGGCCCACAGGCGCAGCCCCACCCAGGCGTTGACCGCCTCGCTGGTGCTCTCCTGGTTGTTGCCGTCGGCGAACGGTGCGGTGCCGCTGGCCCACGAGTGGGCGGCATAGGCGTCGAAGACCCGGCGGTCCGGCATCAGGCGGTGACGAGCCCTGGCCGGCGATGTCGGCGGCGAGCAGGTCGATGACCGGGCGCCACTTCGCCGCGAGCTTCGGGTCGTCGGCGGCGAGCACGCCCGCGGCGTAGAGGAAGTAGCCGTAGTGGAAGTGGTGGTCGTTGAACTCGTCCGACCCGAACGACGGGGTGAGCCCGACGACCCCCTTGTTCTTCGGGTCGTAGACGAAGCAGGATGCCGGGCGCGCGTCACAGCCGCGCGGCTCGGTCCAGCGGTCGAGCTCCTTGACGACGACCCCGCGCACCGGTCGCGGCCGCGTCCTTCTCGCCCAGCTGGCTCGCCAGGCGGTACAGCTGGGTCGCGCGCTGGAGGGTCTTGCCGCCGAAGTAGGTGTCGGCCGGGAAGGGCGGCAGGTCCGCGACGTCCTTGCGCACCTGGGCGCTCAGCTCCTCGCGTTCCTGGTCGCTGAGCCCCGACAGGTCGAGGTCGACGGTGACCGGGCGCACGGGGGCCGACCAGGTCAGCGCCTCGCCGCGGCAGACCCGCAGCGTGCCGTGCACCGAGGGGAAGGTGCCCAGGTCGCACGCGACACCCTTGGGCAGGCCGGCGACCTGGTGCGGCATCGCCACGAACAGCCGAGCCGGCCCGGAGGGCCCCGACCAGGTCAGCGTGGTGGTCGCCGTCTTCGCGTTGACCTCGTGGGCCACCCGGCCGGAGGTCACCGGTGTGACGAGACCGGCCATGGTCTTCACGTCGCCGCCGTCGGGCACGGCGAACCAGGTGACCTGGCCGCCCGCCTTCACCGACACGCTGGCGCCCTCGACGCTCGCGCCGTCGGTGACCGCGGCGTAGGACCGGTTCTCGACCGAGACCGCGAGGTCGGCACCGCTCGGTGCCGGCGTCATCCCGAGCCGAGTCGCCGCCACGGCCTCGAGCGTGACCGACGGGGTGCCCTGGGCGATCGTGACCCGAGCCAGCGCGTCACCGGAGGCGTCGCGCAGCTCGACCGTGACGCTGAGGTCGTCGGTGCGCGTCACGACACCGCTCTTCACTCCCTCGACGGTGACCGAGACGTCCGTCGGAGCGGAGCCCGACGACGCCCTTGGCGCCGCTCTCGATGCGCGGCACCCCGAACGCGAACCCGTTGTCACGCACCACGAATCCGAGTGGCAGGGGGAACACCGGCTGGGCCTTGGCCCCGAAGACGAGCCCCGAGTACCAGCGGTTGGTGGGCGGGACCACGTCCTTGGCGAGGCGCGGGGTCGGCAGCTCCTTCGGGGTGCGCTGGACGAGGGCGGCGGCATCCTTCTTCACGGTGGCCGGGTCGAGCACGGGTGCGTCCGACCGGGTCGTGGGCAGCCCCTTCGCATCGGCAGTGTCACCGCCGGCGGCACCGGAGCGCACCAGGACGACCACCCCGGCCGCGACGACGAGCAGGGGGATGACGATGGCGGCCACGAGGCCGGCACCGCGGGGGCGGCGCACCCGAGAGGTGAGTCCCGCCATCAGCGCAGCCCGATCTTCCGCAGGAAGTCGAACATCGCGTCGGTCGGCCCCGCGAGCGGCCCGTCGTCGCGCAGCGCCAGGGTCGCGGACAGGGGCGTGCCCGGCGCGGTGAACTTGCTGTTCGCCGGGTCGCGCAGGGCGTCGCTCGAGATGGTCACCTTGGTCAGGGCCAGCCCGCCGTCGGTGGCCACCGAGACGGCACCGACCTCGCCTGCCACGGTCCGGTTGTCGGGCAGGAGCAGGTCGACGTGGGCACCCGTCTCCACCCGGCCGTAGTCACGGGGTGAGAGGCGGAACTCCGCCACGGCGTACTGCGACCCCACGGCGGTGATCGTGGCGAGCGGCGCGCCGCTCTGCACGAAGCCGCCCTCGTTGCTGCGCACGTCGGTGAGCACGCCCGTGGTGAGCGCGCGGTAGGTCACGGTCGACTTCTTGGGGTCGACGACGTAGGCGGCGTTGCGCACGGGCGCCACGGCCGCGACGGCCTCGCCGGCGTTGCCGAGCGTGCGTGGGACCACGACGGTGTAGAGGCTGTCACCCTTGTCGACGGCCTCGCCCGCGGTGACCTTCTGGTCGACGACCACACCACCGAACTGGGCACCGACCGTGACCTGGTCGGCCACCACGTGGGCGGTGAGGCTCAGCGCCTGCGAGCGCCGCTGGTTGAACACCAGGGTCAGCCCTGCGACGAGCGCGATGACGAGGATGAGGCCGCCGTAGAGGCGGAAGCGGTTGGACCAGGTCATGAGGGGACTCCAGAGTTCGAGGTGAGCGAGGCGTGCGAGCCGTTGGCGGACGACAGCGCCGGGACAGGGGCGGAGAGCGCCGGCTCGGGTGCCGGGGCGGACGGCCGGGCGACCGCGGTGCGGGCGCTGACCGTCGCGCGGGTGCGGGCGGTGGCCTGACGGCTGGTCGGGGCCACGTCGGGGCTGGGGTGCAGCAGGCGGCTGGTGCTCGCGCAGGCCGGCGACCACGAAGCCGCCGAGGATGACCGTGTTGGTGATGTTCCAGACGGTGGCCAGGGTGAGCTGGCTGTGGCCGATGTCGCGCCACACCGACACGGCCGAGGTGAGGAGCAGGAAGGTGAACATGAGCACCTGCGGCACCATGAAGTTGAACGGGGAGCTCGGCCGGCCACGACGGCCGGTGACGTGCCACTTCTGGTCGCGGCCCACCAGCACGTTGACCAGGGCCCGCGCGTAGATCGGGAAGGACACGGTGGCGAGCATGAGGCACTCCCACCGGAACGAGCCGAGCGTGAAGAAGGCCAGCACCACCTGCATGCCGTAGAACCCGAGGTAGAACAGCAGCCAGGTCGACAGCCCCAGGCCCACCGACACCGGGCGCAGGTCGAAGTAGATCTCCAGCGGCGGCACCAGCAGCAGCAGCGCCGGGGTGATGCCGGTCAGGTAGTGGGTGGCCGTGACGAGGTACATGATCCGCTGGTCGGCGGTGAGCCGGCGCTTGCGGCTCAGCGGGTTGTGGGTCAGCAGGATCTCGAACCCGCCTGTCGCCCAACGCTGCTGCTGCTTGGTGAAGCCCTCGATGGTCTCCGGGGCATCGCCGACTGCGAGCACGTCGGGGATGTAGACGCTGCGCCAGCCGCGCTCGTGCAGCATCAGCGAGGTCCACACGTCCTCGGACTTCGAGTCCGTGTACATGCCGCCGATGTCGTCGACGGCCGCCCGGCGGAACACCACGTTGGTGCCGACGCAGAAGGCGGCGTTGAAGTGGTTCCGGCCGGGCTGGATGAACCGGTAGAAGACGGTCTGCATGTAGCCCGCGCCGCGTGAGATGACCGAGTGGAGGTTCCCGTAGGCCTGCGGCGTCTGCACGAAGGCGACGTCGTCGCTGACGAAGAACGGCACGGTCTCGAGGAGGAAGTCCTCCTTGGGCACGAAGTCGGCGTCGAGGATGGCGAAGTACTCGCCCTTGGCGATGGACAGCGCGTGGTTGACGTTGCCCGCCTTGGCGCCGTTGTTCGACAGCCGGCGCACGTAGTAGCAGCCCAGCTCGGCGGCGAGCTCCTTCACCTCGTCCGAGCGGCCGTCGTCGAGGATCCAGGTGCGGTGCCGGCCGGCCATCCGGCGGGCCGCGGTGGCCGTGCCACGGATCGTGGCCACGGGCTCGCCGTAGACGGTGATGAAGACGTCGACGAGCACGTCCTCGCCGTTGATGCGCATCGGTCGGTTCCTGGCGTCACCCCCGCGGGGTGCCGGGCCGAGCAGGGCCTCGCGGGCCGCGTGGAAGGCGTAGTCGCGCGGGCTGGCCGCGCCCGAGAGGATGGTCCACATCGAGATGAGGGCCTGGCTGATCAGCACCGTCTCGGCGACGATGACCATCGACCAGGGCAGCAGGTCGCCCCGGTTGCCGGGGTCGAGGAGGAACCAGGAGTACAGGACGATCCCCACGGCGGCCAGCGCGGTGAGGAGGATGACGAGTGGTGAGTAGACCGTCTCGGTGCGGGCGCGCCGCTCGAGCGCGGCGCGCGCGTCGCTCGCGAGGTCGTGGGACGGGTCGAAGGACATGGGCAATCCCCTGCGTTGTTCGGACGTGCTGGGGAGCTCGGTGCCGGCTCCCATCGGGGTTCGGCACCGTTGCCATGGGCCGCGGCTGCGCGCGGACGTGATGAGGCCCGACCGTCACACGTGGACGTCGGGCCAGTGCCATCCACGGTACGAAAGACTCCGGGCGAATGGGGAGCCAGGAACACGGATCCTTGCCGAGCCTCGCGTCCGGGGGTGCTCAGACCCCACCTGCTGAGCACGAATCCGGGGTGGAACACTGCCGTTATGACGCTCGTCACACCCACCGTCGAGGCGCACCTCGCCGGGCTCGATGCCGCTGTCGACCGGATGGGGGTGTGGGCGCGGTCCGCGGGCCCGGACGCCCCGGTGCCCACCTGCCCCGGGTGGACTGTTCGCGACCTGCTGGCGCACCAGGGGATGGTGCACCGCTGGGCGACCGCGGTCGTGCGAGGCGACGACCCGCGCACCGTCGACGACGCCGCGATCGAGGCCGAGGGGCGTGCAGCCCCCGACCCGGTCGTCTGGCTGCTCGACGGCGCCCCCGCCCTCGTGAGCGCGCTGGAGTCGGCCCCCGACGACCTCGCCGTGATGACCTTCCTCAAGCAGGCCCCGCCGGCCCGGGCGTTCTGGGCGCGGCGGCAGTGCCACGAGACCACCGTGCACGCCCTCGACGCCCGGGCGGCCCTCGAGGCCCGGCCCCTCACCGCCGGCGACGTCTGGCTCACCGACGAGCTCGCGACCGACGGCATCGACGAGCTGCTCGTCGGCTTCTGGCAGCGCCGCACCAAAGGCCCTCGCAGCGAATCCCCCTACACAGCAGTCGTTTCGGTGGCCGATGGCCCGGCATGGTCGCTCACGGTCGGACCCGACGCACCGGTGACCCTCCGGCTGGCGGCGGGCGACGGCATCCCCGTCTGGTGCCCGCACCCTGCGCGGCTCGGCCGCCGACCTCTACCTCGCGCTGTGGAACCGCGGCAGGCACCGTCGACGACCCGACCGGCCTGCTCGACGCCTGGCGGGAGCGCGGCGCCGTCACCTGGTGAGGTGCTGCCCGAGGAACGACTCGATCCGCCCCCACGCGTCCTGCGGCCGAGACCGGCTCGGGCCCGGCCCGCAGCACGATGCGCGACATCGGCGCGATGTACCAGGGCGCGTTCGCGGTCTCGTTGAGGAAGGCGTGCCCGGCGGCGGGGTACTCGTGCACGTCGTGCTCGACCCCCCGCTCGGTCAGCGCCGTCTCGAGGGTCGAGGCGGCGCCCCGCAGGTAGAGGTCGCGCCCGCCGTAGCTGGCGACCACCGGGCAGGCGCCGTCGAGCGCGGCGAGGTCCTGCGGCAGCGCGCCGTAGTTGGCGGCCACGGCATCCCACCCCGGGCGCCCGGCCAGCACCAGGGCGAACCCGCCGCCCAGGCAGAAGCCGATCACCCCGACCGACCCGCTGCAGGCGGGGTCGGCGAGCAGCGCCGTGCGCCCCGCCTCGAGGTCGTCGAAGACCCGGCCCCGGCCCTTGCGCAGCGCGGTCATGGTCTGCGCCAGGCAGACGACCTTCCGGCCGCGGGCCAGCAGGTCGGGTGCGAGCACGAGGTGGCCCATGGCGGCGAGCCGGTCGGCGTGCCGCTTCATCTCGTCGTCGAGGCCGAAGATCTCGTGCACGAGCAGCAGCCCCGGCCACGGGCCCTCGCCCTCGGGCGCCGCCCGGTAGGCCGGGAGGTCACCGACGCGTCGTCATCTCACCCATGGCGCGACCCTATGCCGCGCCCGGCCGCCGCCCCGGGACGTCAGTGCGAGGGCCGCGGCTTCTTCTTCGGCGCCGGCCGGGTCGGGTCGTCGAGCACCGGCTCGACGTGCTCGGGCACCTTGACCGGCCGCAGCTGCGCCCAGGCCATGAAGCCGATGCCGACGACGAGCAGCACGAGGCCGGCCCAGAGGTTCGCGTTGACGCCGCCGGTCTTCTCGTCCTGGGGGTCGGCGAAGATGCCCAGCAGGGTGAGGATCACGCCGTAGATCCCGAGCAGGCCCCCGATGATGTTGCGGATGTCCGCGAGACCGGCGGTGCGTGCGGCCGTCTTCGTGTCGGTCTTGGTGTGCGAGTCGTCGTCATGTCGTCCTCCTCAGAAGCGGATGTTCAGGACGATGACCATGGCCAGCGACGACGCCGGCCAGCGGCAGGGTGCGCCGGTACCACGGGTAGGTCTGCTCGTGCGGGTCCTGACGAGGTCCTCCTTCGGGGTCTCCGAGTAGACCAGGCCCGACGAGCTCGTCGGCCGGCTTCGGCTCGGTGACCAGCGAGACCCGACGCTCAGCACGACGTCGACCACGAACGCCGCCGACGCCGCGACGAAGGCCGCGCCCTGGCCGCCGACGCGGGATCGACGCCGGTGCTCAGCGACCCGAACGCGTCCTCGCTCAGGAACGCGATCGCGCACGGCGGACAGCGTGCCGGACACCAGCCCGACCCAGCCGGCCGTCGCGCGTCATCCGCTTCCAGAACATGCCGAGGATGAACGTCGCGAACAGCGGGGCGTTGAAGAAGCCGAACAGCGTCTGGAGGTAGTCCATGATGTTGCGGAAGTTGGCCGCCAGCCCGGCCGTGAAGATCGCGATGACCGTGGCGCCGACGGTGGCGACCCGCCCGACCCGCAGGTAGTAGTCGTCGGTGCGGTCCTTGACGATGTAGTCGCTCCCACAGGTCGTAGCTGAAGACCGTGTTGAACGCCGAGATGTTGGCCGCCATGCCGGCCATGAACGCCGCCAGCAGGCCGGCGATCGCCAGGCCGAGCAGGCCGTTGGGCAGCACGTCGCGCATCAGCAGCAGCAGCGCGTCGTTGTAGGTGACGCCCTCGCCCGAGGCGCCGCCCGGGACGGTCCCGCCGGCCTTGAGCTTGGCGATCTCGGCGACCAGGACCGCGGCGATCATGCCCGGGATGATCGTGATGAACGGGACGAACATCTTGGGGAAGGCGCCGATGATCGGCGTCTTGCGGGCCGAGGACGATCGAGTCCGAGGCCATCGCGCGCTGGACCTCGACGAAGTTCGTCGTCCAGTAGCCGAAGGAGAGCACGAAGCCGAGCCCGAAGACGATGCCGATCGACCGACCAGCAGCGGCGAGTCGAACCCGGTGAGCGCCTGGCCCGGCCACGAGTTCAGCTGCTCGGTCGGCCGGCGGCACCTCGGCCGCCGCCGGGCCGGCCGCGGCGCGGTGATCTTGTCCTTCAGGCCGCTCCAGCCGCCGACCCGGTGCAGGCCGAGCATGGTCAGCGGCAGCAGCGCGGCGACGATGACGAAGAACTGCAGCACCTCGTTGTAGATCGCCGCCGACAGGCCACCGAGGGTGATGTACGACAGCACGATCGCGGCGGCGACGATCAGCGCCACCCACAGCGGCCAGCCGAGCAGCGCGTGCACGATGCTGCCGAGCAGGTAGAGGTTGACGCCCGCGATCAGCAGCTGGGCGACCGCGAAGGAGATCGCGTTGACCAGGTGGGCCCTGGTGCCGAACCGCCGGAGCATGAACTCCGGGACCGAGCGCACCTTGGAGCCGTAGTAGAACGGCATCATCACGACGCCGAGGAACAGCATCGCCGGGATGGCGCCGACCCAGAAGTAGTGCACGGTCGGGATGCCGAACTCGGCGCCGTTGGCCGACATGCCCATGATCTCGACCGCGCCGAGGTTGGCCGAGATGAACGCCAGGCCGGTCACCCAGGCCGGCAGCGACCGCCCGGACAGGAAGAAGTCGAGCGACTCGGACGACCGAGCGCCGGGCCATCAGCCCGATGCCGAGCGACGAAGCACGAAGTAGATGGCGAGGATCAGGTAGTCGACGGGGCTGGCGTCGATCAGCGTGTCGCGGTCCTCACCGCCGCCGGTACGCCCTCTGCCATGGTTTGCGCGAGTCCCACCACTGCGACCACCCGTCCTCCACCTCGAGGCCGACCACCCCGACGGTGGCGACCTCAGCACGCTAGTGGAGGTGGTGGCCGCCTCACCTCCCGAGCGGACGCACGAGTTCTGGGGCACCTCCCGCGGCGGCCGGACTCCTCGTCGAGGTCGGTGGCGGCGCCCTGGAACTGGGCGGCGTACAGCTTGGCGAAAGCCCCTCCGGCAGCGAGCAGCTCGGCGTGCGAGCCGCGCTCGACGATGCGCCCCTCCTCCATGACGAGGATGAGGTCGGCATCGCGGATCGTCGAGAGTCGGTGGGCGATGACGAAGCTCGTGCGGTCCGACGCGCAGCGCCGACATGGCGTGCTGCACGAGCAGCTCGGTGCGGGTGTCGACCGACGAGGTGGCCTCGTCGAGGATGAGCAGCGACGGCGCGGCGAGGAACGCCCGCGCGATGGTGATGAGCTGGCGTCTCACCCGCGCTGATGTTGTCGGCCTCGGCGTTGAGCACGGTGTCGTAGCCGTCGGGCAGGGAGTGCACGAAGCGGTCGACGTAGGTCGCCCGGGCGGCCTCGATGACCTCGTCGTCGGTGGCGCCCGGCCGGCCGTAGGCGATGTTCTCGCGGATCGTGCCGCCGAACAGCCAGGTGTCCTGCAGCACCATGCCGATGCGGCGAGCGCAGGTCGTGCCGGGTGAGGTCGGTGATGTCGACCCCGTCGAGGGTGATCCGGCCGCCCTTGAGCTCGTAGAAGCGCAGCACCAGGTTGACCAGGGTCGTCTTGCCGGCGCCGGTCGGGCCGACGATCGCGACGGTCTGGCCGGGCTCGACCATCAGGTCGAGGTGCTCGATGAGCGGGGTGTCGTCGCGGTAGGAGAACGTGACGTCCTCGAAGGCGACGCGGCCGCGCGGGTCGGCGATCGTCGCCGGGTGCTCGGTGTCGGGCTCCTGCTCGGGGGCGTCGAGCACGGCGAACACCCGCTCGGCGGAGGCGACCCCGCTCTGCATCAGGTTCGACATCGACGCCACCTGGGTCAGCGGCTGGGTGAACTGGCGCGAGTACTGGATGAAGGCCTGCACGTCACCCAGGCTCATCGTGCCGGAGGCCACCCGCAGCCCGCCGACGACGGCGATGACGACGTAGTTGAGGTTCCCGATGAACATCATCGTCGGCATGATGATGCCGCTGATGAACTGCGCCCGGAAGCTCGAGTGGTACAGCTCGTCGTTGCGCTCGGCGAAGAGCCGCTCGGCCTCCTGCTGGCGGCCGAACACCTTGACCAGCTCGTGCCCGGTGTAGGTCTCCTCGACCACGCCGTTGACCTCGCCGGTGCTCTTCCACTGCTGCACGAAGTGCTTCTGGCTGCGCTTGCCGATCATGGCCGTGACGACCATCGTGATCGGGATCGTCACGAGGGCGAGGGTGGCCAGCAGCGGCGAGATCCAGATCATCATGGCGATCATCGCGATGACCGTGAGCAGCGAGGTGAGCAGCTGGCTCAGGGTCTGCTGCAGGCTCTGGGCGACGTTGTCGATGTCGTTGGTGACCCGGCTGAGCAGCTCGCCGCGGGGCTGCTGGTCGAAGTAGGGCAGCGGCGAGGCGGTTCAGCTTGTCCTCGACGTCGCGCCGCAGCCGGTAGATGGTGCGGTTGACCGCGATGGTGAGCATCCGCCCCTGCATCCACTGCAGCAGCGCGGCGACGGTGTACAGCGCCATGACGAACAGCAGCACCTTGGCCAGCGCCGTGAAGTCGATGCCCTGGCCGGGCACGACGTGGTCCATCGCGGCGAGCATGTCGGCGAGGCTGTCCTGACCCCGGGCCCGCAGCGCCTGCGACGGCCTGCTGCTGGGTGACCCCGCGGGGATCTGCTTGCCGAACATGCCCGCGAAGATCAGGTCGGTGGCGCCACCGAGGATCTTCGGGCCGATCGCGCTGAGCACGACGCTGGCGACGGCCAGCGCGACGACGGTCCAGACGATGAACCGCTCGGGGTGCAGCAGGCCGCAGCACGCGCTTGGCCGACGGGACGAAGTTCTGCGACTTCTCGGTGGGCACGCCGATCTGCAGGTGGGGCGGCCCGCCACGGCGGGCGGCGGCCGGGCCGCGGCGCTGGTCGGCGGCCTTCTCCTCCTCGGTCTTGAGCTCGCTCATGCCGCCTCCTCCATCGCCTGCTGGCTCTCCACGATCTCGACGTACGTCGGGCAGCTCTCGAGCAGCTCGGCGTGCGTCCCGTTGCCCACGACCTGGCCGTCGTCGAGCACGACGATGCGGTCGGCGTGGATGATGCTCGACACCCGTTGGGCGACCACGATCACCACGGCATCGCGGGTCACCGGCCGCATCGCGGCTCGCACCCGGGCGTCGGTGGAGACGTCGAGGGCCGAGAAGGCGTCGTCGAACAGGTAGATGCCGGCCTTGCTCACCAGGGCCCGGGCGATGGCCAGGCGCTGGCGCTGGCCACCGCTGACGTTGGTGCCGCCCTGGGCGATCGGCGACTCCAGCCCGTCGGGCATCTCGCGCACGAAGCCGTCGGCCTGGGCCACCGTGAGGGCCTGCCACAGCTCGTCGTCGGTGGCGTCCGGGTCGCCGTAGCGCAGGTTCGACGCCACGGTGCCGGTGAACAGGTAGGGCCGCTGCGGCACCAGGCCGATGTGCGACCAGAGGTCCTCGAGCTCGGCGTCGCGCACGTCGACCCCGCCCACGAGCACCTGCCCGTCGGTGACGTCGTGCAGCCGCGGGATGAGGCCGACCAGGGTGGTCTTGCCGGCACCGGTCGAGCCGACGACGGCGGTCGTCGTGCCGGGTTCGGCGCGCAGCGACACCTCGCGCAGCACCGGGGCCTCGGCACCCGGGTAGGCGAAGGTGACGCCGCGCAGCTCGACGGTGACGGGACCGGGCGGGATGACGGCGGGGTCGGCCGGGGGGTGCACCGAGCTCTCGGTGTCGAGCACCGCCTGGATGCGGCCGGCCGAGACGGTGGCCCGCGGGATCATCATCGACATGAAGGTCGCCATCATCACCGACATCAGGATCTGGATCAGGTAGGACATGAACGCCGTCATGGCGCCGATCTCCATCTGCCCGTTCTCGATCCGGTGGGCGCCGAACCACAGCACCGCGATCGTCGAGGCGTTGAAGATGATCATGACGACCGGGAAGGCCATCGCCATCAGCTTGCCGACGGCGAGGGCGGTGCCCGTGTAGGTGCGGTTGGCCACGGCGAAGCGCTCGCGCTCGACGTCCTCGCGGACGAAGGCGCGCACGACCCGCAGGCCGGTGATCTGCTCGCGCAGGATGCGGTTGACCGAGTCGACGGCGACCTGCATCGAGCGGAAGTGCGGCACCATCCGCGAGGTGATGATGCCGACGGCGATCCCCAGCGCCGGCACGGCGACGGCGACCAGCCAGGCCAGCCCGAGGTCCTCGCGCAGGGCCATGAAGATGCCGCCGACCATCATGATCGGCGCCGACACCATGATGGCAGGAACATGTAGGTGACCGTCTGCACCTGGGTGACGTCGTTGGTGCTGCGGCTGATCAGGGTCGGGGCGCCGAAGCGCGAGAGCTCCTGGGCCGAGAACTGCCCGACCCGGTGGAACACCGACGAGCGCACCTCGCGGCCGAGCGACGCCGAGGTCTGCGCGCCGATCCGGGTGGCACCGATCGTGGCGATGACCTGCACGAACGAGATGACCAGCATGACCATGCCGGTGCGCATGATGAACGCCGTGTCGCCGACCGCGACGCCCTCGTCGATGATCCGGCCGAACAGGCTCGGCAGGTAGAGCGAGGCGAGGGTGGCGACCAGCTGCAGGGCCAGGAGCACCCCGAGCATGCCGGCGTACGGCCTGAGGTAGGTGCGGACGAGTCGGTACAGCATCAGGACTTCCTTCGGGTTCCGTCGAGCACGACGTCGACGATCTCGGCCGCGTCGAGGCGACGGGTCGAGAGCAGCGGGTGGACGCTGGAGAGGGTGAGGAGCGACAGCAGCCCGACGACCTCGTCGACGGGCTTGCGCAGGGTGGCGGCGTCGTCACCGACGAGGTCCGCGAAGGCGGCGTTGACGGCCGGGTCGGAGGTGCCCTTGTGCCGCGCCGGGCTTGGGCGGCGGGGCCATGCCGGCGCCGTGCAGCACGCTCACCAGCCCGACGATCTGCTCGACGTGGCGCTGCATCACCGCGACGCCGGCGACGAGGCGCTCGTCGAGCGGGAGGCCGTGGTCGATGCCCCGCAGCTGGGCCACCACCGGAGTCGAGTCGAACACCGCTGCGGCACAGGCACGCACGAGCTCGTCCTTGCTGCCGAAGGCCCGGAACACGGTGCCCTCGGCGATGCCGGCCGCCTCGGCCACCTGACGGGTGGTCATCGCGGGCCCGTGCTCGCGCAGCAGCGGGATGGTCACCTCGACGATCGCCGAACGGCGGTCCTCGGGGCTCAGAGCGGGGGCACGTGGAGTCACCCGCACGACTCTAAGTGAGTGAGCACTCACTCACAAGTCGTTTTCCCGCTCCGTGGATGCCGTGCCCGGTCGGCGGTTCAGCCGATCTCCGCGCAGTCTGGTCGAGATCCAGTCGTGTACCAGGCGGTATCCCCCCTCCCGGCGACCTGCTCCGGCTCTGCCTCTGAGTCGGGTGCTCAGGTGGCTGCCCTGGCGACCACCTCGCCCGAACTCGAGACATCCGCGATCGAACTCCCCGGGTCTCGACCCCTCGGTATGCGCCGGGCAGACCGGGTCAGCGGAGGAGGCCGTCCTTGACGGCGTCGCGGAGGAACGCGACGACCTCGGCCCGGACGGCCTCGCCGTCGAGGTCGAGCAGGCCGGCGATCGCAGCCGCGGCGGCTCGAGCGGTCAGCTCACCGTCGGCCACCGACGCGAAGGCCGAGGTGACCGTGGACAGGGCCAGGTGCCGGCGCAGCCCGCCGCCCTGGCGCAGCACGATGGCCGTCGGGTCGGGCGCTCCGGGCATGGTGTGCCGCTCCTCGTGCACGTCGGGGGCGCACCGCCAGGCGATGTCGAGCACCTCGTCGTCGTCGTGCTCGGCCAGCCAGGTGCGGGCGTCGAGGCCGGCGAGCACGGTCGGGCCCATCGGTGCCTCCACCGGCCACGAGACGTCCATCAGGTCGACGAAGGGCACCGACCATCCCCATCGCGATCCGATTCGGCGTAGGCGTACAGCGCCGCCCCGAGCATCACGATCGAGCCGCCGAAGAGCAACGCGAGCCGGTAGCCGCCGAGCTTCCAGCCGATGAAGCTCATTCCGGCTGCCGGGACGACGAAGATCAGCCAGGCCTTGGCGAGGTTCCTTGCGACGGCGACGCGACGGCGCACGCCGGCGACCTACGCCTCGTCGTCGCGCTCGTCTGCGTCGTCTTCGGCGAGCCCGTGGGGCGGCCAGTCGGGCTCCGGGGCGTCACAGCGGCTCGAGCAGTGCAGAGAGGCGATGTTCTGAGCGGGATCAGGATGTGGCCGTTCAGCTCGATGTGCGCGACGTCCTCGACATAGCAGTACGCCGTCAGAACGCCATCCTGATACTCCCCGCCGAACAGGGCGATCTCGACCTGTTCGCCCTTGTACTTGTTTGTAGTCCTCCACCCTCCGGTGAGTGTAGTGGACTGACCGACGGCGCCCTGGGGTGGCCCCGACCGCCCGCTGAGTACAACCCCGACGGTTCGCCGATCCCGTCAGCCGAGCCGGTGAAGCGCCCGTCGGCGATTGCGAGCTGGGACATGGCTCCGTTGGCCGGGCCGCGGAAGCGGCGGCGGTAGTCGCTGAGTTCGATGCCGTCGGCATGTGCGAGCAGTGCGCGGATCACGCCTCCGTGGAGCACGCACAGGACGCGTTGGCCGGGGTGAGCCCTTCGGCGATCCACATCACCGCCGAGACGATTCGACCGCTCATCGCCGCGTGCGTCTCACCGTGCTCCCAGCCGTCTCCGCCCGCTTCGTGGCGCGCCCAGCCTTCCGGGAACCGCTCCTCGATCTCGGTCGCGTCAGGCCCGACCATGCGCCGACATCGATCTCGCGCAGGACGGCATCGCGCGATCAACCCCGGCCGGTGCGGCTCCGCGACGACCTCTGCCGTGCTCGCGCACGCCGCAGGTCGCTCGAGTAGACCGCGTCGATCGGGACCGCCCGCGAGCTGCTCCGCGAGCTCCGCCGCCTGCGCGCGGCCGGCCTCGTTCAGCGGTGGATCGGCCCGTCCCTGCCAGCGGCGCGTCGCGGTTCCAGTCGGTCTCGCCGTGCCGGGCGAGAAGCATCGTCGGTCACGCGCTAAGCGTAGCGGCCGCCATGGATCTCGGCCTCGCCGGGAAGGTCTGCGTCGTCACCGGCTCGACCGGCGGGTATCGGCCTCGAGGTCGCCCGGCAGCTGCAGGCCGAAGGCGCGCGCGTCGTCACCTCGGGCCGGCGCGCCGACGGGATCGGCGACGCTGCACGTCGCCGCCGACCTCTCGCTGCCCGGGCGAGCCGGAGCGCGTCGTCGGCGCGGCGCGACGAGCGCTTCGGGCGGGTCGACTGCCTCGTCAACAACGTCGGCGGGGCCGAGATCCGCCGCTTCGACGAGCTTACCGACGAGCCGACTGGCAGCAGTCGTTCGAGCTCAACCTGATGAGCGCGATCCGCGCGCCACCCGCGCCGCGCTTCCGGGATGCGCGACGCGCGGCGGGCGCGATCGTCAACGTCTCCTCGACGTCGGGCGAAGCGGCCGTCGCCAGCGATGCCCGACTACTCGGTGACGAAGGCGGCGTTGCTCTCCCTCTCGCGGCTCGTCGCCGACCTCTACGCGAAGGACGGGATCCGCTGCAACGCGGTCACGCCCGGCCCGACCGCGACCGAGGCCTGGCTCGGCGAGGGTGGGCTCGCCGATCAGCAGGGCGAGCCGCGAGGAGGTCCTCGCGAAGGTCGGCGCCGGCCGTCCGCTCGGCCGGCTCGCCGAGCCCGGAGGAGATCGCCGCCGTGGTCGTGTTTCTCTGCTCCGAACGGGCCTCGTACGTCACCGGCGCCGCCTGGAGGGCGGACGGCGGCACCGTCCCGATCATCATCTAGCGTCGGGCACAGAGCTGCCGGATGCTGGCTCGGGAACCTGGTCCATGCCGAGACGCGTCCGACGCCTTCGAGGCTCGCATCCGCGAGCTCGAGGAGCGCGCGCTCTCGCCGCTCGCCGTGCGCTCCTACGAGACGCGCGGCGCGACTCCGCCCCGAGGACGAATGCGGCCTCCGGACGCCGTTCCAGCGCGACCGCGACCGGATCGTCCACTCGAAGCCGTTCCGCCGGCTGAAGGGCAAGACGCAGGTCTTCATCGACCCGGCCGGCGACCACTACCGCACCCGGATGACGCACACGCTCGAGACGACCGGCATCGCGCGCGTCGTCGCCCGGGCGCTGCAGCTGAACGAGGATCTCATCGAGGCGATCGGGCTCGGCCACGACATCGGCCACCCGCCGTTCGGCCACGCGGGCGAGGAGGCGCTCGACGAGCGCTGCTCGAGCCTTCGGCGGCGGCTTCCGGCACAACGAGCAGTCGCTGCGGATCGCCGACGGCTCAACCTGACGCACGAGGTGCGCGACGGGATCCTCACGCACACCGGCGCCCGCGAGCCCGAGACGCTCGAGGGGAAGATCGTCCGCATCGTCGACCGCGTCGCGTACATCAACCACGACATCGACGACGCGATCCGCTACGGGCATCCTCGAGCAGGCCGACCTGCCACGCGACGAGATCGACGCTCCTCGGGCCGACGGGCTCGACGCGCATCGACACGCTCGTCCACGACCTCGTCGAGACCTCGGCGCGCGGCCGACGACATCGTCCAGAGCGAGGAGGTCGGCGCGCGCGATGCTCTCGCTGCGCGCGTTCATGTTCGACCGCGTCTACCTCGGCCCCGAGACGCGCGGCGAGCACGAGCGCGCCCGCGCGCGATCCGCGCGATCTTCGAGCACCTCGCCGAGCGGGGCGACGAGCGCCGACGAGATCACCGAGTTCATCGCCGGGATGACCGACCGCTTCGCGCTCGCGTACGCTGCGCGGCTCGACTGATGGCGCGGATCAAGGACACGAGCGTCGAGGCGGTCAAGCACGGCGGCCGACTTCGTTGCGGTCGTCTAGGAGCGAACGCCGCTGCGCAAGTCGGGCGGCGCGCCTCACCGGGCGCTGCCCGTTCCACGAGGAGCGCACGCCGAGCTTCTCGGTCAACGCGGTCGACAAGCTCTTCCACTGCTTCGGCTGCGGCAAGGGCGGCGACATGATCACCTTCGTCCGCGAGACGCAGGGGCTCGACTTCGCCGGCGCGATCGAGTGGCTCGCCGACCGGTTCCGCATCCCGCTCGAGTACGAGGAGGCCTCGCCCGGCGACGACGAGGCGCGCAGCGGCGTGACCGGCTCCTTCGCCGCTGCTCGACCAGGCGGCGTGCTTCTACGAGCGCTACCTCTGGGACTCGCAGGCGGGCTCGCTCGCCCGCGACTACCTCGCAGGGCCGCGGCCTCGGCGAGGAGATCTGCCGCGAGTTCCGGCTCGGGCTCGCGCTCGGCGGCACGACGCTCGCGCGCAAGGCGCGCGAGAAGGGCTTCACGCGCGAGGAGCTGCGCGCGCGCCGGGCTGACACGGCAGCGTGGCGACGACTACTTCCAGCGCCGGCTTCTGTTCCCGCTCACCGACGCGCGCGGTCGCGTGCTCGGCTTCCAGGCGCGGCAGCTGCACGAGGACGACCCGCTGCCGGCCAAGTACGTGAACACGCCCGAGTCGGAGCTCTTCCACAAGGGCTCGCTCGCTCTACGGGCTCGACAAGGCGCGCGCCGCGATCGCGAAGGAGGACCGCGCGTGCGTCGTCGAGGGCAACACCGACGTGATCGCGCTCCGCCAGGCCGGCTTCGAGCCGGTCGTCGCGTCGATGGGCACCGCGCTCACCGAGCAGCAGCTGAGGGAGCTCGGGCGGCTGACGAAGCGGCTCTGGCTCGCGTTCGACGGCGACGCCGCGGGCGAGTCGGCGACGCTGCGCGGGATGGAGCTCGCCGTCTCGCAGGGCTTCGACGTGAAGGTCGTTGCGCTGCCGCCGGGGATCGACCCGGCCGACGATCCCGCCGGGTTCGAGGCGAAGCTCCGGACGGCGCGCTCGTACGTCCTGCACCGCACGCGGCTCGAGGCGACGCGCGCCGACGACCGCGCTGCGGGCACGCGTGCCGTGGCGGCGTTCCTCGACTCGGTGCCGGACTCGCTCGAGAAGAACGAGGCGGCGCGCTGGGCGAACGACCACTTCGGGACCGCTCGCCCTCAGAGTCTCGGCCGGCGGGACGTCGAGCGCCGCCGTGCCCGTCTCGCCGAAGCTGCTTGCCGTGGGCGACCGCGTCGAACGCGACGCGCTGGCCGGGGTCCTCGCACACCCGAGCTGAAGCCGCTGCTCGAGGAACTGAAGCCGGAGCACTTCCGCAGCGAGGCGCACCGGCGGATGCGGGCTTACCTGGTCGACGGCGAGCCGCTCGGCGCGACGGCGTCGGCCTCCTCGCCGAGTTGGACGCCCGCGCCGAGAGCGAGGCGATCGACGAGAACGTGGGACCGAGCTCCTGCTCGCCCTCGGCGAGCGCGCGTTGCGGGAGGATTTGCAGCGAGCCGACTTCACGCGGACGAGGCAGATCCAGGAGCAGATCCTGCGCCTCCGCGAGGCTCAGGCCGACGTGCGAAAGCGCGCCTCGTTGCCGGACTGAGGCCGCGCCGGAAGGCGCCGCCGAGCCCCACCGCCTGCATACCGCGAGCGGCGGGGCTCCGGCTGCTCTTTGCTCGTTCGGCTAGGCCTTCCTTGCCTTGCCGGAGACGCACTTGCCGAACGCGTTCTGCTGGCCCGCATTCGTGCCGTAGAACTGCGCGAAATCTTCCCGCCGTGGGCGGCCGCGAAGTTGGCGTCGGCGCGCTCTGCCGTACACGCCTTCTCGGCGTCGCTCGCCGGTGCGCTCTGCGTCTCGGTCTGGGCCGTCTGAGTCGACGCGGTCGAGGTGGTCTCGGTCTTGGCCTGGGCCTTCGCCTTGGCGGCGACGCACTTGCCGAATGCGTTCGCGTTGTTCCTGTTCGTTCCGTAGTGCTGCGCGAACGTCTTCCCGCTGTGGGTGGTCGCGAAGTCTGCGGATGCGCGCTCCGTCTTGCACAACTGGCTCGGCGTGGGGGCGCTCGGAGTCGCCAGGGCGACTCCGACGATCATGCCGGCGGTGGCGAGCACGAGAGACAGAGCTGTCAGGCGTTTCATGTGGGTACTCCTCGTCAGGGGCTGAAGATCTCGAATCAATGTTGCTCACAGGCGTCACCGCAATGGCATCGAGTTGTCTCGCTGTGTAAAAGCTGGCTTTCACCCCTTCGAGGGAGCGGCTCCGGATCGCTGCGTGTCGCCGACGCTCGTCACCTCGACGTGAGACCCCACATCGCTGTGGCCGAGTCGCCCGGCTCGAGGTTGATGACGGCGTCGCCGCCGGCTTGAACGCATGTGGGGGGCAGGTCATCGGCTCGACGGCCAGGCTCCGTCGATTGACGTCGGGGCGGTCGTCGCCCGTGTAGAGCATCAGGTAGCGGTAGCCCTCGTCTGCCCAGAGCGACACGCTGCGCGTCGCCCGCACCGCTCGTCAGCGCGACTCGCACGAGGCCGTCGCCGTCCCGCTCGAGGTCCGTCAGCAGCCATCGAGCTTCGTCTCGCCCACCGGGCCTTGCCCGCCCGAAGTCGAACCGCGTTCCCGTCCACCGGACCTCCTGCCGACGGAGGCCCGCGCCCCACGCTCGAGCACGGCCTTTGACGGGGAGCCGCAGGATCGAGCCGTGTCGATCGCTCGCCTGGCCCGCGAAGAGATAGGGTGCGCTCCTGCGCCGTACGGGCACGGCTCCCCCGCGTTCGTCGCGGTCGTCTCGACGCTCAGGCCCTCGCTCGGAGAGCGCGTACTCGATCCGCAGTGCGAGCGAAAACGGATAGCCGGGCCGTGGGTAGAGGTGTGGGCGACGACGACCCGGTGCGCCTCCCGCTCGGCGCAGGTCCACGCCGCCCATCTGACGAGGCCGTGCATCGCGGACTGCGTGAGGTGCTCGTCGATCGCGAGTTGTTGCTCGCGCCCCCGGAGAACGCGTAGCGTCCCTCCCAGAATGCGGTTCGGCCACGGGATGAGCACCTGGCCGCGGCCGGAAGAGCACATGCTCGTGGACGTCGTAGCCGTCGATGATCTGACGATCGCCGACGGTGTACACGCGGAGCCCGCCGCCGACCTCGCGTCACGACCGCCCGCTGCTCGCCGAACCGGAGCTCGAACTGCTCCCCGGAGGGAGCGGGTACTCCCATCGCAGCCTGGCGTGAAGGGTTGCCGGGCTT
>CAWAKY010000031.1:0-55684 GCA_963782695.1 uncultured Actinomycetota bacterium | reverse complement strand
GCCTGTCCGCCGCCGCGGGCCTGAACGCCTACATCCCGTTCCTCGTCGTGGCGCTCATCGCGCGGTTCACCGACTACATCACCCTCCCGGTCGGCTACGAGTGGATCGAGAGCAACTGGGCGATCGGCATCGGGGCCGCCCTGCTGCTCGCCGAGATCATCCTCGACAAGATCCCCGCGGTCGACACGATCAACGACACGATCCAGACCTTCATCCGGCCGAGCATGGGCGGGCTGATCTTCGCGGCCACCACCGCCGCGGCCCAGCTCGACAACTCCACCTGGATGAAGGAGAACCCCTGGGTGTCGGTGGTGCTCGGGGTGCTCATCTCCGGGCTGGTGCACACCGGCAAGATGGCCGCCCGACCGGTCATCAACGTGGGCACGGTCGGCGCGGGCGCCCCGGTGGTCTCGACGGTCGAGGACATCTCGTCGCTCGGCCTGTCCCTCATCGCGCTCATCGCGCCCCTGCTCGTCATCCTCGCCCTGGCCCTGCTGGCCTGGCTGCTGATCTGGATGTGGCTGCGGGTGCGCCGGTGGCGGCGCACCCGGCGCGACCCCGCCTACACCTCGCCCTGACCCGGGTCAGCTCTCGACGACCTCGTCCGGCGGCGGCTGGGTGAACGTGCGGGCGCGGCCCCAGTCGGTGAAGGTCAGGTCGGACGGGTCGCTCTTCGGCCCCACCAGGCGCAGCAGGGTGCCGCTGCCGTCGGCGGCCACCCACAGGCGGGGCCCGCCCGGCTGGCCGAGCAGGTAGGCCGGCCGGCCGTCGACCTCGGTCTCGGTGGCGGCGCCGGTGTCGGACTCCAGCACGGCGAGGTCCGGCTGCGCGAAGGCGTCGGTGAGGATCGTGCGCAGCGTGAACGACCCCAGCTCGGTCGCGTCGGACTCGGTGACCGCCGCGTACTTGCCCACCAGCGCCGCGGCCGCCTTCGGGTCACCGGTGATCTCGGCCCAGTGCGCCTCGTCGCCGCCGACCCACCAGCCGTCGCCGACGGTGAGCACCTCGGCCGTTCCGCCCTTCGGGGTGGTGATGAAGACCGTCTGGTTCGAGCCGTTCGCCGTGCCCTCGACGTCGATCCCGAGCTCGGCCCCGTCGTGGGTCACCGTGCCCACCACGTGCCCGGACTCCGCCGAGAGGGATGCCGTGCGCGCGTCGCGGAAGACCTCGGCCACCGACGGCACCGAGGGGGTCGGCGCGGGGCTCGTCGTCGCCGGCGCGCTCGAGGTCGACGGGCTGGGCGTGGCCGAGCCGGATGCCGTGGGCTCGCCGTCGTCGGTGCAGCCCGCGACCAGCAGCGTGGCCGCGGCCACGGACAGCAGGCCGCGGGTCAGGCGGCCGGGGCTGGTCAGCACGGTGCGCTCCTCACGTCCACGGACCGCCATGGTAGGCGCGGCCCTCCGGCGCCGGACGCAGGTCAGGGGCACCCCGCGTGGCGCTCACCCGGCGACCTCCCCCGGTGGCGCTCAGCCGGTGGCGTGCAGGCCGCGGACGACGAGGGGCACGGCGGCGCGCACGAACGCGGGCCGGCGGGCGGACGGCATCCGGATGGCCGAGGCGAGCACGCCCTCGATGGCGGCCACACCGACCGCCGCGCGCAGCGCGGGGTCGTCGCGACCGGCGCACCGCACGAGCTCCTCGACGACCCGGACCAGCCCCTGGCGCCAGGGGTCGAAGACGTCCATCAGCTCGGGGCGGCGGGCTGCCTCGAGGGCGAGCTCGGCCTGGGTGCGCACGACCTCGGGGCGGTGCAGCCAGTGCAGCAGCAGGTCGGTGACCGCGCGCGAGACGGCCTCGGGGTCCTCGGCGTGCGGGGCGGCCCGGGCCGCCATCGCGTCGACGTCGTGGGCGAGCATGCCCCCGACGTGCTCGGTGAGCCCGACGAGCAGGGCCAGCCGGGTGCGCAGGTAGGCCGAGCAGGTGCCCTCGGGCAGCCCGGCCCGCGCGTCGACCGCCCGGTGGGTGAGGCCGCGCAGCCCCGACTCGGCGACGACGTCGACGGCCGCCTCGAGCAGCTCTGCCCGGCGGCCACCGCGGGTGCTGGGGGGCGGCGTCACAGGGCCATTGTGTCGCCTCGCGCCCAGCCCACGCCCAAGCGCCACCCAAGCGCCGGCTGCGGAGATGGAGGCCCACCACCGGGGCCGCGCCCCGACCACCCGAAGGAGAACCGATGTCGTCCACCCGTTCGCAGCACCTCGCTGCCACCGCGCCCCCGCGGCCCGCCGCCGACCCGAACCACCCCGCCGGCCGGCCGACCGGCCGCCGGGGCGTCGGCCGGGGGCGGGCGTCCGCTCCCTCTGCACCCGGCCTGCCGGCGGCGGCCGCCGTCGTCACGCTCGTCTCGCTGGCCGGCTCGCTGCTCGCCGTCGCGACCGGGCTCAGCGCCTCCTGGTGGGATGCCGTGGGGCCCACCGCGCGGCTGTCCGTGCCGCTGCCGATGAACGTCGCCCTGCTCGTCCTGGCCCTCGGGGCCGCGAGCACCCGGCGCCGCCTCTCCCTCGCCTGCGCGACCCTGCTGGCACTCGCGTGCGGGGCCGCCGTCGTGTCCGGCTTCTTCGACGGCGGGTACGCCGCCGCGCTGGCCCCGGTCGAGCGGCTCGCCCAGGTCGCGCTCGTGCTCGGCCTGGCCGGCCTGTCGGTGCTGGCCGGTCGGCGGGCGGTGCGGGTGCTGCGCGGGTGACGGCACCGGCATCCCCGGCGGCGGCCACCACGGCCGAGAGATGGGCCGTCACCCGCGCCCGGGAACACCCGGTTGGGTCCGCTGGTTCTACTGGTGTAGAATCCTCTACATAAGTAGAAGACATCGAGCAAAGGATCTCACCATGGGCCCCATCACCGGACTCGCGACCATCGCGTCCGTCCTCCTCGCGGTCATGGTCGTCGGCGCGATCGCCGTACTCGGCCTCACCGTCGCCTTCGTCGTCCCCGCCATGAAGGTGACGCGCACCGACCGGCTCAGCCGTCGGGTCAGCATCCCCGGCTACTACCTGCACCCCGTCGCAGCGCACTGACCCTCGACCGGGACGCCCCTCGGGGCACGTCGGACGTCAGCAGGCCCCGAACCGGACCGGTTCGGGGCCTGCTGATCGTCCGGCGAGCCCGGTTCAGGGCTTGACGATGCTCTTGGCCGGCGGCGCCGCGACCTTCTTCGCGGAGTTCCACGAGTCGAAGGTGAGCTCACCCGCGTCGGCGCCGCTCACGACGATCTTGACGGGCAGCTCGGTCTTCGGGTCGACCCAGATCTCGCTCCCGGTGCCGTCGCTGGCCACCCACACCGTGGCGCCGTCCTCGGTGCGCGTCTCGACGGTGGACGTCAGCTTCTCCAGGGTCGACAGCTCGCTCTGCTCGAACATCTCCTTGAGCAGGGCGCCCAGGCTCAGGTCGCCGAGCTCCTTGGCGTCGGCCGCGCTGACCAGCACGTACTTGTCGACGAGGAGGTCGGCGGCCTTGGCGTCGCCGGTCTGCTCCTTCCAGAAGCGCTTGTCGCCGGACATGTAGTACTTGCCACCGACGGTGAGGATCTCGGCCTTGCCCTTGCCGTCGCCGACCCCGACGACGAGCTTCTGGTTGGAGCCGTCGGCCAGGCCCGCGACGTCGAGCGTCGTCTTCTCGCCGCCCTGGGTCACCGTGCCGCTGAGGTGCCCGGACTTCGCCGCGAGCGAGGCGGCGCGGACCTTGGTGTAGAGCTCGCCCATGCTCGGCTCGGCCGGCGCCGCGGGGCTGCTCGACGCGGTGGCGGACGGGCTGCCCGAGGAGGCGGCGTCGGGCGTCGAGGAGTCACCGCACCCCCCGAGGACGACGGTGGCGCCGAGAACGGTGGCGGCCACGAGGGCACGGGTCGTACGGGTGCGAAGCATGGGTTCCCCCCCGGGGAGTCGGTGTCTGGTCGGACCTCGGTGGAGGCCGAGGACACTGTAACCGGCGGGGTCATAGGCCACTCGCAGGAGACGTCCAGCGAGTTCACGGCCGACATCCGGGGTGGCGCCGTACGCTCGCCCCCATGCGGCGCAGGAACCTCACCGAGACCTGGCTCGTCCTCGGTGTCTCCCTCGGCGCCTCGGCGGTCTGGTCGCTCCTCCGGATCCTCGACAAGCTGACCCTGGCCGCAGTCGCTGGGGTCGCAGACCACGGCGATGAACAACTCGGTCACCCCCGACCGGCCCTGGCTCGACCTCGCCTACCAGCTCACCGGCATCGTCATCGCGCTGGTGCCGGTGCTGCTCGCGCTGCACCTGCTGCGCCGCGACGACCCGAACGAGCCGCACACCATGGGCTTCGACCTGCGGCGGCCGTGGCAGGACCTCGTGCCGCGGCGCCCTGCTCGCCGCCGCCATCGGGCTGCCCGGCCTGGCGCTCTACGCCGCCGCCAAGGCCCTCGACCTCAACACCACGATCGCGGCCGCGAACCTCGCCGGCGCGTGGTGGACCATCCCGGTGCTCGTCCTCGCCGCGGCACAGAACGCCGTGCTCGAGGAGGTCATCATGGTCGGCTACCTCTTCAGCCGCTGGGGCTCGGTCGGCTGGGGGAAGTGGCGGATCATCGTGACCAGCGCGCTGATCCGCGGCAGCTACCACCTCTACCAGGGGTTCGGCGGCTTCGTCGGGAACTTCGTGATGGGCGTCGTCTTCGGCTGGTTCTACACGCGCACCAAACGGGTGATGCCGCTCGTCGTGGCGCACACCATCCTCGACGTCGTGGCCTTCGTCGGCTACTCCCTCCTCAAGCCCCACCTGTCCTGGCTCTGACCCGGACCCGACCCGACCGACCGGTCGCTCCGGGTACGCCCACCCCGTACCTCAGGTGACCTGTCGGTCGCTCCGGGTACGCCTCCGAACGCCGTGAGGCCCGCCGCGTGTGGGCGGCGGGCCTCACGTGCAACGCACCCCCGGCATCCCCAACTTTTTCGCCCGATGCCGGAAACTTCACCTTCGCACCACTTCCTAAGGGGTGCGAAGGTGAAGGTTCTCGGCATCGGGCGAAAAAGTTGATGCGCGTGGGGTCAGCCGCCGGAGCGCCAGGCCTTCATCAGGTCGTGGTTGAGCGTGGAGATGACGTCCTGCGGGATGCCCTTGGGGCAGGCCGCGGAGCACTCGCCGATGTTGGTGCAGCCGCCGAAGCCCTCGGCGTCGTGCTGGTCGACCATGGACGACCACGCGGGCCATCCGCTCGGGCTGGCCCTGGGGCAGCTCGGCCGAGGTGGGTGACCTTGGCGCCCATGAACAGCATCGCGCCGAGCCGTTGGGGCAGGCGGCGACGCAGGCGCCGCAGCCGATGCACGTGGCCGCCGTGAAGGCGCGGTCGGCGTTCGTGCTTCGGCACCGGCACCGCGTGGGCGTCGGGGGCCGACCCGGTGTTGACCGAGATGTAGCCGCCGGCCTGGATGATCCGGTCGAAGGCGCCGCGGTCGACGACGAGGTCCTTGATGACCGGGAACGCGTCGGCCCGCCACGGCTCGATCGTGATCGTCCTCGCCGTCGCTGAAGCTGCGCATGTGCAGCTGGCAGGTCGTGGTCACCTCGGGGCCGTGCGCCTGGCCGTTGATCATCAGGCCGCACATGCCGCAGATGCCCTCGCGGCAGTCGGAGTCGAACGCGATGGGCTCCTCGCCCTTGGCGTTGAGCTGCTCGTTGAGCACGTCGAGCATCTCGAGGAAGCGACATGTCGGGGCTGATGTCCGTCGACCTTGTAGGTCACGCAGCCCGCCGGTGTGGCGCGGGCCGGCCTGGCGCCAGATCTTCAGGGTCAGTCTCACTTGTAGCTCCGCTGCTTCAGTCTCGATGGCCTCGTAGACGAGGTCCTCCTTGTGCAGGACCGGGGCGCTCATCTCGCCGTCCCCGTCCCCACCCTCGAACTCCCAGGCCGCGACGTAGGCGTACTCGTCGTCGTGGCGCAGCGCCTCGCCGTCCTCGGTCTGGTCTCGGCCCGGAAGTGGCCGCCGCAGGACTCGCGGCGGTGCAGGGCGTCGATGCACATCAGCTCGCCGAGCTCGAGGAAGTCGGCCACCCGGCCGGCCTTCTCCAGGCGCTGGTTGAGGCTGTCGGCCGCGCCGAGCACGCTTGCACGTTGCGCCAGAACTCCTCGCGCAGGCCGCGGATCAGGTCGATCGCCTTGAGCAGGCCCTCCTCGGAGCGCTCCATGCCGCAGTACTCCCACATGATGTGGCCGAGCTCCTTGTGGAAGGAGTCGACGCTGCGGGTCGCCGTTGATGGCCAGCAGCCTGGTCGATGCGCTCCTCGACCGACGTGCGGGCCTCGACGACCGCCGGGTGCGTCGGCCGAGATCGGCGTCGAACGGGCCCTCGGCCAGGTAGTCGCGGATCGTGTTGGGGAGCACGAAGTAGCCGTCGGCCAGGCCCTGCATCAGCGCCGAGGCGCCGAGCCGGTTCGCGCCGTGGTCGGAGAAGTTGGCCTCGCCGGTGACGAACAGGCCGGGGATCGTCGACTGCAGGTCGTAGTCGACCCACAGGCCGCCCATGACGTAGTGCACGGCGGGGTAGATCCGCATCGGCACCTCGTACGGGTTCTCGCCCGGTGATCCGGGCGTACATGTCGAAGAGGTTGCCGTACTTCGCCTCGACGGCCGCCTTGCCCAGGCGGTCGATGGCGTCGGCGAAGTCGAGGTAGACCCCGCGGCGGAAGTCGCCGACCACCGGGCCGACGCCGCGGCCCTCGTCGCACACGTTCTTCGCCTGGCGCGAGGCGATGTCGCGGGGCACCAGGTTGCCGAACGCTCGGGTAGATGCGCTCGAGGTAGTAGTCGCGGTCGTCCTCGGGGATCTGGCGCGGGTCCTTGTCGCAGTCGTCGCGGTTCTTCGGCACCCAGATCCGGCCGTCGTTGCGCAGCGACTCCGACATCAGGGTCAGCTTGCGACTGGTGGTCGCCGGACACCGGGATGCAGGTCGGGTGGATCTGCGTGTAGCAGGGGTTGGCCATGTAGGCGCCCTTGCGGTGCGCCCGCCAGCGTCGCGGTGACGTTGCAGCCCATCGCGTTGGTCGAGAGGTAGAAGACGTTGCCGTAGCCGCCCGAGGCGAGCACGACGGCGTCGGCGAGGTGGGTCTCGATCTCGCCGGTGACCATGTCGCGGGCGATGATGCCGCGGGCCTTGCCGTCGACGACGACCAGCTCGAGCATCTCGTGGCGGGTGTACTGCTCGACGGTGCCGGCGGCGACCTGGCGCTCGAGCGCCTGGTAGGCGCCGATCAGCAGCTGCTGGCCGGTCTGGCCGCGGGCGTAGAAGGTGCGCGAGACCTGCACGCCGCCGAACGAGCGGTTGTCGAGCAGGCCGCCGTACTCGCGGGCGAACGGCACGCCCTGCGCGACGCACTGGTCGATGATGTTCGCGCTGACCTCGGCCAGGCGGTAGACGTTGGTCTCGCGGGCGCGGTAGTCGCCGCCCTTGACCGTGTCGTAGAAGAGCCGGTAGACGGAGTCGCCGTCGCTCCTTGTAGTTCTTCGCGGCGTTGATGCCGCCCTGCGCGGCGATGGAGTGCGCGCGGCGCGGGGAGTCCTGGAAGCAGAACGACTTGACGTTGTAGCCGGCCTCGCCGAGGGTCGCGGCGGCGGCGCCGCCGGCGAGCCCGGTGCCGACGATGATGACGTCGAGCTTGCGGCGGTTGGCGGGGTTGACGAGCGCGGCCTCGAACTTGCGGGTGGTCCACTTGCTCGGCGATCGGGCCGGCCGGGCGCCTTGGTGTCGGCGACCGGGTCGCCCTCGGTGTAGAGCCGCGTGGGCGATGCCCGGGTTCACGGTGCGTGTCGGTCATGGGTCAGCTGCCTCACTTGATCACGCCGAAGAGAGATCGGCGAGCGGCGGGATGATGAACCCGACCGCGATGACGGCGGCCAGGCCGTAGCCGATGGCCTTGGCGCGGCGGTGGCCGGCGGGGGTGCCGGTCCAGCCGAGGGTCTGCTGCGGCGCTCAAGATGCCGTGGCGCGAGGTGCAGCGCCGAGCGCGACCATCGCGAGGAGGTAGATGAGCGTCATCCACGGCACCTGGAAGCTCGCCACGACGAGCCGGTAGGGGTTGTTGTCACGTCGGCGCCCTGGGCGTCGGGGTTGACCGACACCTTGCACGATGGTGAACTCGAGCAGGTGCCAGATCGAGGAAGAGCAGGAGCGCGACGCCGCCCCAGCGCATCCACGCGGTGCGCATCGCCGAGCGGGCGGCGGCGTACCGGGTGCGCCGCGCGTTGCCGGCGCGGGCCCACAGCGAGAACGCGGCGTAGAGGTGGCCGACGAGGCAGACGATCAGCACCACGCGCAGGATCCAGAGCAGCCCGCCGTACGGGAGGATCGGCTCACCGAAGGTGCGCAGGTGCTCGGCGTAGGTGTTGTACGTCGTCCTCGCCCGACAGGAGCTTGAGGTTGCCGTACATGTGAAGCAGGACGAACCCGACGAACACCAGCCCGGTCCCTGCCATGAGGACCTTGAGGGCGATGGTGGTGCGGCGGGCCGACGCGGGACGCGATGGAGCTGTCGTTGTGGCCACGACCCGCAGCCTAACCAGCGGCTGGGAGGTCCGGCGAGATCAGGCGAACCTTACCCACGTGTGACATTGGCCCGGTTACCAGCCGGTACGGCCGACGGCGGCCGTCGTGGCGGCGGGGTCGGCGGCGGTGTGGCGTCAGGGCCGAGGGGTCACCGGCGGCACCGTCAGGGAGTCGGCGGCCGGCGGCGGGAAGCTGCCCTGGCCGGGGATGCCGTTGATGTCCGAGGTGTTCATGGCGTACTGCAGGATCGCGTAGCCCATCGCGTCGCTGTTGACGTCGAGGGCGTGCAGGTCGACGTTGGCCAGCCGTGTCGCAGGCCTGGTGGTAGCAGGGGTCGTAGGGCTGGCCCGCGGTGCCGCCCCAGATGCCGGCCTCCTCGGCCGTCTTGATGCCCTCGGCGCCGGTGAACAGGCCGCCCGACGGGATGCCGGCCGCGATGAACGGGCCGTAGTCGGAGCGACCGCTGAAGTCGGTGCCCTTGAACGGCAGCCTTGCGCTGGGCGTAGAACGCCTCGAAGGTCTTCTCGATGCGGTCGGACCCGGCCGGGCCGGGCCCGGCGCCGGTGGCGTCGGAGTCGTCGCCGTCGTAGACGAAGAACACGGGGTTGGGCGAGCCGACCATGTCGAAGTTGAGGTAGAGCGCGATCCGGCTGCGCTGCTCGGCGGTCAGGCCGGTCACGTAGCGGGTCGAGCCGACCAGGCCGGACTCCTCGGCGCCCCACCAGGCGAAGCGCACCGTGTTGACCGGGGCGACCTTGGCCATCTGCTCGGCGACCTCGAGCATGGCCGCCGACCCGGAGCCGTTGTCGTTGATGCCCGGCCCGGCGTTGACCGAGTCGAGGTGGGCGCCCGCCATCACGACGTTGGCGTCGTTGCCGGTGCGGGTCTCGGCCAGCACGTTGTAGGTCGTCGCGTTGCCGCGCAGGGTCGAGGTGACCACGTGCAGGGTGAGCCCGCTCGTGGCCGCGAGCTCGGCGCCGACGGCCTGGGTCACCGAGGTGACGGGGATGTCGAGCGCGAAGCCCTCACCGAGGGTGCCGTTGAGGTCGCCCGCCGTGTTGTTGGCGATGACGACGGCGGCCGCGCCCGCGTCGTACGCGTTCTGGGCCTTGGTCGCGAAGGTGCAGCCGCCGCGGCTGACCAGGGCGACGTTGCCGACCGGGAAGCCGGCGAAGTCGGCGGCGTCGCAGCCCGGGGTCTCGTCGACCGGCGGGCCGGGCACGGCGGTGACCGGGGCGGTGACGTCGCCGCCGCCGGAGTAGCTGAGGATCGCGTTCGTCACCGCGGCCGGCGGGGGCGGGCGACACCCGCTCGACCACCGGCGGGGCCAGCGACACGAAGGTGGTGAAGACGAACGGCTGGACGTCGGGCGTGTACCCGGCGGCCTCGAGCCGCTGCACGACGTAGTCGACCGAGGCGTCGTAGCCGGAGGACCCGGAGACCCGGGTGCCGTGGTTGGCGTCGGCGATCTTCTGCAGGGCGGCCTGGTGCTCGCGCACGCCCGCGACGGTGATGCACTCGGCCAGCTTGGCGTGGGTGTTGTTGACCCGGGTGTCGCACGCGGCGGGGCCGGCGAGCGGCCGCCGGGGCGAAGGAGACCGCCGCGGCACCGGCCGCGAGTGCGGCCCAGAGTCGGCGTGACGAGCGGGACATCGAGTCTCCAGGTGGTCCGAGGCGTTCCCGGGGTCGGAAGTGGCCACCGTAGCGGCGGGGCGCGGTGCGGCAGGACCACTTCAGGGTAAGGAGGTCGTCAACGCCCGGTAAAGCGCGAGAGCCGCCCTGTGGACAAGGCGATTCGCGGATGCCGGTGGGGTCAGTGGCGGCGCTGGCCGATCGCGGCGTCGTACAGGGCCTTCTTCGACAGGCCGGTGGCCGCGGCGACGTCGGCGCAGACGTCCTTGAGCCGCTCCCCCTCGGACACCCGCTCGCGGATGCCCTCGAGCTGGCTGGCGAGGTCGGCCACCGGGCCGCTCGCCCCGGCCACCACCAGGGTGACCTCGCCGCGCACGCCGTCGGAGGCCCACGCCACGAGCTCGGACAGCGCGCCGCGGCGCACCTCCTCGTAGGTCTTGGTCAGCTCGCGGCAGACCGCGGCGCGACGGTCGGCCCCGAAGGCCTCCTCCATCGCGGACAGGGTGCGGGCCAGCCGGTGCGGCGCCTCGAAGAACACCATCGTGCGCGGCTCCGCGGCCAGGCCGGCGAGCGCGGTCGCCCGCTCCCCCGCCCGGCGGGAGAGGAAGCCCTCGAAGCAGAACCGGTCGACGGGCAGCCCGGAGACGGCGAGCGCCATCAGCACCGCGGACGGCCCCGGCACGCCGGTGACCCGCACGTCGATGCCGACCGCGGCACTGACCAGGCGGTACCCGGGGTCGGAGACCGACGGCATCCCGGCATCCGTCACGACGAGCACCCGGGCACCCTCGCGCAGCCGCTCGACGAGCTCGGGGGTGCGCTCGGCCTCGTTGTGCTCGTGGTACGAGACGACCCGGCCGGTGGGGTTCACGTCGAGGTCCTGGCACAGGCGGCGCAGCCGGCGGGTGTCCTCGGCGGCGACCACGTCGGCGAGGCGCAGCTCGTCGGCGAGCCGTGGCGCGGCATCCCGGGGGTCGCCGATCGGAGTCGCTGCCAGCACCAGCACGCCGCCGCTCATGGTGCGATCCTCGCACGCGGTGGAAGGGGCACGGGGCGCACAAGCCGCCGACCTAGGATGTGCCGGTGACCCGGACCGACGAGCTGCGCCTGCGGCTGCTCGGAACCGGGCCGACCGACCGGCTGTGGGGGTGGCTCGGCCCCGGCCTGATCGCGCTCGTCGGCGGGGTGCTGCGGTTCTGGAACCTCAACCGCCCCCAGGCGCTGGTCTTCGACGAGACCTACTACGTCAAGCAGGCCTACTCGCTGCTGCACTTCGGCGTCGAGATGCGGGTGCTCGACTCGCTGAAGAAGCCCGACGACGCGTTCGTGGCGGGCAACCAGAACATCTTCTCGACGACCGACGGCGACATGGTCGTGCACCCGCCCGCCGGGAAGTGGCTGATCGCGGCCGGCGAGTGGCTGTTCGGCTCCGGGTCGGGCTGGGGCTGGCGGTTCTCGGTGGCCCTGGTCGGCACGCTGTCGATCCTCGTCGTGGGGCGGGTGGCCCGGCGGTTGTTCGGGTCGACGGCGCTGGGCTGCGTCGCGGCCTTCCTGCTGGCGTTCGAGGGCTCGCACTTCGTGATGTCGCGCACCGGCATCCTCGACATCATCGTGTCGTTCTGGGCGCTGTGCGGCTTCGCGGCGCTGCTCGTCGACCGGGACAGGAGCCGCGCGATCCTCGCCGCAGAAGGTGGGGGCGCTCCCCCGCGGCTCGTGGCCCACCGGCATGGGCCCGTGGCTGGGCTGGCGGCCGTGGCGCTGGGTGGCCGGCCTGTCGCTCGGCCTGTGCACCAGCACCAAGTGGTCGGGGCTGTTCTTCCTCGCGGCCTTCGGCATCATGTCGGTCTGGTGGGACATGGGCGCCCGGCGGGCTGCCGGGGTGCGGCGCTGGGGACGCGGGGCGCTGTTCAAGGACGGCCCGTTCGCGGCGCTGGCGATGGTCGGGACCGCCGTCGTCGTCTACGTGCTGTCCTGGTCGGGGTGGTTCCTGACCTCGATCGGCTACCACCGGCAGTGGGACACCTTCCACCCCGGCGAGGGGCCGCAGTGGCTGCCGGCGGTGCTGCGCAACTGGTGGAAGTACCACCAGGACGCCTACCAGTTCAACACCACGCTGCACACGCCGCACCCCTACCAGTCGAACCCCTGGTCGTGGCTGGTGCAGACCCGGCCGACGTCGTTCTACTACGAGAGCCCGACCCGCGGGGTGGCCGGCTGCACCGTCGACCAGTGCTCGCAGGCGATCAACCCGATCGGCACCATCTCGGTGTGGTGGCTCGGCATCCTCGCCCTGCTCGTCGTGCTCTGGTGGTGGCTGGTGCGCCGCGACTGGCGGGCCGGGGCGATCGCCGCCGGCTTCGTCGGCGGCTACCTGCCGTGGTTCATCTACCAGGACCGCACCATCTACACCTTCTACGCGGTGGCGTTCGAGCCGTGGGTGGTGCTGGCCGTGGTGTTCCTCATCGGGCTGTGGGTGGGCCGGCGCGAGGACGACCCCGACCGCTGGCGGTGGCGCTGGTACGTGGTCGGCGGCTACCTGGCCGTTCACCCTGGCGCTGTTCGCGTTCTTCCACCCCGTCTACGTCGCCGACACCATCCCGTACGAGCACTGGCGCTGGCGGATGTGGTTCCCCAGCTGGATCTGAGCCCGGCGCACCGGTCGAGGTCCCACGACACGCTGATCCGGCGGCCCTGCCGTCAGCGCGTCGCGGGACCTCGACCCGACACCCCGGATGCCGGGGCGCCGGTTGGAGCCGCGGGTCAGCCGGAGACCCGCGCGATCGTGATCGGCCCGACCACCGAGAAGGTGTCCTGGTCGCCCGGCGCACCCCAGCGCGACACGAAGTCACACCGGATCGCCGACGCCGCGAGCGCCGCTTGGCACCCCAGGTGCGGCTGTCGACGGCCACCAGCCGTCGTACGAGGCCGGCGGCTTGCTCCGCGTACCCCGGCACCACGTAGTGCGTGTCGGAGAGGATGACGTAGTGACCCGCCAGGGCCGTGTCGGTGATCCAGAGCGTGTCCGACGGTGCGATCGCGACCCACTGGTCCGGCTGCACCGTGGTCGTCCCACACACGAGGTCGGCGTCGGGCAGCCAGGTGACCGGGTCACCGGAGGCCGTCGCCGCCGCGGCCAGGCCCAGGACGGCGATCGACACCCCCACCAGGCCGGCGCGCGCGGTGTGCTTCATCAGCGTTTTCATGGTGTCTCCCGTCTCGACCCGGGCCCGGTCAGGCCCACTCTTCAGGCTCCTCCCGGGCCGGGTCCGTGGCGCCGACCTGACGCGCACGTCACACCAACAGCGCCCGGTGAGAAGTGGGTTGACTGGAGGTGCCGTCGTCGGGGTCCCCCACGCCGACACTGTGGGCGACCTTAGGACGACCTGTGGGACTCGGCCACCGGAGCGAACGCGGATCGGTGAGCGGTCGGTGGGCCCCTCGTCCCGTGCGTGCGGCGGGCTCCCGGCGGCCTCGGCTCGGGCGCGCTGTCGGGTCTGCTGTCGGTGGCCGGGGTTAGGTTCGGAGCATGTTCCTCCTCGGCGACGACCGTCGGCTCGTCATCAGCGCGAGCGACCTGCGCACGGCAGCGGCCTGCGAGTTCGCGCTGGTGCGCGAGCTCGACGTCGTGCTCGGCCGCGGGGTGCGGGCCGAGGTCGCCGACGACCCGATGGCCGAGCGCGTCATCGCGCTGGGCAACGAGCACGAGCAGGCCGAGCTGCGCCGGCTGGCCCGGGCGCACCCGGGTCGGGTCGTGCAGTTCGAGCGGCCGGGCTACTCCCCCGACGCCCTGGCCCGGGCGCAGCAGCAGACCCTCGACGCGCTGCGCTCCGACGCCGAGGTCGTCTACCAGGCCACCTTCTTCGACGGCGCCTTCGTCGGCCACGCCGACTTCCTCGAGCGCACCGCCGAGGGCTGGCTGGTCAGCGACACCAAGCTGGCCCGCACCGAGAGCGTGCCGGCGCTGCTCCAGATCGCCGCCTACGCCGCGCTGCTGCGCGAGGCCGGCGTGCCCGACCGCGCCCGTACGCCCGGCTCGTCGTCGGCAGCGGCGACGTGCGCGACTTCGCCCTCGACGACATCGTGCCGGTCTACCTCGCCCGGCGGGCCCGGCTCGACGCGCTGCTCCTCGAGCACCGCTCGTCCGAGGGGCCGGCCGGGTGGGGCGACCCGCTGTGGCTGCGCCTGCGGCCGGTGCGAGGTCTGCGAGCCCGAGGTCGAGGCCGCCCGCGACCTCCTGCTCGTGGCCGGCGTGCGCGGGCCCACCCGCCGCAAGCTGCTCGACGCCGGCGTCTCGACGATCGACGAGCTCGCCGTGCGCACCGCACCGGTCGCCGACGTGCGCGCCGCGACCCTCGACCGGCTGCGCGAGCAGGCCCGGCTCCAGCTCGAGCAGGAGCGCGACCCCGGCGGCGGCGTGCGCTCCGAGGTCACCGACCCCGACACCCTTCGACGGATGCCGCGCCCGAGCCCCGGTGACGTCTTCTTCGACTTCGAGGGCGACCCGCTGTGGTCCGAGCGCGGGTCCACCACCTGGGGCCTGGAGTACCTCTTCGGCATCGTCGAGGTCGACACCGGCGCACCGGTGTTCCGCACCTTCTGGGCGCACGACCGCGAGGCGGAGCGCCAGGCCCTCATCGACTTCGTCGGCGTGGCTCACCGCGCGCCGCCAGCAGTGGCCCGACCTGCACGTCTACCACTACGCGGCCTACGAGACCGCGGCCCTGCTCCGGCTGGCCGCGCGGCACGGGGTCTGCGAGGACGAGGTCGACCAGCTGCTGCGCGACGGGGTGTTCGTCGACCTGTACGCCGTGGTCCGCTCGGCCATCCGGGTGTCCCAGCGCTCGTACTCGATCAAGAAGCTCGAGCCCCTCTACATGGAGGCCCGCGACGCGCGCCGTCACCAACGCCGCCGACTCGATCGTCGTCTACCACCAGTTCATGGCGGCCCGCGACGCCGAGCGGCACGACGAGGCGACCCGGCTGATCGACGAGATCGCGCGTCTACAACCGCGACGACTGCGTCTCCACGCTGGATGCTGCGCGACTGGCTGCTCGCGCAGGGCGCGGCCTCCAGCGTGGCCGGGCCGGCCGACGGTCCCGTCGTGGGCGTCGAGCTGCCGGTGCCGCAGACCCCGTCCGAGCAGCGCCTGGCCCTGATCCGGCTCGAGACGTTGCTGCGCGACCGGCTCGCCGGCATCAAGCCGCACGAGCGCTCACCGGAGCAGCAGGCGCGTCGCCCTGGTCGCCTCGTCGGTGCTGTTCCACGCCCGCGAGGACAAGCCGGTGTGGCAGGCCCACTTCGAGCGGCTGCGGCTGCCGGTCGGCGACTGGCGGGTGGCCGACGGGGTGTTCCTCGTCGAGTCGGCCGAGGTCGTCGAGCCGTGGCACCGGGCGACCCCGCGCCAGCGGCCACGGCGCACCCTGCGGCTGCGAGGGCGAGCCGATGCGCGGCATCCCGCCGGCCCCGGCGACGAGGTGAGCGCGGTCTACGTCGACCCGCCGCCGCCCGGCGTCACGACGCTGCCCGGCCACGCCAACGCGCGCTCCAGCGCCACCGTCGCGATCCTCGAGGCCGTCGACCGGCTCGCCGAGAACGGCCGGCTGCACCAGACCCTGCTCGTCGAGGAGCTGCAGCCCAAGGACGGTGGCGACCACCTCGAGGTGCCCGTCGCGCTGGTCCCGTCGAAGGTGCTGAGCACCCGGCCGATCGACGAGGCCCTCGCGGAGGTGGCCCAGCGGGTCGTCGACGCCGGTGACGACCTGCCCCGCACGGCCGGCATCGACCTGCTGGCACGCCGGCTGCCCCGGCTCCGCTCCGGCGGGCCGCTCCCCGCGGTCGGCGTCGGCGAGACCCGCCACCTCGACGCCATCGAGGCCGCCCTGCTCGCCACCGACGACTCCTACCTCGCCGTCCAGGGCCCGCCGGGCACGGGCAAGACCTACGTCGGCCTCCCGGGTCATCGCGCGGCTGGTCGCTCGAGCGCGGCTGGGCCGTGGGGGTCACCTCGCAGGGGCACAAGGCCATCGAGAACGTCCTGCGCGCCGTGGTCGCGGCCGGGGTGCCCGCCGACCAGGTCGGCAAGGCCACCCGCGACCCCGAGGGCGCCACCTGGACCACCCTCGACAAGGCCGACGACCTCGCCGAGTTCGCCGCCGGGCACGTGCGCGCCGGGCGCGGCTACGTGGTCGGCGGCACCGCCTGGGACCTCACCAGCACCAGGCGCATCGGTCGCGGCCAGCTCGACCTCCTCGTGGTCGACGAGGCGGGCCAGTTCTCGCTCGCCAAGACCCTCGCCTGCTCGGTCGCCGGCGACCGGCTGCTGCTGCTCGGCGACCCCCAGCAGCTGCCCCAGGTGTCGCAGGGCACCCACCCCGAGCCGGTCGACGCGTCCGCCCTCGGCTGGCTGATCGGCGACGATCCGGTGCTGCCCGCCGAGCTCGGCTACTTCCTCGAGACGACCTGGCGCATGCACCCGGCGCTGACCGAGCCCGTCTCCCGGCTGTCGTACGCCGGCCAGCTGCGGTCCGAGGCCACGGTCACGGCGGCCCGCGCGCTGGAGGGGGTCGAGCCGGGTCTGCACGTCGCCTCGTCGACCACCACGGCAACTCGACGTGGTCCCCCGAGGAGGCCGAGGTCGTCGCGCGACCTGGTCCACGACCTGCTCGGCCGCACCTGGCACGACCCGGCGCAGCGCGGCCCCGACGGCGCCCCGGTGGGCCCGCGCCCGCTGGGCCCGGCCGACGTCATCGTCATCACGCCCTACAACGGCCAGGTCGGCCAGCTGCGCCGCACCCTCGACGACGCCGGCCTGGGCGAGGTGCGGGTCGGCACCGTCGACAAGTTCCAGGGCCAGGAGGCGGCGGTCGCGATCCTGTCGCTCGCCGCGTCGTCGCACTCCGACGTCTCGCGCGGCATGGGCTTCCTGCTCGACCGGCACCGGCTCAACGTGGCGATCTCGCGCGGCCAGCACTGTGCCTACGTGGTGCGGTCCTCGGTGCTCACCGACTTCGCGCCGCGCACGCCGTCCGAGCTGATCGACCTCGGTGCGTTCCTCGGGCTGTGCGCGGCGGCGGTCACCACCGCGGAGGGCACGCCGCACGCGGTGCCGGCCTGACCCGCACCGGCCCGACCGGCCCTCATCGCCGCCTCGACGATCGCCGCCTCGTCGACCGCGGTCTGGCGGGCCCAACGGTGACGGCGTGCGACACCGCCATCGCGCTCACCCCAGGGACTGCGCCCCGGGCGGGCCGGAGGAGTCGGGTGCGGCCGGGCCGAGCCGTGGGTCCGGCAGGGCCGCGCACTGGCCGGCCAGGAGAACCGCGACCCGCCGCTGCTCGAGGCCCGGGCGGAGCACCCGGCTGGCCGCGGTGAGCAGGAAGTGGCCGGAGCTGCCCCCGGGGCCGGGCACCGGGAGGGCGATCTCGACGTCGGTCGGCAGCCCGTCCCGCTCGACGGCCAGCAGCACGCCCTCGCGCTCGACGGCGCCGTCGCGCTGCAGCAGTGCGACCCCCCGGCTCGGCGCCGGCCCCGGCTCGAAGCGGCACCGGTCGAGATCGAGCACCGCCGTGATCCGGTCGGCAACGCGTCGACGGGCGTCGCCGGGCGAGACGTCCGCGCCCGCCGCGAGGTCCGCGCTCTCGATCACCCCGTCGAGGAAGCCGGCCCGGCGCGCGGCGCGCGCCTGCTGGCGCAGGCCCCACAGCGCGATCTCGGTGACCGCGACCCCGACCGCGACGAGCAGGAGGACGACCTCGACGTCATCCGGGTCGTTGATGGCGAACCGGCCGGTCGGCTCGGTGAGGAAGAAGTCGAACCAGAGCCCGCTCGACACCGCCGCGAGCACGCCGGCGACGCGGTCACCGGCGGCGCCGACGCCGACCACGACGAGCACGAGCACGAGCACCGAGGTGGCCGTGGTGAGGCTGTCTCCCAGCGCCGCGAGCCCGGCGGCGACGAGCAACGGGAGGACGACGGCGACGAGGCGTTGCGCACCCCGGTGACCGGTGCGGAGGTCGGTGGTACCCATGACTCCACGTCACCACCGATGGAGCGCGGGACCGGCCACCTTGACGCGATCCTGACGCCCTCCTGACGTGGCCCGACGCAGGATGCCGGACGACGGCACGGAGTCACGCTGAGAGCCCTCGGCGCCGGATCCGACGATTCCGCTGCAGCACGGTCGTCCCTTCGAGACGATGGGGCCTCTCTCTCGCTGCACCTGGAGGCACCCGTGAACAGGTCCCGTGTCGGTATCGCCCTGTCGGGCGCCGCGATCCTCCTCGCCTGTGGGGGTGTCGCCGCGGCCGCGGCCGGCGCGCCGCAGAGCGCCGGGCTCGTCTCCGCCGATCCCACGGTGAGCGTGACCGCCACGGCGACGCCGGACCCGTCCGACACCGATGACGACGGCGTCGAGCCCGGTGACGACGACGGCTCCGCCGACGACCAGGGCGACCAGGACGCCAGGACGCGACGGATGCCGGGGACGACTCCGGCGCGACCGGCACCGGCGGCGTCGGCCCCGATGCGGCGGGCCCGGCGCACCACGGGCTGTGCACCGCCTGGTCGCACGTGCAGGGCACCCCCGGAAAGGCCGCCGACTCCACCGCGTTCCGCAACCTGCAGGCGGTCGGCTGTGACGACGTGCCGGCAACAACCGAACCGGGCGACGACGACCGCCACCGACGAGGGCGACTCCGGGGCGACCCGGCCGCCCGGCACGGGCCAGGGCAAGACCAAGACCGAGCACTCGTCATCCACTGCGTCCACGAAGACCTCGAAGGCCTCGAAGACTGCGAAGGGGTCGACGTCCGGGAAGGGCGCGAAGCGCACGCACGGCTCGCACGGCCGGCACTGAGCCGAGCCGGTCAGCAGCACTCCACCCGCGGGGCGGCGACGTCGCAGCACTCGCGCACGCCGATCTCGGCCGCGCCCATCGCCACCACGACCAGCAGGCCCCCGAGCCACGCGGCCGGTGCGAGCACCTCGCCCGCCACGACCACCGCGAGCAGGGCGGCGAACACCGGCTCCATCGTCATGATGACCGCCGCCGAGGTCGCCGTCAGCGCGCCCTGCGCCCACGCCTGTACCGCCAGCCCGAGGCAGGTCGCCACCAGCGCGACCCAGAGCACGGCCGCCCACGCCCCGGCGCTGCGCGGCACGGCGAACTGACCCGCCAGCACCGACCAGGCCGTGCACACGGCGGCGGCGACGACCACGGACACCGTCGTGACCCCCACGGCGTTCTTCGGCGTCGCCCACGCACTCAGCGAGGTGATGTGCCCGGCGAACCCGGCGGCACCGGCCAGGGTGAGCAACGCCCCGGTGGTGAAGGACGACCCCGGCCCGCTGGTCAGCAGCACCAGCCCCACGGCGCTGAGCCCGACCGCGAGCCAGCCCTGGGCGGTCACCCTGGTCGAGAAGACGATCGACGCGAGCACCGGCACCATCACCACGGACGACCCGGTGAGGAAACCGGACAGCCCCGCCGAGGTGTGCTGCAGCCCGGTCGTCTGGAGCAGGAAGCCGCCCCCGAGCAGCACCCCGAGCACCACCCCGCGCCACCGGTCGGTGCGGCTCAGGGCCAGCGTCCGACGCGCCGACACGGCGAGCAGCACCACTGCCGCGACCCCGAACCGCCACAGCAGGAACGTCGCCGGAGCCAGCTCGGTCAGCGAGGACTTCGTGACGACGAACGTCGAGCCCCACGCCGCGGTGGCGAACAGCAGCGCACCGGATGCCGCGAGGCGGCCGGGGAGCGCGGCGTCGGGTGCTGCCACACCGCAAGTGTGCTCCGCGCCGGGCTCGACCGGTCTGCGACCCGCGTCACGCCGCGGGGGTCGACCTCCGCGGCTCAGTAGCCCGGGTCGGCGGCTCCGGCGGCGACCGACGCCCGCCCGAGCCCACGCAGCGAGACCCCGATGAGCACCAGCATGATGCCGAGCACC
Organism: uncultured Actinomycetota bacterium; assembly: GCA_963782695.1. GTDB lineage: Bacteria > Actinomycetota > Actinomycetes > Actinomycetales > Dermatophilaceae > Fodinibacter. The sequence continues at coordinate 35,614 of CAWAKY010000031.1, read as the reverse complement.
GCCGCGAGCAGGGCCACGCCGAAGGCGACCACCGACGTGAACAGCGAGGCTCGCAGGAAGGAGGCCTGCATCGCGGTGTCGCGCAACGGGTCATCCTGCTCGAGCTCGGCGTAGGTCTTGCCACCGGTCGCCTTGAGGGCGTGCTTGCTGATGGTCTCCGCTTCCGACCAGGCCGTCCACGGTGAGTTGACCGACTGGCCGGCGAAGTACTTCGCATCGGCGGAGACCGTGATGTTCTCGTTCGAGAGCTCGTTGGCGACGAGGACGTAGGTCGCCACCCCCGCCACGGCGAAGATGACGCCCATGACCAGGACGATGATCCCGATCGGCCCCGACCTACCCGGTGTGTGTGCCATGACAGCCCCTTCCCTGGTCACGATGGTTCCGGCCAGTCTGGGCGGCAGCACTGTGGCGCGGCTCACCCGCACTGGGTGAGGGCGGCATCCGACAGTGGCGCGCGGGGTGTGGCGCCGGTCAGTCCGTGCCCGGCGCCGCGCACGCCGGGTCGCCGGAGGCGGTGACCACCCAGTCCGGCAGGTCGGCAGCGAAAGCGCTGCGCAGCAGCGGTTTCCGGGTCACCGTCCAGTCGACCCTCCCCTTGACCTCGGGCTCGTACTTGGCCCACTCGAACCAGTTGACCATCTTCAGCCGCGGGAAGCGTCGTCAGCAGCTCGGGGGCGAAGGCCTGGCGCCACCACGCCTGCTTGACGGCCGTCTCCTTGGCGCCGCCGTGGCCCGGGGCGTAGAGGGCGGCGGTCTCGGTGATGGCGACCGGCTTGTCGTGGGTCGTGCCGTACTCGGCGTAGAAGTCGGGGACGACGCGCTCGTCGACGCCGGCGTGGTGGTACCGCCCGCGCAGCTGGTCGACGAGCTTGCCGGCGGCCGGCACCTCGTTCTCACCCCACGGGTACTTCGTCCCCCAGTGGTACAGCGACATGCCCACCCAGTCGACCGCCGCGTCGCCGGGGTAGTAGGGGGCGTAGGAGTCGTCGCGCTCGTCGAGGGCGCCGTCCCCGTTGGTGTCGAGGGCGCGGGCGTTCTTCGACCCGGCCTTGGCCTCGTGCTTGCCGCCGAGGAACGGGTACCCGCCGCCGTAGCTGGGCGCCCACATCATGCTCGACCCGGGCGCACCCTCGTGCACGGCTGTCGCGACCCGGCGGAAGGTCTTCACGTACGCCGTGGGCTGCTGGCCCCACGCGTACCAGGAGCCGTTCATCTCGTGGGCGAACCGCACCACGACCGGCACCCCGTTGCCGTTGGCGTCCTGCAAGGTGCTCACGAGGTCGTCGATCGCCTCGTCGGTGACGGTGGCCAGGCCCTCGGTCGGCTCCAGGGTCAGCAGCAGCGTGCTTCCCTGGGCTGCCGCCTGCTCGGCGGCGGCAGCGACGTTGGTGCGGTCCTGGTCGCGCAACGGCATCCGGGTGAACGTCACGGCCACGGCGGGTGCCCGGCCCAGGCGCTCGGTGTACTCGGCGATGCTGTCGGGTCCCAGTCCAGGGACACCCCCAGCAGCGCGCCGGTGTCCGGGGCGGACGCCGGACACTCGCCGTGGCGTGCAGGTCGCGCCGGACCGCGACCCGGTCGCCGCCGGGTGACCCGGGCCGCGGTGCCGGCCGCCGCGCAGGACGGCGAGCGCCAGTGCGACGGCCGATGCGGCAGCGACCCCTCTCACCACCGGTAGCCCGCGCACAGCCCAAGGCTAGGGAGTGGTCGGCACCCCTCGTGCCCGAACGGGTGTGACGGCCGACTCAGGGGTGAACGGGGCGGGCGGCGCCGCCCGGCGCCGCCGGACGACCTTGCCGACCTCCACGGCGAGCGGCAGCAGCGCGGCCAGCGCCGACGCAGGCGAGCCACTGCGCCGCCGGTGAGCGACGTGGTGAGCAGGGCGCGCTGCAGCCGGGGCAGCTGGGTCGCCAGGAACACCATCGCGACCGGGACCAGCCCGATCGCGCAGCGCCTTGAGGACCGGGGCGGCCAGCCCGCTCGTCGGGTCGCGCCGGTTGACCAGCGCGTTGAAGACCGTGCCGAGCCCCATCACGACGAAGGTCATCGTCATCGACACGCTCGCCTGCGTCCACGCTCGGCTCGTCCGGGCCGGCCACCAGCGGGACCAGCGCCGCGACGAACAGCACGACGGCGTAGACGAGCCACATCACCACGGCCGCCCGGTTCGTGATCGGCACGGACGGGTCGCGCGGCGGCCGGTGCATGACGTCGGGGTCGCCGGGGTCGACGGCGATGATGACGACGCCGCCGGCCGTGGCGAAGAACAGCAGGTACAGCACCATCGTCGGCGTCATGGCCACGCCCTCGTTGACGTCGAACACCGTGGCGGCGAGGAAGAGCAGCACCAGCGACAGCAGCTGGGTCATCTGGTAGCGCACGTACGAGACGACCTTGTCGTAGACGCGACGGCCGATCTCGACGGCGTGCACGAGGGTGCCGAAGTTGTCGTCGGTCAGCACCATCCGGGCCGCCTGCTTGGTCACCTCGCTGCCGCTGCCCATCGCGACCCCGATGTCGGCCTGCTTGAGCGCGGCGGCGTCGTTGACCGCGTCGCCGGTCATCGCGACGATCAGGCCCTGCTCCTGCATGGCGCGGGCCAGCCGCAGCTTGTCCTCCGGGGTCACCCGGCCGAACACGTGCAGCCGCGGCAGCCGCTCCTTGAGCTCGTCGTCGCTGAGCGCCTGCAGCTCGGCGCCGCTGATCGCCCCGGGCCCGAGCCCGAGCTCCTCGCCGATCGCCTGGGCGGTGACGGCGTGGTCGCCGGTGATCATCCGCACGTCGATGCCCGCCGCGAGCGCGATCGTGACCGCGCTCTTCGCCTCGGCCCGCAGCGGGTCGATGATGCCGGCCAGCCCGACGAAGGACAGGTCGTGGGTCAGCGACATCGGGTCGTCGGTCATCGGTCGGCCAGCTCGTCGTCGGCGACCAGCCGGGCGGCGAACGCGAGCACGCGCAGCCCCTTCTCGCCCATCCGCTCGTTGGCCGCCTCGATGTCCGTCGCGGGCCTGCGTCCATCGGCACCTGCGACCCGCTGAGCGGGCCGCCGGCCTGCGCTGCAGCGCGCGATGACGACGTCGGGCGCACCCTTGACCAGCTCGATGACGTGCTCGACGCCGTCGACCGGCACGCGGTGGAACGTCGCCATGAACTTGTACTCGGAGTCGAACGGCACCTCGGCCAGCCGCGGGTAGGCGCGGCGGGTCTCCTCGGCGTCGACCCCGAGCTTCGCGGCCAGCACGACCAGCGCGGCCTCGGTCGGGTCGCCGATCACCGAGCCGTCGTCGCTCGACGACCGCGTCGCTGTCGAGCACCAGCCCGAGGGCCGAGCCGGGTGAAGTCGGGCACCGGCGCGCCGGCGACCGACCGGATCGCGCCGGTCTTGCGGTAGCCCTCGCCCTCGACGGTGAACCACGAGCCCGCTGGCGTACAGGGTCGACACCATCATCTGGTTCAGGGTCAGGGTGCCGGTCTTGTCGGTGTTGATCGCGCTGGTCGCACCGAGCGTCTCGACGTCGGTGAGGTTCTTGACGACCGCCTTCGCCTCGGCCAGCTGCTTCGGCGCCCATCGAGAGCAGGCCGGAGACGAACGCCGGCATGCCGGTCGGGATGGCCGAGATCGCCATCGCGGTGCCGAGCAGCAGCAGCTCCTCGGCCGGCATGCCCCGGATCAGGCCGACCACGACGATGACGGCGACCGCGCCCCAGGCGATGATGCCGAGCACCTTGGTCAGCGAGTCGAGCTCGCTCTGCAGCGGCGACCGGGTGCGGGTCACCGAGGTGAGCATCGTCGCGATCTGGCCCATCTGGGTCTGCATGCCGGTCGCCGTGACGACGATGGTGGCCGGTGCCGCGGGTGACCGAGGTGTTCTGGAACAGCATGTTGGTCCGGTCGCCCAGCCCGACGTCCGCGGAGGCCAGCGGGCCGGCATCCTTGGCGATCGGCGCGCTCTCGCCGGTCAGCGCGGCCTCCTGCGCCTCGAGCGTCGCCGACCGCACGATGCGCCCGTCGGCGGGCACGATGTCGCCGGCCTCGACCTGCACGATGTCGCCGGGAACGACCTCGGTGGCCGCGACGAGCGTCGACCGCCCCGTCGCGGACGACCCGCGCCTGCGGGACCTGCATCTTCGACAGCGCGTCGACGCTCGCGCGCGCCGTGAGCTCCTGCCGGGTGCCGAGGCCGATGTTGAGCACGACGAGCAGCCCGACGATGACCGCCGGTCGAGACCTCGCCGATGAGGATGCTGACGACCACGACCGCGACCAGCATCAGGTTCATCGGGTCGCGCAGCTGCACGGCGGCGAGCGCCCAGGGCGACGGCGGCTTCTCGGCGGTGATCTCGTTGGGGCCGTGGGAGGCGAGCCGCGCGGCCGCCTCGGTGGCGCTCAGGCCGCGCTCGGCATCCGAGCCCGCTCCGTCCACCACCTCCTGGGCGGTCTGGGCGAACGGTGGCGGGGTCGAGGTGGACGTGCTCGGGCTGTCGCTCACTGGCTCTCCTCCATGCGCGGGTGACCATCCCCCCGCCTCCGGCGCGGTGGCACCCCGACGCTAGGGCTCGGCGCGCCGCGCCGCCACCGCCCGTCGCGGGTGATCGTGCACGGGTCGGCCCCGGCGGCGCCGCCGAGCGGTGCCGTCCGCGGCAGGTGGTGCGAGGGGCTCGCCCTGTCGCGCTCGCCTGCATCACCGACTGTTCTCGCATGCCAGGCCTGCGCTGCGGGTCCTGGTCATGGTGGAGGGGGGCCGCCGCTCGTCCTTCGCCCTCGAACATGAGCGAAGGACCCGGACGAAAAGCGTGCCGGGTCCTTCGTCACGTGGTGGAGCTGAGGGGATTCGAACCCCTGACCTTCTCATTGCGAACGAGACGCGCTACCAACTGCGCCACAGCCCCGCGATGCGGGAGAAACGATAACACCAGCGCACAGCCCGCCCGAAACCGGTCAGGCGCCCCCGACAGCCCTGCACAGCGCGACGCCGGCGGTCCGTCGCGCGGGCCGCTGACCGGCCAGGACATACCATCGCGGCATGCGACTGCGCCTGCCCCGCCCGGACCGGCCCGCGGCCGACCCCGCCGCCCTCCCCCGCACCGTCGCCGTGCCCGCGGCCCTGACCCCGATGTCCGCCGACGACCCGCACCGGCCGGCCCACTGGGCCGTGCCGCGCGGCGTCCGCACGGCGAGCGAGTGGGCGTGGCGGGCGCTGATCATCGGCGCAGCGGTGGTGGCCGCCCTCTACGTGACCGCGCGGCTGTCCGAGGTCGCCATCCCCATCCTGGTCGCCCTCCTGCTCGCCGCCCTGCTCCAGCCGGTCTACCACCTCCTGACCCGGGTGTTCCCGCGGGGCCTGGCGGCCGGCATCACCGTGCTCGGCACCCTGGCGATGGTGTTCGGCATGCTGTCGTTCGTCGGCAGCCAGCTGACCAGCCAGATCGACGACATCGGGTCGAAGGTCACCGACGGCATCGACCAGATCCGCCGCTGGCTCAACACGACCTTCGGCGTCACCGACACCCAGCTCGAGGGCTACATCGGCAAGGCCCGTGAGTGGCTGAGCTCGGGCACCCTCACCGACACCGCGGCATCCGCGGGCCTGACGGCGACGCACATCGTGGCGGGCTTCTTCATCGCGATGTTCGCCCTCTTCTTCTTCCTCTACGACGGCCCGGTCATCTGGGGCTGGACGGTGCGGCTCTTCCCGCGCACGGCGCGCGAGAAGGTGCACTCCTCCGGCCTGATCGCCTGGGCCCAGCTGTCCGCCTTCACCCGCGCGACGCTGGTGGTCGCTGCGGTGGATGCCGCCGGCATCGGCATCGGCGCGGCCATCCTCGGGGTGCCGTTCGCCTCGGGCATCGCGCTGCTGGTCTTCTTCGGCGCGTTCATCCCGGTGGTCGGCGCCGCCGTGTCCGGCACCGTCGCGGTGCTGCTGGCCCTCGTCGCCCTCGGGCCGGTGCAGGCGCTGATCATGCTCGGCATCGTCATCGGGGTGCAGCAGGTCGAGGCCCACCTGCTCCAGCCGTTCCTCGTCGGACGGGTGATGCGCATCCACCCGCTGGCGGTCATCCTCGCGATCGCGGCGGGCGTCATCCTCGCCGGCATCATCGGTGGTCTCATCGCGGTGCCGACGATCGCCGTCATCAACGCCGTCAGCCACCACCTGCTCGACGGCCCCGAGAGCGAGGACGACGTGCCACCGGGCAAGGCCAAGACGCCCGAGGAGGTGCTCGAACCGGGCGAGGAGGCCCAGGCCGAGGCCGAGGCGGCCGACGTCGAGGAGCGCACCGAGGCAGCCGCCCACGACGACGCCGAGCGCACCGACTGACGGAACCGCTCCGACGCCTCGTCGGCCGCTCCGACGCCTCGTCGAGGGTAGAGAACACGCCGCCGACCGGTCCGGTCAGCGGCGTGTTCCTTACTCTCGACCGGGTGCAGGGCCGGGTCGTGAGGCTCGTGGGGGTCAGGCTCCGGCGACCCGGCGCTCGTCGTAGGACGACTCGTCGCTCTCGCTCTCGCGCACGACCGGCGCGGGGTCGGGGGTGACGGCGGCCGGGGCGACCTCGGGCCGCTCGGCCTTGGCCTTCATCGTGTAGGTGGGCCGCGGCACGGGCACGGGGTCCCAGGTGAGCGGGATGTCGTCCTCGTCGACGATCGGCACCATGACGTCGTCGGCGGGCGCGGCAGGGGCGACCGGCTGCGGCCGGCTCGGCGACCGGGCCGCGACCGGCTCGACCACGGACGAGTCGCTGCCGACCAGGGCCGGCTCGGTCAGGGTGACGAGGTCGCCGGCACCCTGGGTCTCGGCGACCTCGGCGACCTCAGCGGCCTCAGCGGCCTCGGCCGACGCGGCGGCGGCGGTGCGGGAGGCCGCGGGGGTGGACGTGCGGCGCGGGGCCACGGGTGCCGCGGTCCGACGACGGGCGAGGTCGGCCTGGCGACGACGGTTGGCGCTCGCGCATGGCCTGCTCGGCGCGCACGCCGGACCGGGCGAACAGCACGGCCCAGCCGACGGCCAGCAGCGCGGGCGCGAGCGCCCACAGCGGCAGCATCGACGCGGCGACGAGCGGGGCGATGACGAGCAGCTCGGCGACCGCGGCGAGCAGCAGCAGGCCGCGGACCCGACGGCTCGGGCGCACCCGGCGGCGACCGGCACCGACCGGGCGGGGCGACGCACCGGGCCGGCCGGCGAGGGGAAGGACAGGCGGACGGCGACGGGCGGGCGGCCGAAGCAGCGACCGGGGCAACGGCATCCGAGTCGTCGTCGATGCGCTCGGTGACGCCGATGGACCCGGGCTCGGCGGCGACGGCCCGCTTGACGAGCACCTGCGGGCGGGCGGTGCGGGCGGGGTGCACGGCGTACGAGCGCGGTGCCGGCTCGGAGAGGTCGGTGCGGGGCAGGGGGTCTCGTCGCTCCAGCACGCGCATCGCCTCACTGAACTGCTCGACCGAGCGCGCAGTGGCCACGTGGTCGCGCCGGCGGACCCAGTACTGCACGAAATAGGCAGCCCAGACACCGAGGAGGACCAGGAAGATCAGGCTCGACGGCGACTGCACGTTACGACGGTAGGTGCGCGTCGCCGTCAGGCGCCGGACCCCCATCGGTGTGTCGCGCAAGTGACTGTTGTGACGACTGTGCCTGGAGAGCCTCGCGAGGCCGGCCGCTCTCCCCCGCGGCGATCCGCCCGAGGCGGTCCAACGAGCGTCTCGCCGGCGAGGTCCTCGGTGGTCAGCGCGAACGACAGGTGGTCGCGCCAGGCCCCGGCGATGTGCAGGTAGTGCGGCCGCAGCCCCTCGCGGCGGAAGCCCAGCTTGCGCACCACGGCCAGGCTGGCGGTGTTCTCGGGCCGGATGTTGACCTCGATGCGGTGCAGCCCGAGGGTGCCCGAGCACGTAGTCGCCCGGCCACGGCCAGCGCGGTCGGGATCACCATCTGCCCGGCCACCGACCGGCTCACCCAGTAGCCGACGTAGCACGACCGGAACGACCCGAGCACGACCGAGCCGACCGACAGCTGCCCCACGAACCGGCCCTCGACCTCCACCGCGAACGGCAGCGCACGGCCGGCCCGGGCGTCCCGGTCGTACTGCTCGACGAGCTCCTCGAAGGTGCGGCCCGGAGCGTCGGGGTCGGGCGAGGTGGCGTCCCACTCCTCCAGCCACGCGGCGTTGGCCCGGCGCACCGACTGGAAGGCCGGCCCGTCGGCGACGGTCAGCGGGCGCAGCAGCACCTCGACCCCCGTCGGCGTGACCCCGGTGAGCCGAACCGGCCACGGCCACACGACCTCCGACGGCGACCGACGCGCGGTCGACCGACTCCGCGGCCCGGCGGCGGACCCGCTCCCACATCAGTGGTCGCCCCCGTGGGCCTGGCTCAGCGCGTGCGGCAACACCTCGGCCAGCACCTCGAGCGCGTCGCGCACTCCGCCGGTCGACCCGGGCAGGTTGACCACGAGGGTGCGACCGGCCAGGCCGGCGATGCCGCGCGACAGCACGGCGGTGGGGATGCCGTGCGCCACCCCGCGCGCCCGGATCGCCTCCGCGAGGCCCGGCACCTCGCGGGTGAGGAGCGGCGCCGTGGCCTCGGGGGTGCGGTCGGTGGGGGTCAGGCCGGTGCCACCGGTGGTGACGCAGCAGGTCGGGCCGGGTGGCGAGGCCGGCCTCGATCGCGTGGGACACGGCCGGGCCGTCGGGCACCACCACCGCGTCGGGCACCTCGGCACCCCACGCGCGCAGCGTCTCGACGAGCAGGGCGCCGCCGCGGTCGGGGTAGACCCCCGCCGCCGCCCGGGTCGAGCAGGTCACGACGACCGCACGGCGGCCGGCGAGCGGCGCCGCATCACCGGCGTGCGCGGCATCCGCGCCGTCCGGGCCCCCACCGCATCCGCCTCGGAACCGGTCACGCGCCCTCCTCCCAGTCGCCGGAGCGGCCACCGGACTTCGCGGTGACCCGCACGTCGGTGATCCGGGCGTGCTTGTCGACGGCCTTGACCATGTCGATGAGCGCGAGCGCGGCGACGGCGACGGCGGTCAGCGCCTCCATCTCGATGCCGGTGCGGTCGGCGGTGCGCACGGCCGCGCGTGATCTCGACGCCGTCGTCGACGACGTCGAGGTCGACCTCGACGGCGTGCACGGCCACCGGGTGGGCCAGCGGGATCAGCTCGGGGGTGCGCTTGACGGCCTGGATGCCGGCCACCCGGGCCACGCCGAGCGCGTCACCCTTGGGCACGACGCCCGTCACGCAGCGCCGCGACGGCCGCCGGCGACAGCAGCACCCGCCCGGCGGCCGCGGCCCGTCGGGCGGTGACCGCCTTGCCGGAGACGTCGACCATGTGCGCCGTGCCGTCGGCGCGCACGTGGGTCAGGCCGGCGGGCGGCGGGGTCGCGGGGTCAGAGGCCACGGTCGCGATCCTGCCCCAGGAGGGGGAGGCAGCGCACCCGGTCGCCGGCGCTCGACCCGCTCGACGTCGGCGGGCACCACGGCCAGCGCCGTCGCGGCCGGAGAGGCGCGCCGAGCACGTGCGAGCCCTGGCCCGCCGGAGGGCCGCACCCGACCCGCGGTCTCGACGACCCGGGTGCAGCTCGACCTTGCCCGGGCGCGGCGGCCCACGCCCGACGTCGGCGACGGCCTCGAAGGCGCCGTCGGCGTCCGGGTCGAGCCCGGCGAGCCGCCGCAGCGCGGGCAGCACGAACACGTGGAACGAGACGAACGAGCTGACCGGGTTGCCGGGCAGGGTGACCGCCGGGCGTGCGCGACGCGCCCGACGACGCCGCAGCCCTGCGGCATCCCCGGGCGCATCGCGACCTTGACGAACTCGACCCCGCCGTCGGCGGTGCAGCACCTCCTTGACCGTGTCGTAGACCCCCATCGAGACCCCGCCGGTCGTGATGACGAGGTCGGGCGCGCCCGGGAGGTCGTCGAGCAGCGCGCGCACCGTCGGCGGCGTCGTCGCGCAGGTGCGCCGACCCGGCCGACCTCGGCGCCGGCGGCCTCGACGAGCGGCGCAGCAGCATCGACGTGGTTGGAGTCGACGATCTGCCCGTGCTCGAGCACCGAGCCCGGGCGCGACGAGCTCGTCGCCGGTCGAGATGACGACCACGCGCGGCCGCGGGTGCACCGGACAGCTCGGCGACGTTGGCCGCCGCCGCGAGCGCGAGGTGGCCCGGGCCCGAGCCGGGTGCCGGCCGGCAGCACCAGGTCGCCGGTGCGCGACGTCCTCGCCGCGGTGCCGCAGCGTAGCGGCCGACCTCCGGGGCGAGGTGCGAGCGCCACCTCGCGCGGCCCCGCCGTCGGTGAGCTCGACCGGCACGACGGCATCGGCGCCCTCGGGCATCGGGGCGCCGGTCATGATCCGCAGCGCCTGCCCGGGCCGCGAGCACGTGGCGGGTCGTGTCGCCGGCGGCGATGTCACCGACGACGGGCAGCACGACCGGGGTCTCGCGCGGTCGGCGCCGGCGAGCTCGGCCGCGCGCACGGCGTACCCGTCCATCGCCGAGTTGTCGAAGCCGGGCAGGTCGACCGCGCGCCACGACGTCGGCGGCCAGCGACGAGGCCGAGGGCCGACCCGACGGGCACGGTCGTGGCGGGCGAGCGGCGCGACGAGCGCGAGCACGGCGGACGCGGTGCTCGTCGAGCGGTGCGCATCAGACCGTCGCCCTGGAGGTGCGCGCCGTCGGGGATGCTGCGCACGCCGCGCGGTGACCCGCACGTCGCCGGTGCACACCACGCCCGCACCGAACGTCGCGTCGCCCTCGACCCGCAGGCTCGAGCAGCCGCGGATCGACGGCACCCCGTGCGGGAACCGCTGCCTCGAAGCCGGCCGATCGTGGCGTACGGCCTCGCCGAGGTCGACGAACGGCTCGTCGTGGTCGATCGTCGACTCGCACGAGCGAGTCGTCGGTGAGCCGGTAGAGGTCGGAGCGGATGAGCGAGCAGCTCGTTGGTCGTCTTCACCGGCCGGAACCGGCTGCGGTCGACGCGCGAGCGCGCGCGAGCCGTCGAAGACCTCGACCGCCGCGCCCATCGCCGACTCGATCTGGATGACCGGGCGTGCTGTCGGGCCGGGTCGGGTCGACGGTCTTGCGGTTGACGATGATCGGCAGCCCGAGGATGCCGTCGCGCTCGGCGAGGCGCTGCGGCGCAGCGACGTCGAGGTCGACCCAGAGGTTGTTGGCGTGGAACCACGGGTGGCGGTCGGTGTCCTGGAAGAAGCGCTCCTCGCCCTCGGCCACCATCGCGCTGTCGCGCAGCACGAGCCGCCCGTCGCTCTTGCGCACCGCGAGGTGGCCGCCCTTGCGGTCGTTGCGCGTGCGCTCGCAGACCTCGGCGACGTAGGGGATGCCCTCGCGCGCCATCCAGGCCGGGACGGCGCCCTCGCAGGTCGCGCCGAGGTTGTCGGAGTTGGAGAGGAACGCGTACCGGTAGCCGCTGCTCGCGCAAGGCTGTCGAGCAGGCCCGGTGGTCTGCAGCGCGACGTAGACGTCGCCGTGGCCCGGCGGGCACCACTCGAGCTCGGGGTCGTCGGGCCACTCGACCGGGGCCGAGGTCGTCGGCGCGCAGCTTGGGCTCCGTGTTCTGCAGGAAGTCCAGCGGCAGCCCGTCGACGGCGAGGCCGGGGTGGCGCCGCGAGGATCTCGAGCGACTCCTCCCGGGTGCGGAACGAGTTCATCAGCAGCAGCGGCAGTCTGCACCCCGTGCCGGCGGCGCAGCGCGAGCACCTGGCGGGCCATGATGTCGAGGAAGCTCAGCCCGTCGCGCACCGGCAGCGCCGACTTCGGCCCGCTGATGCCCATGCTCGTGCCGAGCCCGCCGTTGAGCTTGATCACCACGGTCTGCCCGAGGGCCTTCGCCACGGCGGCCTCGTCGGGCCGCACGTCGTCGAGGTGCGGCACCTCGGTGAGCGGGTCGATGCTCGTCCTCGGGGATGGTGCCCGTGACGTTCGACCGCAGCTGCTCGTGGTAGGCGCTGAACACCGACACGGCGAGCTCGGGGACCCCGGCAGCGCGCATCTTGTCCGTGGCAGCGCGCAGGCCCTCGGTCGTCATGCGGCAACCCTACGATGCGGGCATGGCCCGCGATCCCGAGAAGTCCGCACGCCGCACCGAGCTGCGGGCCCGCCGGCGCGCGCTCGCCGCCGCTCGCGACCTCGCCACCGACGGTGACCGGCTGGCCGACCACGTCCTCGCGCCTCCTCGCCGAGCTCGGCCTCGGGGGCGGGGCCGTCGTCACCTCCTACGTCGCGGTGCCCGGCGAGCCGCCGACCGCGCCGCTGAACGCCGCCCTGGCGGCCCACGGCATCCGGGTGCTGGTGCCGATCACGCTGCCGGACTTCGACCTCGACTGGCACGACGCCACCGACAGCACCGCGTCACCCCTCGGCCCGGATGCCGTCGCGCTCGCCGACGTCGTGCTCGCCCCGGGCCTGGCCGTCGACCAGCACGGCACGCGGATGGGCCAGGGCGGTGGCTGCTACGACCGCGCGCTGCCCCGCCGGCGCCCGGGCACGCCGGTGGTGGTCGTGCTGCACCCCGGCGAGCTCGTCGACGGGACGGGCTCACCGCTGCCCCGCCAGCCGCACGACCAGCCGGTCGACGCGGTGGTGACGGCCGAGGGGGTCACCGACCTCGGGCTCAGCCCGTGGCGCCGGACCCCTCCGGCCGGAGGGTGAGCACGTCGGGGTCGGTGTCGCGCACCGCGGCCTCGCTGAACGGCCACGGTCGCTGACGACCGGCGACCCAGTCGTCGGTCTGGTCGCCGTAGTGGCCGTCGGCGGGGTGGCCGCTCACCCCGGTCTGGTTGATCCAGGTCGACGCGTCGAGGTTCGACAGGTCGACGACCATCCGCATCGACGGCGCCCAGTCGACCGCGTAGCCCTCGCTGGCGTTCCAGCCGTTCGCGTTGACGATCGACGAGCCGCCCGGCATCTCGAACGGGCCCTCGTTGACCAGCCAGCGCACCGGGCCGGGCACGGTCTCGCCGCCGAGCACCGCGTGCTGGAGGTCGAGCCGGTGCAGCTTGCCCCACTGCCACTTGGCGGGGTCCTTGCCGAGCTCACGGGTCAGCTCGAGACGGGCCTCGACGAGGGCCTGGCGGAGGATCTCGTCCTTGCCCTCGGTGACGTTCGGGGTCAGCTTGTTGTCCCACCACGCGCTCTTGGGGGTGGTGAGCAGCTTCTGCACGGCCGAGCGCCAGCGCGCGTCGCCGTCGGCCTTGAGCCCGGTCGGCAGCTCGTCGTCGAAGAGCAGCTCGAGCAGGTTGCGCCACACCGCGTTGTAGTAGGCGGCAGCGGCGCCGGCCTCCGCGTTGCCGGTCGGCGTGGTGAAGTCCCAGGTGCGCAGCAGCTCGCGGGCCTCGCGGGTGAAGTCGAGCAGCTCACCGGTGTCGGGGGCGGCCTCGGACGCCTCGAGCGGCACGGCGAGCAGCGCCGGCACGAGCACCTTCGCGAAGGAGTCCTGGGTGTCGAGCTGGATGTCGGCCATGTCGGCCGGTGCGACCTTGCGGCAGCGCCGCGAGCCGCTCGCCGATCCGGGTCGAGCGCCAGCCCTGGTCCCACTCCGTGGTGAGGAAGGGCGTGGCGCTGCGGGTGACGGCCTGGTTCGCCGCGACGATCACGCCGTCCTTGGGGTCGAGCGCCCACGGCAGCTCGGAGAACTCGACGTAGCCCTGCCAGTCGTAGGTCGAGTCCCAGCCGGGCGCCGGCCAGTACCCGGCGGGGGCGCGGGGAATGGCGGGCCGCCGGATCGGGCACCTGGCCGGGCGCCTGGTACCCGATGTGGCCGGCCTTGTCGGCGTAGAGCAGGTTCTGGGCGGGCACCGCGAACGAGCGGGCCGCCTCGCGGAAGGTGTCGAAGTCGGTCGCGAGGTCGAGGTCGAGGATCGCGTCGGCGGTGCGGCCGGGGACCAGCCCGGTCCAGGCGAGCGACACGGCATACGTCTCGGTCTCGTCGCCCTCCTGCTCGGTGGGCGCCCGCGAGCCGGCGTCGGCGATGCCGTCGACGACGTCGCAGAGCACCGGCCCGTGCACGGTGCTGCGCACGGTGATCGACTGGTCGGCGCCCCCGGCCACCTTGATGACCTCCTGCGCGGCTGGTGACCGGCTGCCAGGTGCCGTCGCGCAGGTAGGTGTCGCCGATGACCCGCTCGAGGTAGAAGTCGGAGACGTCCGGGCCGAGGTTGGTGAAGCCCCAGGCGATGTCGGCGTTGTGGCCGATGACGACCCCGGGCACCCCCGCGAACGAGAAGCCGCTGACGTCCATCGGGCAGGACTCGGACACGGTGCGGCAGGTCAGGCTGTTCTGGATCCAGATGCCCGGCTGGCTGACCCCCAGGTGCGGGTCGTTGGCGAGCAGCGGCTTGCCGGTGGTCGTGCGCGAGCCGGCCACGACCCACGAGTTCGAGCCGACGCCCTCGCCGCGGCCGACGCAGCTGCGGGATGGAGTTGAGCGCCGCGTGCACGGTGGCGTACGCCGCCTGGGCCGACGGGCTGGTGATCCGGGCGTCGGCGGGTGCGCCACCGGCATCCGCCGACTTGGCCTGGACGGCGCGGTGGTGAGGGCCGACGGCACCGCCGACTGGGTGGCGCGCTCGGGCACCTGCGGCGACCACTCGTCGCTGCCGAGGATCGGCGGGTGCGCCTCGGCGTCGTAGGCGGGGTAGATCTGGTTGATCTGGGCCCGCGGTCAGCCGGCCGGAGAGCCGGGCCCGGGCGAGCTCGTCGTCGTAGTTGCCCTTGAGGTCCCAGGCCATCGCCTTGAGCCAGGTCAGGCTGTCGACGGGGGTCCACTCCTCGATCTCGGGGGTCGGCAGGGTCAGGCCGAGCACGGCGTACTCGACCGACACCTCGCGGGGGCTGCGGCCGCGCAGGTAGGTGTTCACGCCGTCGGCGTAGGCCTGCAGCATCTGGCGGGTCTGCGGCTTGAGGGTGGGCAGCTCCTCCTCGGCGACGCGTCGCCAGCCCAGCGTGCGCACGACCTTGTCGGTCTCGACGCCGTCCTTGCCGACCAGCTCGGAGAGCCGGCCCGCCGTGACGTGGCGGCGCAGGTCCATCTGGAAGAACTGCTCCTGGGCGTGCACGTAGCCCTGCGCGCGGGCCAGGTCGGTGAGGCTGTCGCCGAAGATGTGCGGGATGCCGCTGCCGTCGCGCATCACCGTGACGTCGGTCGTCAGGCCGGGCAGCTCGGCACTGCCGGAGGTCTTCGGGAGGGAGGCACGTACCGTCGACACCACGACGACGGTGGCGACCAGCGCGACGACCACCACGACGGCGAGAAGTCCATAAAGGACACGACGGGCGACGACGAGGCGACTCACCCTGCGAGACTAGGTCACCGGAGAACGACGACACGAGGACGGGCCGTGGGACAGACCTGGACGTTGCCGTTCGCGGGGGGTGCTTCCTCCTCGACGTTCTCCCTCGACGACCTCACCCTGGCCCTGCTCGTCGGCAGCCTCGTGCTGGTCGTGGCGGTCGCCGCGGTGCGCCTGTCGCTGCGCTCGGGCCTGCCGTCGCTGCTGATCTACCTCGGCATCGGGCTGGTCCTGGGCGAGGCGGGCTTCGGCATCCACTACGAGGACCAGCGGCTGACCCAGGTGCTCGGCTACGCCGCGCTCGTGCTCATCCTCATCGAGGGCGGGCTCACGACCCGGTGGTCCGGCATCCGCCGGTCGGTCGCGCCGGCCGCCGTGCTCGCGACCGTCGGGGTCGGCGTGTCGGTGCTGGTCGTGGGGGTCGCGGCCCACTTCTTCCTCGGCTGGGCCTGGCAGGTCGCCTTCCTCGTCGCCGCCGTGCTCGCCTCCACCGATGCCGCGGCCGTGTTCTCCGTGCTGCGCCGGGTGCCGCTGCCCCGGCAGATCTCCGGGGTGCTCGAGGCCGAGTCGGGCTTCAACGACGCGCCCGTCGTGCTGCTCGTGACGGCGATCGCCGCCGGGATGGCGCCCGCCGCGACGGCCCACCCGCTGTGGCAGGTCGGGATCATCGCGACGCTCGAGCTGGTCGGCGGCGCCGCTCGTCGGGCTGGCCATCGGCTGGCTCGGGGCCCGGCTGCTGCGGCTGGTGGCCTCGACGTCGTCGGCCCTGTTCGCCATCGGCGTCATCAGCGTCGCCGTGTTCGCCTACGCCGCCGCCGACGCTGCTGCACACCTCCGGCTTCCTCGCCTGCTACCTCGCGGCCCTCGTGCTCGGCAACCAGCGGATGCCGCACCGGCCGGCCGTGCTCGGGTTCGCCACCGCGATCGGCTGGCTGGCCCAGATCGGCCTGTTCGTGCTGCTCGGGCTGCTGGCGCACCCGAGGAACTTCCTCGACGTGCTGTGGCCGGCCCTCGTCGTGGGGGCGGCCCTGTTGCTGCTCGGCCGCCCGCTGTCGGTCTTCGTGTCGCTGCTGCCGTTCGGGATGTCGTGGCGCACCCAGGCCTTCCTGTCCTGGGCCGGGCTGCGCGGGGCGGTGCCGGTCGTGCTCGCCACGGTGCCGGGCACCGTCGGGGCCCCGGGCGTCTCGTGGCTCTTCGACCTCGTCTTCGTGCTCGTCGTCATCTTCACCGTCGTGCAGGCGCCGACCCTGCCCTGGATGGCGCGCCGCCTCGGCCTGGCGGCGGCTCACCACCGGGTCGACCTGGCCGTGGAGACGACCCCGCTCGACGAGCTCGGCGCCGAGCTGCTCGAGATCGACATCGGGCCGGGCTCGCGGATCGCCGGGGTGCGGGTGTTCGAGCTGCGGCTGCCGGTGGGGGCCAACGTCTCGCTCGTCGTGCGCGAGGGCCGCTCGTTCGTGCCGAAGGAGAGCGACGTGCTGCGGCACGGCGACCAGCTGCTCGTCGTCGCGCCGAGCGCCGTGCGCGAGCGCACCGAGACCCGGTTGCACGCCGTCAGCCGTGGCGGCCGGCTCGCCGACTGGCCCTGATCCCGACGCCTGTGGTGGGCAGGGGAACAGGGTGGGCGCCGGCTCGCTTATCCTTGGGTGACGCCGTCGCCGTTCCGCAGCGTCGTCACGCCGATCCGGGCGTGGCCGGGGCCGGCGCACCACATCGTTTCCGCAGGAGGACCATCGTGCCGACGTACGCCTACGCGTGCACCGAGTGCGACCACCGTTTCGAGGCCGTGCAGTCGTTCAGCGACGACTCGCTCACCGTGTGCCCCGAGTGCGAGGGCCGCCTGCGCAAGGTCTTCAACGCGGTCGGCATCGTGTTCAAGGGCGGCGGCTTCTACCGCACCGACTCGCGGTCCGGCTCGTCGGTGACCGCCGGGTCCGCGACCAACGGCTCCTCGGGTTCGTCCTCCTCGGAGAAGTCCTCGGGTTCGCTCGGAGAAGTCGTCGGGCTCGTCCGACTCCTCGTCGTCCACAGCCCCCGCCAAGCCCGCGGCGTCGTCCACACCCTCGAGCTGACCCTCCCGGATGCCGTGCCGGCGCGCCTAGCGTCGTCGGCATGTCGCGTCCGTCCCGCCCGCTGCCCGGCCTGACCGGGCCCGGCCGCCGAGCCCGCTGGCGGCGACGCGTGCTGCGCCGGGTGCTCTCGGCGGGGCTCGCCGCCGCGGCGGTGGTGCTCGTCGTGCTCGAGCTGCGGCCCCCTGCCGAGCCGCTGGCGCCGGTGCTCGTCGCCGCGCGCGAGGTGCCTGCCGGCACGGTGCTGGCCGACGCCGACCTGCGGGTCGACCACGTGCCCCGGCGCTCGCTGCAACCCGGAGCCCTGGCCGTCCGCCGCGGAGGCCGTGGGCCGCCGGGTCGGCGCCGGGCTGGCGAACGGGGAGGGTCTCACGGCATCCCGGCTGGTGCCCCGCGGGGCGCTCGACGGCCTGCCCGCCGGGCCGGGTCGCCCTGCACGTCGTGTCGGCCGACCCCGCCGCCGTCGACCTGCTCGCACCCGGGCTGCCCGCTCGCGTCTACCCGGCCGCCGGCGGCCCGGCCCTGGCGGTGGGGGCCACCGTGCTCGCGGCCGACCCGGCGAGCCGCGCGAGCACCGTGGCGCTGACCGAGGCACCGCCGCGCGGCGTGGTGCTCTCGCTGACCACCGCCGAGGCCGATGCCGTGCTCTCCGGCCACGGCTCGCTCGACGGCCCGGTCACCGTCACCGTCGTGGCGTCCGCGGGGTGACGGGTCTGGCTCCGCGCCGATGAGCCGGGGCGACGGGAGTGCGGGTGGAGGAGCAGGGTTCGACGGCGTCTCAGCGGATGGGCGCCCGGTCGTCCCGGTGCGACCCGGCGCGGTGCACTCGCCCTAGGCTGCTGGCGGGGATCCGCCTCACCACACTCGTCATCGACCCACCGAACAGGAGCCACCATGAAGGGTTTCAGGGACTTCGTCCTCCGCGGCAACCTCATCGAGCTCGCCGTCGCGTTCATCATCGGCGCCGCGTTCGCCGCCGTCGATCGCCGCGTTCACCAAGGTGATCCTCGAGGCGATCGGCAAGGCCACCGGTGGAGCGGACTTCAACTTCGACGACTGGCAGCCCGGCGGCTGGTCGACGGTCGGGCCCGTTCCTCACCGCCCTGATCGCCTTCCTCATCATGGCGTTCGTCGTCTACTTCTTCATCGTCAAGCCCTACGAGAAGGCCAAGGACAGGTACTTCCCGGCCGAGCCCGACGCCGAGACGATCGACCCCAACACCGAGCTGCTCCGCGAGATCCGCGACGAGCTGCGCGCCCCCCGGCCTGACAGCCGTCCGAAGGGCCGGTCACGACACTCGTCGTGCCCGGCCCTTCGCTGCCCACGCCCGGTGGCTTGAGGTGGTTCGAGGTGAAATCCCTGTGCGCGAGAGGCCAGATCATCACCTCGACCCGGATGCCGGGCCGGCGTCACTCCCAGTGCGGGGGGCGCTGCTCGCGCAGCCAGCGGTCGTGCTGGGTCTCCCCCGGTTTCGGCTCCGACCGCGGCGGCACGACGTCGGGGGCGTCGTCGGCCGACGGGTTGGTGCCCGGCCGCTCGGCCCGGCGGCGCACCCGGCGCCGCGAGCGCGGCGCACCGGTCGACCGGATCGCCTCGTCGGCCGCTCCGGTCGATGTCGTCGGGCTCGGCCTGCTCGACCGAGCTCCTCGCCGCGGCCTCCTCGTCGGGCGCTGCGGGGTCGGGGTGGTCAGTCATCGCCCGGGGCCTCGCGCACCCCGGCGGCCTCGAGGATGCGGGACACGTCGCGGGCCGGGTCGCGGAAGACGTCGGTCGACCACACCCGCAGGTGCCGCCAGCCGAGCCGCTCGAGCTGCTCGGCGCGCAGCCGGTCGCGGTCGCGGGTGGTGCGCATCGCGGCGTACTGCGGCCCGTCGGACTCCACCGCGAGCACCATCCGGCCGGCGTGCATCGGGTCCTCGACGGCGAGGTCGACCGGGTCGGCCGACGACCCGACGTCCTCGTGCACGACCAGCCCGTGGCCGCGCAGCCGCCGGGCCAGGTCGGCGAGCACCACGGACCGGGTGCCGGCGACGGGCGCCGCGGGAACGGCATCCGGTGCCACGACCCCGGCGGCAGGCGCCCCGGGCAGTGGGCCACCGGCGGCGTAGGACAGGAAGTCGCGCAGCATCACCGCGCCGCGGGCGCGCAGCCGCGCCGGGTCGAGGTCGTCGGCGGCGATCGCCGACACCACGGTCATCGACCGCCGGGCGCGGGTGATGGCGACGTTGAGCCGCCGCTCGCCACCCTCGAGGTTGAGCGGGCCGAAGCGGTGCAGCACCCGCCCGTGCGGGGTCTTGCCGTAGCCCACGGTGAGCACGATGTCGTCGCGCTCGTCACCCTGCACCCGCTCGAGGTTCTTGACGAAGAACGGCTCGGGCCGGTCCTCGTCGAAGAACGCGAGCACGTCGTCGTCGGCCCCGGCCAGGGCGTGGCGCAGGGCCTCCTCGACCCGGGTCGCGTGGATGATGCCGAGCGCGATGACGCCGAGCGACCGGTGCGGCCAGCTGCGCGCGTGCTCGAGCACCAGCTCGACGACCCGGTCGACCTCGGTGGGGGTGGTCTCGAGGGCCGCCTCGCCCTCGCCGATGATGCCCTGGCCCTGCACCGGGACGAGGCGCACCACCGGGTCGATGCCGGTGCCGGGGAAGGTCACCAGCGACCCCTCGTAGACCTCGGCGTTGGCGAACGCGATGAGCCGCTCGTCGAGCGAGCGGTAGTGCCACGACAGGCGACGGCTCGGCAGGGCGGCGGCGAGCACGTCGAGGATCGACTCGACGCCCTCGGTGATCGCCTCGTCGGCGCCGACCGCGGCGGGGTCGCCGTCGGTGACCGTGGTGAAGAACGAGGTGGGCGGCAGCTGGCGGGAGTCGCCGGCGACGACGACCTGGCGGGCCCGCGAGATCGCCGACACGGCCTCGGCCGGCGGCACCTGCGAGGCCTCGTCGAACACGACGACGTCGAACCACTGCCCCGGCGGCAGCACCGACGCGACCACGAGCGGGCTCATCACCCAGCACGGCCGCACCGCGGTGACGAGGTCGGGGCAGCGCGTCACGAGGTCGCGCAGCGGCGCGAGCCGCCGGGCCCGGGCCCCCTCGGCCCGCAGGTAGGTCTCCTGCTCGGGGTGCTCGCGCACGACGTCGGCCACCCGGTCGGCGACGGCCGCGCGCACGCGCTCGGCGTTGGCCCCGACGACGGCCCGGTCGGCCTCGGCGAACTCACCGACGCTGCGGGTGAGCGCGCGGCCGTCGTGCGCCGCGACCCGCGGGTCGCGCTGGGCGATCTCCTCCGACAGCGACGACCACCAGACCCACTCGACCTCCGAGGTCACGAGCTCGGCGGGCACCGCGCGGGCGCGCAGGTCGTCGACGAGCGGTCGCAGGCCGGATGCCGTGAGCCCGTCGAGCGCCGTGGTCACCGCGGGCACCACGCCGAGCCGGCCCGCCGCGGCGGCGAGCGCGTCGACCCGGGTGCGCAGCGAGGGGAGGTCGAGGTCGAGGAGGCGCGTCACGGCATCCGCCTCGGTCGCGGCCCCCGAGGTGTCGGCGCCGGGCAGGTGGTCGTCGAGCCAGGCCAGGTCACTGACCAGGGCGGCGTGCGCGACGCGGGCGCGGTCGAGCTCGACCGGGATCTCCGGGCGGCCACCGGACCCGGCGAGCTGGCGCCAGGCCACCCGCTGCTCGCTGGCGGCGGAGAGGGCCTCGTGCAGGTCGGCCGGGGGGCGCCCGGGACGGAGCAGCCCGCGGGCCTGCCGGCGCAGCCGCCAGCGGTCGAGCCAGCCGAGCTCGGAGCCGACCGAGCGCCGGTAGGCCGAGCTGCCGGTGGCGGTGACCAGGTCGTCGAGCGGGATGTCGAAGACGTCGGGGCGGAAGACCTCGAGGGTGTCGCGCACGTCGCCGACGGTGGCGAGCACGTGCCCCCAGTCGTTGGCCGTGGGCGCGTCGGGCAGCTGGATGCCGCGGAACACGTCGGCGAGCGTGCGTGCGGTGTCGTCGACCTCACCACCGGACGAGCCGCTCGACCCGCTCGCGGGCCTCGGCCGCCTCGTCGGGGGTGCGCAGGCTCGCGCCGAACCAGGGGTCGCCGGCGCCGTCGGCGTCCCAGTCGGCCAGCGACGCCACGGTCGTGACGGCGGAGGCCGCGGCGGTGAGCTCGTCGCGGTCGAGCCCGGCGAGCACCTCGCCGCGCAGCCGGATGCGGGAGCGGGGTGGGACGGGCAGGGCGGCGAACGACGACACGGCCTCCTGCACCTCGTGCAGCGTGACGCCCCAGGGCTCGCGCTCCTCGTGCAGCGAGCGCACGTGTGCGGTGAGCCGGTCGGCGGCGGCGCGCCGGGCCGCGGCCGGCGCGGTGACCCGCGAGGTCACCGGGTCGGCCGCCGGGGTCGCGCCCTTGCCACGGGCCGGGCGGGTGCGTCGGGCCGGGCGAGGCGGTCGAGCCCGTCGACGAGCTCGCGAGCCACCCGGCGGCGCCCGTGGGCGCCGGAGTGCAGGTCGAGCACGAGGTCGCCCAGGCCCACCCGGTCGAGCCGGCCGACGACGGCGTCGATGGCCGCGCGCTTCTCGGCGACGAAGAGCACCCGCTTGCCGTCGGCCGCCAGCGAGGCGATCAGGTTGGCGATGGTCTGCGACTTGCCGGTGCCGGGCGGGCCGTGCACGACCAGGTGCGAGCCGGAGCGCACCGCCTCGATGGCCTCCTGCTGGCTGCTGTCGGCGTCGAGCACGAGCACGTCGCGCTCGGGGTCGTCGAGGTCGACCCGGCTGCGGTCGAGCTCGGAGCGCACCGCCCGCAGGGCGTCGGGGTCTCCGGCGAGCGCCGCCACGACGTCGTGGTCGGCGAGCGCGTCGCCCTGCGCGGCGAGGTCGGCCACCATCGGCAGCTTGGCGTACGAGAAGGTGCCGACGACCAGGCGCGGCGTCACCGAGAAGTCGGGCACGCCCGCGCAGGCGGCGCCCAGCGCGGCGTAGACCGGGTAGGGGTCGAACATCGCGTCGGGGGTGGTCAGCGCCTCGATGGCGTCCTCGTCGAGCGTGATGCCCTGCTCCGACTCCAGGTAGTTGACCAGCACCGGGTTCAGCTCGAGCTCGGGCCCGAGGTCGAGCTCGTAGTCGCCCTGGGCCGCGCCGGTCGGGCCGCAGGGTGCACGACCGCAGCAGCACCGGTGCCGCGGGCGAGCGCGGGGCCGGGCGCCCGTCGGGCAGCCGGGCGGCCCAGGTCGCCATGCCCACGGCCAGGAAGCAGGTGAGGATGCCGCGCTCCTCGGCGAGCTCGCGGCTCTTGGCCGCGATCGCCCGGGCCCGGCGGCGGGCGTCCTCGAGGGCCGCCGGCTCGCGGACCAGCTCGGACAGCTTCGTGGGACGGCCGGCCATCATGCTGGCGACCCCACCGGGGTGGGCGGTCGTCAGGTCGAGGGTGCCGGTGGGCAGGTCGCGGTACCAGAGCAGGGTGTTGCGGCCGCCCAGGTCGACGAGGTGGCGGGTCCAGGCGGCCCGGGCGGCAGCCACCCGGGTCGCGCGCGGGTCGCGTCGGGCGCCGGGTCGGAGGTGGCGCCGGTGGCCGGGGCCACGGGCTGGGGGCGGAGGCGTCGGTGCCGGCAGCGCCCTCGACGGGCGTCGCCTCGTCGCTCGTCGGGGACGGTTCAGTCACCTCAGCAGGCTAACAACGCGGGCGGTCGCCGCCGGTCAGGCGCCGGGGTGCGTCGAGGCGTGGTTGCGGCCCACCGTGGCCGGTCCGCCCCGAGGGGGTCAGGCGGGGGTGGGGTGGGTGCGCACGGCGCTGAGCGCCGCGACCAGGCCGATGACCACGGCGACGCCGAGGGCGAGCAGGGCCAGCGCGGTGAAGCTGGCCCGGTCCACCACGACCCCGGCGAGCGCCCCGCCGAGCCCGGCGACCAGCCCCATGACCAGGTCGGAGGCTCCCTGCGCCCCCGGCCGCTCGATGGCCGGCACCGCCGGCGTGAGCATGGTCGACCCGGCCACGAGGGTGCACGACCAGCCGAGCCCGAGCAGGAACAGCCCGAGCCCGAGGGTGGGCGACCCGCCCTCCGGGGACGCCGACGCGAGCAGGGTGGCGGTCGACAGGATGACCGACCCCACCACCGCCACCGCCCGGCCGCCGAACCGGTCGACGGCCATGCCGGTCAGCGGCGAGAACGCGAACATCCCGACGATGTGGATGCTGATGACCAGGCCGATCAGCTCGAGGCCGGCGTCGCCGTGGGACATGTGCAGCGGCGTCATCACCATCACGCTGACCATGACCACGTGCCCCAGGGCGAGGGTCAGCAGGCCCAGCCGCGCCGCCGGGATGCCGGCGATGACCCGCAGCCCGCGGCTCACCGACCCGTGGGCCGGGCCGGAGTCGTCGCCGTCGGCGATGCGGCGCCGCCGGGCCTCGAGCAGCGGGTCGGGCCGCAGCCGCACGCTGACCACGGCGATGGCGAGGAGCAGCCCGATGACCGAGAAGACGTAGGGCCCGGTGAGCGGCGGCAGGCCGAGCCACCGGGCGACCGGCGCACTGGGCCCGACGAGGTTGGGCCCGAGCACGCTGCCGACCGTCGTCGCCCACACGACGATGCTGAGGTCGCGCGCCCGGTGCGCCGGAGTCGCGAGGTCGGCTGCGGCATACCGGCTCTGGCTGTTGGATGCCGTGGCGCCACCGAAGAGCACGCTCGACACCAGCAGGAGCGCGAAGTTGCCGATGACTCCCGCGGTGACCAGCCCCACCGCCCCGATCGCCGCGAGCACGTAGCCGAAGGCCAGGCCCGGGCGGCGGCCGCGCGCGGCCATCAGCCGGGACATCGGGATGGCGATGACGGCCGCGCCGAGGATCTGGAAGGTGCCGCCGAGCCCGGCCCAGCGTGCCGACCCGGACACCTGCTCGGCGAGCAGCGCGCCGACGGCCACCCCGGCCGACATGCCGACCCCGCCGAGCATCTGGGCGACGACGAGGGTGCGGACGACGTGCCGCTGGACCGTGTCGGTCGGGCCCTTGGTCGTCGTCACCGGAGCAGTATGCAGGGACGGCGAGGATGCCGAGCACCAGCGGTGGGTGGGCGGTCAGCGGAGCCGGCGGACGGCATCCACCCGCCGTACGGGCGCGGTCAGCGGCGCCGGCGGACCATCGTCCACTCGTTGTGGTCGTCGACCCGCTCGTACTCGAGGTCGTCGAGGGCGACCCGCGCCAGCGCCAGGCCGCGGCCGTTCTCGCTGTCGGTGTCGGGCATCGCCCGCTCGGACTCCTCGAGCGGCGGGCCGCCGTCGCGCAGGTGGCCGAGCAGCTGGTCGCTCTCGACGTCGAGGGTGAACGAGTAGCGGATCGTGCCCGGTGGCCGCCCGTGCTCGACGACGTTGTTGGCGATCTCGATGACCGCCGTCTCGAAGAGCATCAGGTCGGTGGCCTCGACGTCGGGGTTCTCGTCGCGCACCCGGTCGAGCAGGTCGTGGAGGAGGTTCAGGGTCTCGGGGACCGCGAGGGTGTCGACGCGGTACTCACCACCCATGGACCGCGTCACCCACGGTGTCGAAGGGCTGCAGGATGCGGTCGAGGTTGGTCAGGTTGAGCACCATGCGCACCTGCTCCTGCGCCGAGGCGATCCGCAGGTCGCCTCCGGCCTGGCGGGTTCGCTTCAGCCCGGCGACGAGCGCCCCCAGCCCGGAGGAGTCGACGAAGCTCGTGCCGGCGAGGTCGACGACCAGCCGCACGTGCCCTCCCGACACCGCGTCGTCGATGGCGCTGCGCAGGGTGGGCGCGGCGACCATGGTCAAGCGACCGTCGCACGTGAGGACGGTGGCGTCCCCGATCGTCGACGTGTGGACCTGCATCACGATGTGTACTCCCTCTCGAGGGTCTGTTGTCGGTGGTTGTCGCGGGTGCCGCGGTAGAGGGCAGCCCGCCAGATGACGCTGAGGACCAGGAGGTCATAGGCGATCCACAGGGTGTTGATCCCGGTGCCGATGACGCTGTCGGCCGCGCCCACCCACAGTCGCACGGCACCGATGACGACCGCCAGCAGGAGCAGCACCGCGGCGGTGAGCTGCGGGGCGACGAGGCGCCACGGGAAGTGGCGGTCCTCCTGCTGCTCCTTGGGCGTCACGACGAAGCCCAGCGGCCGGTGGAACCAGACGTTGGCGGCGGCGGTCCAGCAGGCCCTGATCCACAGGGGGAACAACGCCAGGCTGAACTGGTGGCCGCGCCAGGTCTTCTTGCCGTAGCCGACGGCGAGGAACAGCAGCTGGTTCACCAGGATGTAGGGCGCGAAGAAGGCCAGGAAGGTCAGGCCGTAGGCCTTGACCGGCAGCACGCCGAAGACGAGGTAGAGGAACGGCGCGGTCAGGAAGACGACGGCCGCGAACCCGGACAGGTAGCTGTACATCGTCGAGAAGTACATGAGCCGCTGCGGGATGCTCAGGCCCTTCTGCACCAGCGGGTTCTCCTTGAGCATCACCTGCAGGGTGCCCTGCGCCCAGCGCAGCCGCTGCTGCAGCATGGTGCCGAGGTCGTCGGGGGCCAGGCCGTGGGCCAGCACCTCGTGGTGGTAGACCGACTTCCACCCCATGCCGTGCAGCCGCATGCAGGTGGCCATGTCCTCGGTGACCGACAGGGTCGCCATCGGCATCATCGGCTGGGCCTCGTGCGAGCGGTCGACGTCGACGGCGTGCACGAGCTGGCGCACCGACTCGATGGCGCTCAGCGGCGACAGGTCGCGGCCGGCCAGCCGGGTGAGCGCGGTGTCGTCGACGACCAGCTCGCCCAGCTCGGCGTCGTACTGCGGCACGTCGTGCAGGACGCCGATCTCCTCGAGGTCGGCCCGGATCGAGGCGAGGTCCTCGTTGACGATGAGCCGCGCCGACGCGTCGACCCGCTGCTGGAAGGCGTAGGTCACCTGCGACACCGGCGCGCCGGCGGCGAGGTCCGGCGCGGGCCACCGTGGCGGCCTCCGCGACCTCGTAGCGCGGCGGACGCCGCCACCGGGCCGCGGGCCACGGCGTGCTCCTCGGCGGTGGCCAGCAGCCGGCTCGAGGTGCGCAGGGCGTCGGCGACGGCCGACTCGACCTCGCGCACGTACCCGACGATGCCGAGCTGCATCAGGGCCTCACGGCGCAGCACCGCGTTCGACCCGCAGAAGAACGCGGCGTTCCAGCCGTCCTTGCCCTGCTGGATGGGGCCGTAGAACAGCGGCGCCTGCGAGCCGAGGGGGTCGGAGTCGGTGACGTTGGTGAACCACTGCGGGGTCTGCACCAGGGCGACCTCGTCGTCCTGGAACCAGCCCAGCGTGTGGTCGAGGATCTCCGGCTTCGGGAATCTGGTCGGCGTCGAGGATGAGCATGAACTCGCCGTGGGTGGCGAACAGCGCGTTGTTGAGGTTGCCGGCCTTCGCGTGCCGCGGCCGGTCATGCCAGTCCTCGGTGCGGGTGATGTAGCCGACGCCGAGCTCGGCGGCCAGCGACCGCATCTCGACGCGGTCACCGTCGTCGAGGATCCACGTCTCGTGCGGGAACCGGATCCGCTGTGGCCGCCCGGGCGGTCTGCGCCACCAGCTCGACCGGCTCGTTGTAGGTGGTGATGAAGACGTCGACCGTCGCGGTGCCGAGCGCCTCGGGGGCCGGCCCGCGCCGCTTGATCCGCCACACCGTCATCCCGAACAGGTAGGCGTCGATCAGCGCGTAGGTCTCGGCGACCACCAGCGGCACGGCGATCCACCAGTTCTCCCAGTTGACGGAGAACAGCCACCGCCAGCCGACGTAGAGGGTGCCGGCCAGCAGGGTGAGGACCACCAACACCCGGATGAGGAGCTGCTTGTTCACTGAGGCTGCGCTTCACCACGACGACCGTGACGTCGTCGGTCGGGCCGGACCGCTCCGCGAACGCGGTGATCTCGTCGACCATCCGCTGGGCGAGAGCCGGCGGTCGCCCAGCTCGGACAGCGCCGCGAGGCCGTCGGCCGGGTCGTCGAAGAAGTCGAGGATGCCGTCGCTCACCACGACGAGCACGTCGCCGCGGTCGAGCACGAAGTCGTGGGCCAGCCAGTGGTCGCCGCTGATCGCGCCGATCGGCAGCCCACCGGAGGTGAGCCGGCGCGGGACGCCCTCGGTGTCGATGATCACCGCGAGCCCGTGACCGGCGTCGACGTACTGCCCCTCGCCGGTCACCGGGTCGATGCAGGCGCCGAAGGCCGTGACGAAGGTGTTGGTGTCACCGAGGTCCTGGTCGAGGTCGTAGGCGGTGCGGTTGAACGCCTCCTCGATGCTGATGAAGCGTGCGGCACCGCGCAGGACGGCCCGCACCGAGCTCGCGATCAGCGCCGCGCCGATGCCCTTGCCCATGACGTCGCCGGCGAAGATGTGCAGCTTGTCGCGCGCGAGGAACCAGTCGTAGAAGTCGCCGCCGACGTGCCGGGCGGTGACGCAGTGGCCGGCGACCTCGAAGCCGGGCAGGCGGATGGCCGAGCGCGGGCGCAGCGCCCGCTGGAGCAGCGCGGCCCGGTGCATCTCGTTCTCGGTGGCGAGCTCGGCCTCGACCCAGTCGGCGAGGGTGCGCAGGAGCCGAAGCTCCGCGGCATCCATCTCGCGCTCCTCGTAGCCCATGACGCACAGCACGCCGACCCGGTGCTCGCCGGCGTGCAGCGGCTGGCCGGCGTAGAAGCGCAGCCCGGAGCCCATCAGCGACGGGGACTCGTTGAAGCGGTCGTCGATCTCGAGGTTCGGCACGACGAGGGCCTCGTCGCGCTCGATGGTGACGGTGCACACGGAGTCCTGGCGCGGCATCTGGTTGCTGCGCAGCCCGGTGCTGGCCTTGGCCCAGAGGCGTTCCTCGTCGATCAGGGTCACCGCGGCCACGGGCACGCGGAAGAGCTCCTTGACGAGCTCGACCAACCGGTCGAAGCGCTCTTCGCGCGGGGTGTCGAGCACCTGCAGCGCATCGAGGGCGCGCAAACGCGCACTTTCGTCGATCCGTTCGACGACGTCGTGTCGGGACACGGGTCCAGCCTTTCCCACCCTGCACTGCCGACACTAGTTGAGCGCGTGCACGACCGAAGGGTGATCCGGCGCATCGTGCGACGCCGCCGGCAGGTTCGGCCGTCCGGCCGAGGGGGTCCGCCGTTCGGCCGATGCGTCGGTTCCGGGCGAGGTGGGGTGTGGATGCCGTGACCCGGGCCGCTAGCCTGTGGGAGCCTCGCGGGCGACCGCGGGCGCGCCCTCGTAGCTCAGGGGAAGAGCACTTCTCTCCTAAAGAAGGTGTCGGCAGTTCGAATCTGCCCGGGGGCACGCACAGAAAGATGTACGTCTCCGCCTGCGGCTTGACGTTTCGGCTCTCGGTTGATGCCCGAGGCGGGTCGAAGGCGTTGGCCGACCGGTCGCACGGCCGCGGGTCGTGCCCGCACCGGATGGACGCCGCGTGCGAAGTGGCGGTGCCCGAGGCGAGGCCGCGGCACCCGGGGTGGGGCCCGCGCGCGGCTCGTGCACGAGCCGGCCAAGACCGGGGCTGCTGTGGCCGAGCCGCTCCTGCAGCTCCGCGAGCGCCATGAATAGTCAGCACTCGCCTTGTGGGCCACGTCACATGCTGCTCTGATAGGTGTGGATGCCATAGCCGGTTCCACCGCGTGTCGAGCTGTCGACCTCCGCCCCGGATTCACGACTCGGACGTCCGGTTTCTCCTTCTACGGAGGTCCGTCATGGCAGGCAAGGCGCAACTCGGGGTGTCGGCACCGCTGGTCGACAACGCCGATCTGCCACGACTGCGCACCACCCTCGACAAGGCCAAATGGTTCACCCCGCTCGAGCGCCGAGTCCCCATCGGGAAACCCACCAAGGACCTGCTGCGCATCCCGACGCGTGACGCCCAGAAGCTGCTCGGTGACGTCGTCCGCCTCGTCGCTGACCTCCCGCGTGGCACCACGCCGGTCCTCGTCTGGCAACAGGGCGCGAGCGAGCTCGCGGTGGACACGGCGGCGACCGCAATCGCCTGTGCCGAGGGCCTGGTCACCATGAGCGTCACCGTGAGCTGCGACCAGCTCGATGAGCCCGCCGAGGTGTCGGTGCCGTTCGCGGTCGGCACCATCGACGCCCCGACCGGACTCGTGATGTCGACCTTCACCAAGCCCGACGGGCCACCGATCGTCGTCGACCTGTGGTCGGACGCGATCACCGCCTTCGCCTGGGAATCGCTCGTCGAGCTGGCACGCCGCACGTGTGCGCAGCTCGGCCGCGACACCCAATCGCGCGCCCTCATCCCCGGCGGAATCGCCGCGGCCGAGGGAGTGCTCCTGATCCAACCCATGTCACGAACGGCGGCCATGAGGGGGTGATCCGCGATGTCGTTCGGTGAGGACGACCTCGGGGCCTTTGGGGCACTGACGCGCGCCATCGGGCTGACCCGCGGAGCGAGTGGGGACAACAACCCGGACTGGTTCAGCGACCCCGTCGGCGGCACCGGCAGCGAGCACTCGAACGCCAACGGCTTCGCCACGATCCTCTCCGACGACGACCAGCGGAACGCGCTCACCGAGTTCGTCGACTCGACGCTCGGACCGCCGACCGGTCACGACGACGACAGTGCCCGGTGGGTTCCGCTGTTCGCGAGCGACGATCCGGCTGTCACGGTGTATGCCGTTCTCGAGCCGACCGGGTCGGCTTCCGCCGGGACCGTGCGCATCGGAGTGGGGGTGGAGCACAGCACCGGCAGCGGTGCCGATCCACTCAACCGGGTCTCACCCAAGGTGACGACCCGGCTCCATGTCCCCATCGCCCACGTCGCCCGAGGCACCGACTCCCGTCCCACCGACGGACCCAACCCGTCGTGGTTGCTGCTCGGCCGTGAAGGCGGACGGATCGGGGTCGAGGTCGAGGCGACGTTCACCGACGCGGCGCCCGTGGCCGGCGAGGCGTTCCTGCGCGGGATGTCGGTGTCGGTGGGGATTCCCACTGGACCCGAACCCGTCGCGTTCAGCCTCTCGCTCACCGACCTCCAGCTCCCGGGGGCGACGGCGCCGACGACCCGGACGCTGACCCTCGACGACCTCGCCACAGTGGGGACGGACCTCATCGAGTTCATCGTCGGACTGGTGCGCGCCAGGTTGCTGCCCTGTCGACGACCGACGTGGCGCTGGCCAAGGTGCGCGCCCTCGCGGGGATGTTCGGCCTGCGCGACGGGGTGACCAACCTGCCCGCGCTGCCGCTGCACGACATCATCGAGCGCGGGCTCCCGGCGCTCGTCGAATGGGTCGAGGACATCCTCGAGCACCCGGCCTCGCTCACCGCGTGGCTGGGCGAGGTCGCGACCCTCACCGGCGGCGCGCCCGACGCGGACCGGAACGCCGTGTCGATCACCGTGGGGCCGTGCACCGTCTTGGTGGGGCTCGCCGTCGCGGCTGGGACGGGTGGGCACCCGACGCTCACGCCGTGGGTGGAACTGGCCTATGGGACCCGGTCGGGGGCTGAGGCTCGGGCCCACGTCGACCTGTTGTGCGCCGACACGGGGACGGGCTCGGCGACGGCGATCCCGGCGCTGCGGGCCGAAGCCGTCTTCGGGTCGGACGCCGGTGGGACGCGGTTGTTCGCGGGGACGACGGCGGACTTCCGGCTCGCGTCGGTCCATCTCGGGATCCGCCTCGACGAAGCCCGGCGACCGGCGTTCGTCCTCACGCTCCACGAGGTGGGGGTGCCGGGTCAGGCCGTCCGCCCGATGGTCGACCTCTCGAGCCCGGATGCCGCGATCGATGCAGCCGACGACGTCCTCGATGGCGTGCTGTCGGACGCGCTCGACGGCCTCGGCGATGCTGGCGCGCTCCTCAAGATCCTGCTCGGCGTCGACCCGCCCGGCGCAGTGGCCAGCCCGGGCATCCTCGACATCGTCCGAGACCCCGTGGCGACGATGCGCGACTACTGGCTCGACGTCACCGGCGACCAGACGGCGATGACCGAGGCGCTCGCGGCGTTGCGTCAGCTGCTGCTCGGCGCGGTGGGTGGCGGTGGTGGGCCGGTCATCCCCGGAACCGGCATCGAGAGCGACCCGTGGCGCATCGTTCTCGGCGACGACGACACCGTTGGCCTCGACTTCTGGCGCGAGGACAACACGTTGCGCGTGGCCCTCTCGGCAGTGGCCGACCTCGACCTCCTCGACGACCTGCGAGTCGACGCCTCGGCCCGGCTCTCGCTCCTCACCGTCGACCTCTCGAGCGGGGCGACGACCTTCCTCGACAGCGTCGTCGGCCGCGCCGGCATCGGTCCGCGCGGCGCCGACCCGGCCGTCTTCGCCCTCGGCGGTGGCCTCGCGATCGAGGCGCCAAGGATCGGGGTCGACCTACCTGGTCGCCTCGCTCGGGTGTGTGCGTCGCGCCGAGCGGTGCCGGCATCGCGCTTCGCGTCCCCTCGGTCGGGGCTCTCCTCGGCGGTGTGGGGGCCGCGGGTGCCGGTGCTTCGGACCTTCTCCCGATCCCGCTGCCGCGCCTTGATTCCCGCGGCAACTGGGACCCCGACTGGGCGCCGGACTGGGCTGCCCTCGAGCCCGTCATCGGGAACCTGCTCCGCCGTCTGGGCAGCGACGTCCTCACCGCGCTGGCGGACCTCGTCGGGTGGGGCGACGCGACTGCCGCCCTCACCCCCGAGCCCACGGTCCGCGCCCGCCTGGCCCTCGACGTCCTGCTCACCGATCCGGCCGCCGCGATCGAGCAGTGGCTCCTCGACCTCACCCTCGATCGCCGTCGGCTCGGCGCCGCGCTGCGCCCCATCGCCTGGCTTCTCTCGGCGGGTTCGCTGTCGGCGCCCCTGGGACAGGGCCGACCGAGCGCCCGTGGCTGTTGCCCGTCGGCGGTGCGGCCGGCGCTCCCGGGCTGGCGGTCTGGACCGTGCCGGGCTGCCATCCCGACAGTCCCCGGCGCGCGGTCACCGAAGCGCTCGACCTGCTCACCGGCGCAAGCGTCCCCAGCGCAGCGACGACCGCCACGATCCTCGCCACCGTGGCGCCCGCCATCCCCGACCTCGCCGACCTGCTGCACGGCCGAGCCGGACTCGGGCTCGGCCTCACCGGTCTCGTCAGTCGGTGGTCCGCGACCGACGGCCTCATCGGGGTCCCGACGACCACCGACTCCGGTGGGCACCAGGTGCTCTCGGGAGACTCGGGCGTCACCGTCACCGTTCGTGAAGGCATGACGTATGCCGCTCTCGTCGCCTCCGCGCGACTCGGCACCGGGCTTCCGGTCACCCCGGGAGTCGGCGGAGTCCCGACGGCCGTCGTCCACGTCGGCTGCGACGGCGGGAACGCCCACCTGACTGGCTCGAACTCGTCCCCAGCGGTCAGCGCGTCGACGCAACGGGCGCCCACCCGGCCACCGTCCCCCGCCATCGGCGACGGGCCATGGTTCGTGCTGGTGCCCAGCGTTGCCGCGGCCGCAGCGGACGGGCCCGACCACGACGGGTTGCGAGCCCAGTCGGAGCGCGTCGCGGCCGCCCTCTCCGCCCGCACAGCTCCGGTGCTGCTCGTCGGTCACGGTGGCGCGGGTGCCGCCACCGTGCGTGCCACCGGACTCGGCAACGTGGCCACCCTGGTCGATGACGTCGTCACCGTCGGCACCCCGTGGGGTCCCGTAGCCACGACCGCGTTCGAGACCGACCTCTCCGGCGATGCACTGCGACTCCTCACTGCTCTGGCTCCGACCGAGCTTCCGGCCATGCCCGACACCGCCCTCGCGCTCGGCTCCTCGCCCGAGCGACAGGCGCTGGATGTGTTGTGGCGCAGCCGAACCGAGCCCTGGCTCAGCTTCCGAGCGCCCTGGCCGTGAGCCGGGACCCATCGGTTCGTGTGCATGCCTGCTTCGCCACGCTCGAACGCCAGGACCTCGAACGCGTACTCGGTGCCTTCGTCGCCCAGGTGGTCCATGGCCGGCTGCGCCTCCTCGAGGCACTGCCCGCCGGCCCGCCCCAGGAAGTGCACGTCGGGCTCGACCTTCCCATCATCGACGGCACCATCGGCGAACTCCTGCTCGGGCCAGTGCCCGAGTCGACCTGCTTGCGGTGGATCGCGTCGCACCGCACCTGCGTCCGGTGCGCGAGGTCACGGTCAGCTTCAGCGTGGGCGTCGCCGACGGGTGGCTCTTGCGCGGCCCCGGTGCCCTGCAGCACGACCTCGAGTGCCGTTGGGTCACGGTCACTGTCCACGTGCCCCTCGACGGAACGGTGGGGCGCACCGAGGTGACGCTTCATGAGGCGCGGGCGCACACGGCATACCGGGAAGTCTGGGTTGTCACCGGCGACGAGACCGGTGCACCGCCCGAGCCCGCATCTGCTCGGCGAGGTCGTGGCGCGACTGCGCGCCAACGCCGACTTCGCCGGTCTGCTCACGGCGATCGGCCTGCTGCGCGACGGCGGACTTGACCCCGGCGGGCTTGATCGCCTGCTCCACTACCGGGCGCGGCGACCCTGCGCTGGGCCGTTGTGGCTGCGCCTCAGCAAGTGGCGACCGCCATCCGCGCGCTCATCGGTGGAGTGGTGCCGAGCGACGTTGTGCTCACGCCGTTTCCGGATCGCGAGTGGCCCCGCCCAGCAGACCATCGACCTCGCGCACACCGCCACCATCACGGGAGCGCTGACGATCGCCGAACCCGTGCCGATGACCGTCGCCTTGTCTGCGACCCCGGCCGGTGTCGGCCTCGACGTCGGCGTGGGCTCGCTCGACCACGCCCTCGGCGGCGTGCGACTCGTCGGGCACGCCGGCACTGGGGGCGTGACCCTGCGGCTCGACCACGCGGCACCCGGGCGAGCCGTCGTCCCGATGGCCTCTTCCCGCACGGCAACGCCGAGGGCCTCGTGCCCCTCGCCACGACCCTCCTGCCCGCGCTGCCGCTCCAGGGGCTGGGTACGGCTCTGCGCCCCCTCGTCGAGGACCCCCTGCTCGACGAATGCCTCAGTGCCGCAGGGCTGCTCGGCACCGGGGACCCCGAGTCGGGCGACCGCGACCTCGTCCTGCCGATGGGGCTCCTCAGCGATCCCGGTGGGTGGTTGCGCGCCCGCGAATATCCATCGGCGTCGACGGTCACTCTCCCCCACGCCGCAGCTCGCGTCCTCAAACCGGGCGGCACGAGCGGGATCTGGCAGCTCACCGATGACGTCTCCGTGACCTACGCCGTCGTGAGTGGTCGGCTCCAGGCGGGTGCTCACGTCTCACTCGCCCCCACCATCGACGGGCGACCGATCACGACCAACCTCACCGGCGGACTCTCGATCGGCCTGACCGGGGCGCCGGTCGCCCTCCTCGACGTCCGCGTCACCGTCGACGGGTGGGGCCTCGACCTCGGGGTCGGCGGGTACTCTGACCCGGCGCCGGTGCGGCTCGACCTCGTGCGACCAACTCCCTAGAGCGCGATCCGGCTCGTCCCGGCTGGCCGGGGTCTCGGGAGCGCACTCGCCTCGGGGGCCGAGTCGCTCATCGTCCTCGCCCTCAACGAGCTCCTCCCCCACCGCAGCGATGCGGCCTCTGGCTGCGGCAGCAGGTGGCGCAGGCGACGTTCGACATCTGCGGTGCCCTCGACCTGCTCGTCTCGCGAACAAGGTCGACAAGACCAAGCTCGACCTCTACACCCACATCCGCCCGGCCCTGGCACTGTGCTGCTCACGCGA
Source organism: uncultured Actinomycetota bacterium (assembly GCA_963782695.1). Lineage (GTDB taxonomy): Bacteria > Actinomycetota > Actinomycetes > Actinomycetales > Dermatophilaceae > Fodinibacter. The sequence continues at coordinate 632 of CAWAKY010000031.1, read as the reverse complement.
CTGCCGGCGCTGGCCTCCACCGGCCTGGCCGTGCTCGCCGACGCGCTCGACCCGGGCCACGCCGTCGTCGCCTCCTCGCTGACGGGGATGGTCCGGCGGTTCGACCTCGGTGCCCGCCACGGCTCCTCGCGCCCGTTCAAAGTCGTCATCGACGGCTGGGGACACCGTCGGTCAGCTTCGGGTGCGACATCACCCTGGGCGACTGGGGCCGGTTCGCGGTCGAGGAGCTGCGGCTCGACGCGACCGGGGTGCGGGTTGCGCTGCGTGGCGGTCCTGTTCGTCGTGGCACTCGGCCCGACGACGCTGCGGCCGGTCGTCGTCATCCGGGCGGGCGTGGCCGGCGGCGAGTTCAGCCGTCTCGTCGCGATCGGGCTCGCCGTCGACGACATCCAAACGGTCCAGCTTCGCTGGGGGCTCGACGCGCAGCCGCCCAAGCTCTGGGCGATCACGGGCGGGACCACCCCGGGCGAGCTGGACACCCCCGAGGCCATCGCCGCCGACCTCCTCGGCATCGGCGTCGAGATCGTCTCCGGTTTCGTCTCCGAGCAACTGGGGACCGTCATCAGCACGCGCGCGACGACGATGCTGAAGGACGTCGTCTTCAGCAACGCGCAACGCCGGATCGACCCCGG